>NZ_JBSFVD010000018.1:0-171638 GCF_053592135.1 Streptomyces sp. NPDC002784 | reverse complement strand
GGAGGCCCAAGGCCCTCCGCACGACCGCCCCCGAGGCGTGTCAGCAGCCGCCGCAGTTGTAGTAGAGGACGTCCCAGTGGTTGCCCTCGTCGGCGTAGATGTTCCCGGAGCCGGAACGCCACTGCGGGGCGCCGTCTCCGCGCACGCCGATGTAGGTGAAGTTGTTCTTGATGTAGTTGCCGATGCAGGTGTACTTGCTGTAGTCGAGCTTGTAGCCGTTCCAGTGCGAGTAGGTGCCGGAGGCGTGTCCGGTCTCGGTGCCGCCGGTGATGTTCAGGGCACAGCCACTGGCCCGCTTGAGGGTCTGGGCTCCCTGGGCGGTGGCCAGGTTGAGCTGCTCGAAGGACGTACAGGTGGAGTTGTTGCGGTTGGAGCAGTTGCCGGACGACGACCACGTGATGCCGACCTGCGAGAACATCGAGGTCGCGGTGGAGTGACTGATCTTCGTGACGGCGAAGGCGTCGCCGGCGGTACCGAGCACCGCGGCGCCGGGGGCGACGACCAGGGTGAGAGCGGTCAGCAGCGAGCGGAGCCTCAAGGCCTTGATGACCTTCATGTGGGGACCTTCCTGCGGTGGGCCATGATTCCTGGGGGGTGGCTGTGCAGGTGGTGCGGGAAGAATGGTGCCCGCGTTCTACGCGCGTTGGCCAGAGGGCAAAACGGACGCCCTGTCAGCGCGAAGGCCCCGAATGCCGAGTCCGCCACGGACAAGTCCTGTCTCAGTGGGCCTCGGGACTCTCTCCGGCGACGACCTTGACCGTGGAGCAGGTGCGGCGCAGTGCCTTGAAGGGCTGGTACTGGGGGGAGTCCCAGAACGTCTGCAGTGCCGCTCGGGAGGGGAACTCGTGGAGCACGAGCGTCGCGGGCTTCCAATCGCCCTCCAGAACGGTCGGGTTGTCGTCGAATAGAAGGTTGCGGGCACCGGCGGCTTCGATGAGGGGGGTGACGCCGTCGATGTACTCCTGGAATGCGGCGGGGTTTGTCACGTCAAGATCGATGACGACGTAAGCGGTCATGGCAGCTGCTTTCCGTTCAGGCTTGGATGTGGGGTCGTTCTCCACCGTACGGAGGGCCAGTTGGCCTTCCTATGCGTCTGCGCGCCCAGAACATGCGCGTGCGTCCCACTGCTGGGACGAAGTCGTAGGGTCGACGCATGGATGTCGTCAGCGATGTGATTGCCACGATGCGGGTGGGACGGGCCAAGTTCCGCCTCTCCCGCCGTGAGGGGGAGTGGGGCAACCGCTTCGGCCCGTATCCGGGCGCCGGGTTTCACATCGTTCTGCGGGGCAGCTGCTGGCTGCTGCCTCCTGAGGGCGCGGCGACGCTGCTGAGTGCGGGGGATGTCGTTTTCCTGCCCCATGGCGCGGTGCACGGGATGAGCAGTGGTGCAGACCGCGTGGCGGCTCTGCTGCCGCTCGACCCGGAACCCGAGACCGACTCATCTCACCTGCTGGGGCAGGGCGATGCGATGACCGCGGGCGGGACCGTCCTGCTGTGCGGCGCGTACCGTATCGACCGGGGTCAGGTGCACCCCTTCCTGCGCGCGCTGCCCGAGGTCGTCCACCTGCCCGCGGGGCCCGACCGGCATCCGGCACTGGCCGCGGTGGTCGAACTGCTGGCTGCCGACCTCGCGCACGGCAAGCCGGGAGCGGACGCAGCACTCCCGGCGCTGCTCGACCTGCTCCTGGTGCACGTGCTGCGCGCCTGGCTGGAGGAGGAGTCCGCTGTAGGGCCGTCGGCCGGCTGGTGCGCCGCGCTGGCCGATCCGGCGGTCGCCGCGGCACTCAACCTCCTGCACCGCCGACCCGCGCACCCCTGGACGGTCCATGAACTCGCCCGCGAGGTCGGCTTGTCGAGAACGGCTCTGGCCCGGCGCTTCACCCAACTCGTCGGCCGGGCACCGATGGCCTACCTCACCTGGTGGCGGCTGAGCAGCGCGGCACGGATTCTGCGCGACACCCAGGCGCCCCTGTCGGCCGTCGCCGCCCAGGTCGGCTACACCTCCGAGTTCGCCTTCGCCAACGCCTTCAAACGCCAGCACGGCCTCGCCCCCGGCCGCTTCCGCCGCACCGCGAGCGGGCCATCGCATGCGGTCGTCAGCGAGGCATCCGTCGCACCGTAGCGCCTCGGCACAGCGCCCTCGGCCGTCAGGCGAACCCTTGTGCGGAAACAGCCCGGCCGGCTGTGTAACCTCGCTCCCCACATCACAGGAGAGGAATCATGCGAGGCAGAACGGCCAGGGCCGCCTGGATCACGGGGAGCGGGTCGGCGGTCCTGACGCTGTTGGCCGCGGCGGGAGCTCATGCGGAGGGCCGGGGGGACATCCGGGTCACCAAGACGGTGGTGAACAGCGGGAAGAGCGTCATCATCGGAACATCGGCGCGTGTCACGTACCCGATCGCCATCACCATCCGGGACGACTCCGGAGTGAAGGGCCTGTCGGATGTCAGCGTGTTCAACAAGACGAACGGCTGGGGCTTCAGCGACTGGGTGGACACCCGGTGCGAGAAGCAAAGTTCCACCACGTCCGTCTGCACGGCCATGATGACGATCGCTCCGGGCTGGCTCCCGGGCAGCGTGCCCGAGAACGTCAACCGCACGGCGGGCGTCTGGCAGGTCAACGCCACCGTCAAGGCCAACGACGGTGACTACTGGATCTCCGATCACATCGCCGAGTTCAAGATGAAGCGCGCGTCCAAGCTCACCACGAACGCCGCCCCCGAGCCCGTGGCCGAAGGAGCTCAACTCACCGTCACCGGCAAGCTGTCCCGGGCCAACTGGGAGGACTTGAAGTACCACGGCTTCGCCGGGCAGGAGGTGAAGCTGCAGTTCAGGAAGAGCGGTGCCGCCCACTACAGCACGGTCAAGACCGTGAAGACCGGCGACGTCGGGAAGCTCAGCACCAAGGTCACCGCCACCGCGGCGGGAAGCTGGCGCTGGTACTTCCCCGGCACCACCACGACCGCACGGGTCGTGTCCGCCGGGGACGCCGTGACCTTGAAGTAGCCGCCGTCCACGTGTTCTTCGCCCAGGTTACGCCGGACTTTGGTGTGACCTGCGGCCCGTTGCGTCGCAAGCGGGCTGAGATACTCCGTCCATGGACGCAGGGGGCATGGACGCAGGGGGCATGGACGCGGGGGGTATGGGGACGCGGACGAGAGCGGATGGGGCGGTGCGCGTACGGGCGTTGTCGGCATCCGGCGCGGGGTGGGCGCTGCGTTCCGCGGCGGCTACGGACGTGGAGAAGATCGCGGAATTGCGGGCCGTGGTCATGCGCGCGGATCTGGAACGCCTCGGCCGCTACGACGAGCACCGGGTGCGGCAGAGGCTGCGCGATTCCTTCTCCACTCAGCACACGTCGATCATCATGGTCGACAGCGAATGTGCGGGATGCCTCACGCTCCGCCCCGCCGAAGGCAGGCAGTGGCTGGAGCACTTCTACCTCGCTCCGCACCACCAGGGCCGAGGTCTCGGGTCCGCCGTCTTGCGCACGGTGCTGGAGGGGACCGACGCGCAGGGCATGACCGTGGCGTTGAACGTCCTGCAGGGCAGCGCCGCCCGCCGGCTCTATGACCGCCACGGCTTCGTCGTGGAGGCGCAGGACCCGGTCGACGTCTTCATGGTGCGCCCGCCGGGGGCGAGCACCGCTGCGCAAGCCTGACCTGCGTCGGCGCGGCCCTGTGGTCATGGGTACCCCCGGTGATGGCGTAGGGTGGTGTTCACCGACGCGGGGTGGAGCAGCTCGGTAGCTCGCTGGGCTCATAACCCAGAGGTCGCAGGTTCAAATCCTGTCCCCGCTACTACCGCACAGGGCCCGGATCCTTACGATCCGGGCCCTGTCGCATGATCGGCACATGTGCGGTCCGCGGACACTCAGCATGTCGTCAGCCCTGCCAGCAGCCCGGTGATGGCGCGGTCGGTGGAGGCGGCCATGTCCACGCGGTCCGGCGCCAGCAGCCACTGCACCTGCAGCCCGTCCATGACGGCGATGATCGCGTTGGCCGTGTCCTCCACGGCCGTACCCTCGCGGATCTCGCCGAGTTCGCACGCCTCCTCGAGGGCCTCGACCACCATCGCGCGCAGGCCCTCGTAGCGGGTGCGGAAGAAGTCCTGGGCGGGATGGCCCTCCGTGACGCTCTCCGCGGACAGCACCGCGTACAGCCGGACAATGCCCTCGCGCTCGGCGTTGCGGGAAACCGTGTCGATCAGGTGGCGCAGGAAGGCCAGTCCGCGCGGGCGCTCGGTGCCGAGCTGCTCGATGTCGCTCGCGTCGCGCAGCTCCAGCACGCTGGTCAGCAACTGGGCCTTGGTGCGGAAGTAGTGCAGGACACCGGCCTGTGTGAGTCCGGCCCGGTCGGCGATCTCCTGCAGCGAGGCGTTGTTGTATCCGCGGGCGGCGAATGTGTCCATCGCGATCCGCAGGATGTCCTGCTGGCGCTGCTTGGCCTCCGCGCTGCGGGGGGTGCGCGGCTGTGTTTTCCGGTTCGTTCCGCTTACCGACTGGTTACTCACCGTTCCAGCATAGGGCCGTCGCGCTCACCGTGATCAACTTTCGAAAGGCCCGCAGATACTGTGACGTGGGCCACTTACTAAGTACTTAGCAGGTGTGCTTTCATGTGGCCGTCAGCACGACGACGCGCCGCAATTCCGGCTCAGGCCGGTGCACCACCTCCCCGTCTCAGGTCACCCCACACCGAAGGAGAGCCGCACGTGTCGTCCGTCCGAACAGCCACCAGAGCCCGCGCCGCAGGCGCCGCCCTGATACTCGCCGTCTCCGGCCTCGCCGCAGCCGGCGGCACCGCCCGGGCCGCCGACCCCACCGCTCAGGTCTGGGTCACCACGGCCGACGGATCCAGGAAGCTCGCCGCCGAGACCGTCCCCTTTAACAGCCCCGCCCAGCCCATCGACATCCGGGTCGACGCCGCAGCCAAGGGCCAGAAGTTCACCGGCGCCGGCGCCTCGGTCACCGAAGCCTCCGCCCACCTCATCCAGGGCCTGCCCGCCGACAAGCGCGCCGACCTGATGAAGTCGTTGTTCTCCACCACCGAGGGCATCGGGCTGAACTACCTGCGCCAGCCGCTGGGCAGCACCGACTTCAACTCCGGCGGCTTCTACACCTATGAGGACACCAAGGGCTCGTTCTCCATCGGCCGCGACCAGCAGGAGATCATCCCCGTCCTCAAGCAGGCCACCGCCCACAACCCGGCCATCCGCTTCATGGGCTCCCCGTGGTCGCCCCCGGCCTGGATGAAGACCGGCAACTCCCTCAACGGCGGCAGCCTCAAGGCCGACCACTACCAGGCGTACGCCGACTACCTGGTCAAGGCGATCAAGGCGTACGGCCAGCAGGGCATCACCCTCCGCGACCTCACCGTCCAGAACGAGCCCGAGTTCGCGACCAGTTACCCGTCGATGTCGATGACGTCGGGCGAGCAGGCCGCGTTCGTGAAGGTCCTCGACCAGACCCTGACCGCCAACGGGCTCCCGACCAGCATCCTCGCCTACGACCACAACTGGGATCACCCGAACTACCCCCTGGAGGTCTTCAACTCCACGCAGGGCATCCAGCGCGTCATCGGCGCGGCCTTCCACTGCTACGGCGGCGCCCCCTCGGCCCAGCAGCAAGTCGTCAACGCCGGAAAGCGGGTCTTCTTCACCGAGTGCTCCGGCACCGACAGCACGAACCCCGCGACCACCTTCGCCGACACCCTGCGCTGGCACTCCGAGAACCTCGTCGTGCAGAACATGCGCCACGGCGGCGAGACCGTCATCAACTGGAACCTCGCCCTCGACCAGAACGGCGGCCCCCACCAGGGCCACTGCGCCAACCGCTGCAACGGCGTCGTCGAGATCGCCAACGGCAACGTGACCCGCAACGCCGAGTACTACGTCCTCGGCCACGTCACCAAGTTCATCAAACCCGGCGCCACCCGCGTCGGTTCCACCAGCCAGGGTTCCGGCGGCGTGCAGAACGTCACCTTCCAGAACCCCGACAACTCCTTCGCCGCCTTCGTCGTCAACACCGCCACCACCTCCCAGCGGTTCTCGCTGACCGAAGGCGGCAGGACCCTCGCCTACACCCTCCCGGCCGGGGCCATCGCCACCCTCACCTGGGCCGGCGGCACCACCGGCCCCGACCCCAACGGGCCCATCGACCCCGCCGCCTGGTACCGCGTCGTCAACGCGGGCAGCAACGCCTGCCTCGACGCAGCCGACTGGGGCACCGGTGACGGCACCGCCCTGCAGCAGTGGGCATGCGGCACCGGCACCAACCAGAAGTGGCAGCTACGCCCCACCAGTGACGGCTACTACCAGGTCGTCAACCAGTTCAACAACCGCGTCTGGGACGTCGACGGCGGCCCCGGAGCCACAGCCAACGGCACCAAGGTCCACCTGTGGACGTCCTTCGGCAGCACCAACCAGCAGTGGCGCCCCGAAACCACCGGCACCAGCGGTCAGTACCGCTTCGTCGCCCGCCACAGCGGCAAGTGCCTCGCCGTCGACAACGGTTCCACCGCGAACGGCGCCCGCCTGTCCCAACAGCCCTGCGACAGCTCCAGCGCCCAGAAGTTCGCCCTGACCAGCTGACCCCCTCCCGTCAGCGCAGAGCAACAGCGGGGCCCGGTACCAACTCCCGGGCCCCGCCCGCGCCGTCCTGGCCCACACCTCCTCACGCCGGTTCCGGAGCGAAGGGGTGCATCTCGCCGGCTCCGCCGCGTACGACGCCGTAGGTGCTCTCGGGCACCTCGTTCCAGGCACCCGGCAGGTCACCGAGGGGTTCGGACACGATGAGGCGGGTCTCGTCGGACACGTCCTGCAGGAACGCCATATCCGGGTGCAGCTTGCGGAGCGCGTCCACGCGGGTGCTGTAGAACAACGACCGGGAAGCGCGCCGGCTCGAGTAGCGGAAGGCCCACACGCGATCGCCGTCGGTCACGGCGATCGTCATCTGCAGCGGGAACTCCACGCCGTGCTCCCGGCCGATGCGCTCCACCACTCCCGCCATCCGGGCCACCGCGGTCGGCGGGTCCTCGTCCAGACCGAAGGTGAGCGCCAGGTAGAACATCAGCTCCGAGTCCGTCGTTCCCTCGATGGCGGAGTACAGCGCGGGGGCGACGAGCAGCGACAGATCACGGCGCATGAGCGGGAAGTCCGCGATGGCACCGTTGTGCATCCACATCCAGCGGCCGTGCCGGAAGGGATGGCAGTTCGTCTGCTGCACCGCGCTGCCGGTGGAGGCCCGTATATGGGCGAAGAACAGCGGGGAGCGGACATGCGTCGCGATCTCCCTCAGGTTGCGGTTGTTCCAGGCGGGGCCGATGTCCCGGTACAAGGCGGGCGTGTCGATGTCTTCCTGCGTGTACCATCCGATGCCCGCACCGTCGCCGTTCGTCGTCTCGACGCCCAGTTTGGAGTGGAGGCTCTGGTCGATCAGCGAGTGGACCGGCCGGTAGAGGATGGTGTCGAGAAGCAGGGGCGTTCCCGAGTAGGCGAGCCATCGGCACATGAGTGATCACCTGCGTTCTCAGGGCAGCTCACCGTGTCCCGTCTTGCAGGCGCCGCCGTCTCCGCTGATCGTCAGCCTCTTATCCGCTCAGCCCCATTTTCGCCCCCCTCACGGCACACCGCCATACGGGCGAACCTGCGGGTCGTCTTCAACGACGCGTCGCGCGTCCGTGAGGAGGCCCGCGCGGCGGGGCTGCAGCAGTCCTTGCGAGACCTGGACACCGCGTACGGCTGCTGGTCAGGAACGCGGCAGTTGAAGCGATGTCCGCGTGTCGTCGACCTCCACGTCGTCCGTGTGGGCACCGGCCGCCAGGGTCCCGCCGAGGAGTGCGGCGGCGAGCGCCAGGACCCCGGCGAGCGCCCAACGAGGCCGCCGAGGGCCCCTGTTCCGCGCGGCCGGTGTGGTCACGGCGACGGGCTGTCCGCCGTACGCGATGGTCATCCGCGCATCAAGCCACGCCTCCGCCTGATCGGCCCGCAGCCCGCATGCCGCCACGAACGCGGTGACCAACTCCGCACGCGGCAGCCGGTCCCTGCCGAGCATGGTCGCCGCCGTGGAGTAGGGCAGTGAGTGCCCCGCCTGCGCGGCACGGCGTTCCATCTGGCGGTAGCTGAGGCCCGACCACGCTTTGAGGCGGCCGAGTGCCGCCACGAAGGCGGCCGCGTCGGTGTCGACCGGTGCGGGTGGTGCTGTGGTCATCGTGATCCCCCTGTTTGACCTGGACGTACATGAACTCGCACAAGCTCGAACACCATCATGGCTTGAGGAACGGGGCATTGGGCGGCGAACGTCGGGGCGGATCAACGACGTTGGAGGTCATGTGGGTACGACTCTGTCTCGCCGCCGCCGTAGGCCGATCGCGACTGCCGTCGCTGCTCTGCTCTTGCTCGGGGGGTGCTCCGGAGAGTCCGGTGACGGGCCGTCGGCGCTGGGCACTCCGGCTTCCCAGCCCCGTCACGGTGAGTCGGTCGCCGACTTCCTCCGCCGTACACTGCCCGCCGGACCGGGTGGCACCGTGATCGCCGCCCACGGTGACCGGCTCGCGTACTGCGGTGGATTCGGGTCGGCCGACCGGGCCGCCGGCACGCCTGCGAGCTGCGGGACGGTGTACGACGTCATGTCGATGACGAAGCAGTTCACCGCGGCCGCGATCGTGAAGCTGGAGGCGATGGGCCGGCTCCAGGTGAGCGATCCGATCAGCCGGTTCCTCGGGCACGAGCGCCCGATGCCCGCCGACAAGCGCGGCATCACGGTCGAGCACCTCCTCACGCACACGTCGGGTCTCGTCGAAGGGCTCGGTGATGACTACGACCCCGTGTCCCGTGCGGAGTTGATACGCGGAGCCCTGTCGTCAAAGCTGCAGTCCGCGCCGGGCAAGGAGTACCACTATTCCAACACCGGCTACAGCCTGCTCGCGGTGATCGTCGAGGAGGCGTCGGGGGAGACGTACGAACGCTTCCTGGCCCGGCACCTGTTCGGCCCGGCCGGGATGGAACAGACGGGATACGTGCTGCCGCGCCGGCCGCGGCACCTGGTCGCGGTGGAGTACGACAGCAAGGGGCGCAGTCAGGGCAGGCCCTTCGACCATCCCTGGGCCGCCGACGGACCGTACTGGAACCTGCGCGGCAACGGCGGCATGCTCTCCACCGCCGAGGACATGTTCCGTTGGCACCGGGCGCTCCTGGGGGATGACGTCCTGCCGGCGCACGCCAGGGACAAGCTCTTCCAACCCCGCGTTCAGGAGCCGGGGTCGGACAGCTCGTACGGATACGGGTGGACCCTAGGCGACACCCCGGACGGACCCGTCGCCTGGCACGACGGCGGTAACGACTGGTCCCTGGGACTTGTGAGCCGTTCCCTGCGCGACGGCGTCCTCGTGTTCTGGATCAGCAACCACGCCTATCGCGAGGGGAGATGGAACCTGGAGGAGCAGGCGGAGGCGCTGACGCTGGGTGTCGCGGACCGTGTCCGCGCGGAAGAGCCCTGAGGGCCCTCGGCCTCGTCGCCGGCAGCCCCTCGTAAACGCGTAACCGATGGGTTACGCTTTTCGGGTGGACGAGTTGAGCGAGGTGGCCGACGCCATCGCCGATCCGGTGCGCCGGGAGATCCTGATGATGTTGCGCCGCTCTCCGCTGACGGCAGGCGACATCGCTGCCCGGTTCGCCATCAGCCGGCCCGCGGTCAGCCGCCACCTGCGCGTGCTGCGGGAGAGCGGGCTGGTCGTGGACCAGCAGATCGGGCGCCATCGGCGTTACTCGCTCGTCCGCTCCCGGATGGAAGGCCTCGCCGCCTGGCTGGCCCGGTTCGACGCCGCGAAGGTCGACTGGACGCAGCGTTTGGGGGCATTGGAGACCGAAGTACACCGCACTCGGCGGGAGCGCAATCGCGCGGAGCCCGCCAGTGTTCCGCACCCCTTGCACCACTCCAAGGAGGACACGGCATGACCCTTGAGCCCACCGGACAGCTCATCTCCACGCCGACGGGGCACGATCTGATCCTCACCCGCACCTACCGTGCCTCCATCGACGACGTGTGGGCGAGTGTCACCGAGCCGGAGCGCACTGCCCGCTGGTTCGGCCCGTGGCGCGGCGAGGCGGGGCCCGGCCGCACCATCGAGGTGCAGATGGTGTTCGAGAAGTCGGTGCCTTGGTGCCCCTTGCGGATCGAAGCGTGCGAACCACCGCACCGCCTCGCGATCTTGATGGAGGACGAGGCCGGAACCTGGTCGATGGAGCTGCTGCTGGCCGAAGCTGCCGGCATCACCGAACTCCGGCTGATCCATCACCTCGCTTCCACCGAGCACCTCGGCGACACCGGCCCGGGCTGGGAGTACTACCTGGACATGCTCACCGCTGCACGCAAGGACGAGCCGCGGCCCGACTTCGCGGACTACTACCCCGCGCAGAAGGCGTACTTCGAGTCCCTGGTCTGAGCCTGGCAGGTGGTCGGTCAGCTCGAGCCGGGGTGCCAGGCGTCTTCGGCGGCCTGGGCGCTGGGATGGACAGGGAAGACCTGTTCCAGGCCCACGAGGCGGAAGATCCGGCAGACGCGCTCGGGAACCGCGGCCAACGCGATCGTCGCGTCGGCGGCCAAGGCGTGGTTGCGGGCGGCGATCAGGACGGTGATGCCGCTGGAGTCGCAGCACGTGACCCCCGCCAGATCGAGGACCAGCTGCTGCCCCGCACGCAGTTCCAGCTCTGCGAGGGCGGCCCGCACCTCGGCTGCGGTGTGGTGGTCCAGCTCCCCGGAGAGTTCCAGGACCGCTCCGGTGGCGGTGGTGCCGGTGCGCAGGGTCAGGTGCTCGGTCATGGCTGCTCACTGGTGGTTCGGGGCACGTGGACCGCGAGGACGGCGGTGTCGTCTTCCACGCCGGTGCCGAAGGTGGTGAGCAGCCCGCGCACTGCTCCGATGGTGTCCGACGCCGTCGTGGGGGCGAGGTCGCGGCCGAAGGCGAGGAGAGCGTCGTCTCCGTACCGGTCCTCGTCGCCCGCGCCGGTGTGGGCTTCGGTGAGGCCGTCGGTGTACAGGAGCAAGGTGTCACCGGGGGCGAGGTGGACGGTGGTGGTGGCGACGTGGGCGTCCGGCAGGACGCCGATGAGCTGCCCCTCGGGGGTGGGCAGGAAGTCGGCGGTGCCGTCGGCACGCATCAGCAGGGCCGGAGGGTGCCCGCCGCTGGCCAGGACGATCCTGAAGCCGCCCTGGTGGAGGTCGGGGGTGAGCAGGCTGAAGATGACCGTGCAGAAGCGGGGGTCGGTGCCGGAGTACTCGTGGTTGAGGACCGTGTTGAGGTTGCCGAGGACGGCGGCCGGATCCGGGTCGTACACGGCGGCCGCGCGCAGGGTGTAGCGGGCCAGGGAGGTGATGACGGCCGCGGCGGCGCCCTTGCCGCACACATCGCCCAGGAACATGCCCCAGGTGCCGGCGGCGAGGGGGAACAGGTCGTAGAAGTCGCCGCCGACCTCGTCGACGGAGGCGATGTGGTAGTGCGCGGCGACGTCCAGACCAGGCACGTTCGCCAGCACGGGGGGCAGCAGGGTCTGCTGGAGGGTGTTGTTCAGCTGCAGCAGACGGTTGCGTTCGCGTTCGGCTTCCTGACGGGCGCGCAGCAGTTCCGCCTCGTAGGCGCGGCGGTCGCGGGCGTCGAAGAGGGTGGTGCGGATCAGCAGGGGCTGTCCGTCACTGCCGGTCTTGACCGTCGAGGTGACCATGACGGGCAGCCGGGAGCCGTCGGCCGCCTTCAGTTCCAGCGCGACACCACTGACCTCGCCCTGCATCCGCAGCAGCGGGGCGAAATGGGTCTCGTGGTAGAGCCGGCCGCCGACGGTCAGGAGATCGGAGAAGGCCCGACGGCCCACCAGCTCGCCTCGCTCGTAGCCGAGCCAGTCCAGCAGCGTGGTGTTGACCTTGGCGATCCGGCCGTCCAGCAGCGTTGACAGATAGCCGCAGGGGGCGTGTTCATACAGGTCCTCGGCGCTGTCCTCCAGCAGGGCCGAGAACCGGGCCGCCTCGTCCGCCGCGCTCGGGTCGTCGTCCGGATCGTTGTTGTCGGCACCCTCGCCGGTGGCGCACATCATCGGGTGGCCTTCACGAACGCGGCGATCGCCTCGGCGGTCTCTTCCGGGGCGGCGAGCTGGGGGCAGTGCCCCGTGGCGTTCAGCGTGATCAGTTGGCTGCCCGGAATCTGGGCGTGGACGAACGCGCCCACCTCGGGCGGGGCGATCGCGTCACGGGAGCACTGGGCGATCAGCGTGGGCACCCGCACCGCCGCGAGGTCGGAGCGGTTGTCGGACAGGAACGTCACCCGGGCGAAGACCCGCGCGATCTCCGGGTCCGTACGGCAGAAGCTGTTGGTCAGCTCCTCACCCAGTTCGGGTCGCTCCGGGTTGCCCATGATCACTGGGGCCATCGTGCCCGACCAGCCGAGATAGTTCGCGTCCAGCGATTCGAGCAGCTCGTCGATGTCGGCGGAGCTGAAGCCGCCCCGGTAGCCCGTGGCCGGGTCGTCGATGAAGCAGGGGGACGGGGCGAGGAGCACCAGCCCGGCGAACGCCTCCGGCTCGCGAGCGGCTGCCAGCACGCCCATCATGGCGCTCACCGAATGACCCACGAACGTGACCGGACCCAGCGCGAGATCCCGGCATACCTCCAGCACATCGTCGGCGTATCCGTCCATCGACCCGTGGCGGTCCGGGCTCCAGGCCGCCAGGTGCGAGTTTCCGGAGCCCACATGATCGAAGAGGACTACGGTGAAATCGCGCTCCAGTGCCGGTGCCACCAGACGCCACATGTTCTGGTCACACCCGAAACCGTGCGCCAGCACCACCACCGGCGCGCCGGTCCGCCCGGTCACCGTCACATGGTTCCTGATCCGAACGTCCATACGGGACATCCTCGCAGACCACATGGCTTCGAGGATTGCAGCGGCACAGGCGGGTCGGCGGCCTCCGGCTCGCGCCGCCGGGCGGGGGGTGACGGCGGCGCCGGGATGGTCGGCGAGGCTCACTTGGTCGGCAGGCCCAGGGAGGGCTGTCACGGAAGGCGCTGAGGCCGGCCCGGACGACGGTCAGCGAGGACCGGGGTCGCCGGTCGTGGTGGGGAGGCGCAGCTTCCCGCGGGGCCGTCAGCCGGGGTGCGTGCTGTTCCTGCGGGTGACCGTGAGTATCGGGGTGAGCGTGATGCGTCAGCGGATGGCCGACCCGCCGCCCGACAATCCCTCGAGGGTGCGCGCCCTCCTCGTCCGCGAATGGCTGGTGGTGCTGTCCGACGCCGCCAGCCTCCTGCCCGGCCACCGGCGCTTTCGCATCACCCTCGGCGCCGAGGGCGGGCCCTGCGAGATCCTGGGCACCTTCGACCGCGACGCCCGCTGCGGCCGAATACGGCGTGACCGCCACCCCGACGCGATCGAGCTCTGGACGGCAGCAGACCGCCGTCCCCGCCCACGCCGGTGAGGTAGCGCAGCTGCCCGATCCCCCCAGCGGTCACCTTCCGGTCGACGACCGCGGCCCAGGCCGACTGCTAGCCTGAATCACCCAACAGCTGTTATGTATATGCGTGCGGGCGCCCCTCGCCGACGCGCCACGAGGACTTGGAGGGCCGACCGCCCATGTTCACTCTTGCGCTCGGTGACGACGCTGAACTCCGGCCCCTGGAGCCCTGGCAGGCACCGGAACTCACCGCACACACCGATCCCGACCCCGCGGAGACCTACCGCCGGCGATACGCCGACCAACTGGCCTCCGGCGCAGGGCGGTTGTACGGGATATGGCGAGAAGGTGTCCTCGTCGGCGCTGCCGTCTTCGCCTGCCTCGACACCCTCACCGGAGTGTGTGAGATCAGCTGCCGGCCGGAGCAGGCCGCGCGGGACCACGACCTTGAGACGCGGGCGGGCCGGGCGCTGATCGACTGGGCATTCGCCGAACGGGGGATGAGCCGCGTCGAATGGTGGGTCACCGCGGACGACGTGCGCAGCATCGCCGTCGCCCGCCGGCTGGGCATGACCAGGGACGGCGTACTCCGTGAGCGCGGGACCGCCCGCGGCGTACGGCAGGACAGTGAAGTCTGGTCGGTGCTGTCCCATGAGTGGCCGCCGGTGCACGGCCAGAACGTGCCGAGGGCCTGCGTCCAGGCCGAACTCGACCGTCTGATGGGCCTGTTCATGAGTTCCTTCACCAATACCGACGGCAGGCAGCCCGATCTGGAAGTCATCCGGCACCTGTTCGTGCCGGAGGGGAGGATCATCTCGAACGTCGGGGGCGAGCCCTGCGTCATGGACCTCGACGCGTTCATCGAGCCGCGACAGAAGATGCTCACCGACGGCACGCTGACGGAGTTCTCGGAGTGGGAGATCTCCGAGCGGACCGAGATGTTCGGATCGGTCGCCCACCGGTTCAGTGTGTACGGCAAGTCCGGGTTCCGGCACGGAGAACGCTTCGAGGGCCGCGGCCACAAAACCACCCAGTACCTGCGGACCCCCGCCGGCTGGCGGATGTGCTCCATGGCCTGGGACGACGAACCTGCTCCCAGCGCCGGGTGAAGGCGAGCCTGCCCGCTCGGAGTCGCCCCTTGTTCCGTAACGGGCGACTCCTAGGCGGGCGGGCCCCGGTCACTGGCTCAGGGCTCGCCATTCGGTGGCAAGGACCGCCCAGAGCTGCTTGTCGTAGCGCGTGCCCTCGTAGGGCCATGCCTCGCGGCGCACTCCTTCGAGCGTCATGCCGAGCCGCTTGGCCACCGCCGAGCTGCGTTCGTTGTCGGCCCGGCAGTGCCACTCGGCCCGGTGCAGTCCCCGGGAGGTGAACGCCCAGTCCAGCAATGCCCGGCACGCCGGGGTGACCAGCCCCTGGCCCTCCGCGGCCGGTTCCAGCCGGCAGCCGACCTCGCACGAACCGGCCGCGGCGTCGAAGGCGGTGAACATCACGCCGCCGACCAGGACTCCGTCCCGCCGGATGCCGTACAGGCGGGCGCCGTCGTCCGCTTGGCGTTCCGCGTACCGCCGCAGTGTGGCGCGCGCCCCGGCCACGTCGTCCGTGACGAAGGACGGCCCGACCCAGGGCCGGATGTGCTCACGCGCGCGGTCGAGGTGGGCGGCGAACTCTTCGGCGTGCCAGACCTCCAGCGGGCCGAGGCGGGCGTCGTCGCGCAGCGGCAGCGAGAGCATGAGGACCTCCCCATTTGCATAACAGGTGTTGTGGAAATGTACCGTGGTGGCATGCCACGCACCAAGGGAGATCACGAGGCACGCCGACGCGATGTCTCCGAGGCGGTCTGGCAGGTCATGGCCGCCCGCGGCTTCGCCGGCCTGACCCTGCGCACCGTCGCCGCCGAACTAGGCGCGACCACCGGTCTGCTCACGCACTACTTCCCCACCAAGCGCGCCCTGGTGGAGTACGCCCTCGACCTGCTCGAACAGCGCACGCTCGCCCGTCCCCGCCGGGACTCGGGCAGGGGATACGCCGCCTTCAGGGATGCGCTGCTGGACATCCTGCCGCTGACTCCCGAGGCCACCGACAGCAACCGGATCTGGGTGTCGTCCTGGGATGCCGCGCTCGCCGACCCCGACCTGAGCGCCGACCACGCCCGCCGGTACGCCGCAAGCCGCGACAGGCTCACCGAGCGCGTCATCGCGGCCCAAGAGCTGGGCGAACTGCCACCGGGCGACCCCGCGGACATCGCGGCCGGCGCCCAGTCCTTCGTGCTGGGCCTGGTGGTGCAGGCACTGTTCGCCCCGGCGGGGTTCCCGCCGCAGCGGCAGGTCCAGCTCCTCGATGCCTACCTGGCCTCGCTGACGGCCTGTGATCAGTCCAGTGACAGGCGCTCCCCGCGATCCTGACTGCCCACCGCTTATCGGGTCAACACGCAACTGCTGCTGCAGCGTGCCCGCTGGAGCCCGGCCGGTCTGCTTCACGGCCTGGACGAAGGTGACCCGGAACTCTTCTACCAATGCCCACGGGCTCAACTGCTTGGCGTGAACGGGCGGTGATGTCTCGCAGGGGCTGTCAGGTCCTTCGCCGCCGGCTCGGTGCCAGGGTGCGGGTGGGGCGGGGCCAGGAGCGCCCCGGCCATCCCGGTCAGCTGCCGGGAGCCGGTCGGTTCGGACTCCTGGCGGATGCGACGGGCGCGGGCCCGTCCGCCGGCCGTGTACCAGCCCACCCCCAGCACCACGGCCAAGGCCGCGTCCACCAAGTCGCCGCCGTAGTACATCCACTGGGCTCCGCTGTGCAGGTCGGCAGGGGTGAAGTCGGTGCCGGGCGGCGGCAGCGCGTACAGCGTCTTGGCGAGCACCGCGTGCGCGGCGCCGGCGGCGAGCAAGGTGGTAGCGCGTACGGCGACACTCCACCGTCGGCGCACCGGATCGAGCTGGCACACGGCGAAGGTGAACACGAGCCCCGCCGCCAGCATGTGCGCGTGCACCACGCCGTGCAGCAAGGGCTCGTGCCGCATGGCCGCGAACAGCTCGGTGCGGAGGAGCAGCCACATGCCGCCCACGTCGAGCAGGGCTGCCAGCGGAGGGAAGACGAGCCAGCCGATACAACGAGAACGCGTGAGAAGCAGCAGAGCGCGTCGTGCGCGGCCGGGACCGAGGGCTCGCAGAGCGAGGGTGAAGGGGCGGGCGACGACGAACAGCAGCGGGGCGGCCATGCCGATGAGGAGGTGCTGGATCATGTGCCCGGTGAACGGTCCGCCCGGCAGAGCTCCCCATGCCGCCCAGGCCGTACCGACGCCCGCGGCGGTGAACGACACATCCCGCCACCGGGGCCAGGCATCCCCGCGACGCCGCAGCCGCCCCGCGGCCAGCAGGTACGCCAGGGCCACCAGCAGCGCGGCCACGGCGGGGAGCGACTCGGCCGGCACCGGGTCGGGGTGGACGTGCGCGAAGGTCACGATGCCGGGCCGGCACCGCTCCGGCGGCCCGCGCGAAGGGCCAGGAGCACGCCGATGAGCAGCAGGACCAGCCCGGTGATGTTCCACGCCCAGTCGTACGGCGTGACGTCGACGCCGTAGCGGATCTGATGCAGGCGCAGCAGCTTGTGGTCCACGACTCCGTCGAACAGCTGGAAGATCCCCAGGCCGAGGAAGAACCCCGCCCACGCGTGGGCCGACGCCAGGGCCCTGCGGCGGCGCAGATCGGCGTAGAGGAAGAACCCGGCCACCAGGGCGAGCAGTTCGGCGGTGTGCAGCAGTCCGTCGGACAGCAGGCCGACGCCGGAGGTGGAGCGATCGTAGAAGTGGTGCCAGCCCAGGATCTGATGGAAGACGATCTCGTCGACCGAGGCCATGACCGCCGCCCCGATCAGCGCGCAGACGGCCATGGACCTGCGGGCCGCGAGGCCGGTGCCCGGTGCGGTGTCGGACCCGACGGAGTCCCTCATGGCTCTTCCTTTCCTGCTCACCGCCTGCGGTGATTCAGCTGCCGCTCGCCACCGTCGCCGTACGCCTCACGCGCTGGTCAGCAAGTCGCCCTCCTGTACCGCGGTCAGGGACAGCGTCTTGTAGCCGACCTGCTCGAACAGCACGACGAGGCGGTCGTCCTCCGTGCGCATCACCGTGCCCGCGCCCCACTCCGCGTGGCACACCCGCCCGTTCGGCTCATAGGGCCCATCGTGCCCGGGCGGGGGAGCGGCGTCCTGTCGGGATCGGGTGGCGGGGCGCTCGTCCTCACGGTCGCACCCGTCGCACCGCCCGCACGGGGCGTCCAGCTGCTCGCCGAAATAGCCCAGAAGGTACTGCCGGCGGCAGGCCGGTGCCTCCGCGTAGCCGCGCATCATCTCGATGCGTGAGCGGTCGATGCGCCGCCGCCGCTCGAACACCTGCGCCGCCCTTTCGGCCGCCTCGTCCGCCGTGTGGCCGGGCAGCGCCCGGACCGTGCGGCGCCTGCCCTCGACGGTGACCGCTCCCGCCTCTTCCAGCAGGTTCAGCAGATCGCTGGTCTTGCGGCGCGACAGGCCGCACAGCTGCGCCGTCCGGCTGCGGCTCTGCGGGACGTCCTGACCGAGCAGCGTGGCCATGACCAGGCGCAGTGCCTCGTCGTCCAGGGCCCGGGCCGTGAGGAACCTCTGCAGTCCCAGGTCCTCGGGGCGGTAGAACAGCACCGCCCGGGCCGGCTCCCCGTCCCGGCCGGCGCGCCCGATCTCCTGGTAGTAGGAGTCCAGCGACTCCGGGACGGACGCGTGGGCGACGAACCGTACGTCCGGCTTGTCGATGCCCATCCCGAACGCGGAGGTGGCCACCACCACGGCGGGCGCGCCGGCCATGAAGCCGTCGTGGATCCGGCGGCGGTCGGCTGCCCTCAGGCCCGCGTGGTAGGCCTCGGCGTCCACGCCGTCCTGCCGGAGTCGCTCCGCGTACGTCTCGGCGTCCTTGCGGGTGGCGGTGTACAGGATGCCGGGGCCGCGCTCGCCGGCGGTCCAGCGTGCGACGGCCTCGCGTTTGGCGGGGTCGTCGGTGAAGGTGCGCACGGCCAGGTGGATGGTGGGCCGGTCGGTCCCGGTCGTGACGGCGTGGGCGTCGCGCATGTGCAGGTGCTCGATGATGTCCGCTCTGACCGGGGCGGCGGCCGTTGCCGTCAGGGCGAGCACCGGCGGGCGGCCCAGCCGTTCGGCGACCTCGCCGAGGTTCAGGTAGTCGGGACGGAAGTCGTGTCCCCAGGCGGATACGCAGTGCGCTTCGTCGACGACGAACAGTGAAGGGTCAAGGTCCCGCAGCTGCTCGACCACCCCGTCCTTCGCGAGCTGCTCGGGGGAGAGGAACAGGTATGCGGCATCGCCGTCCCGGAGGGCCCGCCAGGCCTCGTCCGTGGCCGACTGGGGCTGTGCGGAATTCACGGCCACGGCGTCCGGTGCCGCGCTCTCCTGCAGTCCGGCGACCTGGTCGCGCTGGAGGGCGATCAGCGGCGACACCACGACAGCGGGGCCGCCGAGCAGGAGGGTCGGCACCTGATAGATCGCTGATTTGCCGGAACCGGTGGGCATGACGACCAGGACGTCGCGGCCGTCGAGCAGGGCCTGCATCGCCTCCGTCTGCTCGGCGGCCAGGTCGCTCCACCCGAACCGTTCCCGGGCTGCGCGGCGCAGCTCGGCGATCCGATCGTGCATGCCCATCGCGGCGTCCCCTTCAGGCCCGGTACTCCAGCGGATCCGGCCCGGGTACCCTCCGTGGCCCGCCGCGATGCGGTGGGGAGGAGGGCAGGGGGATGCGGTGCGCCCGGGACCTGGGCCGCGGGGCCTTTAACTGCTGGAAGGCTCCCCCCGGTGCGGCATCTGGGGCGCCTTCGCGGCCTCGGCCTCGGCCTTGGCGTCATTCACCGCGGCGACAGCCTGTTTTCCCGCCTCGTCGGCGGCTGCGGCAGCGTCTAGCAAGATCGCGGATCCCGCCTCGAGTTCCGGACTCCGGCCGGGCTGGGACGTGCCGTCGGTGTCGGCGGCCGCCTGTTCCGCGGGCTGGGCAGGGGGCGGCGGAGTGCCCGCCGTCGCCTGGTTCCCGAATGCGCTGGTGACGGTCCGGACGGCCTCGGTCAGCTCACCGGGGATCACCCAGAACGTGTTGTTGTCGCTGCTCGCCAGGTGGGGAAGCGTCTCGAGGTACTTGTAGGCCAGGATCTTGGGATCGGCGTTGTTGCGGTGGACGGCCTGGAAGACGAGCTCCACGGCCTTCGCCTCGCCGTCGGCCCGCAGGATCATGGCCTGCTGCGCGCCCTGCGCCTCGAGGATGTCCTTCTGCCTCGTGCCTTCGGCAGTGAGGATCTTGGCCTGCCGTTCGCCTTCGGCGTGCAGGATGGCCGCGCGCTTGTCACGCTCGGCCCGCATCTGCTTCTCCATCGCTTCCTTGATGGTGTGCGGTGGATCGATGGCCTTGATCTCGACGCGGTTGACGCGGATGCCCCACTTGCCCGTGGCATCGTCGAGGACGGCGCGGAGCCGGGAGTTGATCTCCTCACGCGAGGTGAGTGTCTCCTCCAGGTCCATGCTGCCGATGACGTTGCGCAGCGTGGTCACGGTGAGCTGGTCGATCGCCTGCAGGTAGTCGGCGACCTCGTAGGCCGCCGCCCGCGGGTCCGTGATCTGGTAGTAGAGCACGGTGTCGATGTTCACCACGAGGTTGTCCTCGGTGATCACCGGTCGGGGATCGGAGGAGTAGACCTGCTCGCGCACATCCAGTTTGGTGTTGATGCGGTCCGCCACCGGCACGACCAGGTTCAGCCCGGGTTGCAGCGTACGGCGATAGCGGCCGAACCGTTCGATGTTGTAGCGACGTGCCTGCGGGACGATCCGCACCGAGGAGGCGACCAGGAAGATGACCACGATGGCCGCCACGAGGATGGGAATGACGACTGGATCCACAGTGCCTCCGTTGGTGTGCGTGCGCTCAGTCGTTCAGGGAAGGAGCTCGCGGGGGTAGACGACGGCCGTGGCACCCTCGATCTCCATCACCTCCACCAGTGCTCCCACCGGGATCACCAGGCTCTCGTCGAGGGCCCGTGCGGACCACTCCTCACCGGCGAGTTTGATCAGGCCGTGCGTCGCCGTGACCTCCTGGACGACCTCGGCCCGTCTGCCGAGCAGCGCGTCGCTGCCCTCGCGGGTGAGGGGCTGCTCGGCCAGATGCCGCATCGCGATGGGACGGGCGATGATGAGACCCGCGGCCGCTGTCACTCCGAGCGCCACGAGCTGGCCGAGCAGGCCGACGCCCACCCCGGCCACTACGGCGGCGACCAGCGCGGCCCCGGCCATCAAACCGAAAACCAATGTCAGTGTGAAAAACTCCGCGACGCCCAGCCCCGCGGCGGCGAGCAGCCAAACGAACCACGGCATCGGATCGCCCTCCTTAAGGGCTTTGTCCTCCAAACTACCTCTTGGGACGCCCGACAGGACAGGCATGGCGGCGGCAGTATTCGATCCGCGGCCTCCGGTCCTGCCTCGCCGCCCCAGAGGGCGCGCGTTCAGGAGGGCGGAGCTTCAGTGCTCGCAGAGGGAGAATTCCCGCTCGTAGAGCTGCTCGTTGTGTTCGTCGATGAAGTACTTGCGCTCCTGCATGAGCTGCTCGCGGTAGCCCTTGGCCTCTTCCAAGGTCATGGTCGAGGTCTCGGCCCATGGCTGCTGCGGCGGCACATCGGATGTGGAGACGATCTCTGCCGACGGATCCACCAGGAAGAACGCGAGGATCTTGCGATACCCCTGCCGGGTGGGGTCCGCGAGACGGAATGAGCCGACGCGGTGTTGCAGGATGTTCGGGAACGCCAGGCAGCGGCCCGCGGGAGTCGAGGCCGATCCCAGCATCTGGTTCAGCGCGTCCTCGTCCTTCAGGCCGTACACCTCACGCAGACCGTCGTCGTCGTTCTGCTCGTACGAGGGGTCGTCGAGCGCGGCCCGGAAGCTCAGCCGGCTTTCGGTGATGTTCTCGCTGTCCCAGTAGAAGATGCCGGTCGAGACGATCCGCTCGTTCATCATCCCCTCGACATGCCAGGAACCGCCGGCGTACTCGGGCTTGTCCGGCGTGAGATGAATCGTGGCCAGCTTGACGATGACCTGGACACGGCGACCGCGCAGGTCGACCCGGGCGGGTTCATCGGGCGACTCGGGAGCGGTGAAGGCCGGGGCGTCCGGGATGACCGGGCGGCGGTTCTCCCACCAGTCGTCGTGGGCCTCCCCCCAGGCGCGCACGGCTTCCTGGTAGGCCGCGTCATCGCTGAAGGACCGTCTGTTCGGGTACTCCGGCTTCGAGTCGTACCACCCGTAAGGATCGGCCTCGATGCGCAACGGTCGCGGATGGCGCAGATCGGTGAGCACGTTCTCGAACAGCGGGCGCATGCGGGCGAACAAGTCCGGCAGGACGGAGGCGAGTTCGCGGTGCTTCTCGGGGTGGACGTTGTTGACGTACGAACGGAAGACGGCATCGCCGTCGTCACTGACGTCGACGTCCGTGGGCAGCCACTGGAACTTTTCCGAGAACTCGTACCGCGAATAGCGGTCCGTCGGGTTCTGCCAAGCTCGCTCGGGCTCCCCGCTCACCCCGCGCACCAGGCAGAACAGTGAGGGATGAACCAGATCCAGCACCTGGCCGCCGGATCCGGGATGCCAGTCCTTCTCCGCCTCGGGAACCTCTTCCAGAACGCGAACCGCCTCGCGCAGCCGCGATCTCAGCTCGTCGTCGACCAAGGTGTCCGACTGCCACACTCCGTCGACGGCGGACACCTCAATGCCGGTTCGTCCGTCCCGAAGTGCGGCGTAGTGCGCGAGTTCGGCCAGCACGTAGCGCACCTGAGCTTGGGTGAGGCCCAGGGCGACCGCTTCTTGCGTCCATCTGGCGACGATGTCGGCGTCGTTCATCTTGTCGAACCACCCAGGCTTCGCCCGGATGTGTGCGCTGCACTGGATCATCTCCAACTCCCGCAGCGTTCGCGGTGTCGCGAACGATATGGAACGAGAAGCATGAAAGGGCAGCGGGAAAGCAGGCATGCCGGTCAAGGCTCTTGGTCCTCCCAGTCGATGTGCGGCGGCCGGAAGGATACTTCAGCGCACTGACACCGCCGCCGTGGTCCTTCCGGCACCAAAACTGCGTGCGAGCAGGCCGGAAGGGTCTCTACCCTCCGGGTATGGATCTTCGCGAAGAACTTCCCGGCGACAGGCGGGCCGTGCGGGGCGTTCACCTGCAAGCCTTCGGTGACCATGGCCTCGTGGTGGCCGACCTGGTCGATACCCTGCGGGACACCATCACTCCCACGGACGGTCTCTCCCTGGTCGCCGAGCAGGAGGGGCAGGTCGTCGGCCACGTCATGGTGTCCCGCGGTCTGCTCGATGCCCCTCGGCGGCTGGTTGAAGTACAGGTGCTGAGCCCGCTGGCCGTGCTGCCTGAGCTGCACAAGCGGGGTATCGGCTCGGCCCTGGTCCGGCGCGCGCTGGAGATCCTCGCCGAGCGGGCGGTTCCCCTCGTCTTCCTGGAGGGAGATCCGGGCTACTACGCGCGTTTCGGCTTCGCGCCCGGTGATGGCCTGGGGTTCCGGAAGCCCTCCCTGCGTATCCCGGACGGCGCGTTCCAGGCCATCAGGCTCCCGGCGTACGAGCCGTGGATGACGGGGACGCTGGTCTGTGCGGAGCCGTTCTGGCGGCACGACGCCGTCGGCCTCCGTGACCCCAACGCATAGTGCTGCCAGAGGTGTTACAGGGTTGCCCTCAGGTCAGGATGAGGCGCTCCATGTGCGCAGCCGGCGGGCGAGCAGTCCGACGCCCAACGCGCCGGAGGCGGCATCCCGGACCAGGGCGACCGCTTCCTTCGGCGGGTAGGTGAGGTGACACCCGTTCAAGGCGAGGTACGCCTCCGCGGAGTGCCAGGCGAACGCTTCGTCGGAGTGCTCCAGGCATGGCAGCCTCACCAGCGTCTGCAGCAGCGCGGCCGCTTTGAGATACACAGACCCGTATACGTCGTGTTCCAGAGCCCGGGCGTTGACCCGGGCAACCGCCGCGTACAGCGGCCCGAGATCGTCCACCTGGGGATCTCCGGGCAGCAATTCGGCGGCGTGCAGCAGGAAGCTCACATCGAGCGGGTGGAGCGGCTCGTCCTGCGTCACGCGGCGTTGCCCCGCTTCTGCTGTCCTTCGAGTTCACGTCGGGCAGCCTGCTCGGCAGCGCGCCGCTCCCCACTCGGATCGGCTGAGCCGGCCGCCTCGGCGAACGCGTCGCCGCTGCGGGACATCGAGTCCTTGAACGCCTCGAGGAAACGGGCCTCCACGGCCGTAGCACGGTCGTAGGCGGCGGACAGGATGTACTCCTGCAAGCTGACTCCCGCCTGCCGTGCAGCGGCCTCGATCGCGGCGCGCTGGGCCGGATCGGGAAAACGCAGGTTCATGGCTTTGGGCTGGGACATGGCACCGATGGTACCTCCGGTACCACCTGATGGCGAGGGAGGTGAGTTACGGCGCCGAGGAGTGTTTGCGGTGCGGGTCCAGCCGGAAGTCGGGACAGTCACGGTTCTGACAGGCGCCCGGACCCCACACGGGAACGAACACGCCGAGGCTCTTGTGCCGATGGGGCACGGTCGGCACGTCCTTCTTGCAGCTCGGGCAGACGTACACTTCGGACTTGCGCTTCGTTTTGACCATATTTTTACGATATGCCCGTACTGGTGAGTCGGGAAGTGCTGCGTCCTCTTCCCGATCCTCTTGTTCACCTGGCGGAGCGGCCGGCGCCCCAGGGGCGGGCCTCGTCAGGCTGAGCGCCACGGACCCCGCCAGGACGACGACGATGAACGCCAGACTGATCGGCGAGGGGATCTCCGGGATGCCGGGGCTGATCATTTTGTGCGATGCCTGGAGGATGAGCTTCACGCCGATGAAGCCGAGAATGATCGCCAGGCCCTTGTTCAGGTAGTGGAAGCGGTCCAGCAGTCCCGCCAGCATGAAGTAGAGGGCTCGCAGACCCAGGATGGCGAACGCGTTGCTGGTGTAGACGATGAAGGCGTCATCGCTGACCGCGAGGACGGCCGGGACGCTGTCGACAGCGAAGATCAGGTCGGCGGCCTCGATCGCGGCGACCACCGCCAGCAGCGGGGTCGCCATCCGTACGCCGGCCTCCCGGACGAAGAACTTCGCCCCGGCGTACTCGTCCCGCACCGGGATGATCTTGCGGAGCAGGCGTACGGCGAAGCTCTTGCCGGGGTCGAAGCTCTCCTCGTCGCCCTTGACGAGCTTGTAGGTGCTGTAGAACAGGATCGCCGCGAAGACGAAGAGCACCGCGGTGAAGCGGCTGACCACGGCCACGCCGAGGGAGAGGAAGATCCCGCGGAAGACGAGCGCGCCGATGACGCCGAAGAACAGCACGCGGTGCTGGTAGGCGCGGGGCACCTTGAAGTACGCGAAGATCACGGCGAACACGAAGAGGTTGTCGACCGACAGGCTCTTCTCCAGCAGCCATGCCGTCGTGTACTCGGTGCCCGCCGTCGTGCCCAGGACGAGGAAGACGACCACACCGAAGATCAGGGCGAGGCCCACCCACAGGCCGCTCCAGGCGGCCGCCTCCTTGAAGCCGATGACGTGCGCGGTGCGGTGGGACAGCAGGTCCACCGCCAGCGACACGACCACCGTCGCGGCGAACGCCCCCCACAGCCAGAGCGGGACCTCAAGCACGCCGATGCACCCTCACCACGGCCGGCGCGGAATGTGCCGACCCATATACAGGAGTGTCCGGCATCGCGCCCCAGAGGGCACGCCGAGGGTCAGGAGCCGTCAGGCTCTTGGCCCTCGGGTACGCCCCGGGACCTTGGTGTTCTGTCGGCCGTGCGGTGCGGCTACTTCTGGTCGATGGGCAGAGCCAGGTCGGTGACCTGGTACTTCTTGGGGAAGGCGCCCTTGTGGGTGGCTGCGCCGGTGAGCACGTTGACCGCGTGCAGGCGGTAGGTACCGCCGGTCTTGATGGTCGCGAAGCCGTGGTTCGTGCCGGTGGACTTCTTGAAGTAGATGTCGAAGCCGGCATCCAGAGCCGCGTCCACGCCGAGGTTGCCGACGGGCGCGAGTGTTCCGGCGTTGGCGGGGGACTGCAGGGAGATGCGGTCGGCCATCGTGTCGAGATCGAACAGGGTCGTCGCGGTGGCCGCGCTGCGGTCGTTGTTGGTGTACGCGGCGCCGGTGACGCCCCGGGCGGTGGACGGCGGGGTGGTGGGATTGGTGAGCGTGCCGTCGACGACGGTCGTCAGGGGAGCGGCGGCGTCGTCGATGTTGTGGCGCAGGTTCTGCCCGGTGTCGGAGATCACCCGCAGGCGGTTCGCGGCCGGGTTGAAGTCCACGCCGAACGCGGTGCCGGACAGGGCAACGGTCAGCTGAGAGACCTTTGTCGCCTTGGCACGGGTGTTCAGGGTGTAGATGCCGCCCCGGTCGCCGACGCCGTACAGCTTCCCGTCCTGCACGCGGAAGTCGATGCCCACGAGCTTGGTGTCCTTGGACAGCCCGGAGACCTTGCCCAGCGGCCATGCCCGGCCGGGTGCGTCGACGTCGAACTCGAGCAGCCGCTGATCGCCGGTCAGGCCGACGGCCGTCAGCCCTCCGTGCCGGGGCGCGGCCGGGGCTTCCTGGCTCGCGAGGGCCGGGGCAGCACCCAGGGCGGCAAGGAGGACGCCGGCGGTGACGATGGTGCGTTTGCGCATGTTTTCTTCCCTCTCGGACGCCTCGACTTGGAATGTCGAAGGCTATGCAGGGGATTCGTCGCCGTCGGCGATGCGGATGGGCTCCGACCTCCTGATCCACTCGTATGGAGCACGTGCGGTGACCGGCGCGCCCGGTCAGGTCGGCAGGCTGAGCAAGGCGATGGGGTCGGAGGTGGGGCGGGCAGACCCACCGGCCGGTTCGACGGTGATGCCTACGGCCGAAGCCGCGTTTGCCGAGCCCTCCAGGACCAGGGCCTGGCCGGTGCGGTAGGCGTCCATCAGACCTGCCGACCGCATATTGCCGTCCACCTGAAACCACGCCTGGTAGGTCTTGTCCGGCGGTGGAGCCGGCAGGTCCGCCAGCAGCACTGCCTGGTCACGGCGGTCGGAGACGACGACCGTGGCGCGCGAACCGTCCTCCAGGCGAGCCGTGCGCGTGTCGGCGTCCGGCGCGGCCAGCACGGCGACGAGCTGATCCAGCTGCCCGTGGACCTGCTGAGCCTGGGCGGTGGCTTCTTCGGCGCGGTCATGCTGCCAGGCGGCGATTCCGGCGAACGCGGTCGCCCCGGCCAGGCAGGCGGCCAGCGCGAGCCGGGGCAGTCGTCGGCGCAGGCCGGTGAACCGCGTTTCGGGGCGGGAGGAGGGGGCGACCTGGCGGACCGTGGTGATGCGCTGGAGCACCTGCTGCTTGGTGGCGGGCTGAGGGCTGACGGCGAAGGCGGCGCCGAGTCTTGTGGCGGTGGCAGTGAACTCGGCCACCTCGTCCTGGCAGGCCGCGCATGCCCTCAGGTGCTCCTCGAACAGGGCGCGTTCGTCGTCGGGCAGTGCGTGGAGGGCGTAGGCACCGGTAAGGGTGTGCAGATCGGCATGGGCGCTCATGTGCTCACTCCCAGGCAGTCACGCAGCCGGATCAGACCGTCGCGCAGCCGGGTCTTGATCGTGCCCAGCGGCACGGACAGCTGTTCGGCCACCTCGCGGTAGGTGAGCCCCCGGTAGTACGCCAGTGTCACCGACTGGCGCTGCAGATCCGTCAGGGTGCGCAGGCACCGCCGCACCTGTTCCCGTTCGAGCCGGTGCTCGACCTCTTCGCTCACCTCGTCGTATTCGGGTGTCTGGTCCAGCGTCGCGGCCCGGTGATCTCGGGCGGCCGACGCCTCGGCGGAGCGGACCCGGTCGATGGCCCGCCGGTGGGCGAGGGTGAGGATCCAGTTGGTGACCGAGCCCCGGTCGGCCCGGTAGCGGGGCGCGGTGCGCCACACCTCCACGAGGACGTCCTGGGCGACCTCCTCGGACTGCGCCACGTCGCGCAGCACCGCGCGCACCACTCCCAGCACGGCAGGGGCGAGGGCGTCGTAGAGGCCGGCGAAGGCGTCCTCGTCTCCATGGGCCACCGCGTGCATCAGCGCCTGCAGGTCCGGCTGCTGAGCGGGGTGCGCGCCAAGGAAGATCGGCTCTTTCACGGATTTTCGTCCTGTCGACAGCTGGGTGCGTCCGCGCCCCCGTCCGACCTTCCTGGCGTCCCGGCCGGAAAGGAAGGGGGGTGGGATCAACGTACAGGGGGGACCGGCCGCCGGGTGGCCCCACGCCGCCCGCGTCCTCGGAGCACCACGCCCTCCGCCCTCTCAGCCATCCGTTTCCGGTCCCGCAACGAATCACCAGTAAGAGCAAAAGGGGTGAACCGAAATGAATGACTCCTGCGATGTTCTCACCGGTGCTGGGACGAGCCAACTGTGCTCCGTACGCCGTGACATCCGCGAGCAGCTGGACCGGTGGGGCACCGGCGAACTCGCTGACGACGCCGCCCTTGTCGTCAGCGAGCTGCTGGGCAACGCCTTCCGGCACGGCCGGCCACCCGTGTCGCTCTCGCTCGTACTCGACACCCAGCAGGACCGCACATGCCTGCGGATCGGCGTCACCGACTCCGGCCCGGCGATCAACGTGGACCTGGTCCGGGCGAAGTGGCGGCATCCGTCCGGCGACCTGACCACGGACGGCCGCGGTCTGCGCCTGGTGGAAGCGCTGTCCCTCGCCTGGGGCGACCAGCCGCGACGCGCGGGCCACACCGTCTGGGCGGAACTCGACTGCCCCTCACACCCCGACCCGGTCGGCGCGTGAGGACGTCCCGCACCGGAAGAGCGGCCCGTCGGCCGGACAGGTGATCTCCTGACCGGGCACCGCGACGCCCGGTCAGGAGATCACCTGTCCGGGCGCCGCGGTGCCGTCAGGGCCCGGCAGTCGCAAGGCGCGCGTAGACGACGACGTTGTCGGCGTAGCGTCGGTCCTCGGGCGAAAAGTCGCCGGCGCACGTGATCAAGCGCAGGCCCGCGTGGTCCAGGTTGCGGTAGACGTCGATGCTCGGGAAGCGGTCCTTCGGGTACTGAGCGGTTTTGGTGACGGTGAAGACCGCGGTCCTGCCGTCCTTGCGCAGCACCTCGATACGCGCGCCGGGTTTCAGCTCCGCCAGCCTGAAGAACACGGACCTGGCGCCGTTCCACGTGACGTGCCCGGCGATCACGGCCGGTCCCCGGGAGCCGGGGGCCGGGCCCAGCCGGTACCAGCCCGCCTTGTCCGGGTCCCGCGGGGTCTGCATGACACGGTCGCCGTCCAGCCCGAGACGCTCCAGCGGCGTGGACACCGCGATCCCGGGGATCGTCAGGCGTACCGGGGCGGACGCGGGCAGTACGTCCGACCCTGCGCCCGAGGGCGACGGGTCGGGCGGCGTACTGCTCGAAGGAGCCGTGAGCACGGGCGGGGCGGGCTGCTGCTCGCCGACCCCCACGGCGACCAGCAGCGCACCCGTCACAAGAAGCGCGGGAGCGGCCGCGACCAGCAGTGGACGCACCCGCACCCGCCCCGCCATCCTCCCTGACGGCGGGGCTGCTCGATGGCCTGTCATGGCACGCGGTCAGCGGCCGGCGGTGCCTGCGCGGGGACCGGTGCGGCGGCGAGCCGCGACCAGCACACCCGCACCGCCGATGAGGGCGGCGCCGCCGCCGGCCAGCAGCCCGGACGCCTCCACGCCCTGGGTGGTGACGGTACCGGTCTCGACTCCGCCGACCGGCATGGAACCCACCGCGGCGCCCTTGACCATGCCGCAGTTCGCGGGCGCGGTGGCCTCCTGCGGGAGCTTGGGATCGAGCTCGCTCTTGCCCTTGCCGAAGTCGTACTCGCCGTTGCCGTTCGGGTCGATGCCGTGCTGGACGATGTGCAGGTCCTTGATGTGGTCGGCGAGCGCCTGAGAAACGGTGATGGTCCTGTCGTAGGACAGGTCGCCGCCCTCGTCGGCCACGGGCATGCGGTCCACCGCCAGTCCGCTCTCCTTCGTGGTGTCCCCCTGGGTGGTCAGGGAGATGTTGATGGCCCCGTAGGCCGGCAGACCCTCGGTGGTGGTGACGATGCCGTCACCGTTCTTGTCGGCGCTCCGGTCGGGACAGTGGAAATCGTGGCCGTCGGTGGAGCCATGGATGTGCTGGGCGTGCGGCTGCCCGGGCACGAGCCCGGACGCCTCGATCTTCACTGTGAGCCGGGTGCCTTCGACGGTGAGCATGGCGGTACCGCGCGCGCCGGAGTCGTTCTGCTGCTGCAGGTCGATCTGGTAGCTGCGCGGTCCGGAACCTTCGGAGCGCCCGTCGTCGGCGGCGGCCGGAACGACCGCCGACAGCGAGAGCGCGGCGGGAACCGCCACCAGTGCGGCCAGACGTGCAGCGTGCTGGGTTATCACGAGAGAACCCCTCTCCTGCCCGGCGCTCGGCGCTTGCCGCACCCGCACCGGTCTCGGCATTCACTGACGCCTGTGATCCGATGCCGGCGCGGGGACCGGATTGGTGCGAGAACGACTCCCGCTGTGTCCATGGCTCGCCGGCGGGCACTAGGGAAAGCTGAGTCGGTTGCGCGGTTGTCGAGGGGGTTGCCCCGGCCGACAGCTGCGGTGGGCGGTGTCAAGGGCGGAGGATCGGGCCTTGTTCGAGGGTTTTGAGGTCGAGCGGGTACAGACCGACGAAGCGTCGATTGTCGTTCGTCACGGCGGTGAAGGGCCGCCGGTGGTGCTGCTGCACGGCCACCCCCGTACCTCCGCGACCTGGCATCGTGTCGCCCCGCTCCTCGTCCGGCGCGGTTTCACCGTCGTCTGTCCCGATCTCCGGGGCTACGGCCGGTCCACCGGCCCGGCACCCACCGCGGACCACGTCGGGTACTCCAAGAGGGCCGTCGCCGGTGATGTGGTCGAGGTGATGCGCTCCCTCGGCCATTCCCGTTTCGCGCTGGCCGGGCACGACCGTGGAGGCGCGGTCGCGCTGCGGCTCGCGCTCGATCATCCCGACGTGGTCTCGCGGGTGGCGCTGATCGACTGCCTGCCCATCAGCGAGCACCTGTCCCGCATCACGACGGAGTTCGCCACGCAGTGGTGGCACTGGTTCTTCTTCGCCCAGCCCGGCATCCCCGAGCGGGTCATCAGCGCCGATCCGGACAGCTGGTACCGCGGTGATCCGCACAGCATGGGACAGCACAACCACGACGAGTGGCGCGCGGCGACGAGAAACCCGAACGTGGTGCGGGCGATGCTGGAGGACTACCGGGCCGGTCTCACCGTCGACCGGCGGCACGAGGAGGAGGACCGCGCCGCGGGGGTACGCATCCGGTGCCCGGCACTGATCCTGTGGTCGCTCCGGGACGACCTCAAGGACCTGTACGGAGACCCGCTGAAGATCTGGCGGCAGTGGGCACCGGACGTCCGGGGCCACGGCATCGACTCCGGGCACCACGTGGCCGAAGAGGCGCCGGAAGAACTCGCGTCCTCCCTGGCGGGCTTCTTCGACCCCCGCTCGGAACAGGAACCTGGCAAGGCCGAGTAGAACATCCGGGGCGGGGCAGGGGGGCGGTAGGTTCCCGTGGAGATTTCGCCTGGTGTCTCCTGACGAGACGGTTTGGAGAACATTGTGGCCGATCCCTCGGTCGAAGCTGTCGCCGCCGGTCGCTGCCTGGTCGCGAGGGTCAGTGGCGAGATGGATTACGTGACTGCCCCGGTGTTCCGTTCCCAGTTGAAGGAACTGGTCGCGCGCCGGGATCGCTGCATCGTGCTCGACCTGTGCGGCGTCTCGTTCTGCGACTCGGCCGGGCTGAACGTGCTGCTCGGAACGTGGAGGCAGGCGGATGCGACCGGGGCGGCGGTGGTGCTGGCGGGCGTGCCCGGGCCGCTGCGGCGGATCCTGCAGATGACCGGGACGGATCAGCTTCTGCGGGTGTACGACACGGTCACCGACGCGGAAGCCGCCTGCGGTGACTGAGCGCACGTCGGAGGATCCGTTTCCTCAGCGCGCAGCGGCGTCCGTGAGGACGGCCTGGAGGCGTGCCCGGCATTCGGCGACGAAGGCGGGGAAGGTGTGCCAGTAGTAGGAGATTCCACTGACGCCCACCGCGATGGCCCAGGCACGGGCGCGAGTCCAGGTCACATCGTCGAGGTCCAAGGCGTCCCGGTAGGCCCCTCGTGCCTGCGGGGGCAGGTCCCAGAGCGTGGAGTGCTCGGCATCGGGAAAGCCGACCGACAGTGCTCCGAAGTCGATGACGGCGTGGAGCCTTCCTTCCCGCACCAGGAGGTTGGTCGGCTTGAGGTCGCCGTGGAGCCACACGTGAGGTCCTGAGGGCTCGGGCAGCGCGAGCGCTGCTCGCCACAGCCGTTCCAGAGTGTCGACGTCGAGCTGGGAGCCCACGAAGGTACGGCACTCGTCGAAGCTCTTGCGGACCCACTGGTCGCATGGCCCCAGGCTGCCTCCGCGGTACCAGCTGAGGCCGTCCGCGCGGGTTGCCCCCATGAGGTCGATGCGGTGGAGCGCCCTGACGACCGCCGCCAGGTCGGCTCCGAAAGCGCCCCAGTCCCGGACGGTGTCAGGGCCGACTTCGTGGCCGTCGATCCACCGATAGACGGACCAGGGCAGGGGGAAGGCATCGGTCGGCGTCCCGGCGTGGACGGGCTCGGGAACCAGACAGGGAACGAAGGGCGCCAGACGCGGAAGCCACTCCTGCTCCTTCCCCAGGGACCCTGCCTTGTCCGCGGTACGTGGAAGCCGCACGAGCAGGTCATCGCCCAGCCGGTACATCGTGTTGTCCGTACCAGCGCCCGCGGGCGACAGCGGCCGGTCGGCCCACTGCGGACGCTGTGCCTTCAGCAACGACCGGACCAGGTCCTCGTCGACCGGGATCTCATCCTTGTGCAGCATCAGTCGATGCAGAACTCGTTGCCCTCGATGTCCAGCATCGGGATGCACGACTCGTTCTCCTCATCGGCGTACAGCGTTTGCACGTGGGTCGCACCGAGCGCGACCAGTCGGGCGCACTCGGATTCCAGCGCGGCGAGGCGCTCGGCGCCCACGAGCCCGGGGCCGACCCGGACGTCGAGATGCACCCGGTTCTTGACGGCCTTTCCTTCGGGGACGCGCTGGAAGTACAGGCGCGGGCCCACGCCGGAGGGATCACTGCAGGCGAACCACGATCCCCGCTTCTCGGATGGCAGGGTGCGGTTGTAATCGTCCCAGCTGGTGAAGCCCTCCGGCGGGGGCGGTGCGACGTACCCCAGTACTTCGCACCAGAAGCGAGCGACGCGCTCGGGTTCGGCGCAGTCGAAGGTGACTTGGAACTTCCTGATCGCTGACACCGGCGCACCGTACCGCGTACCGCCACGACGCTGCCGCTCATTTCCGGGGCACCCCTGGGGGAGGGCCGGGGGCTCACTCAGAGGAACCGCCACAGGTGGTCGGCGGTGCCGTTGTCGTCGAACTGGACGACCTGGGCGCTGTTGGCGGTCGACATGCCGTCCACGGCGAGCACCTTGCCGCTGTGCTTGTTCTGGATGCGCCGGAAGGGCGGCTCCGGTATCCAGGGCCGCCCGTCGGGCGAGGCGGTGGGGAAGGCGGTGATGCGCAGGCGGGCGGCTCCCATCGGGACGAGGGTGACGGTCTCCACCGGGGAGGTGCTGCGTGCCGGGCCGGGCTGGAGGGGTGCGACGACGTGTTCGTCGTCCGCGATCCACTCCGCGATGCGCCGGGCCTCGGCGGTGATGCGGACCGGGACGGTGTCGTGGGTGAAGGGGTTGTCGGGGACCGGCCCGGCGACGCCGGTCAGGTTGAAGCGGGGGGAGGGGGTGAGGCCGTAGTTCCAGGGGGAGGTCGCGTGCACCTCGTACTCGGGGAAGGTGTCGGTGCCCGCGTAACGCTCGTATCGCTCACCGATCTTCAGTGCGTAGGTGAGGGGGCCGTGCTGGACGCTGACGGAGTCCTGCTGGGCGGGCCAGTGGCGCAGGGTGGTGCGCTGGGGCAGGCGCAGGGTGACCCGGTCGCCGTTGCTCCAGGTACGTTCCACGGTGGCCCAGGCAGGGCCGGCCGGCGCGGCCACGGCCTGCCCGTTGACGCGCACCTCGGGACCGGCGCACCAGCCGGGCACGCGCAGCCGGAGCGGGAAGCGGACGGCGCGCGGCGTGGAGAGGGTCAGGGTGACAGTGTCGGTGAAGGGATAGCCGGTGTCCTCGGCGACGGTCACCGTGGTCCCCCCGGCCACCTGCGTGCGGACCCGGCTCGGGGCGTACATCGCCGCGGCCAGCCCGCCGTAGGGCGTGGCCAGCCCACAGCTCCTCGGTGAAGTACGGCCATCCCATGCCGTAGTTGTGCGGGCAGCAGCGGTACTGGTCGACACCGGGGTGGAGGGCCTGCATGGCGAAGCCGTTCTGGAACTGCCCTCGTGTCTTCGGCCTGTTGTCGAGGTCGATGCTGTTCGCGCTGGTGATGTAGTGGATCGCCTTGCCCTGGGGATCGAGGGAGGCGGGCAGCATGTTGAAGGCCAGGTCCTCGCAGCGGTCGGCCCACACGGGGTCGCCGGTGATCCTGGTGAGCAGTTCGTGGCTGGCCATGAACTCGACGGTCCCGCAGGTCTCGAAACCCTGACGGGGGTCGGTGAAACCGGGCCGGTAATTCTCGTCACCGGCCATCCCGCCACCCGGGAACTGCCCGTAGACGCCCATCACCCGGTCGTACGCCCGGTACGTGGCCCGGGTCAGTTCCGGGTCGCCGGTGACCTGCGCGTACTGGGCCGGCTCGCGGAAACCCTGGGCGATGTTGACGTTGTGCCGGGAGGGCGTGTGCGCCGGTCCAGTCGGCGCCCAGGGTGTGCATCTTGGCGGCCAGATCGAGCAGGAACGGCTCCCCGGTGCGGCGGTGCAGCCACACGGTGACGTCGAGGCCGTCGCCCCAGCGGTAGGAGACCCAACTGGTGTTGAAGGCGCCGGGTCCCTGGGCGTTCATGAACCGCAGGAACCGGGTGAGGAACGGCACGATCCGCTCGTCGCGGGTGTACTCCTCGTAGGTGCGCAGCGCTTGGAGCAGCGGCAGGAACGGCCAGAAGTCGGGCCCGCCGTCGAGGGAGGTGCGCAGTGCCCGTGGCCCGAAGAAGCCGTCGCTCTGCTGGGTGCTGAGGATCGCGCTGACCCAGGCGCGTGAACGCTCCAGCGCCCGGGCGTCACCGGTGGCGATCGCCAGGGGGACGTAACCCCGCAGCCAGTACGGCACCTCCTCCCACGCTCCGCGCTCGGGGTGCACCCAGCCGGTGGTGGCGAAGTCGAGGAAGTGCGACAGGTTCTCGTACTGGCCGCACAGACCGTCGAGTTGGAGCCTGAGCTGACCGGCGAGCCAGCCGCGCGCGGTGACGCTGCCGGCGGGCAGCTTGCGGAAGGCGTCGGGCACGGGAGCGGCGGCCGGGCTCGCCGGTGCGGCCGAGGCCGAGGGGGCGAGCGGACCGAGTGCCGCTGCGCCGAGGGTCAGGGCGCCGGTGCCGAGGAGTGTGCGTCTGCTGACGGACATGCGGTCTCCCTACGGGGTCTCCGGTCTGTCACGGGGCTCTTGTATATCGTTGTAAACGCGGAGCCAAAGAGATGACAGCACAGCCCAGAAGGCCGTCCAGGGATCTGACGCATGCATGCCGGATTGGCGCGGAAGGGTCTCGTTGCTCGTCGGCGAGCCGTACGCACGGCCGACCGACCGACGTCCGGGGGCCTCGCAGGCGGCTCCGGCGGTCGTATGGGTCGGGGTAATTTATGGTGACTCAAGGAGTTTGCCCCTACCGGAGGTGCATAGATGCGCGCCGCGGCAGCGATCGTCTCGCCGGCTGTCAGCGTGGCGTTCATCGTCGCGACGGCGGCTTGTGACCAGGGCGGGCCGGAGGTGTCGGACATCCGCTACGGCGACTGCCCCGTCTCGGGCACCCGCGGGGAGTTTCGCCTGTCACCCGAGACGGCGGGTGCCCTGACCGTCAAGACGACCCTCCCCGCACCCGGCTGGTGGAACGGCACCACACCGGAATCCGTCAGGAGCGGCTACGAGTACTGCATGGCCGCCAATATCGCGCACCGTTCCGGACTCGACCGGGTGAACGTGAAGAACGCCCCCTTCCCGGAGGTGGTGTCCGGCCGGACCAAGGACTTCGACCTGGCCCTGGCACAGATCACGATCACCCCGGAGCGGAGCAAGCTCGCCGACTTCTCTCCGCCCTACCTTTCCTCGACCCTGGGAGTGCTGATCAGGGACGGGGAGAAGATCGACGAAGACAACGTCCGTGACGTCCGGATCGGGGTGGCCGAGGGCACCACGGGCGAGGAGTTCGTCGAGAACCGTCTCAAGCCGGCCAAGCCCGTCACCGCCTTCGCCAACGACCCGGCGCTGATCACGGCGCTGGAGGAGGGCCGCGTCGACGCGGTCGTCCACGACACGACCATCCTGCTGGCCTATCCCCAGAAGCAGGACAGCAGAGTGAGCCTGGTGGGCCAGTACCGGACCGATCAGGGTTACGGCGCCCTGTACCCGAAGGGGTCACCGGACAGGGACGAACTGGACCGGATCATCAGGCAGCTGATCGACGACGGGACACTCGCCAAGCTGTCGGCGGTCTACCTCGGGGCCGCTTTCGGCCAGGACCCGGCCAAGATCCCCTACCTCACGGTCGACGACGGCTCCTGAACGCTCCGGGCGTTCGGCATCCCGGGCCCGCGGCGTCCGGTATCTGGACCGGTTCACAGGTCCGCCATCAGCAGAACGCCCAGGTCTCCGGCGGCAGCGGCATCGAGGGACTGCTCAGCCCAGATGATCTTGCCGCGGTCGGTGTACCGGGTCCCCCAGCGGCGCGACAGCTGAGCGACGAGAAACAGACCGCGGCCCCCCTCGTCGGTGACGTGTGCGCGGCGCAGGTGCGGGGAGGTGCTGGTGCCGTCGGCGACCTCGCAGATCAGGCTGTCGCGGTCACGCAGCAACCGCAGACCGATGGGGCTCGCCCCGTACCGGATGGCGTTCGTCACCAGTTCGCTGAGGATCAGCTCGGTGGTGAAGGCGGCCTCGCCGAGCCCCCAGGACTCCAGCCTGCGGGTGGCCTCGGCGCGGATCCGGGGGACGGCCGCGGGGTCGTGGGGCACCTCCCACTCCGCGACCTGCTCCGGGTCGAGCAGCCGGGTGCGGGCGACGAGCAGGGCGACGTCGTCACTGGCCTTGGTGCGCAGCATCGCGTCGAGCACCATCCGGCAGGTGTCGTCCGGGGTGGCGCCGTCCGTACCGGCGAGCGCCTCCCTCAGCATTCCGAGTCCGACGTCGATGTCTCGGCCGCGGGCCTCGATCAGGCCGTCGGTGTACAGGACCAGTCGACTGTTGGCGGCCAGCCGCAGTTCGGCCGTCTCGACCGGCAGACCTCCTCCCACCCCGAGCGGCGGGGCGACGGGGATGTCGGGGAAGGCCACGGAGCCGTCGGGCGAGACCAGCGCCGGACCCGGATGACCGGCCCGGCCGAGCACACACCGGCCGGAGACCGGCTCGTAGACCGCGTACAGGCAGGTGGCACCAGTGACGGCGTCGATCTTGCCCTGGGCTTCCGCGTCCTGGTCGATCCGGGTGACCAGCTCGTCCAGATGTCCCAGCAGCTCGTCCGGAGGCAGGTCCAGGGCGGCGAAGTTGTGCACCGCGGTCCTCAGCCGCCCCATCGTCGCGGCGGCGTGCAGGCCGTGTCCGACGACATCGCCGACCACCAGCGCCACCCGGGCCCCCGGCAGCGGGATGACGTCGTACCAGTCGCCGCCCACCCCGGCTTGGGCGGGCAGGTACCGGTGCCCGACGTCCAGGGCGGACAGTTCGGGGAGCGCGCCGGGCAGCAGGCTGCGCTGGAGGGTGACGGCCGTGGTGTGCTCGCGGGTGTAGCGGCGCGCGTTGTCGATGCATACGGCCGCACGCGCGGCGAGTTCCTCGGCGGGGGACAGGTCGTCCGGCTCGAAGGGGTCCTGCTCCGCTCGCCAGAACTCCACCACCCCGAGCAACTGGCCTCGGGCCCGGAGCGGCACGGAGAGCATGGAGTGGATGCCGTAGTCGATCACGTGCTGGGCCCGCTCGGGGTCCTGGGCCCGCCATCCGTCGGCCCTGGCGAGGTGTGCCACCAGGACCGGCCGGCCGGTGGTCATACCGATGGCCACGGGGTTGTCGGGTACGTAGCGCACCAGCGTCCCGACAGGGTGCAGGGGCGCGTCCTCCCGGATCCCCGCTGCCGCGATGCGGCGCATCTCCAGACGCGCCCCCGTGGGCTCGTCACCGAGCAGCACGGACTCCACCAGCTCGACCGTGGCGAAGTCGGCGAAGCGCGGGACGGCCACCTCGGCGAGTTCCTCGGCGGTGCGCTTCATGTCCAGGGTGGTTCCGATCCGCGTGCTGGCCTCGTAGAGCAGCTGCAGGCGTCCGCCGGCCACGTCCGCCCGGCCGGCGAGGGCGCGCAGCTCCGTGGTGTCCCGCAGGGTGGCCACGCTGCCCGCCTTCGGGCCCACCGGTCGCACGTTGACCGCGAGCAGGACGTCCCCGGCCAGGAAGACCTGGTCCGTGGCGGGCCGGCCCGAGGCCAGCAGTCCGGCCAGGGCCGGGCTCAGCCCTAGTCCGGTGACCGGCCTGCCCTCGGCCCGCGGCGGCAGGGCGAGCAGTCGGCGGGCCTCGTCGTTGACCAGCAGCAGCCTACCGTCCCCGTCCAGAATGATCACGCCTTCGCGGACCGCGTGCAGCACCGCCTCGTGGTGCTCGTACATGCGGGTCATCTCCTCCGGCCCCAGGCCCCGGGTCTGGCGCCGCAAGCGTCCGCTGACCAGCGCCGACCCGCCCGCGGCCAGCAGCAGCGCGACACCGCCGGCGGCGAAGATCACCGGCACCTGGTGCTGCACCACACTGGTCACCTTGTCCACCGTGACCCCCACGGTGACGAGGCCGACCACGGTCCCCGTCTCGTCGAAGACGGCCACCGTCGAGTCGACCGCCTTTCCCAGGCTGCTGTCGAACGTGGTCTGGTGGGGCTCTCCCCCGAGCGCCTGGTCGTAGGAGGTGGAGACGTGCTTGCCGATCTGGTCCGGGTCCGGGTGGGTCCACCGGAAGCCGTAGGGGCTCAGCGCCACGACGTAGTCGACGTCGGTCTGCTTGCGCACCGCTTCGGCATGGGGCTGGAGTGCCGCCGTCGGGTCGTCGCTCGTCATGGCCTCCGCGGTGCCCGGAGCGTTCGCGAACGCCTCGGCCGCAACCAGTGACCGATCGCCGGCCTCGCGGATGGCCCGGTTGCGGTCCTGGATCACGAGGGCCACCACGGCCGTGGTGATGAGCAGCAGGACGACCACCAGTTGCAGCAGGAAGACCTGACCGGCGACGCTGCGCGGCTTCAGTGCCGACAGCACCCGCCGGCCGGCCGAATGGTGACGGGCCTCCGGGTCGGCTTCCGGCGGCCGGGCCTTCGGCGGCACTCGGTCGCCCCGTCGGCTCGCTGGGACATATCGCCCTAGTTTGCCCATTTCCTCAGTATCAGTGACCGGCCCGACGGGCGCGGCTCAGGATGGGCCCGCTGGGCCGGTGCCGCGGCCGGCGGTGGAGCTGTCGGTAGGCGGGTACTGCCGTCGCCCGGACGGACGTCCCGTACCTCTCGACCGCCGTAGATCACGCCGGGCGCGGGCGCGCAGGCGATGAAAGAATCCTCGGGACAGCCGGCGCCGGCGACCGGCCTGTGAAGTGGAGAAATCAACCATGGGCCTGAGCAACCCGCGATTTTCCGACGATCCCGTGCTGCAGCAATGCGCGGCGAACACCCACGTCATGGGATTGCAGGAAAAAGGGCTTGCAGTGCGTCGCGTGCAATGGGCGCTTCTGGATCTGGGATTCGACCTGCCGATGTTCGGTGCCGACGGCGACTTCGGTTCCGAGACCTTCGGCGCCGTCCACGCCTTCCAGGAGGCCCGTGGTCTGTCGCGGGACGGTCAGGTCGGCCCGGAGACCATGAACCGCCTCGACAGCGAGCCCCTGCCGAGCCTCGACGACCAGCAGCTGCACTACTCGGACCGACGCTCCTTCTACAGCAACCGTGCCCTGGCCAAGGCCCGCAATGCCGAGCACGCCGATTGGCTGCCGGAGGCGGGGTGGGCCGCGAACCGGGCGCGGATCATCGACCTGTACGGCTACTACCGCGACCTGTATCTCGCCGCACCGAAGGAACTCCTCTGGGCCGGCCTCGGGCGCATGGCCGGAGGCGCGGTCGTCGGCGGGCTGGACAGCGACCCCGGCGTCATCGAGCAGTCCATCATGGTGCGCATCGGCCGGGACATCTTCTTCGACCTCGCCTGGCTGCACGAGGCATTCATGGACCATCCGAGCGAGGCCGTCAAACTCGGCCACTTGCACGACCGGTTCAACGAGTACACGACCTACGCCGCCCTGGTGCCGACCTTCGTCCCCGGTTTCCCCACTCGCTCCTACGGGGCGGCCTGGCGCAAAATCACCACCGGTCTGGTCGCCGAAGGAAATCGCGACCTGCTGGAGAACGAGCAGAAGTCGATCATTCCGCCGCATTACGAAGCGCTGCGAACCTTCGTGTTCTCCGGGCTGCCCACGCCCTTCACCAACAACATCCACCCGTACCATCGCGCGTTCATCGAAGAGGTGCCGACCGGGGACATCCTCAACACGGAGGACCGGTGGCGTTGGATCACCTTCCCGAACGGGATGTACCAGCGCTGGGACGACATCGGTTTCGACGAGCGCATCCGGCTGGCCGGCCTTCCCATGGACGATCTCGTCGCCGGCCGGTTCGGCCCGGCCGGTCGTCCCGAGCTGCTGCCCCCGGGCGGCCCATGAGCTTCGCGGTCGTGCTCGCCGAGGGGCGCAAGGGCTGACATATCGGTGCCGGGACGGGGAAGACGGCATCCTGTCGATGATCACCGGCCGTGACTACATCGGATGAAGGTCTCGCAGGAGCGTTGCCAGTGGCCCGAGGAGTACATGTGACCAGTACTGCGTCGCAGTCACCCAAGTCAGGAGCCGCTGCGGCTCATCCCGATCATCTCGGGCACGTCATCTTCATCGCGGCGGCGGCCGCGATGGGCGGTTTCCTCTTCGGTTACGACAGTTCCGTCATCAACGGCGCCGTCGAGGCCGTCCGGGACCGCTACGACATCGGTTCGGCCGCTCTGGCGCAGGTCATCGCGATCGCGTTGATCGGCTGTGCGATCGGTGCGGCGACCGCGGGCCGGATAGCGGACCGTATCGGCCGTATCCGGTGCATGCGGATCGCCGCGGTGCTGTTCACCGTCAGCGCGGTCGGCTCGGCGCTGCCGTTCTCGCTCTACGACCTGGCGTTCTGGCGGATCGTGGGCGGCTTCGCGATCGGTATGGCCTCGGTCATCGGCCCCGCCTACATCGCCGAGGTCGCCCCGCCCGCCTACCGCGGACGTCTGGGCTCCTTCCAGCAGGCCGCGATCGTCGTCGGTATCGCGATGTCGCAGCTGGTCAACTGGGGTCTGCTGAACGCTGCCGGCGGCGACCAGCGCGGTGAGCTGATGGGCCTGGAGGCCTGGCAGGTCATGCTCGGCGTCATGGTGGTCCCGGCCGTGCTGTACGGGCTGCTGTCCTTCGCGATCCCCGAGTCCCCCCGCTTCCTGATCTCGGTCGGCAAGCGTGAGCGCGCCCGGCAGATCCTTACGGAGGTCGAGGGCAAGGACACCGACTTCGACGCCCGGATCGCCGAGATCGAGCACGCGATGAAGTCCGAGGACAAGTCGTCCTTCAAGGACCTGCTCGGCGGGTCCTTCTTCTTCAAGCCGATCGTCTGGATCGGTATCGGCCTGTCGGTCTTCCAGCAGTTCGTCGGCATCAACGTCGCGTTCTACTACTCCGCGACGCTGTGGCAGTCGGTCGGCGTGGATCCGACGGAATCGTTCTTCTACTCCTTCACGACGTCGATCATCAACATCGTCGGCACCGTCATCGCGATGATCTTCGTGGACCGCATCGGTCGCAAGCCGCTGGCACTGGTCGGTTCCGTCGGCATGGTCATCAGCCTCGGCCTGGAGGCGTGGGCGTTCTCCTTCGACCTGGTCGACGGCAAGCTGCCGGCCACGCAGGGGTGGGTGGCGCTGATCGCCGCCCACACGTTCGTCCTCTTCTTCGCCCTGTCGTGGGGTGTGGTCGTGTGGGTGTTCCTGGGCGAGATGTTCCCCAACCGCATCCGCGCCGCCGCGCTGGGCGTGGCCGCGGCAGCGCAGTGGATCGCCAACTGGGCCATCACCGCGAGTTTCCCGTCGCTGGCCGACTGGAATCTGTCCGCGACCTACGTGATCTACACGGTCTTCGCCGCGCTCTCCATCCCGTTCGTCCTGAAGTACGTCAAGGAGACCAAGGGCAAGGCCCTGGAGGAGATGGGCTGACCGCCCGCTCACCGGGGAGCGGGGAGTACGCGGTCCCGTGGAGGTTCGGCCTCCACGGGACCGGCGCGCAACTGCCCCTCTGCTACTGCTGGGTGCTGCTTCGGCGGCGTACCAGGAACACCACGGCCCCGGCAATCACAACGATCGCCGCGATGATGCCGGTCCACGCGCCGGCCGACAGTCCGCTGTCGTCATCCTTCTCGGCGTCGGCGGCCTGCGGGGACGGGGAGGCGGCCGGCTGTTCGGCGGCCGGGGTCGGGGAGGCGGAAGGGCTCTCCGGCTCGGTGGGGGAAGGGCTGACCACCTGCGCGCCGGGCGCGGCGGCCTTGAGCCGGAGGAGCGGAGCCTCGTTGCCATGGCCGTGACCGTCGCCGCTGGACTCGCCCAGTTCGATCCAGCGGTCCACCTTGCCGTCGCTGTAACTCTGCAGCGTCTTGAAGGCCAGTTCCTCGGCGTCCGGCAGCTGCCGCACGACGACGGAGTGCTCGGCATCCTCGCCGACCTTCACAGCCGGGCCCTTGACGGTGTAGCCGTCGTCGTTCGCGGCGAACTTCCAGCCCTTGGGGCCTTCCTTGTACGTCACGTCGGCCGGTGCGATGCCCTCAGGCAGGATCACCCGCAGCTGGCTGATGCCGGCCGTGGCGGACTCCGACTCGGCGAAGAAGGTGACCTCGACGTTCTCGGCGAGTGCCTGCGCGTTGTCGGCCTCGACCTCCACGTGGGCGGCGGCCGGCACAGCGGTGAGGAGAACGGCGGCCCCGGCAGCGGCGAAAGCGACGGACAGGCGGGGCGGGGTGATACGGAACATGGGTGTCTCCAGGCAGGGGGGAGCGCGAGGCGGCGTTCCGCGGAACGGACCGCCTGGCACGGTCAGTTGACGAGAGCGGGCCCAGCCTGGGGAGGACCCCTGCGTATCACCACGCCGGCGAGCACCGCCTCCCCGGGAGGTGGTGCCTCCCACCACGCCAGCGCTGACAGCCCCGTGTGCACTGTCGGCTCCGGGCGGTCGGAGAGCAGCGTCCGGATCGCGGCCATCCGGGCCCGAGCCGAGTCAACGGCCGTCGTCAGGCCGCGCGCCAACGACCAGCAGACGGTGTCCGCACGGTGCAACAGCACGGCGACGAGTACGGCCGCCGCGGCGTGTACGGCCGTCATGGCGAGCGAGTCGTGCAGGCGCTGGGGCCATGCCGGATGGGCGCCGGGGGAGTGGTGCAGATGACCAGGCAGGGTGGCCGTGGGCGGAGGCGCAGTAGCTCGGTGCGCGGTCATCAGCCACCAGTGGAGGCCGATCTGTGCCGCCCCGCAGGTCACCACAACCGTAGCCAGAGAGCGAGGACGGCGGGTGCCGACGAGACCGACAGCGAAGAGGACCAGGGCCGCCGGCGCGCTCTGCCGCCAGGGCGCGGGCCCTTCGGCGACCAGATGGTGCGCGCTCACCCCGAGCACGGTGCCGACGACCGCGAACACCACCGCCCGGACAACGGGCAGAGGTGCGTGGGAGGTCGGGTCGGACTGTTGCGGCATGACCCGCTCATCATGGAGCACCGGCAGCGTGGTTGACACGCCGGTCTTGGAAAAGAGACCGCAGTCCTGAGGAATCACGCCGGCCCGGGGCGTCTCGGAGCATTGCGGAGTCACTCAATCCGGATTTCTCCGCGCTACACCCTGATTACTTCTGTCTCAAACCCTGGTGTCTGTGAGGTGATCGCCTCATGATGAGGGTATGACTGCGGCCTGGCATGCCATGACACAACTGGCAAGCTGGCCGGACCTCTTGGAGGCTCCGCCCAGCTGCGGCACCGGCCGGGCGTTGTGCTCGGCCAGGGCCGAGATCGCGCATTTCCACTCCGACCGCAGCGTCGACCTGCACCTCACGGCCGCCGCGATCCGCCGCCTCGAGCGCCACCTCAGGTACTCGACCGCCATCCAGTTGGTGCCCGGCTCGCAGTGGGTGACCGTCCGCCTTGAGTGCGAGGTGGACGTCAACTTGCTCATGACCCTGATGAGCGCGGCCCTCCAGGCGCACCAAGAGTGGCCGGACGGCGACGAGGCACCGCCGGTTCGATGCAACGCTCGGCGTGAGACGGCACTGGCGCATCGCGCGTGCTTGTGAAGGCCCTCGTTGCCCCACGGCCCGACCATCACAGTTCCCGGGGTACGGGAAGCCTCAGCGGTGGCTCACAACGTTGACGACGCGGCCGTTGGGGTCACGGACGAAGAACCGCCGTACTCCCCACTCCTCGTCCTGCAGAGGGTGAACGATCTCCGCGCCGCTGTCCCGCATGGCCGCGTAAGCCGCCTCCACGTCGTCTACTTCGACGCTCATATCGGGGGTGACTGGGGCGGTTTTGTCACTGGTCATAACGCTGACCTGCGCTGTCGGGCTGGACGGCGAGGCAAGCGTCATGATCCAGCCGAGATTCATGACTTCCTCGAAGCCCAGCAGGCCATAGAATTCCCGGCTCTCCTGCGCGGCCTCTGACTGGATGATGGGCATGACACGGCGAACGGCCATCGACGACTCCGGATGAGAACAGACACGGATCCCGGACTCTCCAGGAGTACTACGGCCGGCCCGTCGCCGCACGCACTTTCGGGATACGCCCTCATACGGTCGGGGTGGGCTGGGTGAGGTTGACCGGGTTGCCGTCGGGGTCCGTGATGTGGGCGACGCGCTGTCCCCACGGCATGTCCTTCGGTCCACTGCTGACGGTGCCGCCCAGGGCCTTGACCCGGCCGAGTGCCTCGTCGACGTCGTCGACAGTGATGCTGAGCAGGATCCGCGGTGCCGCCCCGGTCGCCGGGTCCGTCTTGGCCACCAGCCCGAGGTCGCTGTCGCCGATGCGCAGACCGAGGTAGAAGACCGGGCCTTTCTCAGGAATGCGGAAGGTTTCCTCGGCGGCGAACAGTTGCGTGTAGAAGGCGAGCAGGGCTTCGTGGTCGGCGGTCAGGATGACTGGCTGGATGGCGGACATGGCACTCCTGTCGGGAACGGTCGTATCGCTGGGTAGACCGTTCGGGGACGGTGAACTCATCGGCGCCGGGGCAACAGCATGGGCATGAAGCCACAACCGCGTTTCACGTTGACCGCGACCACTCTTGACGCACCGGACGCCCACGAGTTGGCGCGGTTCTACCGGGACCTGCTCGGGTGGCCGACGCAGAAGGAGGAACCCGGGTGGGTCGAGATCGCTCCGCCCGGTGGCGGTGTCGGGCTGTCGTTCCAGACAGAGCCGCACTTCACCCGCCCGCGCTGGCCTTCCACTCGGTCCGAGCAGCAGATGATGACGCATCTCGACATCGAGGTGAACGACCTGTCCTCCGCCGTCGAGCACGCCCTTGCCCTGGGAGCCACGGTGACGGACTTCCAGCCGCAGGAGGACGTACGAGTCCTGTGCGACCCGGCGGGCCACCCGTTCTGCCTCTTCGTACGCACCGAGCCGCGCACCTGAGGGCTGCGACCGCTGTCAGGCCCTCGCAGAGGTGCCGGGCCGGGAGCCGGGCGTGTGACCGAACGTGCGGCGGAAGACGTCGATGAAGGTGCTGGCGGATGACCAGCCGCAACGGTGAGCGACTGTGGTGACGGGGGTGTTGTCGGCCAGCAGGATCAGTGCGTGGTGGAGCCTGATCTGGGTGCGCCACTGGCGGTACGAGAGGCCGAGGTCGTCGTGGAGGCGGCGGGAGAGCGTGCGGGCGCTGGCGCCGATGTCTCGGCCGAGTTCGTCGAGTGAGCGGTTGTCCGCGGGGTCGGCGCGCAGGGTGTCGTGCAGGGTTCGCAGCAGCGGGTCGGTGGGGGTGGGCAGGCGCAGGGGCTGCTCGGGGGAGGTGGCGAGCTGGTCGAGCAGGACCGCGCGTAGACGCGAGCGCGGCGGGCTGTCGTCGTCGGGGGTGCGCGTGTAGGCGATGATCAGTTCCCGCAGCAGGGGACTGACGGCGAGGACGGCCGGCTCGTCGATGCCGAGGGGGTTCTCCGTGGCGGGCAGGCCGACAAGGTGGAGATCGAGTTCGCCGTGGGCCTGGTGCTGGTGGACGGTGCCGGCGGGGATCCAGAGCGCACGGGTGGCGGGGGCGACCCAGGAGCCGGCGTCGGTGGTGACGGCGATGGTGCCCTGGCCGGCGTAGGCGATCTGGTGGTCGTCATGGCGGTGGGCGTCGATCTCGCCGCCGGACGACAACCGCTGGGTCCGGGTGGGCGCGATGGGAGTGTGGCGGATTTCCTGCATCACTTGGCAATCTATCGAAAGCGTGACAACGGGCCCCGCTCCCAGCATGAACGGATGCGAAGGAAAACCTCGATCTCTCTGCTGGCCGTGGGCCATGCCTGCGTCGACATCTACCAGGGCGCCGTCGCGGCGCTGATCCCGTTCTTCGTGGCCGAGCGTGACTACAGCTATGCCGTGGCCTCCGGCATCGTCCTGGCCGCGTCCTTGCTGTCGTCAGTGGCCCAGCCGTTGTTCGGCGCACTCACCGACCGGTGGGCGATGCCGTGGCTGCTGCCTGCCAGCACCTTCCTGGGCGGCGCGGGCATCGCGCTGAGCGGCCTGGGCGATTCCTACGGGCTCACCCTGGCGTTCGTCGCGGTCTCCGGCGTCGGTGTCGCGGCCTATCACCCCGAGTCGGCCCGCGTGGCCCGGCTTGCCAGTCAGGGCAGCCACAGCGCGATGAGCTGGTTCTCCCTCGGCGGCAACATCGGCTTCGCGCTCGCCCCGATCATGGTGGCGGTCGTGGTCGGGCACGGCTCCCTGCGCTGGACACCGGTCCTGGTCCTGCCCGCACTCGCCGGTGTCGCCCTGTGCGTGCCGGTGCTCCACATGCTCGGCCGGCCTCAAGGCCGTACCTCCGAGACGCCGACGGCCGTGGGCGCCGATGACGTGGCCTCGTTCGTGAGGCTGTCCCTCGCCGTGGTCTGCCGCTCCGTCGTCTTCACCGGCCTGAGCACGTTCATATCGCTCTACGCCCCCCAACGCATGCACGGCAGCACCACCGCAGGGACCATCGCCCTGTTCCTGCTGTTCCTGGGCGGTGCCGTGGGCTCGGTGCTGGGCGGTGTGCTGGCCAACCGCTACGACCGCGTCCGCGTCTGCCGCTGGTCCTATCTGCTCTCGATCGTCGGCGTCGCCGGAGTGATCTACGTGCCCGGCCCGGCCCTGCTCCTCTTCGTGGCCCTCACCTCAGCCGGCCTGTACGTCCCCTTTTCCCTCCAGGTCACCCTCGGCCAGGACTACCTGCCCTCGCGGATCGGCACCGCGAGCGGCGTCACCCTCGGCCTGACCGTCAGCATCGGCGGCCTGATCAGTCCACTGGTGGGACGCCTGGCCGACGCCACCTCCCTGCAGACAGCCCTGACCCCATTGATCGCCATGCCCGCCCTCAGCTGGCTCTTCTTCCACGCCTTGCCTGAACCCGCCGTCCTCAGGCCCCGGCCCGCAGCGCCAACAGAGCAGGACGCATTGACGTGCACGGATCAGCAGCCACCCACATGAGCTGTTGCGGAGGCCCCGTCACATGGATGATCGCTGCAGGGCTTTCCGCCACTCGTCCACCAGATCGTGGGACTCGTCCATGGCGGGAGCGCGATGTCCGCCGGGTGCGTAAGCCGGGGACCGGTCCGCGCGGAGCGGCACATGGGCGCAGTACCACGCTCGCTCGGCGCCCGCCCGCTCCGTGTCCGTGCCTGTCCGCAGACAGTCGAGCAGCGCGCTCATGACCCGGCGGCGTCCATATGCGTAAACCGCTGGTTCCACGAACCAGCGGCAGAAGCTGGGGTCGGGGTCGTAGACGGCTGCGGCCAGCAACGGGTCGAAGAACTCTTCGGGCAGTTCAGGGCGTTCCAGCAGTGGTATGCGTGCCGCATGGGCCAGATGCCGCGCGCGGCGGGCCTCTGGCACATCGGTCGCGTTCCCCAAGCCCAGCAGCCGCGCCACCTCGGCGGCGCACGACAGGAACGAGCGTGCCTCTGCGGCTTTGGGCTCTGTTTCGGCCATGGGGCCATTCTGGACTGGTCGAAGGAGCCGCTCGGCACTTCGGCGTGCAACGAGGACTACTGAGTGCTGGATGCCGGCAGTCGCTCGGGCAGTGCGAGCCGGGGGAACTGGTCGCTGTGGAAGGTGGTGATCTCGGTGATCGTTCCGTTGGTGATGCGCAGGACGTCGATGGTCAGCGGCAAGTAGGCGCCCTGGCCTTCCTGCCAGTGGTAGAAGGCGATGGCGGGTTGCCGGTTCACGGAGGTGGGGACGGGGCGCAGGCCCTGCATGTCCTGGAAGCCGCTGTCGATCCAGTCGGTGACCACCGCGTCGCGGCCGATGTGCAGGCCCGGTGTGGGGGGCATGGAGCAGCGGACGTCGTCGCGCAGCAGCGTGGCGAGGGTGTCGATGTCCGTGGCGACGCTGGCGTCGGTGTAGCGGCGTACCAGCTCGCGTGTTGCGGGGTCCTGTTCGCTGTCCGTCCAGTCCTGCCGCTCGGCGGGCAGGTGCTCGCGCATGCCGGCGCGGGCCCGCTGCAGTGCGCTGTTCACGGAGTTGACGGAGTCCCCGAGGAGCTGCGCTGCGTCTTTGGCGGGCCAGCCGAGGACGTCCCGCAGGATCAGCACGGCCCGCGGTCGCGGTGCGAGGTGCTGGAGGGCGACCAGGTACGCCAGCTCGATCGTCTCCCGCGCGAGGGCGCGGCTCTCCGGCTCCTCCGCGTCGCCTGCGGGCAGCTCGTCGAGCAGCCGGTCGGGGTAGGGCTGCAGCCACCGGACCTCGCCGCCCGTCGCAGGCTCGGGGCGGCGCTTGGCGAGCAGGTCCAGGCAGGCGTTGGTGGCGATCCGGTACAGCCACGCCCGGAACGTCGAGCGCCCCTCGAAGGTCTCCCGCCGCCGCCAGGCGCGCAGGAAGGTCTCCTGCACGGTGTCCTCGGCGTCGTCGAAGGATCCGAGCATCCGGTAGCAGTGCACGTGCAGCTCCCGCTGGTGGCGCTGCGCCAGCTCGGAGAACGACGGTTCGTCGATCGCGCTCAGCTCGCTCACGCCCAGCTCCTTGAGCCGTGTGTCCGTACTCATCACGTCATCCTTCCGCCGCGGTGTATCCCGTCGTAGGTGTGACGGATGCGGACGGGAAAACTCATCACCAGGGTCGGCCGAAAGGGCTGGGCAGGTCTCCTGTCCGGGTGCGGGGCTCTGGTCGGTCGGTGTTCACCGGGGGAGGGTTTGGGTGACGCGCCACAGCTTCCGGGGCAGGCTGCCTTCCTCGAACCCGCTGACGTCCTCCAGGCTCCAGCCCTTGGCCAGGTCGTCGACCAGATGGCGGGGGAAGAAGTGGACGGCGAAGCCGCCGTGCTCCCAGATGTCGTCGCCGTGCTCGGCGCCGACCTGATAGTGGGCGTCTCCGGTGTGGCGGACGGTGTAGACGAAGGCACCGCCCGGTCGCAGCACCCGACGCACCTCGTTGACCAGGGCGTGGATCTCCTTGGTGGACAGTGCCATGCACAGCAGCATGTGCGCGAAGATCGCGTCCACCGAGGCGTCGGCGAGCGGCAGCGGCTCGCGGACATCGTGAACCGCCGTGGTGACCCGCCCGGCCACCGCCTGGACTACGGCGGCCTCACGCAGCTGTTCCAACCCCGCGGGGCTGAAGTCGGTGGCCGTCACGGAGAACCCTTCGCGGGCGAAGTACAGCGCGTCACGGCCATGGCCGGCACCCAGCTCCAGCACCTCGCGGGCACCCAGGGCATGGAAGAGGGCAGCGGCATGGACCGCCGGGTCGGACGGCTCCTCGCCGTACATGCCAGGGTGCTCGCCGTAGGTCTGCTGCCAGTGCGCCCGCTGAACCTCGGCCAGCTCCTGCTCCGACTCCGGCATGCCGACGACCTCCAGATCAAGCCGGTATCGGACAACCGGTCCCAGGCCACCCTAGAGGGGTAGCCGATCCGCGTCTCTTCCGCTGCTGTGATGGCCCCGCCGATGCGGACGGGAACCACCTCAGAGGCATCATGCCCGCACCGCCAGGACTTCCCGGCTCGACGGGATCATGAGGTCCTGGGACAGGAGTGGGGGCGCCCCGCCATGATCTGACTGATCGTATGGAGGCCGAGACGTTGGACGAGGGGAGCGTTTTGCCGTGACGCATGCTCGTGAGGAAGAAGTCCTGGCACGGATCGCCCAAGGGCTGCTCTACACCGAGTCGGAAGCGGCCTTCCAGGCCCCTCGGCGCCGCACCGAGCAGATCTTCGAGTACAACCACACGCCGCCGAGCGCGGCGCAGAAGCGCCGATCGCTGCTCGTCGAGATCTTCGGCTCGGTCGGTGAACGCACCGTGCTGCTGCCGCCGTTCCACGCTGGGTTCGGCAGCAACGTGTACATCGGCGATGACTTCTTCGGGAACGTGAACCTCACGTTCGTGGACGACGTCGACATCCGCATAGGCAACGATGTCATGATCGCCCCCAGCGTGACGCTGACCACCACAGGACACCCCGTACATCCGTTGCGGCGCACTGACTTCGGCCGATTCTCGGAACCCATCGTGATCGAGGACAAGGTGTGGATCGGCAGCAACGCCGTGATCCTGCCCGGCGTTCGCATTGGCTACGGGTCGGTCATCGGCGCCGGCAGCGTCGTCAGCCGCGACATTCCCCCGATGAGCGTCGCCGTCGGAGCGCCGTGCCGGGTCGTCCGCCCCATCACCGACGAGGACCTCAACGCCCGTACCGCCGAGGGGCATTCGGGGACTCGCAGCTGAGGGTGCTTCGTTGGGATGGCCGAACGCCCGCGGGCGGCGTCCCAGCGCGCTGACCCTGGTCCGCCCTCAGACCCCCCATAGGCGCCGGCCAGGTCGTCACCGGCCCACAGGATCCCCGTCCGCCCCATCGGCCTGCGTGCGCAGCAGCGCGTGGCCGCCGTGATCCAGAGGTGTGTCCAGCTTCAGCCGGGCCGCTTCGCTGCCCGTCGGGGCGTCGAAGACGTGGACTTCGCCGTGGCCGCCGCGGGTGACGGCGACCCAGTCCGCGCCCGGGGAGGCGGCCACCGCCCGGCGCTGGACGCCGTCCCACGGAGTGCCGCCCCGGCGGGGTGCGCCGTCCATGGCGGGGAGGGGGAGGTGGCGGGCGGTGTCGTCGGCGTCGAGGAGGATCAGTTCGTCGCCGTCCGGGTGGATGCGGGTGAAGGCGGTGTGGTTCCGGGCGAGGGCCAGCCGGAAGACCAGGCCGTGGCCGAGCTCGGTCAGGGTGGTGCGGTTCGTCTCCAGGTCGTGGCGCCAGGCCTGGTTGGTCCACTCAGGCCACCGCAACGGGTCGGCGGGACCGCCCCGCAGCGTCGACCACAGGGCCCGTCGCCGAGGGTCGAGCCGCAAGTACCAGCCCCTGGCGGGGGAGTTCCAGGGGATCGTGCGCTCCGGGACGAGTGCGTTGCCCGCGCGGCGTGCCCGGTGCACTCCGTCGGCCATGGCCGCGAACACGTGGCCGGAGTGCGGGTCATGGGCGTCGCCGTGTCCGTCGTCGGGCAGCGGAAGGTGTGCGTGCGGCGTGGCGGCGGGGCAGCCGGGGGGTGCGGCGAGCAGGTCGGCGAACCGGTGGACCGCGAGCGTGCCAGGCCCTCGGTGCCGCAGAACGACCAGCGGATCACCGTGGCCTAGGACGGTCACCCCCGGCTCGTCGATGCGGGTGCGTACCCGGGTCGCGTCTCCCGTGGTGAGGTCGACGACCGTCAGCAGGTCCGACCACGGCTCGGTGTTCTCGCCCAGGCCCGTCGTCACGGCCACCCACCGGCCGGACGGGTCGCAGGCGAGGTGCTCGGCCGGAACGGCGACCGGGATGGCGGCTTCGACCAGTACGTCGCCGTACGGATCGAGCACCAGCAGCTCGCCCCTGCGGTCGTCGACGCACGCCGCTCGGCCGCCCGGCAGGGCCAGGAACCCGGCGTGTTCGGAGAGGTGGCGGCCGGTGAGGCGGCCCGTCCGGGTGCCGTCCGGCACGGTCAGGACGTGGACGGATCCCTCGATGTGGTCGGAGACCAGCAGCAGGGGAGGGGCGGTGGTCAAGGGGGGCCTCCAGGAGAGCGGGGTGATTATGAAAACGATTATCATGTATCTTCGGGGCGTTCCGGGTTCCTGAGAAGAAGCGAGGGCATCGATGCTGCGCTCACCGTCGAGATTCGTCCGAAGCTGTGTCGCCGCAGCGCTAGTGGGGTCGGTGCTGGTCGCGTGCGGCTCGTCCGCCGAACCGGCGGACGAGAAGGCCGCCGCTGCCGTCGAGAAGACCGACGTCACCGTCGAACCCATCAAGGCCACAAGGCAGTTGACGGACACGAACGGCGCCAAGGTCTCCCTGGAGAAGGAGCCCGAGCGCATCGTCTGCCTGTTCGCGCTCTGCGACGACATCCTGACCGAGCTGGGCATGGCCCCCGCGGCCACCAACAGCGTGCTCCTCGCCCACCCGAAGTTCTTGGGGGAGCAGAAGGCGAAGGAAGTCGACGTCATCCCGGGCGGGTTCATCGCACCCGAGGTCGAGGCGGTCCTCTCCCACAAGCCCGACCTGGTGATCGGCCTGGAGGACACCCACGGCAAACTCGCCCCGGCGCTGAAGGGCGCCACCACGTTCTGGCCCATGCAGCCCGAGACATGGCAGGACAGCGTGGGCTACCTGCGTGATGTCGCCGCGCTCACCGGCCGCACCGCCGAGGGCGAGAAGGCGGAAAAGGCCTTCCGTACCAAGCTCGCCGAGGCCGAGAAGAACCGGAGCGACAAGACCGCGCTCATCATCTACGGCAGTGACGAGAACTTCGGCGTCGCCACCCCGGAGACGGACGTCGGCGCCAGCCTCTTCCCGAAGCTCGCCGACTACCCCTGGAAGTCACGTGGCGTGGAAGGCAGTTACAGCCTTGAAGAGATCCTCGCGGCGGACGTCGACGTGCTGTTCGTCGAGACGATGAGCTTCGGCGAGGCGGACGGCAAGCTGTCGGAGAAGCTGGCGGACAACCCGCTGTGGAGCAAGATCCCCGCGGTGAAGAACGGAGACGTCCACGAGGTGAACTCCGAGGTCTGGGCCAAGGGACGCGGTACCCGTTCGCTGGGCATCATCCTCGATGAGGCCACGGCCGCGCTGCGGTGAGCGCGCCCACCGCGATGCCCGCCGCGACAGGTGACACGGCATCGGGCGCACGGCGGTTCGTGCGCCTCACGGGAGGATGGCAACTGCCTGTCGTGTGCGCCCTGTTGTGCGCCGCGTCGGCCTGTGCGCTGAGCCTGGGCACGCCCTACGTCCCGTTGCACCGGCTGCCCGGCGCGCTGGCGGACGGGGACGGCACGCTCGCCGGGATCGTCGTCACCGAACTCCGCGTGCCCCGCCTGGTGCTGGCGCTGGTCGCCGGTGCCTGTCTGGGGGCGGCGGGGCTCGTGCTCCAGGAGGCGTTGCGCAATCCCCTGGCCGTCCCGGAGATGCTCGGCGTGTCCTCCGGGGCGGCGCTCGGGGTGGCCGCACCGCTGGTGCTGGCGGTGTCCCTCCCCGCCGCCCTCCAGCCACTGCTGGCCATCGGCGGCGCCGCGCTCGGCGGCGGACTCACGCTGCTCGCCGCCGGGTTGGGGCGCAGCCCGTCCGCCGTACTGCTGACCGGCGCCGCGGTCGCCGCAGCGCTGCAGGCCGCGCTGCTCGTACTGATGGTGATGGCCGACCAGCTCGATCTCCAGCTGATCTACCGCTACCTGCTCGGTTCGCTCTCCGCCCGTACCTGGGACGACGTGACCGGGCTGTGGCCCTGGCTGCTCGTCGCCGCTCCGGCGCTCGTGCTGTGCGCACCGGTGCTCTCGGTGCTGCGGCTGGGTGACGAGGACGCCGAGGCGCTGGGGGTGCGCGCCCAGCGGGCCCGGCTGGCCGCGCTGGCGATCGCCATCGTGCTGATCGCGCCCGTGACGGCCGTGTGCGGGCCGGTGGCCTGGGTCGGGTTCCTTGCCCCGCATCTGGCGCGATGGTTCAACCCCGCCGCGGCGGCGGTGCGTTGGCTGCCCTGGTCGGCGGCCTGGGGCGCCGTCGTCGTGGCCGTCGCCGACGTCCCGGCCCGTCTCGCGCTGGCGCCCGTTGAGACGCCGGTCGGTGCCTGGACGGCCCTCCTCGGCGTGCCCGCCGGGGTCGCCCTGCTTCGGTGGGGCAACCGCAGACCGGCTGCCCGGCGGCGACCGGCGGTCAGCACTGGCTCAGGCCCGGCGCCCGAGGGCTCCGCGGAGAAGGAGCGCGAGCGTGTCCCGGGGGCCCGCGACCGAGTCCACCGAGGTGATCACGGGAGCGACAGCGCTTCCGGACGTTCCGCTTTCCGCGGCGAGTCGATCGAAGCGGAGGAGGCCCGGTGAGACGGCGTTTCGCGGTACTCGGGGTGCTCATCGTCGTCTGCGCGGGGGTGGAACTGGTGGCCGGGCGGGGCATGTCCCCCGCCCGGGTGTGGGACGTCCTCGGCGGGGGCGGCGATGCGACGGAACGGCACATCCTGCTCCAACTCCGGTTGCCCCGGCTCCTGGTGGCCCTCGGTGCGGGGGCGTGCCTCGGCGTGGCGGGTCTGGTGCTGCAGTCCGCGCTGCGCAACCCGCTGGCCGGGCCCGAGGTGACGGGGGTGACGCCGGGCGCCGTGCTCGGTGCCGTCCTCGCGAGCAGCCTCGGGCTCGCCGGGTGGGAATCACCGCTGGCCGTGGTCGTCGCCGCGTGTGTGGGCGGCTGCGCCGGGGCCGCGCTGCTGTGGCTGCTCGCCGGGCGGGGGCGCAGCGACCCCGCGCAGACGGCCGTGCACGGGGTTCTGGTCTCAGCGGTGCTCGGCGGACTCACCGCCATGGTGCTGCTGGTCGCCCCGGGCGAACTCGGCAGCGTGGTGCAGTGGCTCGTCGGCACCACGGAGGGCCGGGTGTGGCAGCACTGGCACCTGCTCTGGCCGTGGGCGCTGACCTGGGGAGTGATGGCCTGGCTGCTGACCGGGCCGCTGACCCTGCTGCGCTGCGGGGACGACATCGCCCTCGCCGCCGGGCTGTCCGCGAGGCGGGCCCGCACCCTCGCCCTGCTGTGCGCGGTGGCGCTGACGGCCGGTGCCGTGGCCGCCGTGGGGGCGCTGGGCTTCGTCGGGCTGCTCGTACCGCACCTCGCCCTGGCCGTCTTCGGCGCCGACCTGCGGGTGACCCTGCCCGGTGCCGCCCTGGTGGGCGCGGCCGTGGTGTGCGGGGCGGACGCGGCGGCGCAGCTGTCCTCGCGGCTGCTGGCGGCCGCGCTGGACTCCGGCCGGCTCACCCTGCCGGTCGGGGCCCTGACCGCCTGCGTCGGGGCCGCGCTGCTGCTGGTCGTCGTGCGCCGCGCGCCGAGCCGTACGTTCTGATGTCGTCGGAGGACAGAGCATGACCGAGTCCATGGGGATCCGCGTCGAGGGGGTCCGCTTCGGCTACCCCGGGCAGCCCGTGCTGCGAGGCGTGGACGTGACCGTCGAGCCGGGTGAGCTGACCGCTCTCATCGGTCTCAACGGCTGTGGGAAATCAACCCTGTTGCGGCTGGTCGCCGGCCTGCTGCGGCCGGAAGAGGGGCGTGTGCTGCTCGGCGAGGACGACCTCGCCCGGCTGTCCCGCCGGGCCACGGCCCGCCGCGTCGCGCTGCTGCACCAGTCGTCCCCGGGCGTCCCCGGCATGACGGTGCGTCATCTCGTACGGCAGGGGCGGTACGCGGCGCGGGGGCCCCTCGGCATGCTGCGGGAGGGGGACGACCCGGTCGTCCGCCGCGCCCTGCGCGACGTCGGCGTGGAGCACTGGGGCGACCGCGAGGTCGACGAGCTGTCCGGCGGCGAGCGGCAGCGCGTGCGGCTCGCGATGGCGCTCGCCCAGGACACCCGCGTGCTGCTGCTGGACGAGCCGACCACCTACCTGGACCTGCATCACCAGCTGGACGTGCTGCAGACCGTGGTCCGCCTGCGCGAGGAACGCGGGCTCACCGTGGTGATGGTGCTGCACGACCTGGCCCACGCCGCCCGGTTCGCCGAGCGGATCGTCGCGCTGCGCGAGGGGCGTGTGGTGGCCGACGGCACGCCCAAGGAGGTGGTCACGCCCGGGCTGCTCGCGGACGTCCTCCGGGTGGCCGGACGGGTGGGCCGGGACCCCGAGGGCGGCTGGCCCGTGTGTTATCCAGATCACCCGCTCCCAGCACTAGAATATGAAAATCATATTCACTAGTGTTCTCCGTGTGGCGCTCACCAGAGCGCCGCATCTCCCTCACGAACAAGGAGAGTTCATGGACAACGAGAAGGTCTTCGCGCCCATCGCCGACCCGGGTCAGCTGGCTCACGCCTCGGCCACCCACTCCAACGCTCTCGTCGAGAACCCCTTCGAGGACACCGAGGAGTAAGAGGGTCCAGCGCCCTCGACCGTGAGCCCGCCCGTCACCTGCGGGCGGGCTCACGCCCTTTCAAGGCCCCTTTTTCACAGGAGGACTGACGTGTCCCGCAGTTCGCTCGCACCCGGTGTCGAGGTCGTCGCCGTCCCTGGGCGGGGCCTCGCCGTCCGCACGGCCGAGGGGGAGTTCCTCAGCATCAGGACGAAGGACGCGGACGAGAAGGCCCTGCTGGCCCGCCTCTCCGGTACGGCGACCGCGGTCGAGCCGGACGGCGAACTCGACCGCGTCGTGGGGGCCTTCGAGGAAGCCGGGTACCTCGCGCACGAACCGCAGCGCCCACGATGGCCCGCCGATCGCCGGGACATCCGGCTCCTGGGCGACCCTGTGCTGACCGAACCCCTCGCCGCGCTCCTGCGCACCCTGGGCGCCGAGCCGCGAACGACCGTACGCAGCAGTACACCACCGCCACTTGACGACCTGTCAACCGACCGTCCGGCCGCGGTGGTGTGGTGCCTCGACGGGCCCGTGCCCGACGGGCTGTGGGAGGGCGCCGACCGGCTGCCCGAGCGCGGCATCGCCTGGCTGCGCTGCCACCGCGAGGGCTGGCAGGCGTACGTCGAGCCGCTCGCCGCCACTGCCGGGGACGTCACCTCGGCACACGTCCGGGCCCGCCGCCTCGCCGCCACGCCCGCGCACCGTGAACTGGCCGCCTACTGGAGCGGGCCGCGTACGTCCGGCGCTCCCGTTCACCTCACCGCCCCCGCCGCGCACCTGCTGGCCGCTCTGCTCGCCGACGACCTCAGCCGGTGGATCACCGGCGCCGCCGACACGGACGGCCTCCCCGCCCGGCGCAGGCTCCGGCGCGTCGACCTGCGCACGCTGACCGTCACCGAGCACGCCGTGCTGCCCGTCCCCGCCGTCGCCCCGATACCGAAGCAGGCCGGATGACGCCGCTCACCGTGCCCGTCGAAGGGCTCGCCACCGACGTCCACCTCCCGGACGGCGACGGCCCCTTCCCCGCCGTCCTCATCCGCACGCCCTACGACCGCAGACGGCACCGGGCCGAACTGCGCGGCTGGGCCCGTCGCGGGTTCGCCGCACTGGTCCAGGACGTGCGCGGCCGGCACGCGTCCCCGGGTCAGTGGCACCCGTACGACAACGAGGCCGCCGACGGAGCGGCGACCGCCCGCTGGATCCGCCGACAGCCCTGGAGCAACGGGCGGTTGGTGGCCGCCGGGGCCTCCTACGCCGCCCACTGCGCCCTCACTCTCGCCCTCGACGCCCCCACGGACGCCCGCCCCGACGCCGTCATCGCGGCCGTGCCCGCCCTGGGTCCCGCCGAGACGGCTCGCGAACCCTCCGGCGTGGAGCGGCTGTTGACCCGCGCCGGATGGTGGGCGGCCCACGGTGACCGCCCGGACTCCGACGAGGACGCCCTGGACAAAGCCCTCGCCGCGGACCCCGGACTGCTCGCCCATCTCCCGCTGACCGGCCTGCACGAACGGCTCGGCCGGAGCCTGCCCTCCTGGCCGGGCCTGTGGCGCCACCACGCGCACGGCCGGCTGGTCTCGCAGGCCGAGCAGGCCGGCATGCCCCTGCTCGCGGTGGGCGGTCACCACGACCACTTCGCCGAGGACACCGTCGCGCTGTGGCGGCGCTGGGGCGGTCCGTCGGCCCGGCTGCTGCTCGGGCCCTGGGGACACGGCCTCGTCGCGGAACCCGGACCCGACGCCGATCCGGCACACCGGGTGAATCTCGGCGAGCTGTACACGGGCTGGGCCCACCGAGCCCTCGCCGGCGACCTCACCCCCGGGCGCCGAGGCGCGGTCGGCCTGGGCGGCAGCACCCTGTGGACGACCGCCGACACAGAGGGACAACCGCGCACGCACGCCCTACGACTGCTGCACGGCGCCTCCTTCACAGCCGACCCCGAACGACCCGTGTCCTCCGCCGACTTGGCCGTCCCCATGGACGGCCCACCCGACCGCTGCCTGCTGGTCACCCCGCCACTGCCCCGTCCGCTGGACGTGGTCGGACGCGTGGAGGTCGGTCTGCGGGCGACCGCCGACACCCCGTCCGCCGACTGGGCCCTCCGGCTCATCGCCCTGACACCGGAAGGAGTGGCTCAGCGGCTCGCCGTCGGCATCGTGCGCCGCGAGGAACCACCCGGCGGACAGGCCGAGTTCAGCGTAGGGCTCGGCCGTCTCGCCCGGCGACTGCCCGCGGGTGCCCGGCTTCGCCTGGAGATCGCCGGGCACCACTTCCCGGCCCACGCCCGTAACCCCCACACCGGCGGCGACCCGGTCACGGCCACCCGAATGATCATCTCCCGGCGTGAGGTCGACGCCGGGAGCGTGGCACTGCGGCTGCCCGTCCTCGGATCCCGACCCACTCCCACCGATCCCGTACAGGAGATCCTGCGATGACGGCGCTGCCGCTGGAAGCTCTCGTCGACCCCGTCTGCGGCATCGTCCGCACGGTCAAGCCGGTCGAGCACCCCGAGGGCGCACCGCCCCGCTACACCGCGCTGACGGCCGAGATAGCCGACGCCCGCCGGCTCGGCCTGTGGCCCGCCGACCGGGTGTCGCTCGGCACCACCTTCGGCGACCCCGAGGCCGCTCGCATCGCCGCGATCGCCGAGGGGATCGAGAGATACTGCGGCAACCGGGTGCCGCCGCCCGGCCACCCGGACGCCCCGGTGCGTGCCACGGCCGCCGACCTGGCCGAGCGGGGGGTGCGGCTGTACGGGCCGGACGAACTGCCGGCCTACGCCGACTGGCAGTACACACGGGAGAAGTTCCCCTACCGCCGCCTCACCGCCGACACGCCCGCCCTGTGGACGCGTGGCACCGAACGGCTGCCCGGGGGACGGACCGCCGAGGTGTGGGCGCCCGTCGCCCTCACCCACCTCAACTGGCGCCAGGGCCAACTGCGTTCGCTGCCGCGCACCCACCACCTCAACTACGCGGGAATAGCCACCGGGCAGGGCTTCGACGATGCCGCCGAACGCGGCCTGCTGGAGATCGTCGAACGCGACGCCCTGGAACTGTGGTGGCACCTAGACGGCCCGACCCGCGCCATCGACCCGGCCAGCGTTCCCGGCCTCACCGACGACCTCGCCGGATCCGCGCTCGAGGTGCATCTCGTCGAGATGCCCTCGGAGTTCGCCCCCTGCATGGCCGCGCTCGTCCGCGATCCCCGGCTCGGCCTGTACGCGGCCGGATTCGCCTGCAAGTACGACCCGGCCGAGGCCGCCCGCAAGGCCGTTCTCGAAGCCGTCCACACCTGGGTCTTCACCCAGGGTCTGACCGGCCCCGACGCCTGGGTCTTCCGAGCCGTCGAGGCCGGGCTGCTCGCCCGCGGGCTGTACCTGGAGCACCGTGCCGACGGCCGCTATCTCGACGTGTGCGGCGAGCAGTTCGAGCACGTACGGGACCTGGGCGCGCACGTCCAGGTCTGGCTGGACGAGCGCATGGCACCCGAGGCCCGCCGCTTCACCGATCCCGCGCACGGGACCGTGCCCATCGACGCGGTCGAGCCCGGCAGCCGGGACCGGCTGGAACGCGCGCTGCACGAGGGCGGCCACCGCGTCATGACGTTCGACCTCACCACCGAGGACGTGGCCGAGACGCCCCTGCGCGTCGCCCGCGTCCTGGTCTCCGGGCTCCTGCCCAACGCCCCTGCCGCCTTCGGCTACTTCGGCTGCCCGCGCCTCACCGACTCCGCCGTCGCCCGCGGCTGGCGGACGACCGCACCGAGCGCGCCGGAGGACTTCACGCTGGCCCCTCCGCCCCACATGTGAGGACCGCCCCGTGAAACACACCCAACAGGCCCGTCCCGCAGAACCCGCCGGTACGGCTCCCCGCGTGGAACACGCGACGGCAGACCGTCCGGTCGACCTCGTCACCGCCCTGGCCCACGCCCGCTCGGCGGCGGCTCCCGGCCCCGACACACCCGCCGGGACACCGGTGCGTGCCTGGCCGGGACACCCGCGCACCATCCCGGAGGCCGGCCCCGGGGAGCTGGACCTGCGGGCCCTGCTCCACCTCTCGCTGGCGGCCTCGGACGACTCCGGACGGCTGCGGCCCGCCCCTTCCGCGGGTGCGCTGCACCCGGTGGACGCCGAACTCGTCGTAGGTACCGGCTGCCCGCTGCCGCCCGGACGCTACGGCTACGACCCGCTGCGCCACCGGGTGCACCACCTCGGTCGGGAACCCCACGGCACGCCGCCCGGCGTCACCGTCGAACTGAACGTCACCCCACGGCGCACGGCCTCCCACTACGGCCACCGCGCCTGGCCGCTGATGCTGCTGGACACCGGCCACGCCGCCGCGGCGCTGTGGCTCGCGGCCGGCACGATGGGCCTCGCGGCGCCGGTGCCCCGCTTCGACGGGCTTACCGAACACCCCTTGGCCGTACCGCACTTCACCCTGGCTCAGCACGCCAGCGGGGTTTCACCACCTCAGCCGGCGAGCGCGCCCACCCCCGGCGAACTGCTGACCCGCCGCAGCGCCCCGCCACCGCTGACAGGCACCCCGCACCGGGACGCTCTGCACGCGGTGCTCACCACCGCCGTCCGGACGGGCGGCCGTGAACTCGCCTGGTGCGCGGCCGTCGGCGAGCCGGAGCCCGAACTGGTCGAGCCGGCGCCCGACGGCACACTGCGACGGCTCGCGGCAGGGGAGGCCCGGCCGACGCTCGCCCTCTGGGCGGCGGGCCAGGCATGGCTCTCGGACGCGGGCGCCGTCCTCCTCGCGTACGGCTGCCCATCGGACGCCGACGCCCCGCTGATCCGCCGAACGCACCTGCGGGCCGGCTTCGCCGTCCACCTCGCCCACCTGGCCGCCGTACGACACGGGCTGGCCGCCCGCCCCGTCGGTTCCTGGCAGCAGGCGGACCTGGGCACCGCGCTCGGCGCCGCACCGGGCCGGGACTGGATCGTCCACGGCCTGGCCCTCGGCACCCACTCCGAACAGGGGACCTCGTGATCGTCCACCCCGAACTGCGCCGCGCCGCACAGCACGCACGGCGGCCACTGCTCGCGGCCACCCTGCTGCAAGGCGCCGTCACCGCCACCCAACTGGCGCAGGCAGTACTCCTGGCCGTGGCCCTCGCCGACCTGGCCCGGGGCGACACCGACCGGCTCCCGCCGCTCCTCGGCGCGGTGCTCACCGTCGTAGCAGCACGTGCCGGGCTCGGCAGTTGGCAGCGGCGCACCGCCACCCGCGCCGGAGCCACAGTCAGGGTGGCTGTGCGGGACGAACTCCTCGCCCACCTCGGGAGGTTGGGACCCGCCTACCTGACCACCGCACGCGCCGGGGCCGTCCGCACCACCCTCGTCGACGGGGTGGAGGGCGTCGACGCCTATGTCTCCCGCTACCTGCCCCAGCTCCTGATCACCCTCACCGTGCCGCCCTTCCTGCTCGCCGCCTTGGCGGTGATCGAACCGGCCGCCCTCCTCGGCCTCGTCCCCGCCCTGCTGCTCGCCCTGTTCGGGCCGCGCGCCTGGGACCGGCTCCTGGCCCAGCGCGGAAAGGAACACTGGGACACCTACGAGCAACTGGGCGCCGACTACCTCGAAGCCCTCCAGGGCATGCCCGCGCTGCGGGCCGCCGGCGCCGTCGGCCGCACCCGGGAACGGCTGGAGAGGCGGTCGGCGGCGCTGCACCGGGCGACCGTCGCGAAGCTGCGCGTCTCACTCGTCGACACCGGCCTCACCGACCTGGCCATCCAGGGCGGCTCCGTGGCCGCCGCGCTCCTCGCCTGCTGGTCGGCCGTCACCGGATCCGCCACCGCGACCGGCACCTACCTGGTGCTGCTCCTGGCCTCCGAGTGCTTCCGGCCGGTCCGGGACCTGTCCCGTGAGTGGCACGCCGGATACCTGGGCGTGTCGGCCGCGGACGGGCTCGCGGCGCTGCGCACCGCCGACCCCGCCGTCCCCGACACGGGAACGGCAGGGGCGCAGTGGCCAGGCCCGCCGGAACTGCGTCTCGAGAACGTCGACTTCACCTACGACGGCGCCGAATCGCCCGCCCTGCGCGGTGTCACCTTCACCGCTGAGGCGGGGCGGACGACCGCGATCGTCGGCCCGTCCGGCGCCGGAAAGTCCACGCTGCTCGGCCTGCTCCTGCGCCACCACGACCGGCAGGGCGGCCGGATCACTCTCGGCGGCCGCGATGTGAGCGAGTTCGCGTTGGGCTCGCTGCGGCAGTCCATCGCCGTCGTCTCCCAGGAGACGTACCTCTTCCACGCCACCATCGCCGACAACCTGCGCCTGGCCAGGCCGGACGCCACGGACGGCGAACTGGTGCGCGCGGCACGCACCGCCGGCATCCACGACGAGATCGCCGCCCTCCCCGAGGGGTACGCCACCGTCCTCGGCGAACGGGGCGCCACCCTGTCCGGTGGCCAACGGCAGCGGCTCGCCCTCGCCCGAGCCCTGCTGGCCGATGCCCCGGTGCTCGTGCTCGACGAGGCCACCAGCGCCGTCGACGAACGCCGAGAGGCCGACATCGTGCGCGAGCTGCTGGCCGCCGCGGGCGGCCGGACCGTCCTGGTGGTCGCCCACCGCCTCGCCGCCGTCCAGCACGCCGACCGCATCGTCGTCCTCGACGGCGGCCGTGTGGACGCCGTCGGCGACCATACGGCCCTCGTCCAAGCCGGGGGCGTCTACGCCGAACTCCTCAACGCGGGCCACACACACCAGAAAGGGCTCGCCGCATGAGCACCGCCACCGTCCGCGACACCGCCGACATGCCCGCGCGCGGCTCATTGCGCGCGCTGCTGCCCGCCCTCGCCGGGCACCGGATCATGATGGTCCGCACCTGCGCCGCCGCACTCGTCGAACAGGGCTCGCTCGTCGCGCTGCTGACACTGGCCGCGCACACCGTGGGAACCGCCGTCATCGAGGACCGCGCCCCCTCGGCCGGTACGGTCACCGCACTCGTCGTCCTCGTCCTGGTGCGCGCCCTGATGACCTGGCGCGAGATGGACCTCAGCCACGACCTGGCCTACCGGGTGCTGGCCGAACTGCGGGTGCGCGTCTTCGACGGGCTCGCCCGCAGCGCGCCCGCCCGCGTGGCGGGCCGCCGAAGCGGGGACCTTGCCGCCACCGCCATGGCCGATGTCGAGGCACTGGAGTTCTTCTACGCCCACACCACCGCCCAACTCCTGGCGTCCGGAGTGGTGTTCACCGGGGGCGCCGCCGTCCTGGCCACGGTGGAGCCGTGGCTGCTGGCGGCGGTGCTGCCGGTCGCCGCGCTGCTGGCCGCGGCGCCCTTCGCCGACGCACGCGGACGTGCGGCGCGCGGAGCCCGTACGCGGGCGGCGGCGGCGAAGTTGTCGGCCGACACCGTGGAGACCGTCGACGGCCTGCGCGAGCTGCTCGCCTTCGGCGGGCTGGCCGAGCGGCGCCGCCGTCTCTCCGACCAAGGACGGCGGGTGGGGGAGGCCCAGCGTGCGGAGGCCGCCTGGGAGTCCATGGCCGCCGCCGCCCGCGACCTGCTCATCGTGCTCGCGGTACTCGGCGTCGTAGCCGCCGCCGCACAGTCGGTGACCTCCGGGCGGCTGCACGGCGCATGGGCGCCCGCGGCGATGACACTGGCCCTCTCGGTCCTGGGCCCCGTCGCGGAGTCGGCCAGGGCACTGAGCCAGGCAGTGGGACTGCGCGCCGCGGCCGCCCGCGTCGGCGCCGCCCTGAAGGCCCCCGCTCTCGCCCCGCCGCCCGCCACACCCCGCCCGCTCCCCTCCGGCCCGCTGGGCGTCCGGCTGCACCGGGTGAGCTTCGACTACGGCGGCCAACCCGTACTCGACGGAGTCGACTTGACCGTCAGCCGCGGGCAGACCCTCGCACTGGTCGGTGTCTCGGGAGCCGGCAAGTCGACCTGCGCGCACCTGCTGGCGCGGTTCTGGGATCCGTCGGAGGGAACGGTCCAGCTGATACCCGGCGACGGTGAGCCCGTCGACATACGTGAGGTGAGCGATGCCGAACTCAGGCGTGCAGTCGCCGTGGTGGGCCAGGACACCCCCCTCTTCCACGGCACCCTCGCCGACAACCTGCGGCTCGCCGTACCCGACGCGCACGACGAACTCCTCGCTGAAACGGCACGGTTGTGCGGCGTCGACCGCATCGCCCCCCTGGGCACCCTCGTCGGCGAACGCGGTTCCACCCTCTCCGGCGGCCAGCGCGCCCGCATCGCCCTCGCTCGCGCGTTGCTCGCACAGCCCCGCGTCCTCGTGCTCGACGAGACCACGGCCCACCTGGACAACGCCGGCGACGCCCAACTCGCGACCGCGCTCGGCAAGGAAGGCCGTACGACGATCGTCATCGCCCACCGCCCCGCCACCATCCGCCGCGCCGACCGCATCGCGGTCCTCGAAGCCGGCCGCATCGCGGAGGAAGGAACCTGGGAGGAACTCACCGCCCGCCCCGACAGCGCGCTGGGCCGTGTCCTCGCCGTCACCCCACCCGAGTGAACTCCGGACCACCCGACGGTGCCTCTTCGTCGGCGGTGACGGTGCAGGTCAGGCGGGCGCACCGCGCTCGACCGCGCCCGCTCGGCCGTCCCCGGTCCGGGCCGTGCTGCCGCGCAGTCCGTTGAGCAGGTGATCCAGGGCCTGTCCGGTCTGCTCCAGCGCGTGCGGATCCGCTGTCCTGGCCAGCCACAGTGCGGCCTCGTTCATCGCGCCCGACAACAGCCGCGCCAAGGGCTGCACCGGCTGCTCGGCGATGATTCCCGCGTGCACCAAGTCCTGTAGCGCCTCGGTCAGGTGCCGGGCCGAGGACTCCTCGTCCATCGCCCGCCACTCCTCCCACCCCAGTACCGCGGGCGCGTCCACCAGCATGATGCGGCGCGTCGCCGGGTCGGAACCGGCGGCGAGGAACGCCCGGCAGCCCGCCCGCAGTTGCTCCCACGGGTCGTCGTGGCGCCGAGCGGCCTCAGCGACGCGCTCGCCGAGCTCCAGCTGCACCTCGGCCACCGCCGCCCTGAACAGCCCCGCCTTGCTGCCGAAATGGTGATAGGCCGCGCCCTTGGTGACCCCCGCCGCCTCAGCGACCTCCGCGAGGACGACGGCGTGATAGCCGTCAGCGGCGAACCGCCGGCGCCCTTCAGCCAGCAACGCCCGGCGCGTCGCCTCCCGTTGCTCGGCCCTCGTGCCGGCCATCCGCACCCACCTCTCCCTTTCGCGTACCCCGGGTATGCTAACGTCTCATTTCGCATACCCTGAGTATGTGAAATCGATGGCAGGGCAGAGGAGACACGCCATGACGACTGAGCTCAGCGGCTTCTATCCGGTGATCGCGACCCGCGACATCGCCGCGGCCCGCGCCTTCTACGTACGGCACTTCGGGTTCGAGGTGACGTTCGAGGCCGACTGGTACGTGAGCCTGCGCCGACCGGACGCCACGCACTACGAGCTGGCCCTCCTCGACCACCGCCACCCCACCCTTCCCGACGGCCACCGCGTCCCGTGCCAGGGTGGCCTGCTGCTGAACTTCGAGGTGACCGACGCCGACGCCGAGTACGACCGACTCGTCACGCAGGCGGGCCTGAGCGCACTGCTGCCTCTGCGGACGGAGGACTTCGGGCAGCGCCACTTCATCGTGGCGGCACCGGACGGCGTGCTCATCGACGTCATCACTCCCGTCCCGGCAACGGAGGAGTACGCGGCCCAGTACGCCCCTGGGCACACCCCGCACAGCGGGCAGGACTGACCGCGCGCGGGCGCGTTGCTTACCGTGGCGTGCCAAGACCGCGGTGTACGGGGAAGGGGCTGTTTCGGTGGTCCCTCGGGCGTCACGAACTCGATCGCGACCTGCTGGCCAGGGCCTGCCTCCATCCGATCGGGTCGAAGCCGACGAGCCCACCCCGCGCACCGAACTCACGGCCTAGCGAGAGCACCGCGCGGCCGCCCCGCCGCTATGGGCTGACCCTCACCTGACGGCGACCACCCCGCGTGGCCACCTACGGCTCAGTGATCCGTGGCGTCCGTCGCGTGAGCGGTCGGAGAAGGAGTACCAAGTGACCAGCCGGAGACGTCGGAGGCCCTTCCGGGCCACAAGGGGGCCGTGACTTCACCCGGTACGGAAAGGAACGTGACATCCAGCAGGTGGATGAACGCATGCAGACCCCCAGCCGCGTCCTTCTCCGTCTGCTCCGTGGACGCCTGTACGGCGTGAGCCAGATCCGCCATCTGATCACCGCGATCCTCAGCCCCGGTGGCCGCCGACACCACGCGGCGCCACCTCTCGGCCCAGCTGCTCGTGCTGACAAGGTGACCCGCGATGATTCCGCCCGGCGTGGTCAGGCAGATGGCCGCACTGGCCCCTGACTGCTCCTCGACGAGGCGCAGCAGGATCTCAAGGTGGATGTCGATCGCCGGGTGGGCAGTCCCTGCGCCCGGGGGAGCAGTACTGGGCTCGTTCATGGGGGACCTTTCCACGGGCTCAGAGGAAGTGGACAAAGAACCTGTCTCTGACGGCAGTTACCCCGCACTACCAGAACTATCGCTGCCCGTTCGACCGGAGGCTCGGCCCCGGGCTCAGGGAATTCGATGGCGCGCATCGAAGTGGTTCCGCACGCTGTCACCGTGGCAGAACTCAAGCACCAAATCCGCGCCCGCTACACCGACTCCACGATCACCGTCTACCAGGCATACGCACCGGAGATCGGCCTGGCCGCAGCCCAGAAGGGCCGATTTCCGGCGACCTGGAAGCGAGATCGGATGACGTGGATCAAGCCGTCATTCCTATGGATGATGTATCGCTGCGGATGGGGGACCAAGGAGGGGCAGGAAACCGTCCTCGCCGTCGAGATCACCCGCGAAGGCTTCGAGTGGGCGCTGCGGCACGCCTGTCTGTCCCACTACGAGCGCGGGCTGCACGCCGACCGAGCCACCTGGAAGCAGCAACTGCAGCAGGCTCCGGCCCGGGTTCAATGGGACCCCGAGCGCGATATCCATCTGCAAGCTCTCAACTACCGCTCGCTGCAGCTCGGGCTCGCCGGCCCAGCCGCATACCGCTACGCGGATGAGTGGACGGTCTCCATCACCGACGTAACCGCCCTCGCGCACGAGGTCCACGGGCATGTACGGGACGGCGACCTGGACGTCGCCCAGCAGCTTCTTCCGCAAGAGCTTCCCTACCCCGTGCCCGACGGAATCTTGGATCACCTGCATAAATGACGAGCGGAGCGCCCGCCGTGCGGAACGGCGGGCGCTGGTACGCAGGGCTCGCTGATCAGTCCTGGTTCAGGCAGGCGTTCCCTACGGCGGGGTTCAGCAGACCGACGATGTTCACCGTGTTGCCGCACACCTCGACCTCCAGGTCCAGGGGCACCTGGGTGACATTTCCGCTGATGATGCCGGGCGAGTTCGCGGCCGCACCAACAGGGTCGGGGTCGGCCAGGGCAGTGCCGGCTCCGGCAAGCGTGATGGTGATGGCCAGGGCAGCGGCAGCGAGTATGCGATGACGCATGTGTACCTCCTGATCGGAGCAGGGTTGCTCACCTCCCGACGCTGACCGAAGGGCACGGGGGCAGCAACGCAGGTGACCCATCCGGCGGAGTTACAGCATGTGACACCGCGGTTCACCTCCGCGGATGTCAATCCCCCGTCGTCTTGTCCACCAGCGCGCTGTACGCCAGCTGCAGCGCGTCCGCTCCGGCCAGAGCGGCCAGCGTGCCCATCGCGGTGCGTGTCGCGCGCGGCCAGAGCAGCTGCCCGGCGGTCAGTGTCGAGGCGACCCAGACGCTGACGCAGAACGGGCAGGTCACCAGCTCGCCGACGGTCTCCTTGCCCTCCTCGGACTGCGCCTCCTCGTGCAGTTCGGCCGGGCCCTGCGGACCGACGTACCTCGTGAAGGGGGCCCGCAGCGGACTGGTCACCGCGGCCTTGCTCAGCAGCCTGCTGAGCCGGAAGGTGGCCACCGAGGTCAGGACGACCTCCCACGGCTCGGGCCGGTCCGGCAGCGGGCGCCCACGGAGCCGTACCGCCGCTGCCAAGGCCGCGGTGTACGCCCCGAAGCCCGCCATGGCGGTGAGATAGCCGCCCAGGGGCCGCTCATGGCCTGCCGAATAGTCCCGTCCGGTGCGGCGGAGCAACCCGCCCACTCGCCGTCCGATACGGCCGTCAGCTGCCATGACCATGGGCGGTGCCTGCTTCCATATGAGTGCGAGTACGTTCGGTCATGGTCGGCCGGGTCCCCTACCGGCGCGGAGGACAAACGGGCCAAGCTGTGCGGCCGGCCACGGATCAACGGCCCGGGCGGATGGCCGTACGCGCGCAGGCAGCCGTCCGTCTTCTCCGCCCACATCGCCCGTACGCCCGCGGTGGCTCCGCAAGGGGCACAGGGTGATCACTCCTGGCTCCGGTCGAGGGTCGGCGCGGGTTTCTCGGCGGGGCGGGGGCCCCGGGTCATCAGTACTCCCGCCAGGGCTGCGATGGGGTTCATGAGCACGCCGTAGACGGCGGCGGGTACGGCCAGGCTGACGCTGCCGAGGACGCTGATGGCCACGGTCATGGCGACGGCGCTGTTGTGGATGCCGATCTCCATGGAGCAGGCGATCGCTTGCCGCTTGTCCAATCGGACCATGCGCGGTACGGCGTACCCGATGGTGAGGCTCAGCACGCAGAGGATCACCACCGTCGGCCCTACGTCCGAGAGGTAGCCGGCGAGGTTGCTCCTCTCGGCCACCATCGCACCGACGATGATCGTGACGAGCACGACGACCGACAGAAGCCGAACCGGGCGGTCCATGCGGCGCGCGAAGTCCGGCGAGCGGCGGCGGATGGCGAGCCCGAGCGCCACCGGCACGATTACCAGGGCGAACACCTGCAGAACCTTGCCGAACTGCAACCCCATGCCCTGCTCACCGATGTCCGGTTCGAAGTACTGCAGGGAGAGGTTGGTGATGATCGGCAGCGTCACGATGGCCAGCAGCGCGTTCACCGCGGTGAGCGTGATGTTCAGTGCCACGTCGCCGCCGAAGAGGTGGCTGTAGAGGTTCGCCGTCGTCCCGCCGGGCGATGCGGCCAGCAGCATCATGCCGACGGCGAGGACGGGGGAGAGGTCGAAGGCGATGACCAGGCCCAGGCAGATGCCGGGTAGGAGAAGGAGCTGGCAGGACATGGCCACCACGACGGCCCGGGGGTGGCGTCGCACCCGTCGGAAGTCGTCGACCGTCAGGGACAGACCCAGCCCGAACATGATGAAGGCGAGGGCGAGCGGGAGGAACACGGTGGCGAGGGGCGTGTCCATGCGCGGCGGCTCCGTCTTCAGGGGCGGGGGGCACGGTGCAGGGTAGAGCCGGGATGCCAGCCGTGCCGGTCCGGCGTGCACATGCTCAGGTGGTGTCCGCATCGCGCACAGTAGATGCGGGCGTGGGTACGGTCAACATCGGCCCTTCGTCGCCGACCTCAGGTACTCCGAAGCGGTGTGTCGACGGTGATGGCGGGTTCGACGGTGTCCCGCACCGCGCCGGCCCTGTCAGCGGCCGGCGGTAGCGTGCTCGCCGTGATGGTGGGCACCGAAGAGACCCGGCTGGTCGTCCTGCGCGGCAACAGCGCCTCCGGGAAGTCGTCCGTTGCGGCCGGTCTGCGCGAGAGGTTCGGGCGCGGCCTGGCCCTGGTCGGCCAGGACAACCTCCGCCGCATCGTCCTCAGGGAACGCGACCGCCCCGGTGCCGCGAACATCGGTCTGATCGACCTGACCGTCCGCTACGCCCTGGATGCCGAATTCCACGTCGTCCTCGAAGGCATCCTCTACGCCGACCACTACGGCGACATGCTCGCCCAACTGCGCACCGACCATCGCGGCCCCACCCACGGCTACTACCTGGACGTGCCCTTCGGTGAAACCCTCGTCCGGCACGCAACCAAGCCGATCGCCGATGACGTCAACGAGACGCAGTTGCGCGACTGGTACCGAGAGCGCGATCTGCTGCCCAGCGGTACGGAGACTGTGATCGGCGCGGACAGTGCCCTGCACGAGACGGTTGGCCGCATCATGCTCGACACGGAGCTGGCGTACTTACCCGCTGTGGACCGCTGACCTCAAGCCGGGTTCTTGGTGCAAACCTGTTTCCCGGTGCACTCCTGCCCGGACAGTACCGGTAAGTGACGGGCGATGAGGCCCAGGATCGTGCCACTGATCTCGGCGCCGCCCGCTCTCTGGGCGCGGGCACCGCGAAGGCGAACCGCTCGAAAGCCGACCGGGCCCCTGTAGCGGTTGCGCTCGCCCACGAGGGGTGCAGAACAGCGCGAAGCCCTGGTCCCGCGGGGAGACCAGGGCTGCCACTCGTATGACGCGGCGCCGACGCCAGGGCGTGGAATCCAAGACCCCGGACTGCCCCGATCCGACGTGGGGAGGATGCCCCGCCATAGGACTAGTGCGTCCGCAGTGTCGGGTCTACTTGCTGTTGACCGGGATGACGTCGATTCCGAGCCACGGACCTTCCGTCCAGGGCTGATTCGCCTTGATGCCTCGGTAGATCCAGTAGCTGCGGGTCTGCCCGTCGGCGGGGATGCCGATCTGCCAGTACTGCTCGTGCCCGTTGTACGCCTCGGTGCCGGGGAACTCCCAGCCGCTCTTGGGGGTGGAGATCACCCCCCTGCCCCGCACATCGCGAGAGCCGACCCAGTTGGGGCCCCAGGCGCTGTACTGAACTCTGTAGTCCTTGAAGGGCGCTGAAGGCGGGCAGCTGACAGTGATCTGACCCCAGTGTGCTTTCGTGTCGATCCCGAGTTTCACGCTTTCGTTGACGGTGCACATGGACGGGAGGTTGACGTGGACCCTGCCGCGGTCGTCGTCGGCGCCGTGGTCCGCGCTGACGCTGGTCCAGCGGTCGGGGGATTGGGTGGGCAGGAGATGCTGCGCCGCGTCGGCGAGGCTGCTGACGTTTCCTGCGTCGAGGTTCTGGCCGAAGGGCCGGAAGTCCTTGCCGGGGACGCAGGCTCGTTCGCCGCACTCCAGCAGCCAGCCCTGGGCGATGACGATGTCAGCGATGTTGTGCCCGAAGATGTAGTCGAGCTTGCCATTGGGGGCCTTGCGCCACAGGTCCGACACGGTCTTGGACTTGTAGTACACCGGTCGGGCCGACATCATCCGCAATGGTTCGATCTTGATCTTGTTGCTTTGGGAGAACGAGACCGAATCCTTCTTGCTGATCTGATCCGGGCTCGAAGGGATGGTGATGTTGAGCGTGTCGCTCTTCCCCGGCTTTCCACCGCCCGAGGTGAGGGCGTTGGAGATCAGCTTGTACGCCGTCGCGGCGTAGCCGAGCGCGGATCCGACCTGGCTGGCCAACGAGGGACCTGCCGAACTCGTGATCGTCTGGGAGGTGCTTGTCACGTTCTGCACGGTGAGTTCCTGCGAGGCGCCTGGCACCAGCTGCTGCGTCGTGCCCGCTGGCGACATGTAGAGGTTCTTCTTCTGGGAGAAGGGCAGCGCGACGTAATACTTCAGGCCGTCCGCCGGCAGGTCGGCCGGGCGTTGGTAGGTCCCGTCGCCGTAGCCTCCGAAGCTGTCGTCCGCGCGCGCGGACGCGCCACCGACACCGGGCAGCGCCACAGCCAGCGTGGCCCCTGCCACCAGCGAGGTCAGCACCCGGCGAGCCGCCCCATGAGTGCGGGATGCGGTTTCGGGGCGGCGGCGCCCCCCGCAGCGTTCGCCGGACCAGCAACGTCCAGACACCACGTGTGCCAGTACCCGCGATCGTGTGAATGAGGAAAAGCGCATCACGTCTCCTTCGTTGACGACTTACCTGGCATACGCCCACCCGGGCTGGCATATGCTGCAGGCGCGTGCGGAAGTGCGGCGGAGTCCGCCCAAAGGAGCATTCGGCATACAAGAACCGACATCATTCAGGTCGGCAGCGGTGCCGGGCGTTTCCTCTCGCGGCGGCCTTGGGCGGCTTCGCGGGGGCCTCTGGATCCCGGGGCAGGGGGCGACGCCGAGTATCTCTTCACGTGTCGGGGTGGCGAGCGGGATCCCTTGACCGTCGGTGATGCGGTGGCTCGGGCCGCAACGGACCGATGAGCGGCCACGGTTCAACCGAGACAGTCCAGAGCCGCGACTGGCGCTTTCCCTGCGCGGGGGATGCGACGCCGTAGTGCGCCAGCAGGCGGCGATGCAGACGCCCTGCGCGACGCCGAGGTCTGCCACGTACACGACGCGCCCACGACCTGGCGCCAACTCCCCGGCACCCGCCTGGTCCGGGCCGTCGGCCGATGGCACCATCTGTGGATGCCTCCCTCTCTTCAGGTCGGTCCGTACACCGTCATCGCGCTCGCCGACGGCGCGGGCCCCTTCTTCTCCCCCCGATCGGAGGCGTTTCCCGATGCCACCGCCGAGCAGTGGGCGGCGGCCGACCGGTTCGATCCCGGCGCGCTCGACGCCGACGGGCGCTGGCGGTTGCAGTTCCGCGCGTTCGCGATCCGCAGCGACCAGGGGGTGACGCTGGTCGATGCCGGGATCGGCCCGGCCGACAGCCCTGCGGCCGCGTGGGCGCCCGTGCCCGGTGCGCTCCCGGCTTCACTGGCCGCCGCGGGGATCGATCCGTCCGACGTGGACACCGTGGTGCTCACACACCTGCACACCGACCACGTGGGCTGGGCCGTCGTCGGCGGAAAGCAGGCGCGGCCGTACTTCCCGAACGCCGCATACCTGTTGCAGCGGGCGGAACTTGACGCGATCGAGGAAGTGAACCCGCAGCTGCGGTCCACGGTGATCGACCCGCTCAGCAAGTCCGATCAGCTACGGCTGCTCGACGGCGACACCTCGCTGCGCGGCGGCGAGCGCCTGGTCGCCACGCCCGGTCACACCCCCGGGCATCAAAGCCTCCTCGTCGCGTCAGGGCGCGAGTTGGTTGCCGTCACCGGTGATCTCCTCGTGCACGCAATCCAGTTGCTCCACCCCGAACTCGCCTACGTCCATGAGATGGACCCTGAGCAGGCAAGAGCCTCAAGGGAGCAGGTGCTCCGCAGCCGGGCCGCCGCCACTCTCCACCTGGCGACCCCGCACCTGACGGAGCCATTCACCGCCTGCTGACCTGGGAGGGCGCACTTGCTGTGGTTGTGGGTCCCAACACCAACTCCCACTCCCGACACCTGCTCCCGACACCAGCTCCCGCCAATTGGTCCAGGCCTGACTGGTCCGCACCCTTGACTGGTCCAGACCAACGCGGTTGAGTGTGCCCCACAGCCCCCCACCACGGCCGCCCCCACGCCGTGTCCGGTCCGCCGGTGCGTGCGGTGCGGGCTCGCTGCGCCCTGCCTCCGAGGTGCGGCCGTGCCCTGCAAAGGAGTTGAGCCTGTGTCGAGACGCCGTCTCTCCGCCGTCCTGGCCGTCCTCGCCCTCGCCGGCACCGCCCCCGTGGTCCTCCCGGCCACGACCGCCGCCGCCGCGGCGTGCTCCAGCTATCCCAACTGGGTTGCCGGTAAGGCGTACAACGCCGGTGATGTCGTCCGCTACACCGACGGCAAGGCGTACATAGCCGAGCACGCCAACCCGGGTTACGACCCGGTCATCAGCACCTGGTACTGGGAGCCGTACGCCTGCGACAGCGGGCCGGGCACGCCCGATGCGCGCTTCGTCGTGTCGGAGGCGCAGTTCAACCAGATGTTCCCCAACCGGAATTCCTTCTACAGCTACAGCGGCCTCACCGCGGCCCTGAGCGCCTACCCCGGTTTCGCCAACACCGGCAGCGACACGGTGAAGAAGCAGGAGGCGGCGGCCTTCCTCGCCAACGTCAGCCACGAAACCGGCGGCCTGGTGCACGTGGTGGAGCAGAACACCGCCAACTACCCGCACTACTGCGACTGGAGCCAGCCCTACGGCTGCCCGGCCGGTCAGGCCGCCTACTACGGACGCGGCCCGATCCAGCTGAGCTGGAACTTCAACTACAAGGCGGCGGGCGACGCGCTCGGCATCGACCTGCTGCGCAACCCCTGGCTGGTGCAGAACGACTCGGCCGTCGCCTGGAAGACGGCCCTGTGGTACTGGAACACCCAGTCCGGACCCGGCACCATGACTCCCCACAACGCCATGGTGAACGGCGCCGGTTTCGGCCAGACCATCCGCAGCATCAACGGCTCCCTGGAGTGCGACGGCAAGAACCCCGCGCAGGTGCAGAGCCGCGTGAACAACTACCAGCGGTTCACGCAGATCCTCGGGACGTCACCGGGCGGCAATCTCTACTGCTGACGGCGGGGCACCGGATGTCGTGACACACGGGATGCATGTCCCCTGGCCAAGTCGGGCCCAGGGGCATGCATCCCGTCTGTGCGTAGGCGCGCCCCAGACTCCCGCCTGCCGCCGACAGCGGCCCACTGCCCCACGTCAGGTAATCGGGCATATGCGCCAAGGCTGAAGGTCACCGCGTTCGGCCGTTCAGGACGCTTTCGTGCCGTCAGACTCCTGGAAGGGAACGCTCCGATGGGGCGTGGGCAGGGGTGATACGGGGTGGGTGTGGCTGAGTGGGGCGGGGCCGACGCCGAGGAGCGCCCAGACGACGGGCCGGCGCGTGCGGTGCCCCGGCACGTGGCCTGCGTGATGGACGGCAACGGCCGTTGGGCGCTGCGGCGTTCGCTGCCCCGCACGGCGGGTCACCGGGCAGCGGAGAGCACTGTCATCGACATCATCGAGGCCGCCCGTACCGCCGGTGTCGAGTGGCTGAGCCTGTACGCGTTCTCCACCGAGAACTGGAACCGTCCCGGCCCCGAGGTCGACTACCTGATGCGGCTGGTGCGCCGGGTCGTGCGCAAGCACGCGCCGCTGCTGCTGGCCCGCGGCATCCGCTGCCGCTTCCTGGGCGCCGCGGACCCGCGCATCCCCGGGGAACTGGCCCGGGACTTCGCCGACTTGGCGGCGCTGACCGCTGACAACCGGGGGATGACACTGACCGTTGCCTTCGACCACGGCGGGCGCCGCGACATCGTCGAGGCCGCCCGGTCCCTGATCCGCAGCGGGACGCCCGCCGACGAGGTCAGCGAGCGGCTCTTCGCGGACCACCTGCCCTTCCCCGACACCCCCGACGTCGACCTCGTCATCCGCACCTCCGGCGAGCAGCGCATCTCCAACTTCATGCTCTGGCAGGTCGCCTACGCCGAGTGGGTCTTCCCTACGGTGCTCTGGCCGGACTTCCGGGCCCCCGACTTCCTCGCCTGTCTGCACACCTACCGGCGCCGCGACCGCCGCTTCGGCGGCGTGCCGCCCCGGACGAACGGAGACCCGTCGTGACCGCATTACCCACCCAAAGGGCCGAGGAGACACCCCTGTTCGGCCCCGAGTCGCAGTTCAGCGCCTTCTTCGACGACCCGCGCTGGGCGCTGGCCATCATCCGTGCCACCGTGCTGGAGGCCGCTCACCCGCAGATCGGCGCCGCCCTCGTCGACAACTCCACCTTCGTCGCCCACCCCTGGCGCCGGCTGCGCAACACGTTCCTGAGCATGCGGCGCATGTTCGGCGCCGACCCGGTGGCGCGGGAGCGGGAGGCCGCCCGGCTCAACCGGCTGCACGCCCGCATGAGCGGCACCGACGCGCGCGGGCGCGCCTACGACGCGATGGACCGGGCGACCCGGGCCTGGGTGGTCGCCACCCTTTTCGAGAGCGCCGTCACCATGTGCCGACTGAGCGGCCAGCCACTCGATCAGGACACGATGGAGCGGATGTACGCCGAGTACCGCTCGTACCTCGCCGCGCTCGACGGCGACGCCGGGGAACTTCCCGAGGACCTGAACGACTTCTGGCGGTACTTCGACCAGGTCGTCGAGAACGAGCTGGAGAACACCGAGGCGGCCCGGGTCATCCTCTACCGGCTCTTCGACCACCTGCCCGCCCCGGCGCTGTTCGAGGGCGCGCCGACCCTGTGGGCGGCGGGCCGGGCGGTCGTCGGTCCGCTCCTCGGCGCCATCACCGTCGCCTCGCTCCCCGAGTCGTACCGCCGCCGGGCCGGACTGACCGAGATGCCCGGCGCCGCCACCCTTATGCAGGGCGCCTACCTCGCCGCCGGGCTCACCCGCTTCCTGCCCGAGGGCTGGATCGACGCCGAGAGCATCATCGAAGTCGTCTCCCTCTCACCCGACAGCGACGACCCCCGCGCCCGGACCGTGACCGCCCTGCGCGCCCGCATGAAACGGGCATCGGCCCTGCTGCGCCTGCTGACCCCGCTGAGCGGCGACGCCGCCCCCGCACCGGCCCCTTCGGCGGGTACCGGGGAGAGCCGGCGCTCCGCGGAGGAGTTCTTCCGGCAGGTGCTGGACCAGACCGGCGACGGCTACCTCGACTGGCCCGACCTCGCCGCCATGGCCCGCGAACTCGCCACCCGCCTCGACCTGGACGAACCCGCGGAGACGCGGCTCTACGACGCCTTCGCCGCCTGGTGGCGCGAGCTGCAGGCGGCCCTGGACACCGACGGCGACGGCCGCGTCAGCGCCGACGAGTACGCAGCCGCCGTCCCCTCCCTTGCCGGACCCGCGCTCATCCGCGTCGCGGAGATCCTCTTCGACGCCACCGACACGGACGGCAGCGGAACCATCGACGCCGACGAGTACCGGGCCCTCTTCCGCACTGCCTTCCACCGCGACCTCACCGCCACCGACGGCAGCTACGGCCAGAGCGCCTTCGTCAGCGACTTCCTGTCCTTCATGTCGGGCCGCCGGACGAACACCCCGTACGACCCCCTTCTCGCGGACGCCTGACGAAGCCGGTGCCCGGCGGGAGACGGCGGCAGGAATCAGGTCGCCGTCGAACGCGGGCACCGATCCGCCCGGCCGGTGCCGTCAGTCCGCCATGGCCTGCTCGACGCTGGGGCGGCAGGGGATGACGTCGTCGACACCGACCAGCTGCAGGACGCGCAGGACGGACTCCTGTGCCGCGGCGATGCGCACCCAGCCGCCCGCGGCGCTCACCTGCTGATAGGCGGCGACGAAAACATTGATGCCGCTGGAGTCCATGAAGGTGACCTCGCTGAGGTCCGCCACGATGCGGGGCCGCTGAGCACCGGCCTCCACGCGCAGAGCCTCGCTGAGCACGTCCCTGACGTCGTGGTCGATCTCGCCGCGGAGGGACACGACACGGATACCGGAGACGATGCGCAGCTCGCTGCAGAGCCGGGCGGGCCGGTTGGCGTTCTCGATGGGGGTCACCGTCTCTTCGGCTGCGTGGGGCATGCCCGGATCGGGGCGTGCGCGGACGATTCTGCCCCACCGCCCAGCCGGATTCACTCGAACGGCTGTACTGGGCACCCCCTGCGGGCATGCGTGGCGAGGAATCGGGTACTGGCGCGCGCATCAGCGGGGAATGAGGGCGAGGCCAGTGGAGCAAGCCGACGGTGACGGCTGTACGACGCCGGATGAATGTCTGATGCGGGCCGGTTACGCGCTGGAGGGCGACGACGCGTGCATCGCGCATGCCCGCCACCACGCCGCGGCCTTCCTCGACAGGGCCCATGCCGACCACCGGCTGCCGGTCTCCGCCTGCGCGAGAGATCTCACGCAACTGGTGGTGAGCGAGCTGGTCACCAACGCCCGCAAGTACGCCCCCGGACCGGTCCTGATGGAGCTGCGCGTCAGCGCCCGCGCGGTGGACGTCGTCGTGTGGGACAGCGATCCGACGGTCCCCGTGGCCCGGCCCGCCGATCCGAGCCGGGTCGGCCAGCACGGTCTGGAGATCGTTCACGCGGTCACCGAGGACCTGACCGTCGAGCAGGAGCCGGTCGGCAAGCGGATCACGGCCCGTATCAGCCTGGCCGACACCCTCAACGGCAGCCGGACGTGACGCGGACGAAGGCGTAACCCCGCGCGGGTAGCCCGGTGGACAGGCGGGCAGTACCTGCCTGTCCCATCAACGCAGTTTTTGCAGACTTCCCGCGCCGCCAGCTCCCGTCGAGCGGCGGGTGTTCGGCAGCGCTCGACGAGACGGCGGCGCGCTTGGCTCACCGAGGTGATGGCGAGGCGGGGCTCGTGGGGGCCTCCTTCGGCGGTGATATCCGGGCGACGAAGAAGAGCAGCACGCCGCAGGTGGCGACCAGGACCCAGCCAGGGCGGGATGCGTGTGCGAGGTCCGTCGGGCCGGCAGCCGCGACCAGGCCGCCGGCGAGAGCGATGCCGATGGCGGAGCCGAGTTGCCGTGCGGTGGAGGTGATCGCCCCGGCCACACCGGCACGGTCGCGTGGCAGTCCGTTGACCGCGGTGTTGGTGATCGGAGCGTTGGCGAAACCGAACCCGATGCCGATGAGCCCGTACGCGACCAGCAGCAGGACCACGCTCGTGTGCGGGGTCAGCCGCACCAGACACAGAGCACCGGCCGTGATGAAACCGCCGGCCAGGAACAGCGGCAGCCGCGGTCCCGTGCGGCCGACCATGCGGCCGGACCAGGGGGCGCACAGGGTCGCTCCGAGGGCCAGGGGCAAGGTCGCCACGCCGGTGGCCAGCGGCGTCCATCCCCGGGTGTGCTGCAGGTAGAGGGTGTTCAGCAGCAGCGTCATGCTCAAGGCGACGAACACCGCCACGGCGCCGACGGCGGCACCGCTGAAGACCGGGCGCCGGAAAAGCCCCAGATCCATGAGCGGCTCAGGCCGGCGGGACTCGACCCACACGAATGCCGCTGTCGCCGCGGCCCCACCCGCGTATCCCGCCAGCATCGCGGGCGAGGTCCAGCCGATGCGCGGCCCTTCGATCAACACGCCGACCACGACGGCGAGGACCACGGTCAACAGGACCTGGCCGGGCAGGTCGAGCCGCCGGGCCCGCGGTGCCCGGGACTCCGGCACGAACACCGCACTGAGCAGCAGAGCGGCGCCGATGACGGGGGCGTTGATCCAGAACAGCGCCCGCCAGTCCAGCACCGCGAGCAGCGCGCCACCGGTCAAGGGCCCGGCGGCCATGCTCAGTCCGAACACCGACGCCCAGATACCGATCGCCTGTGCCCTTTCCTTCGGGTCCGGCATCGCGTTCACCACGATCGCGAGCGCCACCGGACTGAGCATGGAGGCACCGACGCCCTGCAGCGCACGGGCCGCGATGAGTACGCCCGCCGACGGGGCGAGCGCGCACAGCAGGGAGGCCACGCCGAACACGGCCAGCCCGCACTGGAACACCCGGCGGCGTCCGAAGCGATCCGCCAGCGCGCCGGAGGAGATCAGCAGACTGGCCAGGACGAGGGTGTAGGCGTCCACGATCCATTCCAGACCGTGCGTGTCGACATCCAGGCCATCCCCGATGGCCGGCAGACCCACATTGACGATGGTCGTGTCGAGGCCCACCAGGAACATGCTCAGACAGCAGACGGCCAGTACCGTCCAGCGTCGGCGCGCACTGAGCAGGGGTGGAACAGAGTGTGTCGTGGCGGTCATGGCCTGCCTCTGATCTGCGGGAACAATGCCCGGCAAGGCTCACCCCGAGCGGGGGCCGCGGCCCAGCAGTTTTGCGAACACTGCAAAACTGGGTCCATGAACACAGAACGCGGGGACGCGGAGCTGGAGCAGATCCTCGACGGCATCGGACCCCGGCTGCGCAAGCTGCGCCAGGAACGCGGACTCACACTCGAGGCACTCGCCACCACGACCGGGATCTCCGTCAGCACGCTGTCCCGGGTGGAATCGGGCAAGCGCCGCCCTACGCTGGACCTGCTCATCCCGCTGGCACGGGCGCACCACGTCGCACTCGACCAGCTGGTGGCGGCACCGGCCACGGGTGACCCCCGGGTGCACCTGCGGCCCGTGCGCAAGGGGCGCGGCAGCGTCCTGGTGCCCCTGACGCAGTACCCGGGCCGAGTACAGGTCTTCAAGCAGGTACTGGCACCCCGTGAGCCCGAGCTGGTCACCCACGAGGGCTACGAATGGCTCTACGTCCTCGCCGGTCGGCTGCGCCTGATCCTTGGGTCGCAGGACGTCACGCTGCGGCCGGGTGAAGTGGCCGAGTTCGACACCACCGAGCCCCACTGGTTCGGCCCGGCGGACACCGACACCGTGGAGATCCTGCACCTGTTCGGTCCCCGAGGAGACCAGGCCGTCGTCCGCGCCAAACCGGCCACCACCGAGCCCGCCCCGCCGGCCGCCTCGGACGTACCGTCAACTGGGCGGTGAACCGTTGCGGCGTGTGGTTTTCCCCACCCTCAAGGGGGGCTTACCGGATGGGCAACGAGGAGGGTGCGCTGCGATCGTATGTCCCAAGGACGACTGGTCGGTTGTTCATGACGAAGGGACACCTCATCGATGCGCATCCTCCTGATCGGGCCGCCCGGGGCCGGCAAGGGCACGCAGGCGGTGCGTCTTGCCGCGCAGCTGTCGATCCCGCACATCTCCACCGGTGACCTGTTCCGCGAGCACATCGCCCAGGGCACCGAGCTAGGGCGGAACGCCCACGCGCACCTACGCGTCGGCCGTCTGGTACCGGACGACGTCACGATCGGGGTGATCGAAGAGCGTCTTGCCGGTTCGGACACCGAGAATGGATTCCTGCTGGACGGCTTCCCCCGCAATCGCGCCCAGGCGGAGGCGCTGGACGGCATCCTGGCCGCCTCGGGGTCGAAGCTGGACGCCGTGCTGGAGCTGGAGATTCCCGAGGCCGAGGTGATCAAGCGGATCGCTGGACGATGGTTGTGCCGTGAGGACCGCGACCACATCTTCCACGTCGACTACAGCCCGCCTGAAGCGCCAGGAGTCTGCGATGTCTGCGGCGGTGAGCTGTACCAGCGCGATGACGACCGCGAGGCGACTGTGCGTAAGCGGCTGGAGGTCTATCGCGGCGAGACGGCGCCGGTCGTCGACCATTACCAGGCTCAAGGTGTGGTGACCGCGATCTCGGCCCTCGGCCAGGTCCAGGAGGTCCTGGACCGCGCGCTGGCCGCGATCGGTCACCGCCGGGTCGATGCGTCGGGCGTGTAGATCGGACGAACCGCGGCTTGGGCTCCAGTTCGATCCCATGCTCAGTAGCCGGGCGGGATCCGGTCCTGGGGCTCATCACCCATCTGTGCCGCACCGTCGTCCACGGGACCGTCGTTCACGGGCACCCGCTCGGCCACGGCCGGGTCGGTCGAGTCGGAAATCAGCTCCGCGATGCGCAGAGTGCACTCCCACTCCGACAGCTTGCCTTTGATCACCACCAGGTATGTCTCCTGGTCGGTGAAGCGGTACACGCGGCGCCGCTTCTCGACGATGTTTTTGCTCGGTACATACGTGTGGACGGCGGCACGGAGCGCCGTCAGTGCCTGGTCCTTCGTCTCCAGCCCACGGCGGATGAACTCGGTCCTGTACACGTCGCTGTAGTACTCCGCGATCACGACCCAGTCGCCCATGCCCGCTCCCCGCTCGGCGCCGTTGCCAGTCAGTCAGTCACAGCTCAGGTTCCGGAGCAAGACACCGGCGGGCCACGCTCATCCGTGGGGCCGGAGTGTCACATTCGCACTGCTGTGCTTATCCCCGGATGAGCTGGGAACTCGCAGGTCATCACAGCCGCCCAGCGTCGAGGGACGGGTCTCGTACCCGCCGAGGGAACAGCGCTCGGATACGTAGGAGTGACATTGACTATGCGCATCGGTGTGGAGGAGGAGTTTCACGTCCTGGAGGTGGAGAGTGGACTGCTGGTGCCGCGCGCGGACGCGATCCTGCGGCGGCTTCCTCAAGAGACCTTCACGACAGAGCTGCACCAGTGCACCGTCGAGGCCAACAGCTCGGTGCACGCGACTCTGCACGACCTGTACGCCGACCTCACCCGCCTGAGACGTCAGCTGGACGCGGCCGCGTCCTCGCAGGGGCTGGCCGTGGTGGCGGCGGGGACGGCCCCGCTGGGGCCCGCGGACGCGGCGTGCCCCACCGCCGACGCCCGCTACCTCCACATGGCCGAGGAGTACCGCAAGGTCGCCGACGAGCAGCTCATCTGCGGCGCCCAGGTCCACGTGGACGTGTCCGACCGCGACACCGCCGTACAGGTCATGTGCGAGGTCGCGCCCTGGCTGCCCGTGCTGCTGGCGGTCTCCGCGAGTTCGCCGTTCTGGGAGGGGGCCGACACGGGGTACGCGAGCTGGCGTTCCATGGTGTGGCAGCGCTGGCCCACCGCGGGCCCGGCCGGCTGCTTCTCCAGCGCGGCCGAGTACGACGCGGCGGTGGAGGACGCCGTACAGGCCGGGATCATCAGCGACCCGGGGATGATCTACTACGACGTCCGCCCCTCCTCCCATCTGGACACGCTGGAACTGCGCATATGCGATGCCTGCCCGCGTGCCGAGACCGTCGTGCTCATCGCCGGACTCTTCCGCGCCCTGGTGACCGAGGCCCTGGAACGGCTGCGCGAGCGCGGTCCCAGTTGCACCGGTCGGCACGAGTGGCTGCGGGGCGCGGCATGGCGTGCCGCCCGGTCGGGGCTCGAAGGCGCCCTGGTGGACCCCGAAACCCACCGCGCGGCACCCGCGCGCCAGGTCCTGCGCAAGCTGGTCGCCCGGCTGCGGCCCGCCCTGGAGGCCCACGGGGACTGGGACACCGTCCTCGGGCTGACCGAGGCGGTCCTCGCGGACGGAAGCGCCGCCCGGCGCATCCGCCGTACGGCACAGCAGGAGGACGTCCTCGCCTGTGTCGACATGCTGATAGCCGAGACCCGCGGCGAACGCGCACCTCGCCGGTCCACGCTGCTCGGCCCCCGGCTCACCCCGGCCGTCGCCGGACGCGGCCCGCGCTCTTCCGCCGGTTCCGGGGCGCCGGGGGCCATCGGCCTCTGATGGGTGGTGCGTGTCATGAGACCGCCACCGGTCCCGCAGCTTCCGCGCGCGGCGCCGATATGCAGGCGCTCGCCGCCTCCGTCGGCGCGGCCTTCTCGGGCATCACCGCCCGCCGTGGTTCGTTCCGCCCCCGTTGTGGAACGTGTGTCCTGTCCCCGTGCAGAAAGGGTTTCGTCATGTCGTGCAGTACCCCCCGGATCCCGTCCGGAGGGCGGGCGCCGGTCATCCCGTCGCGGCGCACCGCCGCCGGTAGCCGGAAGGGAGGCGGGACGTCATGTGCGGTCTGAGCGGGGAGATCCGTTTCGACGGCGAGCGGCCCGACCTGGCGGCCGTCGGACGCATGACCGACGGGCTGGCCGACCGCGGACCCGACGGGCAGGGCACCTGGACGCGGGGCGCGGTGGCGCTGGGACACCGGCGACTGAAGATCATCGACCTGTCGGACCGGGGCGGGCAGCCGATGACGGACGCCCGGGGAGAGGTCACCGGCGTCTTCAACGGCTGCGTCTACAACTATCCCGAGCTGCGCGAGGAGCTGCGCCGCCTGGGGCACCGCTTCGAGTCGACCTCGGACACGGAGGTGGTCCTCAACGCCTACCTCCAGTGGGGCACCTCCTGCGTCGAGCACTTCCGCGGCATGTTCGCCTTCGCGATCGTCGAGCACCGGACCGGCCGGGTGATCCTCGCCCGTGACCGCCTCGGCATCAAGCCGCTGTACCTGGCACAGACACCGCAGCGGCTGCGGTTCGCCTCCACGCTGCCCGCCCTCCTCGCCGCCGGGGACGTCGACACCTCACTCGATCCGGTCGCCCTCCACCAGTACCTGAGCTGGCACGCCACGGTCGCGGCGCCGCGCACCGTCCTCAAGGGCGTGCGCAAGCTTCCCCCGGCCACGGTGCGGGTCGTCGAACCGGACGGCACCCACAAGGATCACTGCTACTGGCAGCCGTCCTACACCCGCCGGGCGGAGTACGCCGGCATGAGCGCGGACGAATGGCGGGACGCGGTCCTGGACGCGCTGCGTACGGCCGTGCGCCGCCGCATGGTCTCCGACGTGCCGGTCGGCGTGCTGCTCTCCGGCGGGCTCGACTCGAGTCTGATCGTTGCTCTGCTGGCCGACGAGGGCCAGCGGGACCTGAAGACGTTCAGCGTCGGGTTCGAGACGGAAGGCGGTGAGAAGGGCGACGAGTTCCAGTACTCCGACCTCGTGGCCCGGGAGTTCGGCACCGACCACCGCCGGATGATGGTGCCCTCCGAGCGGGTCTCCACGGCGCTGGACGGGGCGGTCGCCGCGATGAGCGAGCCGATGATCAGCCACGACGTGGTCGCCTTCCACCTGCTGTCCGAGCAGGTGTCCAAGGAGGTGAAGGTCGTGCAGAGCGGGCAGGGCGCCGACGAGGTCTTCGCCGGCTACCACTGGTACCCGCGGCTGGCCGAGGTCGCGCGCGAGGACGAACCGGAGCGCTACGCCGACACGTACTTCGACCGGTCGCACGCCGATCTCGCCCGCATCCTGCGGCCCGAGCTGCTGCCCGACACCGACGTCTCGGGCGACTTCGTCCGCGACCACATGGCGGTACCGGGCGCGCAGACCGCGCTGGACGCCGCGCTCCGCCTGGACACGCACGTCATGCTCGTCGACGACCCCGTCAAGCGGGTCGACAACATGACCATGGCCTGGGGCCTGGAGGCCCGCGTGCCCTTCCTCGACCACGAACTGGTGGAGCTGGCGGCAGCCTGCCCGCCGGAACTCAAACTGGCCGACGACGGCAAGGGCGTGCTGAAGGCGGCGGGCCGCAAGCTCCTGCCCCGCGAGGTCGTCGACCGCCCCAAGGGCTACTTCCCGGTACCGGCCATCCGGCACATGGCCGGACCCGTCCTGCAGCGGGTGCGCGAGGCCCTGGAGGCCCCGGAGGCCAAGCAGCGCGGACTGTTCCAGGAGTCGTACGTCGCCGAGCTGCTCCAGGCGCCCGACGAGCACCGCACCAGGCGGGGTGCGAACGCCCTGTGGCAGATAGCTTTGCTGGAGATATGGCTGCAAACCCACGGAATCAAGTGACCGACGACCGGGGCGTGCGGGCGGTGGACGGCCCGGCGCCGGACCCGCCCGCTCCCGGCACCCTGGGTCCCGCGCCCGTGTCGCTGAAGGACGGCCCGATGTCGCTGAAGGACGACCGGACGTCGCTGCAGGACGACCGGACAGAGGACCGGCCGGGCACGGCCGCCGCCCCCGCGCCCGCACTGGTGACGCTGCCCGAGGCGGGCGGCCCCCGGGACGCCGTGACCCGCCTGCGCGCGCACGGCTGCTGGTACCCCTCCGCCGACGCCGAGGGCACCGAGGCGGCCTTCATCTGCGACCGGGGCGGCGTGCCCCAGCTGTGGGCCGGTTCCGTCGGCAGCCACGAGGTGCGCCTGCTGGACTCCTCACCGGATCCGGTCAAAGAGGTGTCCTGGTCACCGGACGGCCGCTGGATCGCGTACACCACCGCCCCGGGCGGGGGCGAACACACGCGCGTGCTCTGCGTACGGCCCGACGGCACCGGCCGCCGCATTCTGGCCGGGGCGGACCCGGCCGGTTCCGCGTATCTGGGGTGCTGGGCGCACGACGGTTCGGCCGTCGCCGTCACCGTCGCGGCTCCGGCCCCGGTGGGGCAGACCCTGCTGGAGCACGGGGGCCCGGGGGACGGCCTGCTCACCGGGGCCCGCCCGGGGGCCGACTGGGCGGACCGGGACGGTCACGCGACACTCCTCGGCCCGGCCGCGTACGACGCCACGTCGAGGACCGGACCCACCGGGACGCCGGCCGACACCACGGCTCCCGCCGCCCGGCCCGGCGGCGGACTGTCGGTCTACCTGATCGACCCCGACGGCCTCGCGTCCCCGGTGCTGCTCACCACGGAAACGCACGCCGCCTCCCTGCGCGCGTGCGACCTCAGCCACGACGGCCGCTTCGCACTGCTGCGCCGGGGGCCGCGCGGACGGCGCGAGGCGGTCGTCCTCCGCACCGCCGACTCGGCCACCACCTTCGCCCTGTCGGTCGCCGACGGCGACCCCTGGATCGGACGGTTCTCCCCGGACGGGCGGACGCTGTGGCTGCGCAGCAACGACGACCGGGAGTACGCGGCACTCGTCGCCGTCGCCCTGGACGCCGGCGGAAGGCCGAAGAGTACGTCCGTGGCAGCCGAACGCGACGGAAACGACCTCGAACTCCTCGCCCTCGCCCACGACGGCTACACCGCCGCCCTGGCATGGAACGTGCAGGGCGCCAGCGAGCTGGAACTCGTCGAGACCTTCCCCACCGGGCAAGCCTCCGACGACACCGGCCCGCCACGTCCCCTTCCCCTGCCCCACGAGGTCGTCACCCGGGTGACCGCCGCCGGAGCCGGGCGGCTGCTGCTCGCACTGTCCGGGTCGCAGCGCCGACCGGGTGTCTGGTGGGCCCACGAAGGCGTGTCCGTGCTGCGTACGCCCTGGTCCGCCCAGGACGAGGACGCCGTCCCGCCCGGCCGCCCACCGGTACGGCCCGTCCCCTTGCGGCTGACGGCACGCGACGGGCTGCCCCTGAGCGGCTGGTACTACCGGGCGCCCGGGCGCGCCCCCGACGAACCCGCACCGTGCGTCATCCACCTGCACGGAGGTCCCGAAGAACAGGAACGCCCGGTCTTCAATCCGCTCTACCACGAGCTGACCGGGCGCGGCCTGGACGTCTTCGCCCCCGACGTCCGCGGATCCCTGGGCCACGGCCGGTCGTTCGTCGACGCGGACCTGGGCGCGGGCCGCTTCGCCGCGTTCGACGACGTCGCGGACTGCGCGGCGCACGCGGTCACCGCGGGCCCCGCCGACCCGACGCGGCTGGCGGTCATGGGCCGCTCGTACGGCGGCTATCTGACGTTCGCCTCCCTCGTGTGGCACCCGGACCTCTTCCGCACCGGAGTCGCCGTCTGCGGCATGTCGGACTTCCTGACCTTCTTCGCCGGTACGGAGCCGTGGATCTCGGAGTCCGCGGCGCACAAGTACGGCCACCCGGAGCGCGACCGCGAACTGCTGCGTGCCCTGTCACCGATGAGCCGTATCGAGGCGCTGCGTGTTCCGCTGCTCGCCGTGCACGGCGAACACGACACCAACGTGCCACCGGGGGAGTCCCAGCAGTTCGTACGGGCGGCGCGGGAACGGGGCATCCACGCCGAGCTGTTGACCCTGCGCGACGAAGGTCACGACTTCCTGCGCGCGGACAACCGGCGCCTGTTCCGCCGCGCCGCGGCCGACTGGCTGCAACGGCACCTGAACTACCGCTACTGAGATGTGGCGTTGGCGAATGCCAGTCGGCTGTGGACGAGCAACTCGCGCACCGCGGGGTTGTGCGCGCTCCTCCAGACCAGGGCCAGCAGCGCCGGTGCGTCGACGTCATCGATGGTGCGGGCGGTGAGCCGGTCGCGGTAGCTCTCGGCCATCGAGTTGCTGAGGACGGCGACGCCGAGCCCGCGGGCGGCGAGGTCGGCGATGGCATCGGCGGCGCTGGCCTGCAGCGCGATCGTGGGCTGGAGACTCTGGGCGGCGCAGGCCTGGTCGAACACCGCGCGCAGGCCCGTGCCGGGCGGCATGCACACGATCGGATGGGCGGTCAGGTCGCGCAGGGTGATTCGCCGCTGCTTCGCCAAGGCGTGCCCGGCCGGGACCGCCGCGACGAGGCGTTCGCTGATGACGGTCAGCGCTGCCAGACCGTCGGGGGTGGCGGTTGCGGTCCCGATGAGCGCCATGTCGACGGTGCCGTAACGCACCCCCTCGGCGAGCCGGTCGGAGCTGTCCTCCAGCAGCGAGATCTCCACTCCGGGATGTGCCTCGTGGAATGCGGCGAGGGCGTCGAACAGCGGGGTGATGGTGCAGCCGATGACCATCCCTACGGTGAGCCGGCCTCGGATCAGGTCCGTCACCTCGCCCACCGCCTGGCCGACCGCCCCGGCTGCCGCGAGTGCGGTACGGGCGTGTTCGAGCGCGGCCTTCCCGGCGGGCGTGAGGGTGACGGTGCGGGCGGACCGGTCGAACAGCTCGGCGCCGAGTTCCCGTTCGAGCTGGCGGATCTGGGCGCTGACGCCGGACTGGCTGATGTGCACCCGCTCGGCCGCACGCGTGAAGTTGCGCTCCTCGGCGACGGCGACGAAGTACTCCAGCTGCCTCAGCTCCATGACTCAGAATTCTAGTGTGCAGAAAATCCAGCTGTTGGACTTCTGGGAGGTCGCCGACCACGCTGAGAGATGCCGGAACCCGACCTCTCACGGAGGAACTCATGCCGGAGTACGAGAAGGCCATGCGGCCCGAAGACCTCACCCGCTTGTTCGTCGAGCGATCCAACGCAGGTGACGCGGCTGGGGTCGCCGCGCTCTACGAAGAGGACGCGGTGATGGCCTATCCGCCCGGAGAGCTGACGGTGGGCCGGGAGGCGATCCGCGCGCTGTGGGAGAAGGTGCTGGCCAACGCTCCCCGCTTTCAGCCGGAACCACCCCTGCCGACGCTGGTCAACGGCGACATCGCTCTCACCTCGACCCCACCCAAGGACGGGGCCGGCGCCCGGGCGCAGGTCGTCCGGCGCCAGTCCGACGGAAGCTGGCTGCGCATGCTGGACCAGCCCGAGTTCGTCCCCCCACTCGCTGACGCTCAATCGGCCTGATGGGAGGCCGAGTTCAGGCGGCGTGAGACGATCGGCGACCGCGCGACCGGGCGGCGGGCCCTCGCCTGCCGCCCTGAACCAGCCGCAGGTGACGGGGACGGGCATGGCGAGGCGCCTTGACCGAGCGCATCAACCAAGCCTCCAGCCGGTCCATACCGAACAGCAGGACCCCCACCACCGGCAGCACCATGCATGCAACCAGGACCACGCCCAGGCTCCCTCCGCGACCGACAACCCCTTCCTGGGTGCCCGTGCAGCGCCAGGCCACCAAGGCCAAGTGTGAAGAAGCCGTGCCGCTCCGACGTTCCTCAAGTGATGGCCGAAACCACAACTGCCGTCGCCCGAAACTTGGTTGCCCCAGGCCATACCGGTTGACAGACTCGCCCCGCCGTCGCATGGATCACGGTCGCTTCGGCACCGGCGTTTCATCTCTCAGGGGGAGATCAATGAGACTCAGCGCGCCCAAACGTGTCCTGGCCCGCGCCACCGCCGTCCTCGTACTGGCCCTGGGCATGGCCACCGGGACGACCGGCCTGGTGTCCGGCACCGACGCGCACGCTCTGCCCGTCACCGAAGGATCCTTGAGCTTCAGCGGCGACGAGGGCGACTGGATCAGCCAAGGACAGTCCTACGCCTACTCGACGGCGTCTCAGGACCGCCTGGACATCTCAGCCGACAGCGCCAACAACTCGGTCCGCCTCTGGGTCGACGCGGCGAACGGTGACTGGTGGTCCCTCGATCTCGCGGTGCCGTCCGGCAACACCCTCGCGCCGGGTACCTACACCGGCGCCACCCGCCACCCGTTCAACGAGCCGACCGAACCGGGGCTGGACATCAGCGGGAACGGGCGCGGCTGCAACACGCTCACCGGCGAATTCACCATCTCCGAGGTGGAGTTCGGCCCGCAGGGCTACGTGAAGAAGCTCGATGCCACCTTCGTGCAGCACTGCGAGGGAGGCACCGCCGCAGCGCGCGGCGAGGTCCACATCGACAACCCGGCTCCGCCGGCCGAGCTCGACCTCGGCCTCGCCGTTGCCGTGGAGGGCACCGCGAGCACCCTGAACGGCAAGGCCACCCTGCACGGGACGGTGAGCTGCAACAAGCCGGTACAGGTGGAGGTGTCGGGCGACGTCACCCAGGTGAAGAAGCAGAAGCTCATCCGCGGCTCCTTCACCACGCCGGTGTCCTGCACGCCGGGCTCTCCCGCCGCCTGGACCGCGACGGCCGTACCCACAGGGGACGTTCCCTTCCAGCGCGGCGACGTCGAGGTCGAGGCACGAGCGACGGCAACGGACCCGGACTACGCCCAGCCGGCGACTGTCAGCGAGACGGTGGCGGTGCACCTGAAGCGGGCCTAGAGCAGGAGGCTTGCCCCGGGGCCACTCGCATCTGGCTGTGACGTTCGGCGCCCGTCTACGGTGCTGGCATGACGTCGATCAGACAGGTCTCGCTGGGTGTGCGCGACGACAAGAGGGCAGGCCGGTTCTGGCAGCAGGCACTGGGGTACGTACGGCGTCCTCCACGGTTCGAGGGCGATGACTGGATCGTTCTCGAACCGCCGCCCGGCGAGCGCGGCGTCGCCATCGCCATGGACGCGAGTGACAGTCCCGCCCAGGAATTCCCCCGGATCCACTTCGATCTCGACGCCGGTGACCGGGACCTCGACGAGGAAGTAGAGCGACTGGTGGCCCTGGGGGCGCAGCGGGTCGACTGGCAGCACTACCCGGAAAGCCTGTCCCTCGGAGAGCGACCGTACGTGGTGCTGGCCGACCCGGAAGGCAACCGCTTCTGCGTCGAGGGCCACCGCCGCGGTTGACCGGTACCAGCCGGAGGATCGGGCGGCGGGTACCAGGCCGCCCGCTACTGATGACCGCCGCCGCAGACGAGCGCTCGGCGACCACGGAACATGCGCACCACCTCGGGAGGTGGCGGACTCACGCCTCCATCAGGGCGTTCACCACCGCCTTGGCCACCCGGCCGGCCCGTTCCGGTGTCCAGTGACCCGGCTCCTCGATGGAGGAGATGTAGTAGCCGCGGGTCAGCAGAGACAGGACGTCGGCGGCGAGGGCGGCGTCGGCGACTCCCGCGTCGATGGACGCCTCCAGGAACTCCTGGCGCGTTTCGCGGGGTTCCTGGCGGTCGACGCCCCCCGGGTCGGCATGTGCCGACGACAGCATCTCGACCCAGAGCATGCGAAGCAGCAGGTCCTCGGGTTCCGTGCTGAGGTGCCACTCCACCGTCGCGCGCAGCCGGTTGGCGCCGGTCAGGTCCTGCACCCGGGCTTCCAGGTCGGTCCGCCACCGCGACTCCGCGGCGCGGACGGCGTTGGTGATCAGGGCCATCCGCGTGGGCACGTAGTTCGTGACCATCGCCGTGGACCCGCCCAGCTCTTTGGCCACGGCACGGATGGTGACGGCTCGCGCACCGTCCCGTGCGGCGACAGCGAGTGTCGCCTCGGCGATTGCCTCGCGGCGCTGGACTTCGTCGACGTCGATCGGCATGGAAGCAACCTAGCTCAGAGGGGGGTTGACGTTAAACACACCTGGATGCAACGCTGTTATATCACGTTGTTTTCTAAAGATTCGCCCCGTGGAGGGCCTCATGAGCCTTGCCGTCCATCGCGTCACACCCGAACCCGTCCCCGCACAGGCGCGGCAGTACGCGGTGCGCATGCGCGACGGAGTGCGGTTGGCCACCGATGTGTACGGCGCCGACCAGGAGGAGCCGGCACCGGCTGTCCTGGCCCGCCTGCCCTACGACAAGAACAGCCGGTACGTGTTCTTCGAAAGGATCGCGGAAAGGTTCACCGCGCACGGCTACGTCGTGGTGGTCCAGGACGTCCGCGGCAAGTTCCGTTCGGAGGGCCGGACCCTGGGCTGGACCGGAGAGGTCGACGACGGCTACGACACCCTGGAGTGGATCACCCGCCAGGCGTGGTCCGACGGGACCGTGGGCATGTTCGGCGACTCGTACTACGGGTTCACCCAGTGGTCCGCGGTCTCCAGCCAGCACCCCGCCCTGCGAGCCATCGTCCCCCGGGTGACGTGCACGACGAACGCCCCCGGCACAGCCGCGTACGACCCGGGCTCCGGACGGCAGCCCGTGTGGCTGGAAGGAACCACCTACCAGGCGCAGGTGTGGACCGACAACGACATTTACCAGTTCGACGTCGATCTCACCAGGCGCCCGGTCGTCGCCGCCTACGAGGAGGCGTTCGAGGCGATCGGGAAGCGCTCGCCGGGCTTCGACCTCATCGTCGGCGGCATCCCCCTCGATCCGTACAACGGACCACACCCCTACGACGCTCGTCCCGTGCCGGTGCTGCACTGCGTGGGCTGGTTCGACAACCTCGGCACGGCCCACATGCGCGATTACGCGGAGCTGGCCGAGCGCCCCGGCTGGGCGGCCGTGCAGTACCTGATCGCCGACACGATCGACCACGAGAACTACTTCCTGGAGGACGCCCCGGCATCCCCCGCCACCGATCACCTGGCCGACGACGCCGCCCTCGAGCGCATGCTGGACTCCTACACCGGCCCCGCGATCGAGTTCTTCGACATCTTCCTCAAGGGCACCGCCCCACCGGACTCGCTGCCGCGAGTGCGCTGGAAGCTGGGCCACGAGGGCTGGCGCACCGCCGCCAGGTGGCCACTGCCCGAAGCCGCGACGGCCCAGCTGTACCTCGCGGAGCCGGCCGCCGCGACCGGCACGGTCCCCGGCGGGACGCTCGCACCGCGTCCGGCGCCCACGCCCGACGCGGTGGAGTGGCGATACGACCCGGACGACCTCGTGCCGTCCGCCGCGGCCGACACCTTCCTGCAGTTGCGCGACCACGTCGACGAGCGCTCCACCCTCGACCGGGACGACGTCCTCGTGTTCACGGGGACCGCCTCCGACCGGCCGCTCGACCTCGCCGGACCCGCGCACGCGGTCTTGCACGTGGAGAGCACGGCACCCACCTTCGACGTCTTCGTCCGCCTCCTCGACCTGGCCCCGGACGGCACGGCGCGGCTGATCCTACGAGGCTGCGCCCAGGCCGACGCGCCCGGAGAGGTGGAGATCGCCCTGGGACACACCGGCTACCGGGTGCGGCCGGGACACCGTCTCGCCCTGATGATCGCCGGCAGTGACTTCCCGAACCACCTGCCCAACTCCGGCTCACAGGAAAGCCCGTGGCGGACGACCGCCCCCAAGGCGAGCCTCCAAACGCTCCGGACCGGCTCCACCCACCTCTCCCGGCTGTGCCTGACCGTCCTGCCCACCAGCGGCGAATAGCCCCCGCACCCTGGAGGGCACATGCTCCCTCTGCGACAACTCCTCAGCACTCCACCGGACATCGGCACGGCGGTGCACCGGCATCTCCCGGCCACCGCACCCCGCCGCGAGGGAAGTGATCCGAGGTGACCGGCCGCTTCGTTGCCACCCGGCTGGGCATGCTCCTCGTCACCGTGGCCGTCTCCAGCCTGGCCATCTACGGCGCGATGTTCCTCACCCCGGGAGACCCCGCCACCCTGCTCGTCGGAGGCAGCCGGAATCCCGACCCGGCCGTACTGGCGCAGATCCACCGGGAGTACCACCTGGACGACCCGTTCCTCCAGGGCTACTGGCACTGGTTCAGCAACTGCCTGCAGGGCGACTTCGGGAAGTCTCTGGTCTACCGGGACTCCGTCGCCGACCTCATCGGCGCCCGCGCCGGCGACACCCTCGCCCTCGTCGTCTACGCCTCCGTGCTGGTCCTCGCCGTCGGCACCGTGGCCGGCACCATCGCCGCACTGCGCGGCGGCCGCACGGAGACCCTCGTCACGACCCTGACGGCCGGCGCGATGGCGGTTCCGACCTTCGTCATGGCGGTTCTGCTCATCTGGCTCTTCGCCGTCCAACTCCCTTGGTTCCCCGTCTACGGCGCGGGCGAGGGCTTCACCGGCACGCTGACGCACCTGACGCTGCCCGCTGTCGCCCTGGCCCTGACCTGGATCGGATACGTCGCCCAGGTGACGCGGACCGCCGTCCGCGCGGAGACACGCTCGGAGCACGTGGAGACCGCCCGCAGCCGCGGTGTCCCCGAACGCACGGTGATCCGTCGGCACGTGCTGCACAACGCGTCCGGGCCGGTCTTCGCCGTCTCCGGCGTCGGCATCGCCGGAATCATCGCGACCGCGGCGGTCGCCGAGCAGGCGTTCGGCACCGGAGGGCTCGGAGCACTCATGATCGAGGCCGCCGCCAAGCAGGACATGGCCGTCGTACAGGCCGTGTCGCTGATCTTCGTGGTGGTGTTCGTCGTCATCAACACCACCGTCGACCTGGTCAGCGCCGCCCTCGACCCCCGGGCCGCGCAGAAGGAGGCCCGATGACCACCGCCCTGCTCGCCCCCCTGGCACCAAAGCGGCGTACCGGACGCCCGCGGGACCACCTGACGTTCGGCGCGGGATGCGTCGTCGCGCTGTTCGTTCTGCTGGCGCTGGTCGGGCCGCTGCTCGCCCCGCACGACCCCAACGCGGTCGATCCCCTGAACGTGCACGCCGGACCGTCCACCGCTCACCTCCTGGGAACGGACGACACCGGACGCGATCTCCTCTCCCGGCTGATCACCGGAACCCGCGCCAGCCTCGCCGCCCCCGCCCTGATCATCGCCGTCTCCACCCTGCTCGGCACCCTGCTCGCGCTGGCTGCAGCCTGGTTCGGGGGCTGGCCGGACCGGCTGATCTCGGGCGCTCTGGACGTCGTGTTCGGCTTCCCGGGGCTCATCATGGCCGTCCTCGTCGCCGCGGTCTTCGGCGCCGGGCTCACCGCACCGATCGTCGCCCTGTCGATCGCGTACCTCCCCCTCATCACCCGCGTCGTCCGCTCCGCCGCGATCAAGGAGCGCAACCTCCCCTATGTCTCCGCGCTCCAGCTCCTCGGCGCACCCACCGCCCGCATCTGGCTGCGGCACCTGCTGCCGAACCTGCTGCCCCTCGTCCTCGTCCAGGCCACCATCGGCTTCGGCTACGCCCTCCTCGACGTCGCCGCGATCTCCTTCCTCGGCCTCGGCAGCCAGCCCCCGGACCCGGAATGGGGGCTGATGGTGACCAACGGAGCTCCCTCCATCCTCGCCGGCCAGCCCCAGCAGTCGCTGTACGCGGGCATCGCCATCCTGATCGTCGTCGTCGCCTTCAACCTGCTGGGGACGGGACTGTCCCGACGTCTGCTCGGAGGGCACGCATGAGTCCATCGCCCCTGCTCCGGATCGACGCCCTCGGCATCGACCTGCCCCTCGACGGCGAGCTCCGGACCGTCGTCCACCGCGCCGACGTCAGCATCCCCGAAGGAGCGGCCGTAGCCCTGGTGGGGGAGTCCGGATCCGGCAAGTCTCTGACGGCCCGTTCCGTTCTCGGCCTCCTGCCCCAGGGCGCCCGCGTCCACGGAGACGTGCTGTTCGCGGGGGAGTCCGTCCCGCGGATGAGGCCCGACCGTCTCCGCGCCTTCCGGGCGAGTGAGGTCGCCATGGTGTTCCAGGACCCGCGGGCCCACATCAACCCCGCCCGCAGCATCGGTGACTACCTCGTCGAAGGTCTGACCACCACCAGGGGTGTCCGGGCCGCCGATGCCGTCGAGAAGGTCACCGGAATCCTGCGCGAGGTCGGCATCGCCGACGCCGGCCGGCGCATGCGCCAACGCCCCCACGAACTGTCGGGCGGCCTGCTCCAGCGCGTGATGATCGCCGCCGCCCTGGCGGCCGAGCCCCGCCTGCTCCTCGCCGACGAGCCCTCCACCGCACTCGACGTGACCACGCAGGAGGAGGTGATGGCCATCATCGGAGAGGCCCGCGAAGCGCGCGGTCTCGCCATGCTGTTCATCACCCACGACCTCGAACTCGCGGCCGCCGTGTGCGACCGCGTCGTGGTGATGTACGCGGGCACGACCGTGGAGGAACTGCCCGCCGACCGGCTGCGCGGGCGGGCCGCTCACCCCTACACCCGCGCGCTGCTCGCCTCGCGTCCCTCGGTCCTTGCCGTCGGCGCGGAACCCCGTTCGATTCCGGGCAGACCGCTGTCCGGCTTCGAAGCACCCGACGGATGCGCCTTCAGCGACCGATGTCCTCGCGTCCAGGACCCCTGCCGCAGCCACCGGCCGGAACCGAGCCCGGCCGGTGACGGCACCGCCGCGTGCCACTTCCCCCACGCGTCCGCTTCCGAGGAGGCCGCCAGCCATGCTTGAAGTACACAGCCTCCGCAAGGAGTTCGGCGGCTTCGTCGCCGTCGACGAGGTGACCTTCTCGCTCCCGGAGCGAGGCTCCTTGGCCATCGTCGGTGAGTCGGGGTCGGGCAAGACCACCACCGCGCGCATGATCGCCGGACTGGAGAGACCGAGCCGGGGCCGCATCACCTTCGCCGAGGAGCGCGGGCCGGGCCGGTCGGGCGGACACCGCACCCGTGCGCGGCAGATCCAGATGGTCTTCCAGGATCCGTACTCCTCCCTGGACCGCCGCCAGCGCGTCGGTGACGCCGTCGCGGAGGCTGTCGCGCTGAATCGGCGCCTGCCAGCGGACCGGCTCCGCGCCCGCGTGGCCGAACTGCTCGACATGGTCGGCCTGGACGACCGGCAGGCGCGCTCGCTGCCGAAGGCGCTCTCCGGGGGACAGCGTCAGCGCGTTGCGATCGCCCGCGCCCTGGCCGCCGATCCGCGCGTTCTGATCCTGGACGAGGCCGTCGCCGCCCTCGACGTGTCCATCCAGGCACAGATCCTGGGCCTGCTGGCCCGCATCCGTGCGGAGACGGGAGCCGCCCTGCTGTTCATCACGCACGACCTCGGGGCCATCCGGCACATCAGCGACGACGTCATGGTCATGCGGGCGGGACGGGTCGTCGAACACGGCCCCGTCGCCACAGTCCTCGCCGACCCCCAAGACCCGTACACCCGGCGTCTGATCGCTTCCATCCCCAAGCCGGGGTGGAAGCCGCAGCGGCGAACGAACGACGCCGCCGCCTGACCTACGGCGCACACACGGTCCACCCGTTGACGGAGGACGTCTGTCCCGGCGAGCAGCCGGACAGGCGTCCTTTCGCTTGTGTCAGCACGGACGGTGGCGACCTTGAGCACACGTGTGCCCGCAGGCGAAGGAAAGCGGCGTGCCCTGACGGTCGGTGGGGACCGTCAGGGCACGCCGTCCGTGGGCCGCGCGGCGGATGGTCAGCCCGTCTGCGCCCAGGGGAGGGTCGGCCGGGTGCGCTGTGCTCTCGCCTCGATGGCCGTGGCCACGTGCAGCAGCAGATCTTCCTGGAAGCGTCCGCCGATGAGTTGGACGCCGGAGGGAAGGCCGTCACGGACGCCGGTGGGCACGGAGATGGCCGGGAAACCGAGGACCGGGACGCACTGCATCGGCCACTGCGCGGCCAGCAGTTGGCTCATCCGGATGTCGCCGGCGAGGTCGGCGTCCTGCTCGAACGGCGGCTCGGCCGCGACCGGCGTCAGCACGATGGTGTCCCGGCCCAGGTACTGCTGGAGACGGCCGATCAGGGTGCCACGGCGGGCGTAGCCCCGGATGTAGTCGGCCAGGGTGGGCTGCTGGCCCCAGATCTCCGCGGCGGCCCGGAAGGAGGACGCCAGCGAGTCACGGACCGCGTCGTCACCGAACAGCTCGATCTCGGACGTCATCGTCCGTAGCTCCTGGTAGAGCAGCAGTGACCACAGCCGGGCGGCTTCGCCGAGCTGGGGAAGCTCGACCTCCTCCACCTCGTGACCGGCCTCGGCGAGCCAGCGGGCGGCGTCGTCGATCGCGGCGCTCACGGCGGGGTGGGGCTTGACCACCCCGGCGTCGCGGACGACGGCGATCCTGGCCAGGCCGGGCTCGCCCAGCGGTGGGCGCACCGGCAGCCCGACGGGGTCGTTCAGGTCCGGTGTCACCATGGCGTGCAGTCCGCGCCGGACGTCGTCCACGGTCCAGCCGAGCGGTCCGTGCACCGCCATGGTCTGGAACGACAGCGGGCTGTCGAACTCCTCCGCCCCGCGTGGTTCCACGCCGGAGACCAGGCCCATGGTGGGTCGCAGACCGACGGCGCCGCAGCAGTAGGCGGGGAAGCGGATGGAACCGCCGATGTCGTTGCCCTGCGCGATCGGCGTCATTCCGGCAGCGACCGCCGCGGCGGCTCCTCCGGAGGAGCCGCCCGGGGTGTGGCCGGGGTGCCACGGGTTGAGGGTCCGGCCGTGCAGGTCGTTGGCGGTGAACCAGCGCACGGCGAAGGCGGGGCTGTTGCTCCGGCCCAGCAGCGTCGCGCCGGCCTCACGCAGGGCGGCGACGCAGACCGCGTCGTCCGGTGCGAGGGCGCCGGCCCAGGCGACGACGCCGTGCGAGTTGGCGTACCCGCGCTGCGAAGTGTTGATCTTGGTGGACACCGGAACGCCCAGCAGCGGAGGCAGGTCCCCGCCCGCGGCTACGGTCGCGTCGGCGGCGGCGGCCTGGGCGAGCACCTCGTCGGGCCGGATGTCCACGAGGGCGTTGAGGGCAGGGTTGGTCTCCTCGACACGCGTGAGGAACGCCTGGGCGACCTCGGTCGCCGAGAAGCTCTTGGTCCGGATGCCGGCTGCCAGTTCGGCTGCCGAGCGGTCCCACAGTGGCTGGTCGCCCGTGGTGTCGGTCATCGTCGTCTCCAGATACGGGGGCAAGGGGCCGGCTACTTGTCGGTGCCGCCGAGGTGGGCGGCCCACGGCATGCTCATGTAGGCGAATGATGCGGGTGCGCCGCTGACCCGCTTGTTCATGAACATCCGCTCATGGGTGGTGGCGAGGAAGACCGCCGGGGTGGTGGGGGTGAAGAGCGCCTGGGCCTTGGCGTACGCCGTGGCCGACGCGTCCGGGTCGGCGGCGGTGCGGGCCTGCTCGAGCAGGCGGGTGACCTCGGGGTTGTCGTAGTTCGTCCAGTTGAAGATGCCGCCGGGAGTGACGCTCTCGGCGACGTAGGACGCCGGGTCGGGCATGCCGACGTAGCCGAAGGTGAGGATGAGGTCGAGGCTCTCGCGGGCGGAGGGATCGTAGAAGAGGGACGACATCTCGGTCGGCTGCAGTTGCTTGATCTCGATGGCGACGTCGATCTTCTTGGCCGCGGCCTGGATGAAGGTCATGGCCTGGAGCGATCGCTGGTCTCCGGCGGGAATGGCGGCCACCAGGGGGCGGGTGAGGGGGGCGGCCTGTGCGACCAGTGTCCTCGCCTTCTCGGCGTCCGGCTTCGGGGCGTCGGGCAGTGCGGCGTAGGCCGCGTCGTACCGGGCGGCGGCCTTGTCCCCGTGCCAGGTGAACGGCGGAACGAGCGACTTCAGCGTGGTGGCGTCGCCGCCGAAGACGTTCTTGATCAGTGCTTCGCGGTCGATCACCAGGGACAGTGCGTCCAGCACCTTGCGATCGGCCGCGGGCGAAGCGGCGTTCCCCGGGATCAGCAGCACGTTCTGGGTCGACGGGCCGAGGTGCACGGCCCCCTTGTCGGTTCTCGTCAGGGCGGTGGCGCTGCTCGGCGGCAGTTCGTACGTGCCGTCGACCTCACCCGAGAGCAGCGCGCCCGTCAGGCTGTTGTTGTTGGTGATGAACCGGAACTCGATTTGGCGCGCCTTGGGCTTGAGGTCGGCATCCCAGTAGGAGTCGTTGCGTTCCAGGGTGATACTGCCGCCGGACTTCCAGGACCCCAGCTCGAACGGCCCCGTACACATCAGGCCGCCCCTGGCCGTTCCGTAGGCGGCACCCGCCTGTTCGGTGTACGACTTCTTGCTCACGGCGCCGAACGACGTCGACAGCGCCTTGGGCAGCGTCTGGTCGAACTCCTTGGTCCGCAGCGTCACCTGGCGGGGGCCGGTGGCTTTGATCGACGTCACGGCGGTGAGGTAGTTCCCGTACAGCGCCTGTGTCCTGGGGTCGCGCTGGCGCTCCAGGCTGAAGACGACATCCTCGGGCGTCATCGGTGAGCCGTCCCAGAACGTCACGCCCGGGCGGAGATCGAGCACCAGGGTGCTGTCGTTGCTCCAGGTGACCTTCTCGGCGAGTCCCGGCCGCACGGAGAAGTCCGCGTTCATCCGCGTCAGCGTGTCGCAGAGGTTCGCCCCGACCGTCTGCGGCGAGTAGTCACCCACCTTCGCCGGGTCCAGGGTCGTCGGCTCGCCGTAGGGCAGGGCCCAGGTCACGCGGTCGACCTGCGCGCTGCCGGGTGCCGTGGTGGTGGTCAGGCGCTCGGGCTCGGCGGTCTCGCCGTTTCCGTTCGACGAACCGGTGCAGGCGGTGGCGGCCAGCAGTCCCACGCTGGTGAACACCGTCAGCACCGTCTTCTTCGCAGCCATAACTGATGCTCCTTGCCGAGAGCAGTAAGGGAAGAGGGGGACGCCCGACGCCGGGAGGTGAGAAGGAGAAGGGTGACCAGACGTCGTCGTAAACGAGTGTCATATAACGCTGTTGCATGTCACGCTTGCATCTGGTGAGCTAACGCGTCAAGAGCAGGACGCGACCATCTCGCGGCCCACAAGACAGGTCGCCCCTCAATCACAGAAGCGGAGAACCGCCATGTCCTTCACTCCCGCCCTCGACTTCGCGTTCGAGATCCGTGCTGAAGTGTCCGAGACGCTGCACATCGGCAACGGTGACGGAGAGGTCACCGAGTTCACCCCCATCACCGGCGGCAGCGTGGAGGGGCCCCGGCTGCGGGGGAAGGTACTGTCCGGCGGTGGCGACTGGAGCAGCACCCGCGGGGAAGTGTGCGAGCTGGAGGCCCGCTATCTCCTCCAGGCGGAGGACGGTGCCGTGATCGACGTCGTCAACCGCGGCTACTACCGGCCGAAGGCCGACACCCCGGACCAGTTCGACGGCGATCTGCAGGTCTCCGAGGCCGGTCACTACTACCGCACCTCACCGGTCTTCCGTACCGACGCCGCCGCGCACCGCTGGCTCGCGGAGACAGTCTTCGTCGGGCTCGCCCGTCCGGACGGCGACGATGCCGTCATCATCCGCATGTACGCACTCCGGTAGAGGTCCCGCCGCTCGGGTGTGCCTGACCCTGCCCGGTACGACGGCAGGACGTACAACAGCTGGGCCGCCCGGTCCCGGGATCCGCGACAGAGCGGGCGGCCCGAGGCCGGCAGTGGCCACCCGGCGGAACTCGCTGTCGTAGCGATGTGGCATGGATCACGCAGAGCGCGGCGAGATCTTGGAATGCCTGACTCCGTACGGCTGCTGCACTCGTTACGGGCGTTTCATGCCCAGGGAGCGCCGGGCAACGAGGCACGGCACCACCCCGTCCCCGACCAGCCGCACCATCGCGGCCGCACCCGCTCCGAAAGGTTCTCCTGCGCCATGCCACTGGCTCTCCTGGCCCTGGCTGTTGTCGCTTTCGGCATCGGCACCACCGAATTCGCCACGATGGGACTGCTGCCCCAGATCGCTGACGGGGTCGACGTGTCCGTGCCGCAGGCCGGCAACGTCGTCTCCGCCTATGCGCTGGGTGTCGTCGTCGGTGCCCCGGTCCTGACCGGCCTCGGCGCGCGCATACCCCACAAGCGGCTGCTGCTCCTCCTGTCCGGGCTGTTCGTCATCGGCAACGTCGCGTCCGCGCTCGCCCCCGACTTCGGCCTGCTCTTCGCCGCACGCTTCCTGGCCGGCCTGCCCCATGGAGCGCTCTTCGGTGTCGGCGCGGTCGTCGCTTCCCGCCTGGTCGCCCCCGACCGGGCCGCACGCGCGGTGTCGAGGATGTTCCTCGGGCTGACCATCGCCAACATCATCGGCGTCCCGGCCGGTACGGCCCTCGGACAGCAGCTGGGCTGGCGGTCCGCCTACGTCGCGGTCGCCGTCATCGGCCTCGTCGCCCTCGCCGCACTGGCCGCGTTCGTCCCCCACCAGCCCCGCGGGGACCAGGCGGGCATCCGGCACGAACTGCGCGCCATGGGCAACCGGCAGGTGTTCATCGGCCTGGCCACGGCGGTCGTGGGCTTCGGCGGCTTCTTCGCCGTCTACAGCTACCTGGTCCCCATGCTGACGAACCTGACGGGCTTCTCCGACTCCTCGACCACGCTCGTCCTCGCGCTCTACGGCGTCGGCATGACGCTCGGCACCCTGGCCGCGGGCCCGCTCACGGACCGCGCCTTGCGCCCGACGCTGTACGCGGGACTCGCCCTGCTGTCCGCGGCTCTGGTGGTGTTCTACTTCACCGTGCACAGCACCGTGCCCGCCCTGATCACGATCACCTTCATCGGCGCGATGGGCGCCCTCATCACCACCCCCGTCCAGATCCTGCTGATGGCCAAGGCGAAGAACGCCCCGACCATGGCGGCGGCCTCCAACCACTCCGCCTTCAACCTGGCCAACGCGGGCGGCGCCTGGCTCGGTGGCCTCGCCATCTCCGCGGGCTGGGGCTGGGCATCACCGGCCCTGGTCGGCGCGGCCCTGGGCGCTGCGGGGCTGGGGCTGGCGTTCATGGGTGGCCGCATGGACCGGGGTGACCGACGCTCCGAGGTGGTCACCTCGTCGGGCACGCAGACGGAACAGGTCGCCGCTGCTCAGTCCCAGAGCGGATAGGAAACGGTCTGGGCGACCCGTTCCGGCCGGTTGTCCGTGTAGACGAGCGTGATGCGGGAGTAGTGCGAGAGTTCAGGCCGCTTCTTCCAGGGCTCCGCTCGGTCGAGCCGCACGGTCACCGGGTAGGCGTGGAAGCGGCCCGCCGCACAGTACGGCTTGCAGTCGTTGACCCAGTTCACGCCCTCGGCCCGCGCCGCGCCCGCGTCCCACCGGGACCAGCGCAGGGAGGCCAGGCGACTGTTTCCGTCACCGCAGGCGAGGATGAACTCGGTCGGGCGTACTTCGGGGCGCCAGAAGCAGTCGACGAGGACAGGACGATCTGTGGGCTGCTGAGCGATCCGGGCGGCCGGCTCCGGGGCGGACCGGCTTTCGGTCGGTATGCCCGCCGCGGTGGTGGAGGCGGCCAGCGCCAAGAGTGTGACCGTCGTGGTGAGTGCGCGCATGTGCATGGCCGTTCTCCGCTGCCGCTCGCTGCCGGATGTCCCGGTTCCGACGCTACGACCAGGGACCTGATGGCACCACTCGAACGGCGTAGCGAGACCTTCCGTCACCGCGCAGCTCGACGCACCAGAAGACGGTCCACGTAAGATCACCGCTCAAGGGAGTGGTGGCATGACCATGAGGAACTACCGGTGGTCCGTGGCGATCGCGACGGCCCTGCTGCTGACCGGCTGCGGCGGCGACGCGGAGAGCGGCAGCGGGCACGGCAAGCCGGTGGCGCTGACGAAGGAACAAGTACGCGAGGCGTTGCCGGATGGCGAGGCCATGACGGGGTGGAAGGAGTCCGCTCCGCCCACGGCCGTCGAGATGGACAACCTCTACCGCTCGCAGGCCTGCCCCATCAAGGACAACGCGGGCTGCGAGAACTCCCGCTTCTACGGCGCCTCGACCTTCCGACGCGACGACAACGCCGCCACCGCCAGCTTCCTCATCGTCGCCTACGACAGCGAACAGGCCGCCCGTCAGGCGTACAACGTGCTCTGGGACGGCTACTACGGCAAGAGGGCGGGACTGAGGGCCAAGACGTTGGGAATCGGCCCGATCGGTGACGAGCGCGACGCCCGATTCGGTTCCTCCGGCTACAACGGCGAGCCCGGCGCCGTGACCCAGACCCGGGTCGGCACGACGCTGCTGTGGACCGAGACGGCTGCCGCCAAGAAGGGCGGCACCGACGAGGAGCAGGTCCGGGACCTGGCCACGGTGCTCGCCACGCGGGCCCAACAGGTCCAGAACGGTGACGCACCTTCCGCCGTGCTCGACGGCTGACCGCACTGACCGGCGGGCTTCGGATTGCGGTGCGGGAAGCGGCCCCCTACTCCGCGCACAGCTCGACGCGGACCTCGGTGTGCCGGATGAGCGCGTGCAGGCCGAGGTCCAGGTCGTCCGACGGAACCGTGGTGGCAGTGGCAGCCGCGAGCAGGTGTGACCGCATGGTCGGCGATCCGTCGCCGTAGCGCGTCCACGTCCTGGTCTTGGGCTGTGGCCGCGCAGATGGCGCTGGCGTTGACGTGGGTGCACCCGGCCGGCGGTACGGCGCTCGCCGGCGTGGATGGCGCCGGGCCCTACGCTCGAAGAAGGACAGCCATCGGCACCACGGGGGACGAGGGAGGCAAGTGGCATGACGGACACGGCGGATGAGCGCGAGGCGGACCGTGCCCTCAAGGCGAAGCACCGGACGATGTGGGCGCTCGGTGATTACCCGGCGGTGGCCAGGCAGGTCGTGGCGGGACTCGGACCGGTGCTGGTGGAGGCGTGCGCGGTCAAGGACGGCGACCGGGTGCTGGACGTCGCCGCCGGGTCCGGGAACGCCTCGATCCCGGCCGCGCTGGCAGGCGGGGATGTGGTCGCCTCCGACCTCACGCCCGAGTTGCTGGCCGTGGGGGCAGCAGGAGGCCGAGGCCCGCGGCGCCACGCTGAGCTGGCAGGAGGCGGACGCCGAGGCGCTGCCGTTCGAGGACGGAAGCTTCGACACGGTGATGTCCTGCGTCGGGGTCATGTTCGCCCCGCACCACCAGACCGCCGCCGATGAGCTGGTGCGGGTCTGCCGCCCCGGAGGCACGATCGGGTTGCTCAGCTGGACCCCCGAGGGGTTCATCGGGCAGATGTTCGCCACGATGAAGCCGTTCGCCCCGCCGCCTCCTCCCGGGGCGCAGCCGCCGCCGCTGTGGGGCCAGGAAGAGCATGTGCGCGCGCTGCTCGGCGACCGCGTCACCGATGTCGAAGCGCACCGCCGGACGATCCGTGTGGACATGTTCCGGGAGCCGGAGGAGTTCCGCGACTTCTTCAAGACCGCCTACGGGCCGACCATCGCGGTCTACCGGAACCTCGCCGACGACCCCGAGCGGACCGCCGCCCTGGACACCGCCCTCACCAGGCTGGCGGGCGGCGCGCTGCGGGACGGGGCCATGGAGTGGGAGTACCTGCTGCTCACTGCCCGCAGGGCTGGAGCGGGCGCCGGGTGACGGGGTGGGCCCCGTGCTGCGGTGGCACCGGCATCCGCCCCACGGTTCTTCCCGGACGCCGCAGGCGCGGGCCGTGAACCACTTCCAGGGGCGCCGTTTCCCGCACGACCGCGGCGTCGTGCCCGCTACCGCCCCCCGCTCAGCAGCCCACCACCAACCTCGGCGGAGGTCTGGGCCTGCAGCCGTGGACCCTCGAACACCCCACCCAATGCGATCACTTCAGGGATAGGGCCACCACGTCACGTGCCAGCAGGCACCACTGCGTCCCCCAACCCGCCGACCGGCGGCCGTCGCGACAAACGGCGTTGGATCTTGAACCTGCCGATGCGGCGCCAGAAACTGGTGCGCTTCCGCTGGGGTAGGACCGTCCTCGGGGGATGAACTTCCAGCGACCAGTCGCCCGCGCCTTGGACGACCGCCACGAGCAGCGGCCCCTCGGGCAGTACTCGCGCGTCCTTCGGGCTCCGCCCGGACTCGCTCGCCAGCAGGTCCGGGTAGGTGGCGGGGGTGCCGGGGCGACGGGGCTTGTACCCCTGGACGCGCAGGGACCCGGTTGACTCCGTCGGACGCAGACGGGAGACCAGCTCCCCGGCGGGCCCGGTGTGCAGCAGTACCTCGGAGCCTTGGCCGGTGGCCGCCTCGCCGAGCCCGCGCACCGCGCTGACGGGCCGGATCACGATGGTCCACTCGTCGCGGTCGCCGCAGCTGACGCGGAAGCGCAGCGGGTACAGGTTGTCGCACCACATCACCCGCCGCTCGAACCGGTCGGAGGTGTCCGAGTTTCCCAACGGCCTCCCTGCCGTCCCAGTCGATGGAGTCAAGGCCGAAGTACCCCTGGCCGGTCCGGGCGAAGTCGACCAGGACGTAGCCGGGAGGCGGGGTGGTGTCCATGGCGAACTTGGCGCTGCCCCGCCCGCTGTAGACGATGTCGTCGAACTGCCCACCGAGGATCTGGGCGCCGGCGCCCGCCTCGGACGACGGGGCGGGTGAGGGAGGTACCGGAATTGTTCCCGGTCCCCGGGACGGGGTCTGGGGCGAGCTTTCAGTTGAGCGCGAGGACGGGGTCGGGGCTCCGCTCTGAACCTCGGACCGGGTCTCGGCGAAGGCATGTGGTGGAGGCGAGCCCGGGCCATGTGCCTCGGCTTCGTTCTTCGTCAGTCCCGAGCCGCTCCCGTGCCCCTGGCCCTGGGCCGAACCCGAGCTTTGCCCCCGCGCCGCTGCTGGAGGCCCTGACGGAGGTGCGAGATATTCCTTGACACGAATATTCACGATGAGGAATACTTTCAGGCATGGACACACTGCTCACCGCATTGGCCGACCCGGCCCGCTGGAGGCTGGTGCAACTGCTGGCCGAGCGGCCCCGCTCGGTCGGTGTTCTTGCCCAGCTCGCCGAGGCGCGCCAGCCACAGACGACCAAACACCTGCAGACTCTTGAACGTGCTGGCATCGTGACCTCGCAGCGCACCGGCCAGCGCCGTGTCTACGCGCTCCAGCCCGCCCCCTTGCGGGACCTGGCTGCTGTACTGAACGGGCTCGCCGACACCGCGGACCGGGACGGTGGCTCACGCGCGACCTACGACCGCTACGGAATGAGTCTCCGCGCGGAGCGGTTCGCCGCGGAAGAGTCAGGGTGGGCCGACGGCCGCTCGTTCCGGTTCCACCGGTCGCTGACGGGGCGCCCGGAACTGGCCTGGCGATATCTCACCGAAGTACCCCTGCTCGTCCGCTGGTGGACGCCGGAGGACCTGCGCGTCTCCGAGCTCATCTTCGAGGCGCGACCAGGTGGCCGGATCGTCCAGGAGTACCGCGACGCCGAGGACACCGACGGCTCCGACCTGGTCGTCGGTCGCGCCGAGGGAGTCGTCGAGGACGTGTGCCCAGGTGAGCGCCTCAGTTACCGACTCTCTCCCGTGCTGCCCGACGGAGGCATCGCGTTCACTGCCCACGTCGACCTTGGCCTGCAGCTCACCGATACCGGCACGGACCTCGACGTCCAGTGGCGGATCACCGACAGCACGGTCGACTCCGCCGACTTCATCGCCGGCATCGAGATCGGCTTCGGGCAGAGCCTCGACAAGCTCGTGGCGGCCCTCGCCGCAGACGCTCACCACACCGACAGCACCGATACGAGGAGTACGACATGACCAACTCGACGGGCCGCAGAGTGACCGCGAACCTGGCTCTCAGCCTCGATGGGCGTTACAACGGTCCAGGCGGAGCCGGTGATTTCGGTGCCTTCATCCCGTACGTGACCACCGAGGTCGCGCGAAACCACCTCGCCCGCATCTGGGAGAACGCGACGACGGCGCTTCTCGGCAGGATCAACGCCGAGGGCTTCCTGGGCTACTGGCCGTCGGTCGCCGCTGACGAGAACGCCGATCCGCGCGATCGTGGATACGCGAAGTGGCTGGTCGACACGGAAAAGGTGGTCCTCTCCACCACGCTGGCTGAGGCGCCGTGGGACCACAGTCGCGTGGTGAACGCCCCCGCTGCGCATGTCGTCGCCGACCTCAGGGCCACCGGCGAGGGCGACATCCTCGTCAACAGCAGCGCCAGCGTCATCAAGGCGCTTCTTTCGGCAGATCTGCTGGACCGGCTGTATCTCCTGATCTTGCCCGAGATCCTCGGGGGCGGGCAAAGGCTGTTCGACGACGGCCTGCCGAGCTCGAAGTGGAAGCTCACCCATCAGGAGACCGGCGATCTGGGCGAGATCGCCATGGTCTACGACCGGGTGCGTTGATCCCGCCGGTTGGCATGCACGGACGGGAGTGGTCAGCCGGGTGGTGGTCTCGGCGGTGGGTGCGTGGGACGGCCGTTGTGGCCGTGTGGCTGGTCGTGTACGGGGCGATGGCGGTGGTGTGGCGTGTCCTGCGGGACAAGACGTGGCTCGACGCGCTTGCCTTCGCCGGCGTCCTGGCGGTGGGCAACGCGGCCGGACAGTGGCTGGCGAGTCGGGCAGGGAGGAGGAAAGCCGCAAGACGCGGCGATTGAGCAAGGCCTCCAGCTCACCCCCTCGTCGGCGTGGGCACCCGTTGGCGGGACGGCCTGTTCAAGACCGTCCCTATCCGCGTCGGCCGCTGGGGTCAGAGCTGGAATTCCGTGGGGGAGAGCCCCAGGGTCGTGCACGCTTCGCGGAGGATCATCTGCTCGGCTTGGGAGAAGTGGCCGTCGGCGCCGGCGATGACCATGCCGGTCTGGATGACCGCCCGGGCCTCGTTGGGCTTCTTGGCGGCCTTGGCGATGTCCTGCAGCGCCTCGGCCTTGCCCTGAGCGAAGTTCCGGGTGAGCTGGTCGACGTGCTTGTGGAAGCGCTGGCGCAGCTGCTCGGGGGGAAAGTTCTGGAGCACCTCGTTGTTGAGGATCATGGACTCCATCTGCTGGATCTCGTTCGCGTCTACGTGGCCGTCGGCCGCGGCGACCAGCGCGCACACCGCCATGCTCGCGTCCCGGTAGGCGCCGCTCTTCAGCTCGGTCTTGATCGAGCTGAGCTGGGTCTTCAGCAGACCCGTCAGCTGCGCGCGGGAGCCACCGCGTGAGCCCCCCTGCGGGGCACCGCCGTGCGGGCCGCCGGCCGGGGCACCGGCCTGCCTGCCCTGTGCCTGCTGCTGCAAGGTCTTGGCCTGGTCCTTGAGCCGGTCGAACAGTGCCATCGATTGTCACCTCGGTGCTCGAGCTGTGTGATCTTTTCCGGTGAACGCTCCGCTACCGGTAAAGGTTCCACCGATCCGGCGGTCTGGCGGCCGGGCTGCCGTCCTCCCAGTCGCCGTCGCCGTCGCTGTCGTTGCGCATGCCATAGATGCAGGCGCTGCCTGTACCAGCTGACCTCGTACGTCGGAAGCCGAGGCGCGAGGTGTTCGGCTTGGGGTGTTTCAGGCCTCTGGTTCGGGATCGGGGTGCTGGCCGGGGCGTTGGTCGTATCCGGCGAGGGGAGTGGGGGAGAGGTCGGTGGGTTCTTCGTCGGGTTCGAGGAGGGTGTCGGCGGCGCCGACGATGAGGGGGTCGGGTTTGCCTACGGCGGTGTGGTCTTTGGCGGGGTAGTCGCAGCGGTACAGCAGGCTGCGCATGGCTTCGAGGCGGCCACGGCGCTTGTCGTTGCTTTTGACCACGGTCCAGGGGGCGTGGGGTGTGTCGGTGGCGCGGAACATGTCGACTTTGGCTCTGGTGTAGTCGTCCCAGCGGTCGAGGGAGGCGAGGTCGGTGGGGGAGAGTTTCCAGCGGCGTACCGGGTCGACCTGGCGGATGGCGAAACGGGTGCGCTGTTCGGCCTGGGATACGGAGAACCAGAACTTTGCCAGCAGGATGCCGTCCTTGGTCAGCATCTCCTCGAACAAGGGGGCCTGTTCCAAAAAGGTGCGGTATTCGGCCTCTGTGCAAAAGCCCATGACGCGCTCGACGCCGGCCCGGTTGTACCAGGAGCGGTCGAAGAAGACGATCTCACCGCGGGAGGGCAGGTGGGTCACGTAGCGCTGGAAGTACCACTGGCCCTGTTCCCGTTCGGTCGGCTTCTCCAGGGCCACGACGCGGGCGCCTCGGGGGTTGAGCCGTTCGGTGAAGCGCTGGATGGTGCCGCCTTTACCGGCTGCGTCACGGCCCTCGCACAGCACGACGACCCGTTGGCCGGTCTCCTTCACCCAGCGCTGCAGCTTCAATAGCTCGATCTGCAGGACCCGCTTGGTCCGCTCGTACTCGGACCGTTTCAGCTTGTGGTCGTAGGGATAGTTCTCCCGCCAGGTGTCCAGGGGGCTTCCGTCGGCTTCGAGGAGAATCGGCTTTTCCGGGCGCCGTTCGTCGACGCTGAGGCCGTCGAGCAGGTCCTCTTCGGCTGTCGTCGCGTCGTCCTTGTGCGAACGGGCCGCATCGTCGTTGTCTGGCATGACGTATCTCCCGGTTGTTCCTGGGTGCCGGTGGGGACGGTGTCCGCCCGCCGCGCCGGCGGGTGCGGCTGGAGGACGGCCGCCGCGAGGGACGGGGGTCACAACCCATAACGGAAGAGGGCGGCGGGTCCCGCGCGCAGCGGAGCCGCTGCGGCCGGCCGCGCGGGAGCCGGAGCTGAAGGGCGTACTTCGTGGCCTCTCCAGTGTGCCGGGCGCCTGCGGCCGGGCGGGCCGGCCGGGACCATGGCTGCGGTTCGCGCCGTTGTGCGGATGCGGAGACACAAGGGGGCGGGAAGGCCGGCACGCCCAGGACGACACGGGCGGCAATGACCATGACGGACTCCCGGAACTCGCTGAGACGTCGTAGGACTGCGATCTGCTGGACCGCGTGCCCCTTCTGCCCGGGATCACGCCAGCTGAGCGGTGTTGTGAAAGCGGCCGGATGCCCCTGCTTCGCGTCGCAGATGATCTCGGTGTGGGGCGAGGGGATCTTGAATAGGGCCGCATCCGGCCGTCGCCCCGCCGCCGGACACCGCCCCCTCTCGGAGGCCCAGGAGCAGGATGCCAGCGACACCCGGCTCCAGGAGATCGCGGCGGAAGCGCTCAAGGAGGAGTACTTCCAGGACGGTGGCCGTCGGCCGAGCCGGCAGCCTGGAAGAGGTCCGGTTCACGGACATCGAGCACCTCGAGGTCAAGCTGCAGCAGCCGGGCTTCAGCCTGAGCTGACGTGAGACCGGGCGGTTCGGGCCCCGCGGGGCACACGTGTCGACGCCCACGGCGGGGGTTTACCCAGGTGGCGCGATCGGCAACGAGCGCGGCCTCTGTCGCGGGTTGTGTCACTACACTGCGGCGTGGCATCGCAGGACGCCCACAGCAAGTGGGCGAGATGAACGGGGAGTCGCATGGCTACGGGGGGATGGGGGCCGGGTCACGGCCCCGGTCAAGCTGACGGCAACGGACCGGGAGGCATGGGCGGTTGGGGTGCTCCCTACGGATCACCGCAGGGCGGCCCGTACGGTCCACCGCCACCGAATCCGGGCCCGTACCCGAACCAGCCTCCCTATCCCTACGATCCCCAGCCCACGAGGCCCGCCGTCCGGCGTTCCCGCGGCTGCCTGTCGTACCTCTCACTCTTCGGGCTGGTCTCCGCGGTCCTGCGCTCCGCGCACCGCGTCGCCACCAGGCTCTTCGCGCAGGAGGGCGAAGGCCGGATCGTGGACCGCGTCGTGGACCGGGTCCAGCTGGCCCGCACGGTGCTCGGTGCTGCCGCCACCATCGCCCTGGTCCTCGCCTACAACGCGGACCGCGACCGCTGGGAGGACGCGGCCTGGGGCGGCGTCGCCAACCTCATCGCCGCTCCGTTCGTGCTGCTCATCGCCGGGCCTTTGGTCATCCTCGGATTCATGTACTACGCGCCTCCGCACCTGCGTCCGCATCTGCGCTCCCGGCTGCGCGCTCCGCTCAAGGCGGTCGGCTGGTACGTGCTGACGCTGGTCGTCATCGGCGGAGTCCTCGTTCTCGCGACCCATATCGACGCACACGACGGGAGGAGCCTGTGGGAATACGCATGGGCTGTCGCCGCGCTCATCGTCGTCGTGTGGGGTCTCCCCTTCTTCTTCCTGGCGTCGCTGTACTCGGCCCGCAGCACCTTCAACAGCGCCCAGGTCCACCCCACGCTGCCGCCCATCCTGACCCTGACGCTGGTGTGGGTGTTCGCGGCCTTCAACATCATCGACACCGGCATGCCGGGGGGCCCGCCCGTCGTCCAGTTCTCCTCCATGCTGGGGGGACCGCTGTCGGTGACGGCCGTTTCCCTGTGGGAACTGCGGCGGATGAGGACCCGTTTCGGCGTCACCCTGCGCGTCTGAGCCGGCTTCGGCGCGCCCAGCCGGTCCGCAGACCGGTCGTCCCCCCGTCCCCGCGCCGGGCGCCTGCCGTGTGGATCGGTGGTTCGCCGAACTGACGAACCGGCAGATACGGCGAGGCGTCCGTCCCCAAGACCGTCCAGGCCCTGGAGAAGGACACCCGCACCCGGCCTGGGATGGACCGGCCGGTCACGCTGCCCGACCGGTTGCCGTCCGACTTGGAGCCGCTTCCCCCGCCCGGTCAGCAGACCGGTACGCCAGGCACCTGGTTGTCCGGCACGCTGAGGTAGATGTTGGTCATGTAGCCGCCGTACTGGGGCAGTTGGGCCCACCAGTCGTTGACGTAGGGCGGTTGGCTGACCTGCTGGCCGCGCTTCTGGCAGCCGACCAGGACCTCGACTCCGGCGGGCAGCGTGGTGATGGCCCCGGAGTCGGTCGTCGCCTGGGTACGGACCCGGACCCCGCTGCCCCAGGTGCCGATCCACGTACCGGCGGGACGGGAGGCGCCGGGGACGTTCAGCGAACGGGTCAGCCGGCCGATGTCCGTGTAGGCCTTGCCGTAGGACGTTCCGCTGGGGTGCAGGGTGTAGACCGCCACGATGGAACGGTCACCCGCGCCCACCACTCCCGTCGAGTGCAGTGCCGGACGGGAGAGGTCCACGGCGTCAGCGCCCGCCGGCGTCGGGGCGGCGGCCGTTCCCGCCGGTTCCCCAGCGGCCTCATCGGCTGCAGCGGCCTTCGCGGCCGTCGACGTCGGTGCCGCGCAGCCGCCCGAACTGAAGCCCGACCAGCCCTGCTTGACGGCCCAGGGGCGATTGAAGGAGCCGGCGATGCCGAAGTGCTGGTCGTAGCCGTCGGTGGCGCAGCGGGTGGACTGCCGCAAATTGCCGAGGAGGTAGTCGCGCGTCGCCGCCGGGGCGGAGTCCAGCAGATGCCGGTAGATCTTCACGGTGTCACGGGCCGACAGAGCCGTGTAGCCCCAGAAGCCGGGGTGGGTCGACGGCGGGCGGGCGGTGTCGGTCAGGCCGAGCCGGGTGACCATCCGGTCGACGATCGCCCCCGAGCCGTTGTTCGACCAGAACGTGCTCGCGGCCGTGTCGTCACTGCCGCGCAGCATGGTGTCGATCCGGGCCCGGTCCGTGGCCGCCAGGGCGTCGGGGCTGCGGTTCCAGAGCACGTCCAGGGCGATCAGCAGCTTCACCACCGACGCGGACCTGAACTGCGCGGACGTGTTCAGCTGTTCGGTGAAGGTGCCGGTCTGGCGGTCGAAGACGGCGACGCCCGCCGTCACCCCGGCCGGCACGTCGGCTTGCACCGCCGCCGGGCTCGGCGAGGGGGACTCGGCGGACGCGACGGAGACGGTGGTCGCGGTCGTGCACAGGAGCGCGGTGAAGGCGGCGGTCAGCACGCCCGCCCGCACCGTGCCCCGTGCGCTGCTCAAGGTGATCATGGTTGTCCTCGGGATCGGTGGAGAGGGGGGTGGTGGAGATGGAGATGGAGGTGGGCCGGAGATGCGTCGCTCGCACCACACGTAGGACGGGAGCACGTCCCGTGCCGTATGAGAGCCCAGAGGGTGGATGAGAGCCCGAAACGCCGGATGCCCCGGGACCTGTTGTGGTCCCGGGGCATCCGGTCGGCGCGGGTCGGCGCTCAGCAGTTCGGCAGGCCCGAATCCCGCTCGTCGTTGCCGCCTCCGACGAGGAAGATCTCACTCATGTACGAGGACGGGGCCATGCCCACCGCCGGGGTCTTCACCCACCAGGTGTGCCAGTAGTCGCCGTAGGTCGCACGGCCGCCCTTGACCTGGCACAGCACCATGAGGAAGCCGTCGTCGGGCGACGTGGCGGTGACCGGGGCCTGCGGATCGGGGGCGGAACGCAGGTTGACGTTCGAGCCCCAGATCGGGCACCGGAACCAGCCCTTGTAGTTCGGGTCAGGGGTGCAGGGCGCCGAGTCGGCGGCCTGCGCGGACGAGGCCAGGGCGGGGGAGAGGAGCAGCCCGGCGGCCAGCGCGACCGCCGCGGCACCCTTCGTACCGGCGCGGAGACGGCTCAGGGCGGCGGTCAGCACTGGTTCACCCCGGGCAGCCAGGAGGAGGGGTGGTCGATGTAGATGTTGGTGATGTAGCCGCCGAGTGCCGGGATGTAGGACCAGGCGTCGTTGGTGTAGCCCTCGGCGGTGACCGTGTCGCCGCGCGTCTGGCACTGTACGTAGACCGCGGTCGGCCCGGTCAGCGTGCGCACGACCGCCGCGTTCAGGCGCGGCTCCTGGCGCACCCTAACCGAAGTGCCCCAGGTGGTGAAGTTGGTGCTGGGCGTTCCGGCGCCCGGGGTGCACGGCAGGCTCACACCGCGCGCGGCCAGGTAGGGGCCGGGGTCCATGCCCCGGGTGCTGGCGGTGGAGGCGTGCGCCTCGAAGTGCAGGTGCGGCCCGGTGGACTGGCCCTCGGAACCCATGTACGCGATCGCCTGACCGCTGTTCACCCGCTGGTTCACGAAGACGAGACGCTCGTACATGTGGCCGTACTCGGTGACGGTGCCGTCGTCGTGCTTGATGCGGATCCACTGGCCGTAGCCACTGGCGGTGCCGGAGACGATGACGGTGCCGGCCCCGGTGGAGTAGATCGGCGTACCGCGGGTGTTGGCGATGTCGACGCCGTCATGGCCGGAGTGGTACCCCTGGGTCACGGTGCCGGCGGCCGGGCAGGAACCGGCGGCCGCGGCCGCGGCGACCGGGGCGGCGTCGGCCGTGCCGGCCGCGAGCGGGACCAGCCCGGCCGCGGCGACCGTGGCGATGAACAGGCCGATGGACTTGCTGCGCTTGAGTGTGCGCATGGCGGAGTCTCCTCTGTGAGGGATGTCGGGTGAGGGATGTCGGGTGCGAGGTGTCAGGTGTGTGCGGGATGCGGCGTGCCGACCCCGTGGATCAGCAGGTGGGAACCCCGGGCAGCCAGGCCGCCGGGTCGTTGATGTAGATGTTCGAGATCCAGGCCTTGTACTTCGGCAGGTAGGACCAGGCGTCGTTGGTGTAGCCCTCGGCGGTGATCGACTCCCCGTGTGTCTGGCAGAGCACGTCCACGGCCGTGGGGCCGGGCAGCCGGCCCACGGGAGGCTGCCGGGTGCTGGGATCAGGACGCAGGCTCACATCGGTGCCCCAGGTCATGAACCGCTTGGTGCCCGCGGGCGGCTGCTCGCCGCCGGCGATGCGCAGAGCGCCCGCGTACTGGGAGTTGAGCCGTACGTCGCTGACCATCACGAGCGTTCCGGACTCCCGGGCCTCGACCATCTTGCCGTTGCCGAGGTAGATGGCGATGTGGTGGACGCTGCCGAGGTTGGCCGGGTCCGACCCCCACAGCAGCAGGTCGCCCGGCTGCAGCGGAGCGATCCCCTGGGCTCGGGTGAACCGGGCGGTGGCACCGCTCCACTTGGCCTGGTTCCACGTCCCCTCGGGCAGGGCGATGCCCGCTCCCTGCCACGCCGCGTACTGCACCAGGTGCGAGCAGTCGAAGCCCTTCACCTGGCTGTCGTGGGCGCCGGGGCCGCCGCCGGGGTAGTCCTGACCGTACGTCGGCCCGTGGACGGAGCCGCCGCCCCACGAGTACGGCACCCCGATCTGTGAGCACGCGGCGTTGACGATCGCCTGTGCCTGGGCGGGCGCATCCGCCAGGGGACGGCAGTCGGCGGCGGCCACGGCCGTCGAGGAGACCGGCGACGAGGCGGCCATCGCCGTACCGGTACAGGTCAATGCGGTGGCGAGCAGCAGTCCTCCCGCGGTCGCGAGAGTGCGGTTGGTGCGGCGCATGGGTTCCCCCTGGTGTGGTCGGTGCGATGTGCGCGGGTGCTGTACGGGTCGGCGGATTCCGGCAGTTGGTCGGGCTGCCTCGTGCTGCCGTCGCGGAGGAGGCGGCTGGTGCGGCGGTCGGTTCCTGTGTGTCCAACGCGTCCTATGTGTCCAACACGTCCTATATGCCCAATGCGTTCTATGTGTCCAGCGCGGCGCGGATCTTGGCGAGGCCGCGCATACGGTTGCGCTGGACCGTGCCGCGGTGGGCGCCCAGCCGTTCCCCCGCCATGTCGTGGGTCAGGCCCTCGATGTCGACCAGGATCACGGCCGCCGCCTCCTTGGGAGACAGCCCGCGCAGCAGCGCGGCCGTCACCGCCTCGGCCTCCCGGCTCGCGAAGCCGCCGTCCCAGCCGTGTTCCGGCAGCCGGTCGGTGCAGCGCTCCTGACGCGAGGGGTGCCGCCACAGGTCGCGCAGCAGGTTCAGCGCTGCCGCGCAGGTGTAGGCGTACGGCTGCTGTTGCCGCGTCAGCGTGTGGGCACGTGCCCGGCGGGAGAGTCTGAGGTAGGTCTCCTGGAGCAGGTCGTCGGCGTCGTGCGGATTGCCGGTCAGGGCCAGCAGCCTGCGCCGCAGCCTCGGCATCACGGCGGTGAACGCCTTGTCGAACTCGGCGGCGGTCATGTGGCCGGCGAAGGCCGCCGTGTTCGTGCCCCTGTTCGTGCTCGGCGTCGTAGTGTCGGAGGTCTTGGACGACATGGTCAGCGTCGTCGCGATGCAGGTGTTCTCCACGGTGTTTCCCCCGGGTCCGGCTGTCTCAGACTGTGGTTGGCCTCAGGGAGGCGGGACCGTACTTGGCCGTCGGCGCTTCGGTCAGCAGCGCCCAGTACCGGTCCCCGTACGACCAGTGCCACCACTCGGTGGGGTAGTTGACGAACCCCGCCGCCGTCATGGCCCGGCCCATCGCCGCCCGGTTGGCACGGGCGTCGGCGTCGATGTTGAGCGCGGCGGTGCGGCAGCCGCCCTCGCTCTCCTCGGGGGTGGCGTTGACCTCGGTGCCGAGGGACAGTTCGGCACCGTCGTCCGTGCACAGCGTCAGGTCCACCGCGCCGCCGCTGACGTGCGGGGCGACTTCCGGGGGCGAGATGTACGCGCTCGCCAGCTCGCGGATCCGGTCCGCTCCGGCGTCCGGATGCGCCGCGCGCAGCGTCGCCGCGTACTCCTCGAAGTAGCGGCGCTGCAGAGCGGGTGGCCGGAAGCCCTCCACCATCAGCAGGCGGATGCCCGGGGGCAGGGCGTCCTGGGCGAGCAGGAGCCGGCGCAGTACGTCGGCCCTGAGATGGGCGTACGAGCCGTCGTCGTCCGTCTTCCGCATGTCGACCCGCAGTGCGGCGAACTCCCGGGCGTCGACCAGGGGTTCACCGTTCTCGGTGACACGCGTGGCGGCGACCCGGGGGTCCGAGAGCAGGATGATGTCCGTCACGCTCACAGCGTTGAGCCGGGCGATGCAGGATCGATGCAGATCTTCTGCAGAGCGCATGCAGCGCCCGGAACGGGCTCCTTGTACCGGGCGCATGCGGCGCCCGGAACGGGCCGCCCCGCACCGGAAGACCCGACGGGTTCCGGCCACCCCGCACGCCACATCGGTCAACCCTGAAACCGGCCCTCCGGTTTCCGGCGTGAGGGTCCCCGGGGGCCGATAAGTTGTCCCTGACTGCGGAAACGCGAAATCGGGGGACACGGTGGACGTCTGCCTTCTGGGTCCGTTCGAGGTGGTGAGCGGGGGACACCGGATCGCGCTGAACGGCGCCAAACCGACCGCGATTTTCGCGGCTCTCGTCGTGCATCTCGGTGAAGTGCTCTCCGTCGAGCGGCTGGTCGATCTCGTCTGGGAGGAGGAGCCACCCGCCACCGCGCGGGCCCTCGTCGCCTCGCACGTCTCCGGACTGCGCCGGTCCCTGGCCGGTACGGAGGGCGCGGAGGCCATCCGCACCCGCTCCCCGGGCTACGTCGCCGAGTTCCCGCCCTCCACCGTCGACGCCCGGTGTTTCGAGAAGGCGTTCGCGGCCGGCCGGAGGGCGGCCACCGACGGGCGGGCCGAGGAGGCTGTCGAGATCCTGCAAGCGGCATCGCGCCTGTGGCGAGGCCGGGACGCCCTGGAAGGGCTCGGTCAGTCCTTCGCCCGCGTCGAGGCCATGCGCCTGAGGGAACTCCGGCTGGAGGCCGCAGAGTTCCGCTTCTCCGCCGAACTCGACCTGGACCGGCGTACGGATCTCATCTCCGAACTCGTCGCCCACGTCGCCGCCCACCCCCTCCGGGAACGCCCGCGCGGCCAGCTGATGACCGCCCTGTTCCGCGCCGGCCGGATGCCCGACGCGCTGCGCTGCTACGACGAGGGCCGCCGTTTGCTCCGTACCGAACTGGGCGTGGACCCCGGCCCGGACCTGCGCGCGCTGCACCAGGCCCTGCTCCGCGCGGACACGACGGTGCTGGGAGCACCGGCTGCCCGAAAAGCCGCGCCCGCCGGGAAGGAATCCACCCCCGAACCGGCGGTGGCTCCCCCGCGCACGCACGAGGACACACCGGCGACCCGCCCCTCCGAGCGGTCCCACGACGACACCCGTCATCCGGCGCCCAATCAACTCCCGCCGGACGTGGCCGACTTCATAGGGCGTACCGAACAGACGGCCTGGGCGACCGCCCTTCTGGAAGAGGTGCGCAACCCACTGCGCACCGCGCCGCCCATCGGGGTGATCTCCGGCCGGTCCGGCACCGGCAAGACCGCCCTGGCCGTCCACGTGGGCCACCGCACCGCCGCGCTCTTCCCCGACGGACAGCTCTTCGTGGACCTGCGTGCCTCGGACTCCGAACCGGTACGGACCGCCGACGCCCTGACCCGACTGCTGCGCGCCCTCGGGGTGGACCCGGAGAGCCCGGCGCGCGACGAGGAGGACCTCCTCGGGCTGTACCGCACGCACATCGCGAGCCGCCGGGTCCTGCTCATCCTCGACAACGCCGTCAGCGAGTCCCTGCTGCGCCCGCTGCTCCCGCCGGGCGGCGGCTCGGCCGTGCTGATCACCGCCCGCCGCCGGCTCATGGCGCTGGAGGGCGCCGCCCACCTCGATCTGGGGGTGCCGTCCGAGACGGAGGCACTGGACCTGCTGGCCCGCGTGGCCGGCCCGGCCCGGCCCGCCCTGGAACCCGAGCGGGCCGCCGAGATCGTCGCGCTGTGCGGCCGGCTTCCGCTCGCCGTCCGGATCGCCGGTGTCCGTCTCGCCGCCCGCCCCCACTGGACACCGGCACGGCTCGCCTCGCGCCTGAGGGACGAACGCCGCCGACTGGACGAACTGCAGGCGGGCGACCTGGAAGTACGCGCGAGCCTCGGACTGGGCTACGCGGACCTGGACAAGCAGGAGCAGCGCGCCCTGCGCCGTCTGGCCCTGATGGACCTGCCCGACTTCGCCGCGTGGGTCGCCGGGCCACTCCTCGACGTGAGCGAGGACGACGCGGAGGACGCGGTCGAACAACTCGTGGACTGCCACTTCGTGGAGGTCGTGGCCACCGACGAGACGGGCAGAACGCGCTACCGCATCCACGACCTGGCCCGCGAGTACGCCCGGGAGCGCTGCCTGGCCGACGAGTCCAGGGAGGAACGCGAGACGGCGGTCCGCCGACTGGTCGCCCGCTGGCTGGACATGGCCCGCGTCGCGGCGGCCCACGGACCGGGCGGCGCGTCCCGCCTCCTCTCGGTCACCACGACGGCCGCGCTGGCGCGGGGCGCGGGCGGGCAGGCGGGGGATGTCGACGGGTGGGCGCGGGGCGCGGAGGGGGCGGGGCGCGGCGAGGACGGGGCGGCGCAGGTCGCTGGTGGGGCGGCCGTGCGGGGCGTGGACGGGTCGGTACGCGCCGCGGGCGGTTCGGACCGGACCGGAGGCTGGGCCGCCCGCGTCTCGGACGGGTCGTCGCCCCCACCGACGGACGCGCTGGCCCACCTGACGGAGGAGCCGGCCGCCTGGTTCGCCGCTGAGCAGCCGTGTCTGCTGGCCGCCGTCATCCACTGCGCGGACCACGGCATGTTCGACGCCGCCCGCGAACTCGCCGCCACCCTCATGGCCGCTTCCGTGGCCCTCTACAACCAGTTCGACGCCTGGTCCCGTTCCCACGACGTGGCCCTGGCGGCGGTACGGCGTGGCGGGGACGTCGAGGGTGAGGCATGGCTGCTGAACGGCTTCGGCCAACTCCGTCTGGAGCAGGACCGCTTCGACGAGGCGCACGCGTTCTTCACCCTGGCGCTGCGGCTGTTCGAGGAGCGATCCGTGCGCATCGGCTGCGCGGACGCGCGGGCCGGAATGGGCGCGGCCCGCCGCGAACAGGCCCGTTTCGACGAGGCGTTGCCCCTGCTGACCTCGGCGCTCGAACAGTACCGGGAGCCGGAGGACACGTCGTCCATGGCCCATGTGCTGTACGGCATCGGGTACGTCCATCGGGAACAGGGCCGCGACGACGAGGCGTGGGAAGCCCTCTCCCGCGCCCACCGTCTCTACGTCACCGCCTGGGACCGGCACGGCGAGGCGCTCGCGCTGCGCTCACTGGGCCTGTGTCACCGGGCGCGGGGTGACCTGGCGGCTGCCGAGACCCTCCTGCGGCAGTCCCTCGCCATCTTCGAGGAGACGGACGACGCCTACGGCATCATGTACGCGAGCCAGTCCCTGGCCAAGGTCGAGTTCCGGCAGGGCCGGATGATCGAGGCCCGGCAGCGGCTCGACCGGTGCCTGGAGATCACCCGCGAGCGTCAGGACATGTTCGGCGAGGCCCTCGTCCTGCGCACCATCGGCGAGTGGCACCTCGCCGCGTCCGACTGGGAGACGGCGACCGAGACCCTGCGACAGGCCCTCGTCCTGTGGGACCAGCTGCAACTGCCGCTGTGGCGTGCCCGCACCCTGCGGGACCTGTCCCGCGCCGCACTGGCCCAGGGCGAGACCGAAACGGGGCGCGAGTTCGAGCAAGAGGCGTACGAAATCTTCCACCGGCTCGGCACGCGCGAAGCGCTGGAGCCGCGGGACGCGGCCGGGCACTGAGGCAGCCGCCGTACGACAAGCGATGCGGGCGCCGTACTCATACGACAGGCGACCACCCCTCGTCGCTGGTGTGAACGGCGCGGCACCCGCCGCCCGCGACCACCGCCAAAAGAGGTCTCCACCATGACGAACACGTCCCCACGCATGCGCAGAGTGCTGACCACGGCCTTCCTCGTCGCCGCCGCGGCGCTGGCAGGTCCCGCGACCGCGACCGCGCAGCCCGCCGCTGTCGAGGCGGCGGCGATGGACTTCACGGAGGTCCACGTGTGGGCGAGCGGAGTCAACGTCCGCAATGCCGCCTCGGGGGCGCCCTTCGAGCAGTGCAAGACCTACCCTTCCCGTCAGAACTGCCAGGTCGTGGCAACGGTGTCCCAGACCGCCGTGACCGCCTACTGCCAAAAGCAGGGAGAGCCCATCAGCGACTCGGGCTACAGCAGCAGGTGGTGGACCTACCTGAAGTCACCGAGCGGGCAGTGGGGCTGGGTGAACAACGTGTACATCACGGGGGACGAGCACCTGGCAGGCGTCAGCGACTGTGCGTTCTGACAGAAAGCAATTTCACGAAGGTGGCCCGCGACACTGTCATACGGACGCACCGCCCCTTCCGTCACAGAGCCGAGCAGCAAGCATCCACGGCAGAACGGCAAAGGGGAAAACGATGGCGATGCGATCCAGACTGGCGGCAGTGGGACTGGCGCTGGGCGCGGCTCTCTCCCTGCTCGGCACGGCAGGCAGCGCGGAGGCCGCCGCGCAAGGCGTGAACACCACCGTCCAGGCCGGCAGCAACATCCGGGAGGCCGCCACCACGAACAGCCGACTCGTCGGCACCACCGAGTTCCTGAGCACGGCGTACATCCACTGCTACACGCGCGGCCAGCACGTGACGGTCGGCAACTACGGCACCAACGTCTGGTACTACGGCAACGTCTTCGATGACGACGCGACACCGGCGCACTTCTACAAGAACGTGTGGCTGTGGGGCGGCAACGTCAATGTCGGCACCGACCCGTCCCCCGACGTCGCGCCCTGCTGATGCCGCTGATTCCGCTGAGTCCAACACCGAACCGAGGAGTACGCCCATGACCAGGCGAAGTGTGTCTACCGCGGCTGCCGGGCTGGCGCTCGGCGCGGCGCTTTCCCTGCTCGGCGCCGCAGGGACCGCCGAGGCCACCTCCAGCGCCGACGGCTACGCGGCCACCGTGCAGGCGAACAGCAACCTGCGCGACGCCCCCAACACCAGCAGCCGGATCTGGGGCACCACGACCAAGGTGACCGAGGCCGGCATCGCCTGCTACACGCGCGGCCAGTATGTGACGGTCGGCAACTACGGCACCAACGTCTGGTACTACGGCACCGTCATCGACTACGACATCGGCCACATCTACAGCAACGTGTGGATGTGGGGCGGCAACGTGAACGTGGGCGCCGACCCGGCTCCCGGCATCCCCGTCTGCTGACCGACTCACCTCACCCGTTCCCCCGCGCTCCACGCCCCCGAGGCCTCCGTCCTGTACGGATGCCCGGGGGCGCGGCCGTGTCCGGGACGAGACACGGCATGGGACCTGGTCGGCATAGTCGACGGCGTTCTCGATCGGCTCGAACGGCAGCGGCACCGCCGTCACCGATCGGCCGCGGTGTCGTGGTGGCCGTGCCACCGAGGCGTGGCGATACTGGGGGAGTGAGCGACGCCGAACGGCAATCGAACCAGCGCCTGGACCAGCGCCTGGAACGCGCCATCCTGGAGCTGCTGGAGCGTCGTGACCCGGCCGCGACCATCTGCCCCTCCGACGCCGCACGGGCGGTGTACGAGGGGGACGACGACGGCTGGCGGGCGCTCATGGAACCCGCCCGCCGTGCGGCCCGCCGACTGGTCACGGCCGGGCTGGTGGAGATCACCCAGAAGGGCCGCCCGGTCGCGCCGGCGACGGCCCGCGGACCTATCCGCATCCGCCGGGTCCGCTGACCCACCGCGGTCCGCCGCGCGCCGACACACCTCGGGTCCGGTACGCGGCTGCGTCGGGTTCACGCACGGACCGCTCGGGCCTCTTCACCTGCTGACCGACTCCGCCGCAGTGTCCGAGGTCCGCTCCACGAACCAGGGAAGAGATGTTCGCGCCCAGGGGCGTGGCTGTCCGCGGCTGTGTTGCCCGGCGGCCATGTCAGGGCCGTCATCTGGAGGGTCAACTTCCGTATGCGGGTGCCGTTTGGGTGCGTGTGGTGGCAGAGCCCGGGTATTCAACAAGTCCAGTTTCGGACGAGGGGAGTGACGGCTCGTGGAATGGCGGGAGAAGACCGCGAAACGAAGGCTCGGCACCTTGGAACGCGGAACCGCTCAGCGTGCCCAGCTGCGTGTCCGGCTCGCCGACATCGCATGGACCTGCCTGTGTGTCGTCCTCGCGCTGTGGGCGGCCGCAAGCTCGGTCGGAGCGGCACGCGGGACGACGGCCTGGGCCTACTGCGCGGTCGCCTGGGTCCTTCTGGCGGCCGCCTGCGCCATGGTGCTCGCCGGTCACAAGCGCAGGAAGCGGATCTGACAGCTGAAGGAGGCAGGGCATGAAACGGATCCGGGATTTCCTGGCGGGGCACCTGTGGGCACAGATAGCCCTGTCCATCCTGGCCGCCAGTGTGCTGGTCATGCTCCTCTACCCAGGGCGCTCGTTCGGGACCGTGGTGCTGCGTACCGCCATCACGTCGATCGGTGCAATCTGCATTCTGGTGATCACGCGCCGCAAGGAGAAGCGAGCCGCGGGTGGGGAGACGAACGACCTCGTGTCCCTGGATCAAAAGCTGCGCACGGGCGACGTGCCGCGGGACCCGCGAGAGCAGAGCGCGATGCGTGATTTGGTCGCGCAGCGGTTGCACCGCACCCGGCACCGCGTGGGCGCACTGATCTTCCTCGCCGCGCTCTTCACCACGGTCACCGTGGGGACCGCTCTCACTCAGGGACTGCGGCAGACCATCGGCTTGGCCGTGCTCAGCGTGGCGTTCATCGGGTGGATGATCTACTACAGCAACCTCCAGAACCGCCGACTGCTCACCATGCGCGCGGCACTTGAAGAGCGGGCCCCAAGCGGCGCCACCAGCGGCGCCACCAGCGGCGCGTCCTCGCTTCGCGCCTCGGAATGACACGTCACCGCCGCATGCCGGGCGCGTGGTCCTGTCCAACCGGTACGACCAGGTGTAGCGGCGTATGGAGCTGCCCACGCCACGCTGTGGCTCAAAGGACAGCGCCGAGCCCGCAATGATCCGCGCATCCCCGGGCAGCGTCTGCAGTCGGCCAGAGAGGCCCGTGGGTCTGTGCTGCCTGAGATTCCCGTTGATGTCTTGAAGCCATGGGCAAGGGGCCGGTTGGCAGTCGGACCAGCGTGCATGTGACGCCAACACCGACCGCGACCGGCATGCGATTGCCCGCAACCGGCATCGCCGCACGCACCAGTTGCTCACCCACCCGGCCGCAGTGGTCCCGAACGCGGTGGAAGCTGACCCTTAGTCGCCCGGCCAGACAGCGCTTGCTCTACAGGGGGGTCGACCCACCACGACCCACCGCGCGCGGACTCGGAACGAGATACTTCCCGCGGCTTGAACCACGGAGCGGCCACACCGAACGGACGCGGGGCACGTAGGCAGTGCGCCGCCTCACATGAGCACCAGCGCGCGGCGGGTACCCGCGTACCCCCTTCTGAACGACGCCACGGAACGCATCACGCGGACCGTAGCTCGCTGAACTGCGACCGCCCCCGCGACAGCCCGAACTCCCCACGCCCCAGACCGCGTTCCTCCACGGCCGTCACCAGCAGCCCCCGCCGCTCATCCGACAGCCGCAGCCACACCTGCCGCCACACCCCCCGCCACAAAGCAAGTTGGCCGCTTTGGTTCAAAAGGTTGACAGCCCTCAAGGCACCTGGCTTCATGAACAGCGCGCAATTTTGGGAGCGCTCCCATCGCTGTTCCGTGCTTCTTGTTCTGGCCGTGCGACAGAAAGGGACATCGTGGGACTGTCATCAAGACGGGGCCGCAGTCGGCCATTGCGGCGCATCTCGGTGGTGCTCGCTGCGGCGTTGACCACAGGATTGCTGTTCGGGACCGGCCCGGCGCTCGGGGCAGAGGAGCGCCCGGCCCCCGCGCGCAGCGAGGCGGCCGTCGCCGCACCCGGCGACGACTGGCTGCACACCAAGGGCAACAAGATCGTTGACGCGAACGGCGACGAGGTCTGGCTCACCGGCACCAACTGGTTCGGCTTCAACGCCGGCGAACGGGTCTTCCACGGACTGTGGTCCGGCAACATCACCGACATCACCAAGTCGATGGCCGACCGCGGCATCAACATCGTCCGCGTGCCCATCTCCACCCAGCTCCTTCTGGAGTGGAAGAACGGCCAGGCCGCCGTCCCGAGCGGCGTCAACGCCTACGCCAACCCCGAGATCGCGGGCAAGAGCTCCCTGCAGGTCTTCGACCACTGGCTCGCCCTGTGCAAGCAGTACGGCATCAAGGTCATGCTGGACGTGCACAGCGCCGAGGCCGACAACTCCGGCCACGTCTACCCGGTGTGGTGGAAGGGCACCATCACCTCCGAGGACTTCTACACCGCCTGGGAGTGGGTGACCACCCGCTACAAGAACGACGACACCCTCGTCGCCATGGACGTCAAGAACGAGCCGCACGGCACGGCCGGCACGTCCCCGCGCGCCAAGTGGGACGGTTCGACGGACCAGGACAACTTCAAGCACGTGTGCGAGACCGCCGGCAAGCGGATGCTCGCCATCAACCCCAACCTGCTGGTGCTCTGCGAGGGCATCGAGATCTATCCCAAGGCCGGTGTGAGCTGGACCTCCACCACTCCCACCGACTACCACTCGACCTGGTGGGGCGGAAACCTGCGCGGTGTCCGCGACCATCCCGTGGACCTCGGCGCGCACAATGACCAGCTGGTGTACTCCCCGCACGACTACGGGCCGCTGGTCCACCAGCAGCCCTGGTTCAGCGGTGACTGGAACCGCACCACGCTCGAACGCGACGTCTGGGACCCCAACTGGCTCTACCTGCACAAGGAGAACAAAGCCCCGCTGGTGATCGGCGAGTGGGGAGGCTTCCTCGACGGCGGCCCGAACCAGAAGTGGATGACCGCACTGCGGGACCTCATCGTCGAGCACCGGATTCACCAGACGTTCTGGTGCCTCAACCCCAACTCCGGTGACACCGGCGGCCTGTTGCTGGGCGACTGGAAGTCCTGGGACGAGGAGAAATACGCTCTGCTCAAGCCTGCGCTCTGGCAGCACGGCGGCAAGTTCGTCAGCCTCGACCACGAGGTTCCGCTGGGCGGTACCGGCAGCACCACCGGCATCAGCCTGAGCGACGTGTACGACGGGCCGACGGACCCCGAGGACACCCAGGCGCCCACCGCCCCCACCGGCCTGGCCAGCACCGCCAAGACCTCCACCAGCGTTTCGCTGTCCTGGACGGCGTCGACCGACAACACCCGGGTGACCGGGTACGACGTCTATCGGGGCACGACCAAGGTGAACGCGGCGCCGGTGACCGGCACGACCTACACCGACACCGGGCTCTCGCCCTCCACGGCGTACAGCTACACCGTGCGGGCCCGGGACGCGGCAGGCAACGTCTCCGCTCCCTCGGCGGCGCTGAACGTGACCACGCAGTCGTCGGACACCCCGTCCGGGGCCGTGAAGGTGCGGTACAAGAACAACGACAGCTCCGCGACGGACAACGCCATCCGGCCCTCGCTCCAGGTCGCGAACACCGGCAGCTCCGCCGTGAAACTCGACGCCGTCACGGTCCGCTACTACTTCACACGCGACGGATCGGCCTCCGTGAGCGCCTGGTGCGACTACGCGGCCGTGGGCTGCGCACAGGTCAAGCTGCGGGTCGTGCCGCTGGCGACAGCCGTCTCGGGCGCGGACGCCTATCTGGAGGTGAGCTTCACGGGCGGCTCGCTGGCCGCCGGCGGCAACACCGGTGACATCCAGTTGCGGATGAGCAAGGCGGACTGGTCGAACTTCAACGAGACGAACGACTACAGCCGTACGACGTCGACGACGTACACCGACGCACCGGCCGTTCCCGCGTACATGGGCACGGCCCTGGCCTGGGGCACGCCCCCGGCCTGACCCGCCCCACAGCGAACAGGGCGGAACACATCCCCACCCTGTTTTGGGAGCGCTCCCATTTCAAGCTCTATCGGCATACGAGGAGAGAGTGTGAAACGTCTACTGGCCCTACTGGCGACCTGCGCGATGGTCCTGGGCCTCACCGTTCTCGTCAGCCCCCCGGCGGCGGCCGCCACGGGCTGCAAGGTCGACTACACGATCACCAACCAGTGGTCGGGTGGATTCCAGGCCGGGGTGAAGGTCACCAACCTGGGTGATCCCATCAGTGGCTGGACCCTGAAGTGGACCTGGTCCGACGGCGGGCAGAAGGTGACCCAGGGCTGGAACGGCACCTGGTCGCAGTCCGGCTCCGCGGTCAGCGTCACCAACGTCGACTGGAACCGCACCCTGGCCACCGGCGGCGCCGCCGACCTGGGCTTCACCGGAACGTTCACGGGCGCCAACCCGAAGCCCGCCGCCTTCACGCTCAATGGCGTGGCCTGCACCGGCTCCGTCGGTGGCGAGGAGCCCCCGCCGGACCCGGATCCCGACCCGCCCACCGGTACCCCGGTCGGTATCAACGGGCAGCTCAAGGTGTGCGGCGTGTACCTGTGCAACCAGTACAACCGCCCCATCCAGCTGCGCGGCATGAGCACGCACGGCATCCAGTGGTTCAACAAGTGCTACAACAACGCCTCCCTGGACGCGCTGGCCAAGGACTGGAAGTCGGACCTGTTCCGCATCGCCATGTACGTGCAGGAGGGCGGCTACGAGACCGACCCGGCGGGCTTCACCAGCCGGGTGAACAGCCTGGTCGACATGGCCGAGGCGCGCGGTATGTACGCCATGATCGACTTCCACACCCTGACGCCGGGCGACCCGAACTACAACCTGGAGCGGGCCAAGACGTTCTTCGCGTCCGTCGCCGCCCGTAACGCCGACAAGAAGAACGTGATCTACGAGATCGCCAACGAGCCCAACGGCGTGAGCTGGGCGGCCATCAAGAGCTACGCCGAGCAGGTCATCCCGGTCATCCGGGCCGCCGACCCGGACGCCGTCATCATCGTCGGCACCCGCGGCTGGTCCTCGCTGGGCGTCTCGGACGGCTCCAACGAGACGGAGATCATCAACAACCCGGTCAACGCCACCAACATCATGTACGCGTTCCACTTCTACGCCGCCAGCCACAAGGACAACTACCGCGCCACGGTGAGCCGTGCGGCCACGAAGCTGCCTCTGTTCGTCACCGAGTTCGGGACGGTGACCTACACCGGCGGGGGAGCGGTCGACCGCGCCAGTTCCACGGCCTGGCTGGACCTGCTGGACCAGTTGAAGATCGGCTATGCCAACTGGACCTACTCCGACGCCAATGAGGGCAGTGCGGCGTTCAAGCCCGGCACCTGCAACGGCACCGACTACAGCAGCAGCGGTGTGCTGACGGAATCGGGGGCGCTGCTCAAGAGCCGCATCAGCACCCCGGACACCTTCCCCACCAGCTGACCCCATCGGGGGCTCCGGCCTTGCCGGAGCCCCCACTCGCCGCAGCACAAGATCGACTGGTTTATGTGAGACGTCCTGTTTGTGGGAATTAGTAGCTTGAGGATGATTTTATGCATTTTTATGGGTAGACGGAGTGTCGGTCGACACCCCACTGGAGGCGATCATGAGTTTCACTCGACCGAGCATGGAGTCACACCCGGACATCCTGGAGATGCGGGCGCGGCACGAGCGGGCAGCCATCACACCGCGCGCGCAGGCGATCGAGGCCTTGGGCGTGGTCACGGGACTGTACCTGGCGGCGTCGCCCTGGATAGCGGGCTTCAACGGCTTTTCGACCCTGGCCGTCACCAACCTGATCGTGGGCATCGCCTACGCCCTGCTCATGGCCGGCTTCGGTAATGCCTACGAGCGCACCCACAGCATGGCTTGGGCCGCCGCGGCGCTCGGAGCGTGGACGATCGTCGCGCCGTGGGTGGTCGCGGGCGATGTGTCCACCACACGGACCATCACCAACAACGTGATCGTGGGTGTGATCGCCTGTCTGCTGGCCCTTGCGGCAGCCGCAGGCGCCAACATGCCCTCCGGCCGCTCTTCACGCGGCGCGTCCGGCTACGGCAGCAAGGGCACAGACACCTCCGATGATCGGTAGGAAGCTGCTGGAGGGCTGATCAGCGCGGCACGGTGAGGCTGGGGTGGGCTTGCTGTCCACCCCGGCCGAGCCCATCCCACCGGCCCCCGAAGGCGCTCGCTCATGCAGCGGAGCGTCAGGCGCCGTACACCCGGAATTCCGCAACCTGGCCGGCTGGCCAGCCGGTGTTGGCGGTGAAGATCAGGCGCAGACAGCGGGCTGCCGTGCCGCTGGGGAGGGAAAGCGTGGCGGTGTTTCCCGTGGACGGGTCGAAGGTGTACGGGGAGGCGCCGAGCAGGGTGGTGAAGGTCTGGTGGTCGGTGCTGCCCTGGACGGTGATGGTCTGGGTGCGGGTGGCCCAGGCGGTGGCCGGGGGGAGGGCCAGCACGATACGGCGGGCGCCTTTGGTGGTGCCCAGGTCGACCTGGAGCCATTGAGGGAAGGCGTGGTTGGCGCTTTCCCAGTACGTGTGCGGGTTGCCGTCCACCGCGTTGCCCGAGCTGTACGACTGCGTGAAGCTGCTCGCTGTCGTGGGCCGGTTCAGCGCCAGGTTGACGTCTGGGGAGCCCTGGGTGGTGGCGGTGACCTGGGCTGACGGCTGGGAGACGGTGCCGGCTGCGTCGAGGGCCTGGATGTCGAAGGTGTAGGAGGTCGAGGCGGTGAGCCCGGTGACCGTGAACTGGGTGGCGTTCGCGGCGGCGGTGGCGAGCGGGGTGGCGGTGCCGCCGGTGATCCGGCGGATGCGGTAGCCCGTCACGCCGACGTCGTCGGTGGACGCGGTCCAGGCCAGCGTCACGGTGGCATCGGTTACGGCGGTGACCCGGACGTTCCCCGGAACGGTCGGCGGTGTGGTGTCGCCCCCGACCACCGGCGGGGTGGGCCGGACGGGGGTAACGGGAGCCTGCCCCTTCAGCATGCGGCCGCCGTCGCCGGTCAGACGCAGGTAGTAGTCGGCGGAGCAGGCGGTTCCGTCCTCGTCGAGGCCAAGGAAGCCCGAACCGGCCGGTATCCACGCCGGGGACTCGGCGGTCTTGGCGATCTGGTTTCCCTCGTTGTACTCGTCGAACATGGAGATGTAGACGCTCGACACCCCGGCCCGGCCCATGTTGTAGAACTGCCGCCACATGAAGTCACCGTGGGCGCGCTGCCGTTCGGTGACACCGCCGGGCAGCACGCACGGCTGGTAGTCGATGCCGTGCGCGGCGCACTCGGCGAGGTCGGGAGCGGTCGCGACGTTGTAGAAGTTGTCGGCGTCGCTCACGTCGCCGATACGGCCGACCATCCACGGCGAGAGCATGTCGAAGGCGTGGTAGACGCCGGAGAACCCCGGTCGTGAGTCCCGGTCGCCCGTCCGCCACCAGGTCGGCACCCCGCCGATCACGTAGCATCCCTGTGCTTTGAACCAGTCGACGACATCCAGGCACTGAGCCGGGATGAAGGGGCGCTGGGCGTCGTCGAAGCCGAAGCCCCAGATGCAGACCACCGGCTTGCCGTTCTGCCGGGCGTAGACGGGCGAGGCCGTGTGGGCCCGCATCTTGGTGGTCCAGTCGGCCTTGATGTCGTTCTGCATGGTCGTCCAGTCCGAGACGTCATACATGATGTAGAACTTCACGCCCTGGGCTTCGGCCGCTCTGCGCACCTTGCCGGCCATGGCATCCCGGGTGGGGCCTTCGCCTGAGGTGGGGTTGAAGCGCTGGAGGGCGGCGGTGTCGATGCCGTACTCCTTCATCCAGCGGAAGTGCACGTCGACCGTCGACTGGTCGTAGGAGGAGAACAGGGTCGCGGGCTGACCGTTGCCGAGGTGGCCGAAGGCGGTGCGGTAGGTGGTCGGGTAATCGCGTACGTCCGGCCAGGCGACGATGGCCTTGTTGGCCGGGGAAGGCGACTGCCCCCAGTTCTGGGCCCAGTGCCACCAGCCGTTGATCGGTGCGCCGTCCCCGACGCAGGCGAACCACCCCTGGTACCCCACGGTCACCTTGCCGACCACGTCGCCGGGCGGGCTCGCCGCGGCGGCAGGGCCGGCGAGCGTGAGCTGTCCCAGTCCCGTCGCTCCGGCGGTCCCGGCCGCGGCTGCCGCTCGCAGAATCGTGCGCCGTGTAGCACCCATCTGGTCTCCTCCGGCTACGGCCGCTTCCCGGTCTGCCGACTGGATCGTCCATGTCGACGGGGTGCAGCGGTGCCACGGAGCGTATTGTCAGGGACACGTAAGCGCAATAGATTGCTCTTCAGTTGCAAGAAGGCGCGAATCTTCTGAAAGGAGGCGCTTCTGCGGCCCTCTCGGGACCCGTATGCGGAGCAGACGGCCTCCGGTGCTTGTCACGGGGGAGGGTCAGCGGGCGGCCGGGCGGAGCATTTGTCCGGCGGCGAGTTCGCGGTAGGTGGGGCTGCTGGTGAGCAACTCTTCGTGGCGTCCGCAAGCGGTGGTGCGGCCCTCGTCCAGTACCACGATCTGGTCGGCGTGCTGCACGGTCGAGAGCCGGTGTGCGATCACCAGGAGGGCGCATTCCTGGGCGATGTCCTTCATCACCCTGGTGAGCGCGGTCTCGTTGATGGCGTCGAGATGGGACGTGGGCTCGTCGAGCAGGAGCAGCCGCGGACGGGCAAGCAGGGCGCGGGCGAGGGCGACGCGCTGGCGCTCGCCTCCCGAGAGGGTGCTGCCGCGTTCGCCGAGCATGCCGGACAGGCCGCCACGCAGGCGGCGTACGACGTCATCGAGCTGGGCGAGTTCGACGGCGCGCTGGACTTCCGCCTCGGTGGCCTCGGGGGCGGCGTAGGTGATGTTGTCGCGCAGGGTGCCGTGGACGACATGGGTGTTCTGGTCGACGACGGCGATACGTTCGCGGCACTCGGCACGTGTCAGTTCGGCGGCGGGCCGCCCGTCGAAGAGGAGGGCGCCGGAGTCCGGCTCGTAGAACCTGGCCACCAGGGCGAAGATGGTGCTCTTCCCCGCACCCGACCGGCCGACCAGAGCCGTCTGGCACCGGTACGGCACGCTGAGGGTGACGCCGCGCAGGACAGGCCGGCCGGGGTCGTAACCGAAGGTGAGATCCCGCAGGGCAAGGACGGGCTCCTCGGACGGGACGCTCGGCCGGGCCGCCCGCTCACGTGTGCGTGCCCGCACCACCGGCCTCTCGGCCGATGACCGCTCCATGGGCAGGGCGAGGGCCTGCTCGATGCGCTGGTAGGCGCCCATGCCGCGCTGGATCAGGCCGACCGCCCGGAAGACCGACGACAGGGGCAGCACGAGGTAGGAGGCGTACAGCAGGAAGGCGACGAGTTCGCCGAGGGAGTTGGCCTGGCCGGTGACGCGCAGTCCACCGATGACCAGGACCAGCAGGAAGGAGCCCTGGACGGCGAGTTCGACGGCCGGACTCATCACCGAGGCGAGTTTCGCCGTCCGTACCCCCGCCTCGTGGGCGGACTCGATGCGCTCGCCGATGCGCTGTGCCTCGCGGTCCTCGGCGCGGTGCACCCGCACCATCGGAAGAGCGCCGAGTGCGCGCTCGAGGTCGGCGGCGATCGCGCCGACGGAATTCTGCATGTGCTCGGAGGCGGCCCGGATGCCCTTCAGCAGCGAAGCCACGACCGCGGCCGCGGTCGCCACGGTCAGGGCGACCAGGAGCAGCAGCAGAGGATCGATCCACAGCATCAGGGCGACCGCGCCGGCGGCGACGAGGACTCCGGTGACGAGATCGACGAGCGCCTGGGAGACCACTTCCCTGAGCAGGGTGGTGTCGGCGGTCACCCGGGAGATCAGGTCACCGCCGCGGTGGCGGTCGTACTCCCGCATCTCCAGCCGCAGCAGCCGCGCGACCAGGCCGTGGCGTAGCTGCCGTACGACTCCCTCGCCCATGCGTTCCAGGACGAAGCGGCCGATGGCGCCGGTGGCCGCTTCGGTGATGAACAGCACGGCCAGCAGGATCAGCAGCGGCCAGAACGCCCGCCCGTGGCCGCTCGCGTCCACCACCTGCTTGGCGACGAGGGGCTGGGCGAGCCCGAGGCCGGAGGCCACGAGGGTGAGCAAGGTGGCCACCGTGACGGAGGCTCGGTGCCCGGCGGTGAGGCGGTACATGGTGGCCACCGCGGCCCGGGTCGAACGATCCGGCGACCCCACCTGCGTACCCGTCATGGGCGAGGCGGCCGGTTCGACTCGACGGGGCCCACCGTGAGCAGCCGGGTGAAGTAGCCGTCGGGTGCGCCTTCCCCGATGGGCCGGCCCTCCGCCTCGATCCAGGCGTGCGCGTTGAAGGGAGGAACCACGCTCGCCCCCGTGCACCACGTAGGCCAACTGCCCGTCAGCCGGCACAGCAGGGCAGCGCCCAAGGAGCGCGGCAGACAGCCCTTCGGCCCGGCACACAGCAGGCTGACCCCGCACATCGCGTCCCGGGCGTCCTTGGCCTGGGCAGCGGTGGCCGGCGGAGCTCCGCGGCGTACGACCCCGAGGACGGCGCGGATCCGCCGCGGAGGCAGCAGCGACAACAGGACGGCGGGCGGCAGCACGAGACGGGCGGCCAGGCGCCGGGTGAAGGGAACTCCGGTGGGCCGTTCCAGGGCGCTGGGTGTGGTCATGTGGCCAGCCCCGACTTCCGCAGTTCCTGCACGAGCGCGGTGACGTCCTGCTCGGCGCGGGTCCGGTCGATGTCGAACTCCGTGACGAGCGCCTCGACGGCCGCCGCTTCCTCGCCGCCCTCGAGGAGCGTCTTCACCACCAGGGTGCCGGTGGGGTTGAGCTCCCAGTAGTTCCCGCTGCGCTGATCCAGCAGGACCGTGCCGTAGGTGGTCTCCGCGGTGGAGACATCGGGGCCGAACCGCAATGCCATGGTGGGTGACTGCCTTCCGGTAGCGGGCTAGCGGGTACGGGCTGGTGACAGGCCACGCAGCCATACTTCGGCGGCGATGGTGGAGTAGAGGATGGCGTCGCGCAGCCCGGGGGAGGAGGGCCGCTGGGCGAGGTGGCGCAGCGCGTGTCCGTCGACGAGGCCGAGCTGCTCCAGCCGGGAGTCCTCCCACAGCGCCAGCAGGTCGGCGCGGTGCCGGCGCAGTCCCTCCGCGGCATCCATGGAAGCGGCGGCCTTGTTGGTGCGCCGCAGACACCCCTCGGGCACGATGCCCCGCATGGCCGCGGTCAGGAGCGGTTTGTACTCCCAGGGCGACACGCGTTCGCTCGGCCGCACGGCGAGGGACGCCTCGATGACGCGGTCGTCGAGGAAGGGCGAGGCCATGGGTACGCCGACGCGGGCGGCCATGCGGTCCCACTGACGGATGATGCGGGTGCAGGCGCGGATCTGTTCCAGGTCGGCGTGCAGACCGCGGTCCGGGTGCAACGGCGTGGTGGTCGCGGCCGCCTCGCGCAGCGCCCGCTGCGCCAACCGCTCGGCGTCGGGGGTGACCCAGTCGAACAGGCGCGGGGGCATGCCCCACCCGAGACTGGTGGTCACGGTGGCGGGGACCGGGTCACGCAGGTGACCGATGGAGTCTGCGAGCCACTTCCCGTACGGGCGTGCGTCGGCCAGCGCGCGGACCGTGCCGCCGAGCGGCCACTGCCACAGGGCCCGGAAGCCGCGCAGCTGCCGCAACGCGAACGGCGGCCGGGTACGCAGCAGTCGGTGATAGTAGGCCTCCGAGCACCAGGCCACGTGATCGCCGCCGATGCCGGTCAGGTGGAGCCGGCTGCCCCGCTCGGCCATGGCCGGCAGATGGTGCAGCACCCGCGAGCGGTCCATCACCCCGATGGTCGGTTCGTCCAGCAGGTCGTCGATGCTCAGCAGATCGTCGTACACCAGCGGCGAGGCATCCGCGTCCCACACCACGTGCTCGACGTCCGGCAGGTGCTTCGCCGCCTGCTCGGCCCAGTACAGATCGGTGTCGGCGGGATCGCGCCCCGGCCACGTGCTGGCCACCACGCGGGCCGCGGAGCGGTCGGCCAGGAAGCAGATGGAGGTGGAGTCCAGGCCCCCGGACAGGTCGCAGCTGACCACGCCGCCCTGGCGGGTGCGGGCGTCGACGGCCTCGCTGAGGGCCGCGCGGACCAACGGGGCACCGTCGGTGAGCGTGCGGACCGGCTCCGGTGGTGTCCACCAGCGCGAGTGGCGCGCACTGCGCCCGTCCGCTGCGACCATCAGCGCGTCCTGAGGGGCAACCGCCGTGACCTCACGCCAGAGCGAGGTCTCGAACAGCGGATAGGGGGCCGGCCACAGCAGCCGCACCGCCAGTTCTTGTACGTCGGGCTGGGCACCGATCGCGTCAGCGAGGACGTCGGCGCGGCTGGCGGCCACCTGTACACCGTCCACGGCAGCGTGGAAGATCAGCCGAAGCCCGGACGCGGTGCCCTGCACCCTGAGTTGCCCGTCCAGTGCGGCGACGAGGTGGAAGCTGCCGGGCAAGGTGCGGGCGAGCGCGTCAAGTTCCGCCAGATCACGCAACCGCCCGGCGCGGCGCTCCAGTTCAGCGGCATCGACCGGACAGCAGCCGAGGACGGCGAGAGAAGCACGGCCGGCGTGCGCGGTGACGATCTCCTGGTCGTCCCACTGACCGACCAGCCAGGGCCTGCCGGACGGGTGCTTGAGGGTTCGGGTTCCGGGGTGGGCGAAGGAGCGGGCCACGGCGGCCGCGTCCTCCCGGTCGGTGAAGACCGTGAAGTGCGCGTCGCCGGGGCCCGTCCCCGCACTTGCGTGCAGTTCAGTCATGACGTCAGGTCAGAAACCGTCGGTCCTCAGTTCTTGCTCAGGATCAGCCGGTCGTTGCCCGAGCTCCGCAGGAGCCCGGTCTTCTTCCGGAACGTCCCGAGCTTGGTGAGCGTCGGCGCTTCGTAAGCCTTCTTCATGACGTCTCCTTAGGTGCGGGATCCACGACCGCCTCCCTGCCGGCGGCACACCGATCTCCGGTGCGCCGCCGGCCTGCCCAGGGCTCGTCCGGAACCCCGAGCGGAAGCGGGCGCACCACATAGCTAGGTGCAGAACCGGATGGCATGACAAGGGTGCGAGGGATAAATGAGACAATATGTAAATTCGCTGGCGGTCGGGTCGTCGCGCCGTTCCTTTTGTGTTCAATCAAAAGCTGCACAACATGGGAAAGGTGTCCGATCGGGCGCGGAAAAACGTTCCGAACGGCGAATCCGCAGCCGCTGGGTGACCCCCCGTCATGGGCAGGGTGAGGACATTCGGGCAGAGCCGCCGGGGCGCACTCGGCTCTCGCACTCGCGCTACCCTTCTTTCTTCTTGTTGCCCGAATGGCTGGGATGCTCTGCCCGCATCGTCGATACGGCGTAGGAGGGGCAAGTGGGGGTACGGGGCGGAGTCGTTCGGCGGCTGGGAGTACGTCGAGGGCGCTCGCGCGGAATTCCGCGAAGCCGGAACGGCCTTTTTCGCACCTCGACGGTTCCCCGGGTAACGGATTATGTCCGGAGATGGTGTGGCGTACCGCGCGCCGCGGTGCCGCCCGGACCGGGGCACGGCGATCAACTGCAAGCTGACCTTGGCGCATCACCATGCGGTCGACCGGGAGCGGTCCGCCGAAGCCGCGGCTGCCCGCGATCACAAGGCGGCGCTGCTGGACGCCCCCTCCGAGTACCAGCTCGTCAGTGCACTGCCCAGCACCTTGCGGGCTTCGCGGCACCGCAGTGGACAATGAGACACCGCCTCGCTCCGCCGGCGGCCCGGCTGGGCCGAGATAGAGCCGGGCCGGTGCGTCGGCCTGTACAACGACCGCGCCTGCACGAGGCGTTGACATGCTCAGCCTCCATCGCGATGCTGGGAAAGCGGTTTGCATCGATGTAAATCGATGGTGCAGCCGAGTGCCGACGGCCAGGATCGCCCCCACCTCCTCCGACGCGGTCCTGACCGGACGCCGTCCCCACGCCGCCGCCTCGCGTCGGCGCGGCGTCGAAGCGGAGGCCGACCACGGAACGGGACCATGACCCCACCTCGCTCCCTGAAAACCGCTGCCGCCCTCCTATTGGCCGGCGCGCTCACCGCCGTACTGTCGCTCTCGTCCACCGGAACCGCCCAGGCAGGTCAGACGGGCCAGACGGGCCAGACGGGCCTGCGGGCCGCCGACCCGAGCGTGCTGCGAGTCGGCGGAACCTACGTCTCGGTGGAGTCCGTCGGTGACGGCATCGCCGTGCGGCAGGCGCCCTCGACGGAGGCGCTCGCCTCAGCGCCCGCCCGCCGGGTGTGGTCGGACACGCGCAGCCTCGGAGAGGTCTGGGCCCCGGAGATCGTGCGCGACGGCGGCCGCTACCACATCTACTTCACCGCCGGTCGAGGACCGGCCCACCGGATGTACGTCATCAGCTCCGCCAGCCCCGACACCGGCTACACCCCCGCGACGAAACTGGCCCTGCCGGACGACAAATGGGCCATCGACGGCACCCTGTTCACCTTCAACGGGCAGCGCTGGTTCGTCTGGTCCGGCTGGGCCGGTGACACCAACGTCGAGCAGAACCTCTACATCGCCCGCATGAGCAGCCCGACCACGCCCACGGGCGCGCGATACGTCATCTCGCAGCCGCGCGAGCCCTGGGAACGGGTGGTCGGCAACCCGTTCATCAACGAGGGCCCCCAGCCCATCAAGGACCCGAACGGGCAACTGCACATCGCCTACTCGGCCAACGGCAGCTGGAGCGACCAGTACTGCCTGGCCGATCTCCGGCTGCGGGCCGGCGGCGACCCCACCTATGTATGGGACTGGTACAAGTCCAACGGCTGTCTCTTCGGCTCTCATCGCGCCACGATGATGTCGGGATGGGACCCCACCCTGCACGTCAACGGGCCCGGCCACCACAGCTTCGTTCTCCTCGACGGCGACATCAACACGAGCCCGCCCGCCGGCCCCCGATTCCCCCTCATGTTCCACGCGGTGCCCAAGGGGACCCCGTACACGTGGGAGAACCGGTACTGGTACACGGGCACGTTCACCTGGTGGGGCAACACCACCTACAGCCGAGCCAACGTACCCGGTGCCAACACGAACACCGGCTGGAGCCTCAAATTCTTCGATTGACATCCTCTCCCCCCTTGTAGGGGGGAGAGTCCCGCCTACCGCGCTGTTGAAGGCTGCGGTGTCGAGTGGGTTCCTGCTTCGCTGCGCGGTGCGGGCACGGGTGCCCGTCTTACCTGCGCTCCACAGCCTGACACGGCCAGTCCGGCCGCCTTGGCGACGTTGACCGCCGCGTTGAGGTCCCGGTCCAGGACGGCCCCGCAGGCCCCGCAGGTCCACACACGGACGTTAAGGGGCTTGGGGCCGTCCTTCACGCCGCACGCCGAGCACACCTGAGAGGTGGGCTCGAAGCGGCCGATCCGGATGAAGGTCCGCCGGTACCGGGCGGCCTTGTATTCCAGCATGTTCACGAACGCCGACCATCCGGCGTCGTGCACGGACTTGGCCAGGCGCGTGCGCGCGAGTCCCTTCACCGCCAGGTCCTCAACGGCGACCGCTTGGTTCTCGCGGATCAGCTTCGTGGAGAGCTGGTGGTGGAACTCGCGGCGCGCGTCGGCCACCTTCGCGTGAGCGCGGGCGACCGTCAACCGGGCCTTGTTCCGGTTGCTGGAACCCCTTTGTTTGCGGGTGAGGGCGCGCTGTGCCTTCTTCAGACGCTTCTCGGCCCGGCGCAGGAAGCGAGGGCTGTCGACTTTCGTCCCGTCCGACAGCACCGCGAAGTGCCCAAGGCCCAGATCGAGGCCCAGCTCGGGCGTGACCTCGGGCAGGACTTCCTCAGAACCGCTCTCCACGACGAAGCTCGCGAAGTACCGGCCCGCCGAGTCCTTGAGCACCGTCACCGTGGATGGCGTCGACGGCAGCGTGCGCGACCACTTCACCTTGAGGTCGCCGATCTTCGGCAGGCGCAGCTTCCCGCCCGGCGTGATCGACCAGCGGGCGTTCGCCGTGAAGCGGACGGCCTGACGGGTGTCCTTACGCGACTTGAACCGGGGCGCACCCATGCGGGGGCGTTTGCCCTTCAGTCCATCGAAGAAGTTCCGGTATGCGCTGTCCAGGTCCCGCAGAGACTGCTGAAGGACAACCGCCGACACCTCACCGAGCCACGCCCGCTCCGGGGTGTTCTTCGCCTCGGTGATCAGCGCCTTGGACAGGTCGCCGGTCTTCGGAAACGGCAGGCCCTCGCTGCGCGCCCTCTCCCGAGCGCGAAGCGCGTCGTTGTAGACCACCCTCGCACACCCGAACGCCCTGGCCAACGCCATACGGTGACCGGCGCCCGGGTACAAGCGGAAGCTGTACCGAAGCTGCACGCGGATCACGATACAGACTTGCTCGTCACGGCATCTTCCGCATGCACGTCCACTTGGTTTTCGTGACGAAGTACCGATACAGCGTCTTCGCCGACCGGCACCTGACGCGCTGCGAGCAGATCATGCGCGCCGTGTGCGAGGACTTCGAGGCCGAGCTGGGGCGAGTTCAACGGCAAGGCCGATCACGTCCACTTCCTCGTGAACTTCCCGCCGAAGGTCGCCGTGTTCAGGCTGGTGAACTCCCTCAAGGGCGTGTCCTCGCGCAGGCTCCGGGAGTGCCCCGACCTCGTCCGCCACTACTGGCGGGCACAGCACCTGTGGTCCGGCTCGTACTTCGCCGGGACAATCGGCGGCGCCCCGCTCAGCATCGTCAAACAGTACATCGAGCAACAGAACCGCCCGCTCTGACCCGGGCTGAGAGCGAACAGTACGGATCTGTGCCCACCGCTGAGGTCAGAGCAGTTCTCAGATTCGCTTCACCACCGGGCTGAAGCCCGGTGCACTGCGAATAGACCCGGTAGCCAAGCCTCTTCGGAGCAGCTGGTCCTCCGCCCGGAGCCTAGGTAACCGGCACGCACGATGGTGGCCTTCGCGGCTGTTCCGGCCGGGCGGCGTCCGCCCTTGTTGCCCTGGGCCTCGGCGGCCCGCAGTCGGTCGTAGCTCAGCTCGCGCTGGAGGTCTCGCTCGCCCGGCCGCGCGTATGTGAGGAAGTCGCTGAACTTCGGGCGTTGCAGGGGGTGGAGACGGCTGGAGGTAGCCGTGTGCTCCTTGAGACGACCGGGTCGTCGATCACGGCCTCGCCCAGGGCGAGGTTCTGTCGGGCGGTCGACTGCTGGTCGGTCGACTCCCGCTTGTCACCATCGGATTGATGGGACTCGAGCCGCCAAGAACCCCGCTGCGGACCAGCACGCCAGGGGGGGGCGCACGCAGACTGCACTCCAGCTGGGAAGCGGCCGTGCCGTCGGCTGTCGCCGCACAGCCGATCAGCGGTTGCCCGGGCGGTAGACGCTGAGGTCGCCGTAGGCAGACAGAGCGCCGGGCAGGTCACCGGGTTTGTGCCGCAGGGTGGTGTCCAGGAAGGCGAGAGTGGTTGCGGCGACGACGCGGGGGCTCTCGGCGCGGCCCAGGGAGCCGACTATCGAGGGCACCGGGGGCAGGTACAGGGGGCCGTCCATGAAGGTGAGGTGTGCGGCGCCGGGGATGGTGAGCCGGTAGCTCGTCGCGGTGTTGAGCTTGAGGGCCTTGGTGAGGCGGGGTAGGTACTGCGGGTCCGTTGCGGGGGTGATGGCCTGGGTGAGCGCCAGCGTCGGCTGGTGGAGGGAGGGGGAGGTGGGGCCGTGGGGGTAACCGTCCAGATCGATGACGGCGTCGAATCGGTGGTCCTGCCGGGCTGCCTGCAGGGCGGCGGCACCACCCATGGAGTGGCCGGTGACCGCGACCCGGCCGGTGTCCAGGCGTCCGGTCAGCGGGCCGGCGATCTCACCTCGGCCCAGACGGTCCAGCTGAGTGAGGACGAAGCTGAGGTCGGCGCCCCGAACAGTCGTCCAATCGGCCGCCAGCTTGTTGTCCTTGTCCCGGTCGCCGGTGGAGGTGGTCCTGGTGTGAATCGTTCGGTCGTCGGTGAGGACGACGGCGGCGGAGTCGTACGGGTGGTCGAGGGCGGCGACCACATAGCCGTGGCTGGCCAGTTCCTCCGCCCAGGCAGTGTTCTGGGTGCGCACTCCGCCCGATCCCGGAGAGAACAGCACAACCGGGAACCGTCCGCCCCTGTCGGCCACCGGGGCGTTGAAGACCGCGTGGGTGTGGGCCCGTGGGATGCCGTCGACCAGGAAGCCAGGCAGGCCGACCGAGCGGGCGAGGGCGTCGGAGACGGTGCGGGCCTCGTGCTCCGTGCGGCCGAGGTACTGGGCCCGCTGCGCGCCTGCGGCGCTCTTCTGCGCGGGATACCAGAGCTGGACCACGACCGTGCGCCGGTCACGGGGATCGGCGGTGAAGGTCTCGGGGCGGCGTGGGTCGGTCCACTGCACCACATGGGTGCCGACCGCGAAACGGCCCGACGGCTCGGGGAACTCGGGTACGGGGAAGGCCCAGGCGGCCACCGGACCCGTGGCGATCAGGCCGACGCAGGCCACCGACCCGGGCAGGGCCAGCCACCACCGGGCCCGCCACGCCGGTCGGCCGGTACGGCGTCGCAGCAGGGGAGAGAGGGCGAACGGCAACGCAACGGCAGCGCCTGCGAGTACGGGCAGCAACTGCCAGCGGATCCCCACCACGCTCAGCCCGGCCGCGGACAGCAGGAACACCGCCCCCGCCGTGATCGTGGCCCGTGGGCGGACGGCAGGGGGAAGCCAGCGCGCCACCACCAGTGCGACGGCACCCAGCAGGACAAGGACTTCCAGTAGGGACATGTGCAGTCCCATGAGGTTCTCGGTCACCCGGCCATGCTCGGCGCGGGGCACGCACTGCCACATCGCCCTTGGGGCGCCGTCGCGTACAACCGGAGTCGCAATCCGAGGCATGCCCAAGTGATCGGCGTTGCGACCGTGGGGGGTGGCTGGGCTCCTCCTGTGGTCGTACTTCCGCGCGATTTTTTCAAACGGTGGACTCATGCGTTTCCGCTGGACCGCGGCCTACCGTGACAGGGCTGCGGTACGTGCGGGCAGCGCGGGGCTCAAGCTCCCGTACCCGAGCCGACCCGACCCGACCGGCTCCGGCTGTATGCGGTGGCGGCCCCGGCAGGGGCAGTGTGACGCTGAAATCGACAGGGACGTGTGATGACCGAGGCGGCCTCAGAGCCGGGCAATGCCCACCCGCTTTGCCGCCGGGACCGAGTGCGGCGGACGAGGACGGCCGTACGCCTGACGAGGTACGCCGACCTGGCCTCCGTACGAGCGGCGGGAGTGGGAAGAGCCGCCCGGTGCTGGCGCCTCCGGCTGCCACCCATGGTGTGGGATTCACTCTTACTGGCGCTGCTCCTGCTCAACATCATGACCACGCGCGCCCCGCAGGAGCTCCCGGTGGCCGTGGCCCTCACCGTCGCCCTTGCGCTGCCCCTGGTGTGGCGGCGCCGGGCCCCGCTCGCGGTGTTCGGCGCCGTGGCAGCCGCGGCCTTCGTCCAGTGGCTGATGGACGTCCAACTGCCGGCGGGCATCGCCTTGTTGGTGGCTCTCTACACGGTGGCCGCCAACTCGGGTCGGTGCGGGACGCTTGTCGCCGGTGCCATCGTGGAGGGCGGGGCTCTGCTGGCCTGCCTGCGCTGGGCGACGGGGGGAGCGTTCCTGACGCCCTTCGTCGCGGTGACCGCGATGGTCGTCGCCGCGGCCGTCCTGGGTATGAACGTGCGCACCACGCGCGCCTATCTCGCGGCCCTGGAGGAACGGGCCGCACGCCTGGAGCAGCAACAGGACCAGCAGGCGCGGCTGGCCGTAGCCGAGGAAAGGACACGCATCACCCGGGAGATGCACGACATCGTCTCCCACAACCTGTCCGTCATGGTCGCGCTCACCGACGCCGCCGTCTACGCGCAGCACCGCTCGCCCGACAAGGCCACCACCGCGATGCTCCAGATCTCCGAAACGGGCCGGCAGGCCTTGACCGACATGCGGCGCTCGTTGGGCATTCTGCGGGCCGGCGACCCGGACGCGGAGCGCCATCCGTTGCCCGGCATCGCGCAACTGGAGGCCCTCGCCGACCAGATGTGCGCCGCCGGGCTGCCGACCGGACTCGAGGTCCAGGGCGGCCACACCCACATGCCCGCAACCGCACAACTGACCGTCTACCGCCTGGTACAGGAAGCCTTGACCAACACCCTCAAGCACACACCCACCGGCACACACGCGAAGGTCCGGATACGGTGCTCGACCGAGACCGTCACCGTGGACGTCACCGACAGCGGCCCCTGCCCGCCACTTCCCGGCGCGGTACTGTCCGGTCACGGTATCCCCGGCATGCGCGAGCGCGCGGCTGCCTACGGGGGGAAGTTGCAGGCCGGACCGCTTCCGGGCGGCGGCTGGGGAGTCCATACCCGCCTCTTCCTCGGCAGCGACGGAGCGGCGTCCGCATGACGATCCGCATCCTGATCGCCGACGACGAGGCGCTGCTCCGCATGGCCTTCAGCACGGTTCTGGAGGCCCAGCCCGACATGGCACCGGTCGGCGAGGCCGCGGACGGCATCCAGGCCGTACGCCTCGCCCGGGACCTGCGCCCCGATGTCGTCCTCATGGACGTCCGGATGCCCGGGACCGACGGGATCGAGGCGACGCGGCAGGTCATCCGGATCTCCCCGCAGAGCAGAGTACTGATCCTCACCACCTTCGACCTCGATGAATACGCCTTCGCCGGACTCCACGCCGGAGCCTCTGGCTTCCTGCTGAAAAACACCAGGCCCGAGGAACTGCTCACCGCGATACGCAGCGTGGCCGCGGGCGACGCGGTGGTCTCCCCGCGCATCACCCGCCGGCTGCTGGAGAACTTCCGCCCGCACATCCCCGACGGCAGCAGCGCCGTCCGCGACGAGCGGCTGAGCCGGCTCAGCGCCCGTGAGCGCGAGGTGCTGGTCCAGGTGGGCCGCGGCCTGTCCAACACCGAGATCGCGGCCACTCTGTACCTGGCGGAGGCGACCGTGAAGTCCCATCTGGGGCGCATACTGCACAAGCTCGAACTCCGCGACCGGATACAGGCCGTGATCTTCGCCTACGAAAGCCGACTCATCCACCCGGCGTGAGGCCGGCACGCGCGCTCTCATGGAGCGGTCGAAGGTCCTGGGAGCGCTCCCGGGAGGCGTCTGTGCCCGTGAGGGACAAATCGGGGAGAGAGGTAGCAGTTCGACGCTCAGCATGAAGGGCGTACGCGGGACGCGGGCCGGCCCGGCAGTCGCCATGTGTGATGACGCGGTGCGAGCGGGTCAGGCGGAGCCGCGCAGCACCAACTCCGTGCGCAGGCTGACATGCCGCCAGGCCACTCCCGAGTCCTCCATCTCCTCCAGAAGCAGCCGCACCATGGTCCGGCCGATCTCCTGGAGCGGCTGGCGCACGGTCGTCAAGGTGGGGTCCGTACGCTGCGCCAGGAGGAAGTCGTCGAATCCGATCACCGCGACGTCCTGCGGCACTCGGCGGCCCGCCGCGCGCAGGGCGTCCAGCGCTCCGGCGGCCATGCTGTCCGACGCGGCGAACACGGCGTCGATCCCCGGCTCCCGCGCGATGAGCTCCGCCATCGCCGTGCGGCCGCTCTGCTCGGTGAAGTCTCCTTCGGCGACCCAGGACGGGTTCGCGTCGAGGCCCGCGCGGTCCAGCGCCTCGCGGTAGCCGCGCAACCGGCACTGGGCGACGTACATGTCGAGCGGCCCGGTGATGGTCGCGACCGCTCTGCGGCCGCTGTTCAGCAGGTGGGTGACGGCGCTGCGGGCGCCCCCGGCGTTGTCCGCGTCCACGTAGGTGATGCTCTCGTCGCCCGAGCGACGGCCCAGCATGACGGTGGGCACGCCCGCGTCCGCGAGCATGTCGGGCAGGGGGTCCTCGGCGTGCACGGACATCAGCAGCACGCCGTCGACCCGGCCGCCACGCGCGTACTCGACGAAACGCTTCCGCTCCCCGTTCGTGCGTACCTGGGTGAGCAGCAGTTGCATCCTGGTGTCGGTCAAGGCGTCCCCGACGGATCGAATGGTCTCCGAGAAGAACGGCTCGGCGAATTTGCGCCAGTCGGGCTCCGTCATCACCAGAGCGATCGCGTCCGTACGACGCCCGGCCAGCGACCGGGCCGCCAGGTTGGGTACGTACTCCAGCTCGGCGATGGCGCGCTGCACGGCGTGGCGGGTCGACTCCTTCACCCCTGCCACGTTGTTGATGACGCGGGAGACGGTGCCCCGCCCCACACCGGCGAGCGCGGCCACCTCCTCCAAGGTCGGCCCCGCGCCGGGGCGCTGCTTGCCCATGTACTTCTCCCCCCACCCACGAGAAGACCCCAATATTACGGCCCTGGTCGTCCGTGATCGACCGGCTCCGGCCTGCGGACATACGCCTGGCGCACGTCCGGGACGCCGGCACACCGTCGGGACGGGAGGGCTCGGCAGTGGAAGGTTCGCGCCAGGTGGCGCGGAAGTGGCGCAAATGAATGTTGCCGCTTCGTCTTACGGCACTCAGTCTGGAGTGGTGGGAGCGCTCCCAATCGCTCTATCCACGCCGAGACCCGGTATCCCCCCACGGGAAAGAAGGAGACCGTGAATTGTCATGATCACACCAGTAGGGTGCGGCGCCGTTCGACGCTCGTTCTGAGCCTCTTCGCGGCGTTGCTCCTCAGCCTGCTCCCCTGGAGCGGCACCGCCGTTGCCCACGGCTCGGTCGTCGACCCCGCGAGCCGTAACTACGGCTGCTGGCAACGATGGGGCAGCAACCACATGGATCCGGCCATGGCCCAGCAAGACCCCATGTGCTGGCAGGCGTGGCAGGCCAACCCCAACGCCATGTGGAACTGGAACGGCCTGTACCGCAACGGATCCGGCGGCAACTTCCAGGCAGCAGTCCCGGACGGCCAGCTGTGCAGCGGCGGCCGCACCGAGGGCGGGCGCTACAACTCCCTGGACACCGTGGGCGCTTGGAAGACCGCGGACATCAGCAGCAACTTCACCGTGAAGCTGTATGACCAGGCCAGCCACGGCGCGGACTATTTCCTCGTCTACGTCAGCCGGCAGGGTTTCGACCCGGCTACCCAGCAGCTGCGCTGGAGCGACCTCCAGCTGGTGGCCCGCACCGGCAAGTACGCGCCCAGCCAGAACTACTCGATCCCGGTCAGCACGTCCGGGTACAGCGGTCGCCACGTCGTCTACACGATCTGGCAGGCCTCGCACATGGACCAGACGTACTTCCTGTGCAGTGACGTGAACTTCCGCTGAGTCTGCCCCATGGGCTGTCCCGCCGGACGAGTTCCCGTCCGGCGGGACACCGTGCTCTGACGTACCACCGTGCCCTGACATACCCACGCGCCGCCCGGAACATCAGGGCTGCCTGACCGACCCCGAGGGGGGCGTCCGCCGCGGTGTGCGTGTCTGACGGGACACGCACACCGGGCCGCGTCCTTCCGTATTGCGAATACGAACACCACCACCTGACGAGCGTTTTGATACCTGGAGCCGACATGCCAAGACGCTGCTGGACCGGGCCGCTCCTGCTGGCCCTTCTGTTGAGCACCCTCACCCCGCTGTCCGCCGCCGCGTCGGCCCCGCCCTCGTCGGCCCCGTCCGCGGCGGCGGACACCGTGCCGACGCGCACGGCGGCGGACCCCTCGGCCGTCCCCTTGCCGTCGCTGCGGGCGACCACCACCCAGGTCGCCTCCGGCCTGCGGCGGCCCATCGCCCTTGTCGCCCCCGACGACGGCACGGACCGATTGTTCATCGCCGAGAAGTCAGGCACCGTACGCGTCTACCACCCGGGCACCGGTCTGGCGCGGGACCCGCTCATCGACATCAGGTCCGCCGTGGACGAATCGGGTAACGAGCGCGGTCTGCTCGGCATAGCCCTCGCGCCGGACTTCGCCGACAGCCACCAGCTGTATCTGGTGTACACGGCACTGCCCGACGGCGCGGTCACGCTCGCCCGTTACCGGCTCGACGATTCCCGCCTGGAGCCCCTGCTCTCCCAGCCACACGCCGAGTTCAACAACCACAACGGCGGACAGATAGCGTTCGGCCCGGACGGCAACCTGTACTGGAGCATCGGTGACGGAGGCGGCTCCGCCGACCCGTTGCGCGCCGGGCAGCGCCTGGACACCTTGCTGGGCAAGATCTTGCGCATCGACGTCAGCCGCAGCTGCGGCCGGCTCGCCTACTGCGTGCCCAGTGACAACCCCTTCGTGGACACCCCCGGCGCCCGTGACGAGATCTGGCTGTACGGGCTGCGCAACGCGTGGAAGTTCTCCTTCGACGAGGCCGACGGCTCGATGTGGATCGGCGACGTCGGCCAGGGCCGATGGGAAGAGGTCAACCACCTCCCGGCCGGAAAGGGAGGACTGAACCTCGGCTGGTCCTGCTACGAGGGTCTGGAGAAGTTCCAGGGAGGCCACTGCGTACCCGGCGAGCAGCACACCGAACCCGTCTTCACCTACTCCCCGTACACCGGCGGCTGCTCGGTCATCGGCGGTCACGTCTACCGGGGCCAGAAGTACGCCGGCCTCGTCGGCGGCACGTACATCGCCACCGACTACTGCTCGTCCACGGTCTGGGCGCTGCGCCCCGACGGTGCAGGCGGCTACGAGGAGGCGGAGATCGGGGAGATGCCCACCCAGGTGACGGCGATCGGCGTGACCGTCGACGGAGAGTTCTACGTCGTCAACGACCTGCCCGGCGGCCTGCACCGCGTGTCCTTCGCGCGGGAGGAACCCACCTGCCGCGTGGATCGCACCGTGCGGAGCTGGGGGACCGGCACGACCGTCGACCTGACGATCACCAACACCGGCAACACCCCGGTGAACGGCTGGACGTTGAAGTTCCCGTTGGCTCTCGGGCAGACCGTCACCTCCGACTGGAACACCGACCTGACACAGGGAAGCAACACGGTCACGGCCACCAACGCCTCGCACAACGGCACGATCGCTCCCGGCGCGCGCATCACCCTCGGCTACCTCGCCAGCCATACCGGTGACTCCTCGCCGCCGCCGCGGTTCACGCTCAACGGGGACGCCTGCGCAATCGGCCGCTGAACGGTCCGCACGTGGGCCCGCCGCGCCGTCAACGCCGGGCCCACCCGCCCTCTTTGCCCCTGCTCCCGTCATCTCCGCAGATCGCGCGGGTCCGGAAGGTTGACATGATCTCGTCCTCTCTCCGGCGTCGGAGGAAAGCCATGCCCGAGTCCCGAACACCCGGGCTCCGGCCCGCCGTTCTCCTGTCCTGCTCCATCACGCTGCTGGCGCTCACGGCGTGCGGCAGCGATGACGAGCGGCCGGCCCCCGCGGCCCCGACCGGGGTCACAGCGCAGTCCAGCAGTGCGACCACCGTCCACGTCATGTGGCAGCGGGTGAAGGCCGCCAAGGACGGCGAGGCCGTGGAGGCGTACGAGGTCCTGCAGGCCGGGAAGAAGGTCAAGGAGGTCGACGCGGACCGCACCATGGTCGACATCGCCGGCCTGAAACCGTCCGCCGACTACGTGTTCACCGTCCGCACCCGAGACACCGCCGGCAACCACTCCACCCCCAGCCGCAAGGTCGCCGTCACCACCCCCGCCGCGCCCACGGAGGACGGCGAACCGCCGACCCGCCCCGGCCAGCTGCGAGGGAAGGCCAACGGCTCACGAGCCGCCTACCTGAGCTGGACTGCCTCCAAGGACGACCAGCGAGTCGTCTCGTACGACATCTACCAGGGCGACGCGAAAATCCACACGGTCGACGGCGAGGAGACGAGGACCGTCCTCACCGGCCTCCGCCCGGACACCCACTACGTCCTCACGGTCCGTGCAAGGGACGCGGCGGACAACCTCTCCCCGGCCAGTGCACCTCTACGACTGACCACCGATGGAAAAGGGGGCGGCGGAGGGGAGGAGCCCGAGGACTTCCGGGCCTCGGTGCGCAAGAACACGAAGGACAAGGCGTACTACCTGGACCTGTCATGGACGTCGCCCCGGACGGACGCACTCAAGGCCGAGTACCAGGTCTACCTCGACGAGGTGTTCGTGACGACCTTGGCCGCGGATGACGACGCACCCGAGGGACGGGCGAGGCACACCGTCTACTTGGGCACGGAAGAAGGCAAGACGTATGACGTGAGGATCAGACCCCGGCTGTCGGACGGCACCTGGGGAGCGTTCTCGACGGAGGGGACCGTCACGACGGGCAGCTGACGTCGCGACGGCGTGACCAGCGGCCGGCGTCTGTGACCCCGACGGGGGGAGGCGGCCGGCTGCTGCGCGGCTTCGATCAGTTCTCCGACGCCTGCCGCCTGGTCCGCCCTCCACTCACCCGTAAGGATCACGCGATCCGGTTGTCGCGGACGTCTGACCACCGGTGCCCGATGGCCGCCCAGCCGCACGCCAGCTGTTCCAGGCATCGGCTCACCGCGGATCGTCCAGGACGTCTCGGCACCGGCGAGGCCGACGCCTTTCGGGGGACCACGAGCAGCTACTCAGGAGGCGGCGGGGGCGGAGGGCGGGGAGGCGGAGTTGATGCGACCTGAACCACCGGGCCCGGCAGGGCGGTTCTCGCACGCCTGGATCCCACTCGGGAAGGCAACCGAAGACGAGCGCCCCCGGCGGACCGCGTTCTACGGACCGGTCGAGGTCAACCCTCTCGCGGCGATCATCCTCCACTGCAACGGGGAGTTCGCCCCGGCCGAGGAGAGGGCGCACCGCGCCTTGGCAAAGATCCCGGCGGAGTCTCAACGCAACCGCGAGCTGGCAACATGCCGGCTCGCGCTGGCACAGCTCCACCAGGTAGAGCCACATCAGGCCACTGCTCCTGCGGCCACCATCTCTCGTCGGCATTCACCGGCTGGTTGATTGCAAGCTGCATCAGCGGGCACGGTCCGGTAGGGGTTTGTGCGCTGCCGAGGGCGGGCCACAAGGCGCGGCACCAAAAGACGGGTCCCGAACCATGGTGCCCAGCATTTTGTGCGTGTCTGGCGGATCGCAGCCGGTGGCGCATTGCTCGCTCTGGCAATCCGTAAGGCACCGCCGTCTGTTGGGCGGGGCTCCGGGTGAGGGGCCGTGACTGGTGTGTGGTTCAGGATGTGAGCAGGCGCAGGCCGAGGTCTGCCGTCTGGAGGTTCGTCAGGTTGCGGTTGCGTTCGGTCCACAGGCCGGAGTCGAGGTCGTCGCTGAGGTTTTGTACCGCCCGCTGCTCGGCTTTCGGTCCGACCTTCGTCCACACCGACATCGCCCGGCGGACGTGGTCGGTCAGGTAGGCCGACGGCCGGCGCCAATACGCTTCGAACAGGCCATCGGCGCAGTCCCACGGGACGGGTACCGGCTCGGCGCGGGCTCCGGTCGCGTCGGCCATCGTGGCAAGGGAGGGAAATCCCGCGAGGACGTCGGCGAATTCCGGCAGGTAGTCGCGGGTGAGCCAGAACCGCTCTGGCCATCCGGGCTCGTCGGTGTCGAAGGTGAGCACCACTATGCGGCGGGCCACGCGCCGCATCTCGCACAGCCCCGCTATGGGGTCCTCCCAGTGGTGGACGGTGGAGACGGCCATGGCCACGTCGAAGGCGTGGTCCTCGAACGGCAGGTGTTCCGCAGCGGCGGCCACGCACGGCGCCGATCCGGCAGGCCGCTGCCCGCGCATGACCGTCGAGGGCTCCACGGCGATCACGTCGCGGTCGGCGGGCTCGTAGGAACCGGTGCCGGCGCCGACGTTCAGCACCGTCTGCGCGTCTCCGAGCGCGTTCACGATCTGCGCGGCGATCCGGGGATCGGCGCGCCGTGTCGCGGTGTAGGCGCCGCCGATGGCGTCGTACAGCTGTGCACCAAGCATCTGGAGTTGTTCCTGGGGTGTCACCGTCCAGCCCTTCGCCCGTGCGGCAAGCTCGCTGTCGATGGCCGCCACCATGGCGTCGGCGCGATCACGCCGCTCCAGCAGCAGGCCGCGCAGTTGGAGCAGGTGCGCGACCACGTCGGTGGACGCATCGTCCACCAGTGCTGCCACCTCCCGCAGGCCAAAGCCCAGTCGCCGGTAGGCCAGCACCTGTCTGAGCCGCTGCACGTCATCCGCCGCATAGGCCCGGTACCCGGCCGCTGTCCGCGCCGAGGGGCGCACGAGCCCGATCGCGTCATAGTGATGCAGCGTGCGGACGCTCACGCCGGCAAGTTCGGCGACGCGTCCCACGGTCCAGTGATCCTCCACGGCTTCGACTATGCAGCCTGACGTCAGGTGAGGGTCAAGAGCCGCACAACGGCCGCTCCCGCGCTGCCCGGCGTGCGAACGAGTGAAGTCGATGCCCTGGTCTAATCGATGCCCCGGTCTGCAACGCGGCGCCGGAGTCCTGAGCGCCTGCTACCCGCCACCTTCGTCTCGAAGGCGACGCTGTCGTCGATGCCTGCCCGCCGGCACCGCTCGCGGTCGTCCGTCCAGGACGCGGGTAGGTACGGGCGCCGGTCGATCAGCGTTCGTCCCCGGCCGGATGCGTAGGCGAGGAAGAGCCCGATCTGGGCGGCGCACGTAGCCGGTCGACGTACGCGTCAGCTCCCCCGGAGACCGACCGCCAGCGTCAGTTCAAGGACCCGCTGCGGCGATGCGAGATCCGGGAACAGCTCCCGCAGCTGCGTCATCCGGTACCGAACGGTCTGGGGATGGACGAACAACTCCGCCGCCACCTCCTCCCGCCTGCCCTGATGCAGCAGCCACGCCCGCAACGTCTCCTCCAGCCGCCGCGCGGTCGCGACGGGCAAGGTCCGCAAGGGTGCGAGGGCTCGGGCACGCAGGTCCGCGAACGCGTCCATGTCGGCGCTCAGCACCAGCTCGGGCAGGTGGTCCTCGGTGTCGCGAATGTCGGAGGAAAGAGAGCGTGCGCGGGCGGCTCGCGCGTACGAGGCGGACGCACGAGACCATGGCCGGGCCGGGCCGACCACGGCGTTGCGGTCGGTCAGTTGCCGCAAGAGATGTGATCGGTCGGCATCGGGGACGAGCAGTACACCGGTGGCGTCCGGCAGGTCATCGAGGACGAGGGTGCTCGGATCGAGTGCGCGATAGGCGGGCCGGGCCTGGGCGGCGGGCAGCAGGACCGCGGTCAGCGAAACCGGGGGCTGCCACCCGGCCCGTTGAGCAGAGACCAGCAGTACGTCCGGGCTCGCACCGGCGAGGATGTCGCGAGCCAGGTGCTCCAGGTGGCGCTCGTGATCCCTGCCCCGAGCGGCCAGTTCGTCGGCGTGGCCCGCGGCGCTCGCGGCGGAGAGCTCGTCGATGTAGGCGAAGGTCAGCTCGGCGAACTTGGCGACGTCGGCGGCGGGCAGACCTGCGGTTACGGCCCCCGCTGCCAGGCATCGCCAGGCCACGCGGGCACCGACGCGGTAGGCGCTGAGCAGGGCGTCCATCGAACGGCCGTCGCGGACCTCGCCGCGGCCCAGCTCGTAGGCCGCGTCGCCGCCGTCGTCGCCCGTGGCGTTCCCGCTCGCGAGATCCAGGTAGTGTCCCAGGGCGGTGCGGACAGCTCGGCGGATGGTGGCGCCCATATGGCCCGAGAGGGCGTTGGCGTACGAAGGGACCTCGTCGATGATCGCCTGGACGACCTCGTCGGCGGTGGACTTCAGCGCTGCCCGAAGTGCTGTGACCGTCGTCTCATCCAGGGCCAGTTCACTGGCCCTCCGGATCACATGGCTCACTTTTTATCCCCTACGAACAATTCAGCCGATCAGCTTTACGTCCTGCGGTCAGGACTTTACGCCTTGAGGCGCAGCAAGCTGGAGCCATGACGAGTACAGCCCTCCGAAGCAGGGCGTGGAAACTACTGGAGATGGTCACCACGCCGCTGCTGCCGTCTGACTACCTCGACCTGGTCAGCCCGCTGCGTGCGGGCGCTGACCTGCGGGGGCGCATCGAGGCCGTGCACCCCGAGACGGGTGACGCCGCGACCATCGTGATCAGACCGGGACGGGGCTGGCGCGGCCACACAGCGGGCCAGTACGTGCGGATCGGCGTCGATGTCGACGGGGTGCGCCTGTGGCGTGCCTACTCGCTCACCTCACCGACTCACCGCAAGGACGGTCGCGTCACGATCACCGTGAAGGCGATCCCGGACGGCAAAGTCAGCAACTACCTGGTCCGCAGGGCGAAACCGGGCACGCTGATCCAGCTCGACCAGGCGACCGGTGACTTCGTGCTGCCGCGGGCAAAGCCTGCAAAGGTGCTCTACCTGACGGCCGGCAGCGGCATCACGCCCGTCATGGGCATGCTGCGCGACACCGAATTCGACGACGTCGTCATGGTCCACTGCGCGCCCCAGCCGCACGACGTGATCTTCCGCAACGAACTGCATGACCTGGCCGCGGACAAGAAGCTGCAGCTCACCGAGGTGCACACCGACACAGACGGCATGCTCGAGATCGCCCGTCTCGACGAACTCGTGCCCGACTGGGCCGAGCGCGAGACCTGGGCCTGCGGGCCCGCGGGCCTGCTCGACGCCGCCGAAGAGCACTGGAGGAAGCACGGCGTCCAGGAGCGCCTGCACACCGAACGCTTCCGCCCCAGCATCGTCGTCGCCGGCGACGGCGGCGAGGTCACCTTCAGCGCCACCGGCAAGACCGTCGACGCGGATGGCGCAACGCCGTTGCTGGACGTCGGCGAAGAGGCCGGCGTGCTCATGCCCTCCGGGTGCCGCATGGGCATCTGCTTCGGCTGCATCACGCCGCTCAAGGCGGGCGCCGTCCGCGACCTGCGCACCGGCGACATCACCGAGGCCGAACCGGGCGTCCTCATCCAGACCTGCGTGTCCGCCGCCGCGGGCCCCTGTGACATCGAACGTTAGGAACACCTTGACTGCAATCGACCCCACCGCCCACCTGACCGCGGAGCAGATCGAGGAGCTCGGCCGCGAGCTGGACGCGATCCGCGACGAGGTGATCGCCAGCCGCGGTGAGAAAGACGCCGCCTACATCCGCAAGGTCATATCGGCGCAGCGCAAGCTCGAGCTGGCCAGCAGGGGCGTGCTGCTGTTCTCGTTCTTCCCGCCCGCGTGGCTGATCGGCACCGCCGGGCTGTCCGTGGCGAAGATCATGGACAACATGGAGATCGGCCACAACGTCCTGCACGGCCAGTGGGACTGGATGCGGGACCCGAAGATCCACTCCTCCACCTGGGATTGGGATCACGTCTCGCCGGCCGAACAGTGGAAGCACTCGCACAACGAGCTGCACCACACGTACACCAACGTGCTCGGCAAGGACAACGACCTCGGCTACGGCATCATGCGCGTCGACGAGGACCAGAAGTGGCACCCCTTCCACCTCGGCCAGCCGCTGTGGAACTTCATCAACGCCTGCTTCTTCGAGTACGGCATCGCGGCGTACGACCTGGAACTGGGCAAGAACCTGAACAAGCGCCGCCGCAAGGACCCGGAGTTCCGCGCGCGGGCCAAGGCCGTGGGCCGCAAGATCCGCAAGCAGGTGCTCAAGGACTACGTGATCCACCCGGCGCTGTCGGGCCCGTCGTTCCTCACCACGCTCGCCGCCACGTTCACCGCGAACCTGGTCCGCAACCTCTGGTCCCACTCGGTGATCATGTGCGGGCACTTCCCCGAGGGCGTACAGGTCTTCGAGCGCCGGTCGATCAAGGGCGAGACGCGCGGCCAGTGGTACCTGCGCCAGATGATGGGTTCGGCGAACATCAGCGGCAGCAAGGCCATGCACTTCATGACCGGCAACCTCTCGCACCAGATCGAGCACCACCTGTTCCCGGACCTGCCGAGCAACCGGTACGCCGAGGTCGCGGTGAAGGTGCGCGCGTTGTTCGAGAAGTACGAGCTGGAGTACGTGACCGGACCGCTGCCCAAGCAGGTGTTCTCCGCGTGGCGCAAGGTCGTCCGGCTCTCGCTTCCGAACAAGAAGCCCAAGGTCACAGCGCCGGATCGCGAGCAGGAGCTTGTCGCGGCCTGATCCCCGGTCTTGGTTCAGACCTTTCGGTTGCACCGGTTGCACCGGTTGCACCGCCGGGTTGGGTCAGATCCCGTTGCGGACGGTGGATCCCGCGATATCGGACCGTACGCCACGGGATCCGGGCCGCTTCGTCTCCGGCTGCGCTGCCTGGCCGTGCGCCAAGGGCTCGGCGCGCAGCCGGCAGCGGGGCGGGGGAGCCGAAGGGGCACGGGCGGCGGGCACTGGCCCCCGTCGACGGGGGCTGGACGGTGCTGCACTCACGGCGCGATCGGGCGCCGGCGCCGGCCGGGGCCGTGGCAACGTCACGCAGGGACGTGGAGCGGCGGATGCTCGAGCACGCGCGGCTTGTACTCGACCAGCTGGGTACGCCCGTCGAAGGTGCGGTGATCGATCATCTCCAGGGCCACGTCCGGATAGCCGTCGTAGATGCGTTCCTCGCCCGTGGCTCCGGTGATCACCGGGAACATCACGACCCGGAAGCGGTCGACGAGTCCGGCTCGTAGCAGGGACCGACACAGGCTGAGGCTGCCGATCGTGCTGAGGAGCCCCGAGCCACTCGACTTCATGGCGCGGACCGCCTCGACGGCGTCGTCGCGGACGAGCGCGGAGTTGGCCCACGTCAGTGGCTCCTCGAGCGAGGAGGAGAACACCACCTTGGACGCTTGCGTGAGCTCGTCCACGGATGCCTCTTCCTCGGGCCTGAACTCGTCTTGGCCAGCCGGGACCTCACCTGCAGCGAAGCCCGACATCAGGCGGTAGGTGTTCGCTCCCATCAGGTAGGTGGCCTCGGGCTGCTCGCCGAGCCACGCGAGGTACTCCGGACCCTCCAGCCCCCAAAACCCGGGCCAACCCTCTCCCGATGCGTAGCCGTCGAGGGAGGTGATGAAGTCGACGAGAAGCTCCGACATGGCGGTTTCCTTTCTTAGGCTGTCACGAGCTTGGACCGTCCGGGAGCCACAAACTCATCGGCCGCGCCGTGGAGTAACGAGAAGACCCATGACGCCGCGCCGAACAGGTCGGCGGAGCGGCGAAGCGCGAGCTCAGGATCCCGTGGGGTGCCCGGCGGGGGAGTGCTCCGCTTTCATGTCACCATGCATCCACGAGGCACCCAGCATCCGCTCCGCTCACCCGTCACCCGGTCCTGGCGCGCTGAAGGATCGCCCAGACGTCCTCCTCGAACCGTAGGCGTCGGACGAGCAAGCGCCGGTACGTGACAGGGAAGACGAACGTGGCTCGGGCCCCCGTGCGGTGTTTCACATCGACCATCACCGCCGTGTCCAGCCGGGGCAACTGCCTCACCAGGAGCGGGAGAATCCAACCCCATGTGCGCGAATCGACAGCGTTCCCATACACCAGAGCGGCACACTGGTTCGTTCCCAGCTTCTCCCCCAGGGCACCGGAGAACGATCGGGCGGACCGAGGACCGTCCCAGTCGACGTGCTGGCTCAGTTCGCCGGAGTCGACCTGTACCACGACGTCATCGTCGCCGTGCCCGAGTGTGAGCCACTGCAGCCGGACGCCTCTGCGACGGGTCCAAGCCCTGGGAACGACCCGCACGACCGTCTCAAGGATGCGGATGTAGTCCGCGCGCACGTGAGCCGGAAGGGAGTTGAGTTCGGCCAGGATTGCCTCGCCCTGCGCTGTCATGCACGCCCTCGACGTGGTGTGATCGCGACTGGTGGAAGGGTAACGCAGCTCTGGCCTCGCAGCGTTGAGCGGCCAGTGCTATCTCCACAAGTGCACATGGATACGCATCAGCCCGGACGTAGCGGTTCGCTCCAATGCCTCAAAGGACGACCCCGTAATGCCGGAATACTGGCAACAAGCATCGGCTGGAGTCATTTTCAACGGCTGAGGATGAGAAGTACCTGCTGCGGGACATCAGTTGGCGAGGCGGCGTACAGCCTCCAGGAGGGCGTCGACGTCGTGCTCGGTTGTGGAGAACGAGGTGACGAAGCGGCAGACACCCGGCTCCCAGCGGTCGTGGTAGAAGGTGAATCCTTCGGCCAGGATCTGGTCGATGACCGGCTGGGGCAGGCGGCAGAAGAGGATGTTCGCCTCGACGGCGTGCAGCAGTTCGACGCCGGGGATGGCCTTGAGCCCGTTGCCCAGACGTTCGGCCATGGTGTTGGCGTGGGCGGCGTTGCGTAGCCACAGGCCCTCGGTGAGGTAGGCGTCGAGCTGGGCGGACTGGAAGCGCATCTTGGAGGTGAGCTGGCCGGCGCGCTTGGCCCTGAAGGACAGTTCCGGGGTGAGGGCTCGGTCGAAGACGACGATGGCATCAGCGGTCATGGCGCCGTTCTTGGTCGCCCCGAAGGACAGGACATCGACGCCTGCCCGCCAGGTCAGCTCGGCCGGGGTGCAGCCCAGGGCGGCGACGGCGTTGGCGAAGCGGGCTCCGTCCATGTGGACGCGCAGGCCCGCCTCCTTGGCGATGCGGCTCAGCTCACGGATTTCGTGGAGGGGGTATAGGGCGCCGGTCTCGGTGGCCTGGGTGATGCTGAGCACAGAGGGCTGCACGCTGTGCACGTCGCCGGTCTTGCGTGTCGCGGCCGTGTGCAGCTCGGCAGGGTTGATCCGCGCGTCGTCGCCGGACAGGGGAACAAGCTTGGCCCCGCCTGTGAAGAACTCCGGGGCGCCGCACTCGTCGGTGTTGATGTGGCTGTCGCGGTGGCACAGCACACTGCCCCAGGGCGGGGTGAGGGCGGCCAGGCTGAGGGCATTGGCCGCGGACCCGGTGGAGACGGGCAGGATGTCGACTTCGCGTTCGAAAATTTCGGCGAAGCGGACGCGGGCGCTGGCGGTGAACGGGTCGGCGCCGTAGGGCAGATCTTGGCCGGCGGCCGCGGCGGTGACGGCCTGGACGACTTCCGGGCAGGCGCCGGCGGTGTTGTCGCTCGTGAATATCCGCTGGGACGTGGTGGAGGAGAGGACGTTCATGGGCATGGGTGTCTTTCAGGTGGTGATGGGGGAGGCGATGACGACGGTGACGTCGGCTCCCTCGGGGCCGGTGCGGTAGACGTGCGGGGCATCTCCCGCGAAGGCCAGCAGGTCGCCGGGGTGGAGGTCGATGGGGGCGTCGACGGGTCCGGCAGTGAGGTGACCGGAGGCGACGAGCAGGTGCTCAATGGTGCCGGTCGCGTGCGGCACACCGTCCAGGTGTGTTTCGGGGGGCATGCGCAGCCGCCAGATCTCCAGACTGTTGCCGCTGCTGATACGGCGTAGCAGTTCGCGGCCCACTTCGCCGTCGGCCAGGTCGGTGCCGGGTACGAACACCGGCCCCGGGTCGGTGTCGCGGGCCAGGAGGTCGGTCAATGGGATGCGCAGGGCGATCGCGAGTGCGTCGAGGGTTTCGATCGTCGGGTTTCCTCGCCCGGCCTCCAGCTTCGACAGAGTCGCCTTGCCCAGGCCCGCCCTGCGGGCCAGCTCGGCACTGCTCATGCCGCGTTGCTCGCGGCGCTGGCGGATCTGCGCGCCGACCGCGATCGCGGTGCTGCTGGCGGGCCGGCGATCTTCCGGTGGCGGCGTCATCACCGCTCCCGGTGGGTGGCGCTGTAGGAGACGCGGATGCGGCCCTTCTTGACCTTCAGTGTCGGCAGCACGACGTCGGCGAGGTCGCCGAGGCTACGCACGTGGGTTCCCCCGCACGGAGCCGAGTGCAGGTGGGCCAGGCGTACGACACGACGTCCCTCGGTGTCCTTCTCCCAAGTCACGGGCAGGTCATCAGCAATAGCCTTGGCGACTTCCGCCCTCAGGGCTTCGGTGGCCGCCTCCCTGCCTTCCGGGGTGTCCAGGCGGGCGTCTGGCGTCGGCGCGGTGAACTCGATCCGGGCTTGGCCGGGGAAGTGGTTGTTGGCCGGTTGGCCGCCACCCTGGGGGTGGAACAGACAGTGCTCGACCGCCACCCACGCCGCGTCGTCGTGCTCGCCTGTTGCAGCGACCTTGGTCTGGGCCTGCTCCTCGTATGTGTCCGCGTAGTAGGCGGGGGTCTGCATGCCACCCTCACTATGGTCGATGAACTCTACGTTCACTATAACGAACGCTGTGATCGCCATCCAGACGCCCCGGCATCCAACCGCGAGGTTCGAGACCGAATGCCAACAGTCATGACCATGGCGGTCGCGGCGTCGGTGTCCCCCCTGGGCCACTACGTGCCCTTCGGGGAGGGGAGGTGGCTAACCACCGACGCGTGGTGAGCATCGGTTCGGGCATGGTTCACGTCACGGTGGATGCCTTACCCAGAGTCAGCCTGGCCGGTGTCCACCCGCGCGGTGCCCACCCTGTTGCCGTCGCTGACGGCGTCGACCTGGTCGTCATCGGCACCCCGGTACGCCGCAGTGGCCGGGGGGAGAGCTCCAGTACCACCATGGCTACTGCACGCGCGCCGAAACGTCCGGGACTGCGAGACCCGGCCAGGGTTCCCCCGGATGCCGGTGCACCGCATCCGGCAACAGCGCTGCGCGCAGGCTGGGTCCAGCAGACGTTTGTCAGACAGTCCCGAGGAAGCCCGGTGCCGGGAGCCCCATCTGCTGGCAGAAGTCCTGGCTCATGGTGAGGAGTTCAGCCATAGGGGCTGGTGCGCGCGTGGTTGTTGCGAGATTCTCCTGGGCTTCGTTTGACCAGAGGAAGGGATAGACCGTAATCCCCTCAGTAGGCGGGAGGTTGGCGATTTCCTGTCGCCAGCCGGGCCGGCGCAACCCTCCATAGAAGTGGGCCAGCCGGTCGGAGAGAGTCCAGGTCAGCCAGGTTTCGTAGCCCATGTCCATGGCCTCCCGCTCCAGGGAATCTGGAGCGAAATACGTCATCTGTCCGGGTGCTCCGGGACGCCCGGCCGCGGCCGGATCGTGGGTGTTGAGTGCGAAGACGCCCCCGAGCACGTCCTGTCCGACCACGAGACCGTCCTGCGGGCGCCAGGTCGGGTCGACGGTGGCGGGAAAACGGTTCACCGCAGCAAGAATCGGCAGGGTGGTCTTCAGATGCGAAGACCTGCCCCGGAAGATGCGCAGCCAGCCTCCATCCAGCACCAGGCCTCCACAATGGAGGACCATCGCGCCGGTGATCAGTCCTGGGACCTGCTGGATTGGGGCAGTCCGGCGTGCTCGTCACCTCAGCGAGCGTGAGGCGACCGCCCTCCACCCCGGGGACGTAGTTGCAGATCGTGTTTCTGGAGAGGTCGAGGAGCTTCGCGATACAGCGAGCAACAGACCTCGCCGTCAAGAGGCGAACGGCCATACGTTGCAAGAACCTGATGAGCGCAGCACAGCTGTGCTCATCAGGCCCTGGTGTTGCTTGTGCCCAAGTGGTCAGGTGGGGTGGTCAGGAGGGACGTGTGGATGCTTCGAGGTCGTTCAGTGCCGCGGTGAAGTCGTCGAGCATCGGGCGCAGGTGCTGCTGGTCGAGGGCGACGAGGCCGTCGGTGTGCGCGCCGCCGGGAACGGTTGTGTAGCGGTGCAGGTGGGCGCGGCCGGCGTCGGTGACCATGCGGTGGTAGGCGTCACCGAAGGTGGCGGGCGGGGTGAGAGCGTCGAGGTCACCCTGGATGCTGATGAGCGGGCGCAGGATGTTGCCGGTGAGCGCGATCCGTTTGACGGCCTTGTGTACCGCGCGGGGGCGAGAGGCGAAGTCGTAGTCGGTGTCGCAGCCGGCCCCGGTGCCTTCGGGGCACAGGGGGGTGCCTGCCTGGGCGGGCCCGTCGTAGGTGGGGTCGAGTTCCTCGCGGATCACCCGCTGGAGGAGATCCCACTGGTTTTTGTGGTGCCATTCCCACTGCCGCTCGGAGCCGGCGGGGTAGCCCGCGGCGAGCATGGCGGCGTGCGCGGAGCGGTCGCCTTCCTTGAAGCGTGGGTAGGCGCGCAGAGCTGGGGGGAGGGTGGCGAGCAGGCCGCCGTCCGTGGTGAAGGTGAGGGCGTTCCAGTCGAGTCCGCCGGTGTAGAGGTCGGGTCGGTGTTCGAGCTGCCAGCGGACGAGATACCCGCCCGCGGACAGGCCTGCCGCGTACGTGCGGTGCGGCGTGCGGCCATAGTGCTGGTCCGCCACCTTCTTTGCGGCGAGGGTGAGTTGGGTGACTCTGCGGTGCCATTCCATGATGGCGTCCCCGGGACGTACACCGTCCTTGTAGATCTCCGGGCCGGTGTTTCCCTTGTCGGTGGCCGCGTAGGCATAGCCCTTGGCGAGGACTTGATCGCTGATGATGCGGTCATTGGCGTACTGCTCGCGCAGTCCCGGCGGCCCCGCGACGACGAGCCCTCCGTTCCAGTCGTCGGGCAGCCGGATGACGAACTGGCTGTCGTGATTCCAGCCGTGGTTGGTGTTGGTGGTGGAGGTGTCGGGGAAGTAGCCGTCGATCTGGACGCCGGGAACCCCGGACGGGATCGTGGTACCCGGGGCCTCCAGGCCCGCCCAGTCGGCGGGATCGGTGTGCCCGGTCAGGCGTGTGCCCGTGGTCGTCAGATCGGCGAGGTCGGCGGTGACGGTGTACTCGGCGCCGGGGACCTTGAGGTCGGCAGGGCCGGTCCGGGCGGCCGCAGGAACGGCCAAAAACGGTGCCATCAGCAAGGACACGATGGCCGCAGAGCGAAGGTGCATAGGTCCTCATCTCTCGGTGGTGACGCCGAGAAATCTAGAAATCGCAAGTCCCCGCGGAGAAGTACGAGAAGGCATGCAGGGGCGCAGCCGGAGGGCACATGACCTTCGGCCACACCTCGCATCCTCTTGCTGCGCCTGATGTGGATCCGCCACCGCACCCGCGTACGCTCACCGCCCCCGCGTGCGCAGGGAACGGCCGAGGAGGCGCGAGGCCGCGCTTCCCGTGCGCTGGATGTCGTGCGGCCGGGAAGCCGCGCCTGTCAACAGGGCTCTCACTCATGGGAATTGTTGGGACTTCCGGGAGTGGCGCTGTTGTGTGGTGGGCCTACGGTCAGGTCAGCGCCACGTCTTGGCGCGAGGGTCGCCTGTGCGAGCCGGGGAGGAGCGTATGGGGGAGGCGATAGGCGGGGACGGACCTCGTCCATGAACTGGCGTAGTTCTACGACAATTTGGACGCCCTTGTCGAGCACGGTGTGGTGGACATCGAACCTGTCTCCAGTCACCCCGAAGGGTCGGTGATCGACACGCCCATTGCGAGGTGGGTTGGCTCCACGGGCACGTCGCGCGACCTGCCAGTGGTGCGGGGCCGCGGGCAAGCAAGGCAGAGCAGGTGTGTGCGCAGGATCCCGAGTCGCGGTGGACCGGCGTGGAGGGTGAGCGGGCGAGGCTGGGCTGGGCTCTGCGAGGGGCGATGAAGGTCAGCGGTTGTCGTCGAGGGGGAGATTCAGGTGGTCGGCCACACTGGACAGAGCTGCTCCCAGCGGGAGCGCGACGCGAGTGAGGGCGTGCCGGTCGCCCCGGGTGGCATCCCGGTTGACGATGAGTACCGGTGTGGAAGCCTGGGATGCCTGGCGGACGAACCGGAGGCCGGACATCACGGTGAGCGAGGAGCCCAGGACCAGCAGCGATGTCGCTTCCCGGACCAGCTGTCGGCACTGTTCGACGCGCGGTGGGGGGACGGATTCACCGAAGAAGACGACGTCCGGTTTGAGGATGCCGCCGCAGTTCACGCAGGGCATCACGCGGAAGTCCCCGACCTGTGCGTCGGTGAGGTCGGCATCGCCGTCTGGATTGATGCCGGCCGCCACCGGCTCGAAGCCGGCATTGGCCTCCTCCAGACGCAGGGCGAGTGCACGGCGTGAGCTGACGGCCCCGCAGGACAGGCAGATGATCCGTTCCAGGCTGCCATGCAGCTCGACGACGTCGTCGCTGCCTGCGGCCTGGTGCAGGCCGTCGACGTTCTGGGTGATCACACCCTTGAGCAGTCCGTGCCGCTCGAACGCGGCGACGGCCCGGTGGCCGTCGTTGGGGCGGGCACGGCCGAAGGTGCGCCAGCCGAGATGGCTGCGGGCCCAGTACCGGCGGCGTGCCTGGGCACTGGCAGTGAATTCCTGGTACGTCATCGGTGTGTGCCGGCCGAGGCTGCCGCCCTCGCCCCGGTAGTCGGGGATGCCCGACTCCGTGGAGAGGCCCGCTCCGCTGAGTACCAGCACACCGCCGGTGCTCAGGGCATCGACGACCGGTGCCAAATCCGTGGTCCCGGGCGGCAGGTCCTCGGCAGGAGCCCAGCTCAGGGTGGGGCGCATGCGCATGCCGCCAGGATACGGAATCCGTGACCGCACGGCCCTCGCAGCCAGGCCAGGACCACGTGGACTGCGAGGCGCACGCACGGTGGGATGACGAGAGCGAGCCCAGCCGTCTGCATGCGGGTCGTCACAGGCGCCCGACCGGCAACCCAGAAGCGCGCCCAGTTCACCGCAAGGCCCACCGGGCGCATAGCGCCAGTTGCAGCGCGTGGCGGATACCGCACGCTGAGGTGTGACGCCAGCCCGCTGGCGAACGCCTGCACTCCTGATCAGTCATGCCCACAGCCAGGTGCTGTCACCGACACCGGGGCCGTGGCGCCCCGCGCAAGTCCACCTTTCGAGGGTGCGCGCTTCGCTGAAGCCGGGGGCCGCCAGCTGTGAGCACCTGGCAGAGCGGGCCTTGCCCGGCCACCCCGACGACCCCACCCAGGGACTGCCCGCCTACGGCTAACCGGCTGCATCGCTGGAAGTGCACGCAGCGTCAAGGTGGCGTACGCGTAAGGGAGGGTGGCTGGCCCTGCTCGGGCGTAGCGTTCCGGTCTGCTTCGGCACTCGTGCCGGCGCGAGTTGCGAGGTGAGGGCGCAGGGCGCTTCCTCAGCGACGCGACGTCGTCTCGCAAACGCGCTCGGCAATTCCTGGCACCGAGAAAGGTGAACACATGAGCCCTCGTCATGATGCGGCCCAGCACGCGACCCCTGCCCCTGCCGAACCCGCGGAGCGCCACGGCCTTGCGGGCGCGACCTGGGGCACCGCGGTGAAGGCGACGGTGCACTGCTTGGCCGGTTGTCTGCTGGGGGAGGTCCTCGGCATGGTCATCGGCACGGCGTTGGGCTGGGGCAATGTGCAGACCATGGTCCTGGCGATCACACTGGCCTTTGTATTCGGGTACTCCTTCACGCTCATCGCCGTCGTCCGTGCCGGCCTCGGTCTCACAGCCGCGTTGCAGGTCGCACTGGCGGCCGACACGGTCTCCATCGCTGTTATGGAGCTGGTCGACAACGCCATCATCGCCCTGACTCCGGGGGCCATGGACGCCCATCTGACGGACGGACTGTTCTGGGGCGCTCTCCTGGGCGGCTTCGCGGTTGCGTTCCTGATCACCACGCCGGTCAACAAGTGGATGATCGGCGGTGGTCGGGGTCATGCAGTGGTCCATGCCCATCACTGACCTCATCGCCCGGCCGCGGCGGGGGTGGCTCGTGCACAGTGAACGATTGCGCCCGCCGGTTGCAGGCTGCGTATGGAATGGCGCCGCGCGGGTGGCGGCCCGGTGCCTCGTTCCCGGCGGGTGAGGGAGGGCCCGCACAACCCCTCTCGACCGGGACACCAGCTCCTGGCGGACACCCCCGCCCTGCCAGGTGTCCTCCTCCCACGCGTCAGAGACGGCCTCCGGCGTGGTGGCGGGCAGGGCGAGCGGGCGCAGCACCTTGCGCTGCACCGTTTTGACGCCCGTACTTACCGCCTATGCACGGCGCGGGCACCCCGGAACCAGGCGCCCTACCAGGGGCCTGGGGTGTACTCACACCGCCCCGCGCGTACATCACGGTGAGGCGCTGAGTGCCGTCAGATCCGTCAGAGGCACAGCACCACCCAGGGTCACGCTGACAGAGGCCGCTGCCGCCCCAGGTTTTAGCTGTGGCCGAGTTGGGCGAGGGCCGCGTCGAGCATGTCGGCGAAGAAGTCCGCAGCGGTTGAGTCGATGCACAGGGGTGGCTTGATCTTCAGGATGTTGAGGTGATCTCCGGTGGGCTGGACGATGACGCCGAGGTCGAGCATGCGGTCGCAGAGTTCGGCGGTCTCTTCGGTGGCGGGCTCCAAGGTGGCGCGGTCCCTGACGAGTTCGAGGCCGAGGTAGAGGCCCGACCCGTGTACGGCGCCGATGATGCCGTAGCGGTCGGCCAGTGCCTCGAGCCGGCGCTTGAGATGGCCGCCGACACGTGCCGCGTTGCCCTGGAGATCCTCGTCGCGCAGGGTGTCCAGGACGGTGAGGCCGACGATGCTGGAGACTGGGCTGCCACCGGTGGAGGAGAAGAAGTAGCCCTGCTCGCGGTACCGTTCGGCCACCTCCTTGGAGGTGATGACGGCACCGAGGGGGTGTCCGTTGCCCATGGCTTTGGCGACGCAGACGATGTCGGGCACGACCCCTTGCTGCTCGAAGCCCCAGAACCAGTGGCCCAGGCGGCCGTAGCCGACTTGGACTTCGTCGGCTACGGCGAGGCCGCCGTGGCGACGCAGTGCCGCGTACACCCCGGCGAGGTAGCCGTCGGGCAGGGCGACGCCTCCGGCGTTGCCGTAGTAGGTCTCGGCGATGAATGCGCCTGCCGGGCGGCCGGAAGCGGCCAGCTCGTCGATTACCGCGACGGCCTCGGGTGCGTAGCGGACGGCGTCCGTGCCGCGGTGCCGGCCCCGGTAGGCATTGGGAGAGTCCACGGTGTGCACCCAACTGGGGCGGGTGGCGAGGGCGTTCGGGTTGTCCTGCAATGAGGTGGACACTGCGTCGGAGGCGTACGTCCAGCCGTGGTAGGCCTCTCGCAGGGCGACGACATCGTGCTGCCCTGAGGCCCCGATCGCCAGCCGCAGGCCCAGATCCACCGCCTCGGAACCTGAGTTGACGAGAAACACCGTGTCCAGGGGCTCGGGAAGCAGGCCGGCGAGGCGTTCGGTGAACTCCACCACCGAGGAGTAGTGGAACCGCGAGTTGGTGTTGAGCCGCCGCAACTGCCGGGAAACCGCCTGCTCGACCCGAGGGTGGGCGTGACCCAACGGCGTGACGTTGTTGACGATGTCCAGGTATGCACGGCCCTCGGTGGACAGCAGAAAGTGGCGCCAACCACGCTCGATTTGGGGAGGGTTGGCGTAGTAGTGCCCCTGCACGGTGGCGAACACGGCGTCGCGCCGGTCGAGCAGGTCCCTCTCGCGGGGACGGTCGCAGTCGGCCGGGAGGTCGAGGAGGGGAGCGGGGTCGGCGGTGAGCGCGAGCCAGCCGGGGGCGTACTCGTGCCGGACCAGGCGTGGAATGTCAGGGCCGTCGGCAGCGCGCAGCGCGACGTGGACGGTGGTGCCGGAGTCGAGGCGGGCGAGCTCCTCGCCCGCCTGCACTGTCGCACCGGTGCTGACCACGGGCCGGTCTTCGGGGGCGAGGGAGAGCGACAGAACCTGCGTGCCGTAGGTGAGTTCGATGCGGCCCGGGGCCGCGGCGAGGACCCTGCCCGCGGCGGGCGCTTGGAGCGCGGCATCCCGGCCGACCCAGATGTTCATTCCGGTGGACACCGTGGGGGTCGACACCGCGGACAGCGCCTGAGTCCGGGTGAGCTGCGTACGGGCGTACCGGGTGGCGACAGCGGCCGCTCCGTCCGCGAGCGCTGAGGCAGCCAGCCGCTCCTCGGTGCCGGCGTCCGTCCAGGCTCCGAGGTCCATGGACTCGGCGTCGGGGGAGAGGTCGAGGAGGGTGATGTCGTCGGCGGCAAGGCCTCGCAGGAGAGGGCGTATTGGCGCATCGGCCTGTGCGGTCCGGGCAGATACGTCTGCCGTGCCGGTCGCATCCCTGACGAGGCGGACCATCACCGGCAGGGGGAGCGAGGTGGCCTGTTCGAATATGCGCCATTCGCGGTCCAGGGCGGACGTGGCGTAGGCGTTGTCCTCGTCGACAGCGGCTTGCTGCCGCCCACTGACCACCAGGACGGCGGCGCGCAGGATCACCAGCGGCCACAACGCCTCCGCCTCCTCGCGGGACAGCGGCCGGACGGCGTGGAATGCGCGCACGGCCGGCAGCACATGGTGAGGCTCGAGACCGTCATGGTGAAGCAGCGAGGACAGTGTCACGGCCAGTTCGCCGACCGCCCAGCTCGTGGTCACGTCACCGAAGTCGATCACCCCGTCCGGTAGGGGCGGAAGGGTGCCGGGAGAGCGGATCAGGTTGTCGTCGGTCAGGTCCAGGTGCACGGCCTGCGACGGCAATGCGGCGGCAAGGTCGTGGACGTGTGCCCAAGCCTCGGCGGTCGCGTCCTGAACGGCGGCACGCCGGTCGGGCTCGTCGATGAATCCGGCGAGCTTGTCGACGACGCGATCGGCGTGCTGCGGGTCCCACTGGAGCACGCGGTCGAGCCCCGGGTGCCGGAAGCCGCACAGGGCAGTGCTCACCTTCCCGGCGATCGTGCCCATGGCCGCCACGCTGGCCGGTGACAGGTGCCGAGGTCCGGAAAGGGTGCCGCCAGGCAGGTAGTGCAGCAGGCGCGCGATGGCCGGACCGGTCTGGGTGTCCACCGTGGTGCGACGTGGAGAGCCGTCAGGATCGCGCAGGACCGTGGCGATGCGCAGTTGCGGGTGGGCCGCGGTGACCAGGTCGGCTGCCGTGTCCTGGGCGTCGATCTCCGTGTCGCTGAAAGCGGGGTTGGCGATCTTCAGAACCGCCGTGGGCGTCCCATCGCCGGCATACAGCAGAAAGTTGGCGTCCTGCTGGCTGCCCAGCGCCTGCGCGCGAGCGGTGATACCGAGGCGCTCGGCGGCGATGCGCTCCGCCTCGGCCGGCGCTACGCGGGGTGCGGGAAGGGCGTCCTCGGTGAAGAAGTCGATCGTGCGGGACTCGTTGGGCTGCATGCGGGGTTCCTCGGCTGGTGCGGGCGAACGGGGCTGCGAGGCTGGGCTGCTTCAGTCGACCTGCCACAGGAAGCGGTGCGTGTGGATCCCGAAGTAGGGGAAGTTCTCCACGGATGCGACTCCGTCGACGGGCCGTACGACGTCGTTGATGAAGTCCAGAAGATCCCGCGGCTGACGGCACACCACTTCCGCGAACAGGTCGAAGCCGCCGGCTGTCAGGACCGTGTACACCACTTCGTCGTGTCGGGACAGCTCGTCGGCAACCGCCCGTGGATCGCCGTCGACACGCAGACCCAGCAGGGCCATCGCCTGCTGGCCCATGGTCATCGGGTCGGTCACTCCCACGACCTGGACCGCCTTGGTATCGATCAGACGCTGCAACCGAAGCCGCGCGGCCGAGGGCGACAGACCCACCTTCGGCCCCAGATCGGCGTACGGGATCCTGCCGTCGACCTGCAGCTCCCGCAGGATGGCCCGGTCGATCTCATCCATGCCACACCTTTCCGCCCACGCAAACGCAGACACTGCGCTTGTATCAAGCACCATGGCTGATAGAGGCGCTTGATTCAAGTGTGGCGGCGATTGAATCGAGCGATGCGCCGCGTACGAGTCATCCTGAGCGTTGTGGAGTCCGGTCGCTCCCGGTCCTACCGGCATTTCCAGCCGGTGCCGATTGGAGATCACCCAGATGTGGGCCGACCGTGGCAAAAGCCCCACTGCCTCATGCGCAAAGAAGCCCTCCCGCTAGAGCGCGACATCGCGATCCGCGCCAAGGCGAGCTGGTAGGCAGTCTCCGCCGTTTCGGCCTCGGCGAGGCGGGGGGCAAGGCACTGCCGAGCCAGTGCGGCTGATCCATCGCTGGGTGCTGACTCGTGCGTCTCCTGGCGTGTGAAGGAGAGTCCAGAGGTGATGAGCACCGCGCCGAACACGTTGAAGGGCCCTTGCGCAGGCCCTTCCCGGCGGGCCCGTGCTGCGATGGCACCCACGGTGGGCACCTGCTCGATCCAGCGCCCAGTGGGGTCTGCGGCGGCATGTGCCCGCCGGTTGGGATCTGGGGGCACACAGGCGTCGGCCTGCCCGAGCAGGATCCGGGCGGGCCGACGCTCTGCACACGCGGCTGGCAGCAGGCCCTACATGCCGCGGCTGTCGTGTTCGTCGTCGATGCCGTCGGTGTCGATCTCCTCCTTGCGGACCTGGCCCCGGACCGTTTCCTCGTCGGTGTGTTCCTCGGTCGTCATGCGTACCCGCTCCACCGGGACGGTCTCGGTCTCCACCACGGGGCGTTCCTCGTGCAGGGTGACCTCGTGCTCGGCCTCGCTGATGTCGGGCCCGGACAGGGCCGCATCGCGGTTGTCGTCCGTTATCGGCTCGCGCTCGACGCGGACTTCTTCGCGGTGCACGGGAACGGTCTGCTGCACCTCTTCCGTGACGACGTACTTGCGCAGCCGGGCCCGGCCCGCCTCCTGGCGCTCGGTGCCCACGTGCATGTGCTCCTCCGAGCGCGTCATGGCGTCATCGCCACCCGTGCCGGAGGACATGCCTGGCCCCGCGGAGGTACTGGTCGTCCCGGCCTGTCCGGTGTGGGCCCAGCCGGCCTCGCCGGGCTGGTTGGCCTGCTCCCAGGCCTCGTCCCAGGCGATGCCGTAGTGCTCGTACAGCCGGTGCTCCTCCTCTTCGGAGAGGTGCCCGCCGGCGTCGACGTCGACGTTGGGCGCGTCCTTGACCTTGTCCTTGGGGTAGGGCACATCCAGGTGGTCCTCCACCACCGACGCCTCGCGAATCGGCACGAACGACTCGTTCATGCCGAACAGGCCGGTCTTGACACTCACCCACTCCGGGCGGCCGGTGACATCGTCGAGGAAGACGTGCTTCGCCTCACCGATCTTGTTGCCGTCGGCGTCGTAAACCGGGTGGTCCATCACGGTCGGGATCTGCTCCTGGGTGATCACAGGGACCTCATCCTTTCTCAGTCGCGCTCGGCTAACCCTGCACGGGTGCACCATCCCAAAGGCGCCCAAACTGGCTTATTACGTCCGATAAAGGGTCTTCTCCTGTGGCGCCGTGCAGGTCGACGGGAAGCACCAAGCACCCAGTAAGGGCCGGGACCGCCCACGGCGCAGAGCCAGCTCTCATCATGCCGAGATCGGTGGGTGGAGGCGGCGACGCCCTACGAGATCGACCCGAGGCGTGCTCCCGGCGAGCAGCCCGCCGCTGCACCCGTACACGCTGCGTGGTGGGGTCCACCGGCATGCTGCCCAGCCCGGCGGCGCGATCCGGTCTGCGACCGCGACCTTGCACTTGGTGCGGGGGATCGGGGACCGACCCGTGCCCGTCACCCCTCACCCGGCACCGTAGCTACGCCCCGCTCGGCCGGGACAGGTTCCGCCCGCGCACGAGGAGCGGCTGGGCACTTCTGTACGGGACTGTTGTGGCCGTCGAAGGGCTGGATCGGTCAGCTCCACTAGCGCAGCACAAGCCGCGGCGGCCGGTGCACCGGTGCGGCAGCGGCCAGGCCGATTGCGGCGCCCGCGGCGACGTCGGTGGGGTAGTGGGCGCCGGACTGCACGCGCTCGATGGCGACCAGGGCGGCCGGCAGGGCACACACCGCCCCGGCGGCCGGCCGGATCGGGGCAAGAGCAGCGCTGAAGGCGACGACGGCGGTGTGCCCGGAAGGGAACGATGACGACTCGGGCCGGTCGTCGACCTCATCGTGCGGGAACCACTCCTCGGGTGGCCGGTCGCGGTCGGCGAGCTGTTTGCTCAGTCCGTTGGAGACCGGCTGGGCCAGCGCCATGGCCGACATTGCGGCGGTCGCCGCCGTCCGTCCGCGCCACCCGCCGGCCGCGGCCATCACCACGGCTGCCCCGCACCACAGCTTTGTGCTCTCCTCGGCCGCCGACAACATCCTGCCGGCACCCGGCCCAATCCGGTGGGCGGCCTGCTGGGTCAGCACCCGGTCAGCATCACGAAGCCCTGCTATCACCTTCATGACCTGCAAGTGTCCGCAGCAGCGCGCCTACACTAAGATCATCCGTCTGGGCAAGTGAGGCAGGAGTTGTTCGGGCGGCGGGTGGTCGAGGAAGCCACGGGTCACTCAGAGCTGATTCCATACAAGCGTATAGCGCCAGAACAACCGTCGTCGCAGCTGTGCGCCGGGGAGGACGTTTCTGGCCTCACGGATGATGTCGGCAAAGGTCATGTCCGCTGTGCGAGTAGGGGCTGTCATGGAGATGGGCCGTTGCGAGGGATGACCTTTGTTCTTCAGCCAGCCCATGGCGGCGTTGGCCGGAATGGCGGCTACACCGAGCAGGTGGTCCACGGGGGTCTGGGCGCGAGACAGGCCGACGATCACAAGGGTCCCTCCCGGAGCAAGATGACGGCGGAACTGGGTGAGCGCCTGGGTGAACGGCAAGTGGTGGATCGTGGCGACGCACGTGATGACGTCGTAAGGGCCGGCAGGAAGCTCGGCCACTGCATCCGCGACGGTGAAGGTGACGGGGAGCCCGGGCGGCGTCAGTTTCTGGGCCTGGCTGTGATCACCGGATCGGAATCGACGGCCTGCACAGCGCAGGCTCGTTCGGCCAAGAGCCTTGCAAGATCACCACTGCCAGAACCGACGTCCAGGGCGCGGTTGAAGCGTCTCGGCAACTGCCTCAGGACCCAGCGATGGTAGTGAGCATTGTGATCCCAGGGGTAAGCGGCGTTGAACCGTTCAAGAGCCTGCAGGACGCGAGGCGACAAGATCTTCATCGCCCCAGTCCATCAAGTCCCTGCGGCACGCACACCCTGTTCCGGAACGGCGATCACTCGCTCCCGGACTGCCGGACGCAGCCAAGGAAGCGAGTTGCAGGACACCTATTCGCCCGGTCCTTTATCGTCCGCCGCGGGTGAGCCGTGCAGTGCTTCGGTAGGCAAGCAGAGCCAGTGCAGCAGCTGGCTGTTCAGGACGAAGTAATGGATGCTCAACTCCCGTTGGCCTTGTCGAGGAGGTCCGGGCCTTCTTCCTGGTGTCCTGGCCGCTAGCCTGCTCGAGCCGGTCACGCCATTCCGTGGCGTCAGCCTGTGCCGTGCTGTAGCGGTGGACACCCTCGTAGCCGCCGCTGCGGGCGCCTGCTTAGCGGCAGGAGAGAGCCACGCAGAACTGTCTTCACTTGCAGTGAACTGGCCCTGCTTGACGTCCTGAACGCCGTGTTAACAGGTGTCGCCAAGAGATACCTGGCGTCGATAGACTGTCCCCTCCTCAGTTCCAGAGGCAGACCGAGGTGGCCATGCGCCGAAGAGCTGTACTCGTCAGCGTCGTTGCCGGAGTTGGGATCGTTTACCTGCCGATCCTTTCGGCGACGGCGAACCAGGACGCTGATGACAGGGATGGGCAAGTTGGCCGGTTCGAGGTGACCGATAACCAGGGACACACCCCTTCGGCCAGCCCTCGCACCGCCCAGGAGCGCGAAGCCTGGACTCAGGACGAGACGCCCGAACAGGCGCGGAAGCGCATCGAATACCTCCAGCGGCTTGAGTCGAGTCGGCCAAGCCGTGGTCGCTAACCCGGCAATACGACACTGATGCACCGCCGGATCTCCGATGACGCGCGTCTCAACGGCGCTGCAATCGAGGTCACGTCCGCTGGAGTGGTGTATCGACGGCCACTCGGTGATCTCGTCTTTGAGGCTATGCGGTCAGTTCGGTGGGCAAGGCGGTGTCGTCGGT
>NZ_JBSFVD010000017.1:0-178532 GCF_053592135.1 Streptomyces sp. NPDC002784 | reverse complement strand
TGGCGGGCGTTCCGTCCGCCGTCGTTTCCGTTGATGGAAAGCTACGTTGCGTTCGAGATCCTGGCAACAACTTCGTTGCACGCAATCCCCATAACTCCAGGTAGATTGAGTGAAATCGTTGCAACAGGCCAACATCTAACGCAACACGCATCACCCCAAACGTTGCATTGATGTGGTGGTGAACGCTTCGCACGGTCAACGTCGCCGAGTATCTGGCGTGGGTGGAGATCCTCCGGTCGCCGGGTCATGACGCAACTGTCCGAGATCGCCGAGACGTTCGACAGGTCGCCCGCCCGCCATGACGAGCTGCGGCTGTTCCGAATCCAGCAGCGCGCCATCGGCAGCGTCATGACCCACCCGGACAGCGAGCCGGGTCGCCGACGCTGCCTCGACTACGCCGAGTTCTGCGAACGCCTCGACACCGACAGCCGTTTCGCGGCGTGGTTCGCCGAACTGCTGGCGGATGTGGATGTGATCGGGGCGGACAGGCCCCGTCGAACAGCGCCTGCGCTCACTGCAACGGCAGTTGGTGGAGCTGATCAACCTGCCCGACCCGGACGCCGTACGGTTTCCCCAGTTCCACCGCCAGGTTCACACACCGTAGAGGCGTCCCACCGTGCAGGGGACCGCTCACGATCACCAGCCGGAGGCTTTCATGGAGGTAACGCTGCGGGAGGTGCGAGACACCGACCTGCCGGTCCTCTTCGCCCAGATGAACGACCCCGAGGGCATCCGGATGGCGGCGTTCACCGCCAAGGACCCCGCGGACAGCGCCCACTTCCATGCCCACTGGGCGCGGATCCGCCAGGACCCGGACGTCATCACGCGGACGGTCGTCGGCGAGGACGGTGAAATCGTCGGGCACACGGGCGTGTTCGGGCCGCCCGGCGAACGCGAGGTCACGTACTGGATCGGACGGCAGTACTGGGGCCGAGGAGCCGCCACCGCCACCCTGCGCACACTGCTCGCCCTCGCCCCCGAGCGCCCGCTGCACGCCCGCGTCGCCGCGGACAACGTCGGCTCCGTCCGGGTCCTGGAGAAGTGCGGCTTCGTGGTCACCGGAAACGAGCGGGACTTCGCGAACGGCCGGGGCGAGGAGGTCGACGAGTTGCTCTTCACCCGGCACGGCTGACCCCGCCCCGCTCGCCTACGTGCGCTCGATGCCGGTGGCGAGGAGGGCGGGGCCGGCGGCGAAGAGCCGTGCGCAGCGTCGGGTCATGGCGTCCGGCGTCTGGTCGGGGTGTTTGACCCACCAGCGGACGAGGGCCGTGCACAGGCCCCGCCAGGCGTACTTGAGGGCGTCCGCGTCGAGCGGGTCGGTGGATCCGGCGGCGTGCAGGAGGTCGGCGGTGCCGGTGGTGGCGAGGTCGTCGACGGCGTCGCGGTAGTGGGCCGCGCGCCGGGCGGCGTCGCTGCCGGGCGGCAGGGTGGCGTCGTAGAGGACGAACCAGCCCTCGCGCTGTCCGTCCAGGGCGGAGAACAGGGCGTGCAGCACGCGCAGCGGCGTGGGCGGTGCGCCGGGGGCGTCGTCGGCCATCGCGGTGCGGATGGCGTCCAGGAGCCGTTCGCCGATCGGGTCGAGGCAGGCGAGGTAGAGGTCCTGCTTGCTGCCGAAGTAGTGGTGCAGCAGCGGCTTGGTGACGCCCACGCGGGCGGCGACGGCCGCGACGGTGGTGCCCTCGTACCCGTGGCGGCCGAACTCGTCGGTGGCCGCGGCCAGGACCTGCTGTTCCCGTGCGGCCCTGGGCACGCCTTTGGTGCCGGCCCGGGAGGGAGGCGTTGTCATGGGACCTGATATTACCCTAAGGTAATTTACCCAAGGGTCAATTCTCCGGTCCTCGCTGGGAGCGCCCGCATGCCTGCCACCCCGTCCGACCCGAACTCCTCCCGTATTCGCTCCTGGTGGGGCTGGGGCTACACCGACGCCCACCCCGACGACGCCGAATGCGCCGCCCTGGGCGCGCTGGTGCCGGGCACCCTGGCCCGTCCCCTGCCGGTACCCCGGGCCGCCGGTCTCCCCATCGCCCGCCCCGGAGTGACGCCCCCGCCCGCACTGGCGCACCTGGTCACCGCCGATCCCGGGATCCGCGCCGCCCACGCCATGGGCAAGGCCTACCGTGACGTCATCCGGGCCATGCGCGGCAGGCCCCGCCGGATCCCCGACCTGGTCGCCCACCCGACCGACGACCAGCAGGTTGCCGACCTGCTGGACTGGGCCGGTGATCACGACGTGGCCGTGATCCCCTTCGGCGGCGGCTCCTCGGTGGTCGGCGGGGTGGAGTACCGCGGCGACACCCACCGCGCGGTGCTGTCGCTGGACCTGACCTCGATGGACCGGGTACTGGAGATCGACACCGCCGGCCGTTCGGCCCGCATCCAGGCCGGTGCGCTCGGCCCGGTGCTGGAAGGCCAGTTGCGGCCGTACGGCATGACCCTGCGCCACTTCCCGCAGAGCTTCGAGTTCTCCACCCTCGGCGGCTGGCTGGCCACCCGGGCCGGCGGCCACTACGCCACCGGCCGCACCCGCATCGACGACTTCGTGCAGTCCTTGAACGTGGTCACGCCCGCCGGGGTGAGCACGTCCTGGCGTCTGCCCGCGTCCGGCGCCGGCCCTTCGCCCGACCGCCTGTTCCTGGGCTCCGAGGGCTCGCTCGGCATCATCACCGAGGCGTGGATGCGCGTGCAGGAGCGACCGCGGTTCAAAGCCTCGGCGTCCGTCGCCTTCACCGACTTCCGCCGGGCGCTCGACGCGGTGCGCGTCCTCGCCCAGTCCGACCTCGCCCCCGCCAACTGCCGCCTGCTCGACCCCGGCGAGGCACTGCTGTCCGGCGCCGCGCACGACGGCGCCGCCGTCCTGGTCCTGGGCTTCGAATCCGCCACGGCCCCCGTCGAGGACCGCCTCGCCACCGCCCTGGACCTCGCCCGGGCCCACGGCGGACGCGTCCCCTCGCCGACCGCGGACGGCGACACCCCGGCCCACGCGGCCGTGAGCGCGTGGCGCTCGGCATTCCTGCGCATGCCCTATCTGCGCGACGGTCTGGCCCGTATGGGCGCCGTCGTCGAGACCTTCGAGACCGCCGCCACCTGGGACAGGATTCCCGAGCTGATCGACGACGTCCGCACCCAGGTGGGCGCCGCCGCCCTGAAGGCGACGGGGCACCCGGCCACCGTCAACTGCCGCCTGACGCACGTCTACCCCGACGGTGCCGCCCCCTACTTCACGGTGGTCGTCGCCGGCCGCCCCGGCGCCGAGGTCGAAGTCTGGGACGACCTCAAGGCCGCCGCGAACGACGTCCTGCACCGCCACCGCGCCACCATCACCCACCACCACGCCGTGGGCCGCGACCACCGTCCCGGCTACGACCTCCAGCGCCCGGAGCCCTTCGCCCTGGCGCTGCGCGCCGCCAAGAGCGCCCTGGACCCCCACGGCATCCTCAACCCGGGCGTCCTCGTCGACTGACCGATCAGCAAGGACAGGGGGGCACAGGCCCCTCGGCATGCAGGTGCCGCACAAGGGCGGCCACATCGACCAACCGGCGTCCGACCGGGACTGACGCGGTCCGTTCGGCGTCCCCGTCAAAAACCGTCGGGCAGCCGCCGGGCCGCCTGCCAGCGGGGCGCCTGGTCGTCGGGGACGTCCGGAGAAGGGAAGTGGAACGGTACGCCGAGGTGGCGGGCCAGGGCCCGTCCCGCCTCGTCGGCCGCGGTTGCCGGGGGCGGCCCGGCGGAGCGGTGGTACACGGTCGCCAAGTGCCCTTCCCCGGGCGGGTGTTCCAGGGCCGCGACCAGGGTCACGAACCAGCCGTGGACCGTGTCGCCGTCCCAGAGGGCTTCCACCGCCGCGACATGACCCGGGAGGGCCGCCGCCCGGGCCGCGAGGGCGGGTACGTCGAGCGGACCGGGCTCCGGATAGCGCACGCGATCACCGTGGAACTCGTAGCGCGCGTGGACGACTTGCTCCGCCTCCCGCAGGCCCAGACCCAGGGGGCGCAGCGCGTCCCACACGGCCTTGACGGCCAGGAGCCGCCGGTCCTCGAGCACGTTCGCGTCGACGTCCTGGCGGGTCCGTTCCTCCAGGTAGGCCCACCACCCGCTGTGCGTCATGAGCCGAACGTACCTGAGCGGCAACGGATCAGGGGCGGCGGGCTGTCGAGCGGTGGGGGAGGAGGACGGGGGTGGTGAGGATGAGCGCGCCGGCCAGAGCGATGGCCGTGCGCACGCCGAGCACGCTGCCGAGTACGCCCCACAGGGCGGTCAGCAGCGCGGTGGAGGCCTTGGTCGTCACCGCCCACGCGGTGAGGGTGCGGGCGGCCCGGTCGGTGGGGGTGTGCTGGAGCCGGTAGGTGGCGTGGACCGGGTTGAACAGGCCGCAGCAGAAGATGAGCCCGAGCTCGACGCCCGTCACCAGCAGCAGCCCGCCGGTGCCCGCCCCCACGAAGGCCAGACCGATGGGCCAGAGCGCGCGCAGGGTCCCGGCCACGACCAGGACCCGGTGCGGTCCGTACCGGGTCACGAGCGGCCCGGCGAGGCGGGAGGCGAGCAGGCCGCCGAGGGCGGGTGCGGCGAAGGCCAGACCGTACTGCCAGGGCGCGAAGCCGAGGGGGCCGAGCATGAGGACGGCGAGCAGCGGCTGGGTGGCCATGAGCAGGCTGTTGAACAGGGCCGTGTTTAGGAACAGCGGGCGCAGCGCCGGGCTGGTGAGGATGTGCCGCCAGCCGTCGAACAGGTCCGCGGCCCGCAGCCGAGCGGCCCGGCGCGGCTGGGGCCGGGGTTCGTGTGCGCCCATCGCGCGGACGCCCAGGGCGGAGAGCAGATAGCTGACCGCGTCGGCCACGACGGTTGCCACCGGCCCGAGAAGCCCGGTCAGTACACCGCCCAGCGGCGGTCCGACGATGGTGGTGGCCCAGGCGGTGGACTCGAACCGGGCGTTGGCAGTGAGCAGGTCGTGGGCGGGCAGGAGCGTTTTGAGGTACGCGCCCGAGGCCGCGCGGAAGACGATGTCGGCGGCCGCCACGACAATGGAGACGAGCAGGAGCTGGAGGAAGCCGAGCACGCCGAGCGCGTACGCGGCGGGGACCGTCAGCAGGGCCGCGAACCGCACCAGGTCGGCGGTGATCAGTACACCTCGCTTGCGACGGAACTCCACCCACGGGCCGAGCGGCACCGCCACGGCCGCGCCGACCGCCGCCCCCACGGAGGAGAGCGCGGCGACTTCCGCCGGCCCGGCGTGCAGGACCTGGATGGCGATCAGCGGAAAGGCGCCGAAGGCGAGCCAGGTGCCGAGCGCACTCGCCCCGTACGCCGCCCACAACAGGCCGAACGGCCGCCCCAGCCGGTGCCCGCTCGCCATCCCTGACGCCCCTCGCTCCTCGCCCGTACAACCAGTCGGTGTCCGGAAGCATCAAAGCGAGCGCCACCACCGTGGATCAAACAACCAAAGTCCGGTCAGCCACAACGCTGGGTTGTATCGGTGCCGGGCGCCTGGTGGATCAAAAGTCGCGGTCGAGGATCTCCCCGTCGCATAACCTCAGGGAAGACACGAACCCCATGGCAGACACGTCCGATGCCATGGACAGCCACAGTCGGGAGGCGATGGTGCTCGCCAGGGGCACGCGGTTGCTAGTGGGGGCCATGATCGTGGCCTGCGCGGTGCTGGTCGGCCCGAGTGTGCCGGGCGGCGCTCCCATCGGCAGGTCGCTGCCGCCCTCCGCCGCCCGCGAGGTGGTGCCGAACCGCGTGATGACGTGGAACCTGTGCAACCCCTGCGAGGAGAGCAACGTCGACCGGGCAGCGGAAATCGCCACGTACGCACCCCAGGTCATCGGCCTGCAAGAGGCGTGTGCGCGGGACGTCGAAAGGATCCGGGACCATCTGGAGAACCTTTACGGCCTCGTTTACCACGTCGAATACGGCTCGGTTCTGCGCAATTGGGGTCGCTGCGGGGGAGTGCCGTGGAATCCGGGTGGCTACGGCCAGGCCATCCTGTCGGCGGCGCCGATGACGGACGCGGTCAATGTGGAATACCCCGACGGGGGTTCCGAGGACCGCGGGTACCTGGCCGTCACCACCCGGGTGAACGGCCAACAGGTCCGGGTCTTCAACACGCACCTCGCCGAGCGCCGTCAGGAAGAGGTCCGGGCCGAGCAGGCGGGCGTGCTCGCCGCGGTGGTCGCGCGGCACGAACGCACCATCGTGCTCGGTGACTTCAACGCCGTACCGTACGCTCCCGAGCTCAGCCGGATGTGGGCACTGGCCGCGGACGTCGATCCGCAGTGCCATCCCTCGCGCGTCGGCACCTGCGAGCCGACCACCGAATGGCAGAGCAAGTTCGACTACATCTTCCTGCGCGGATTCACCCCGCAGACGCACCGCGTGCACCTCACCCCGTATTCGGACCACTATCTGCTGCAGGCCGACCTGAAGACGACTTAGCGCGGTATTCTCGCGCGATGGCTCCGCTTCGGTATTCCATCAATGTCAGCCTGGACGGGTGCTGCGATCACCGCGAAATGGTCCCGGACGAGGAAACGCACCGCCATTCCGCCGAGATCCTCGACCAGGCGGATGCCCTGCTCTTCGGGCGGGTGACGTACGAGATGATGGAGACGGCGTTCCGGGCGCCGCCGGAGCCGGGGGCGCGACCTGAGTGGATGGAGCCCTTCGCCAGGACGATCGATGCGGCGAAGAAGTACGTCGTGTCGAGCACCCTGGAGCGGGTCGACTGGAACGCGGAACTCGTGCGCGGGGACCTGAGCACGGCCGTGCGGCAGCTCAAGCGACAGGCGCGCAAGGGGCTGCTGGTGGGAGGCGTACAGCTCCCGCTGGCGTTGGCGGAGCTGGGCCTGATCGATGAGTACGAGTTCGTGGTGCAGCCCCGGCTGGTGGGGCACGGTCCGACGCTGTTCGCGGGGCTGTCGCAGCGTGTCGAGCTGACCCTCGTGAGCCGGCTGGAGTTCGGCTCGGGGGCGGTGGCGCTGCGGTACGTGCCGAGCAAGTAGCCCTTGGCTGACAGGACTTGCGTTGGCCGCGCAGGTCAGCGCGCGTCCCGCAGCTTGAGGATGTAGGCCGCGGTCAGGGCGACGGCACGGTCCTCGTCCTCCGACAGCCGCGCCAGGGCGCGCGCCGCGGTCGTGCCGGGGATGTCCGCGAGGGCCTGCGCGAGGCGTCGGCGTGCGAGGTGGGTGGTGCCGTCGGCGAGGCGGTCGACGAGGCCCGCGGCGATCGTCTCCCCCAGCGAGGGGTCCTGGGCCAGTGCGCCCAGCGTGTCAGCGGCATCGACGTCGTTCACCCCGTCGGCGATCATGTCGATGAGGGTGGGTACGGCGTCGGCCACCCCGCGTGCTCCGAGCGCCTGCGCGGCGCACCGGCGGACCACGGGATCGGAGCCGGCGAGGGCGTCGCGCAGCAGCGCGGTCGCCGCGCGGGTCGGCAGCTCGGCGATGACCTGGACGGCCCGCTCGCGGACCTCCGCCTCCGGCGAGCCCAAACCCTCCGCCAGCAGGGCCAGCCCCGCGTCCCCGGTCTGCGCCAGCGCCCATCGCAGGGCGCCGGCCACGTTTGTGTCCGTCTCGTCGAGTACGGCGTCCACCAGCGCCTCCACCGGCACCGGGGCTTCGTCGACCGAGGACAGGGCCGCGCGCTGACGCTTCCCGGCGCTCTCCGAGGTCAGGGCCTGGAGAAGGGAGACGGTCTGCAGGACGTCCTCCCAGGCGGCGGGTTCCGCGGCCTCGATCCGGCGCAGGTGCCGCAGCAACTCGGTTTCCCGTGCGATGCGTTCCCGCGTCTGGTGGATGAGGTCGGCGACGAGTTCCGAGGGCCGGAAGCCGGGATCGTCCAGGGCGCGTCCGACCTCGCGCAGCGACAGCCCCAGGGACCGCAGGCTCTCGATGTGGAAGATCCGCTGGACGTCGGCACCGGAGTACTCGCGGTAGCCGGTCGGTGTGCGTTGCGTCGGCTCCACCAGGCCGAGCGACTCGTAGTGCCGGAGCATGCGGGCGCTCACCCCGGAACGCCGGGCCACGTCGCCGATCAACACCGTTCCTCACGCCTCCTGACGGTCGGGTCCCAGGGCCACGATGCGCTTCGCTTCGTGCAGGGCGAACTCGAACGCGGCATCCGGGTCGCGCAGCAGCCGTTCCGTGGCGATCGCGTGCTGCCGTACGCGAGCGTCGGAGTGCGTCCGCGCGGTGCGCAGGGCGGGCTCGGCCGCCGCACCGAGTGCCGTCAGAGCCCGGCTGAGACTCACCTGTGTCTCCCGTCCGCCGCGACCGAGCTGGGTCGCCAGTATCCCCGCCAGCTCCGGCTTCCCGGCCTCCGGCACCAGGATGACGGCGGCTCGCCAGGCGCTCTGGGCCACGGCGTCGTCGGCGTCGGTCAGATGGGCACGCGTGATCGCCGGCCACGCCTGCCGGTCCCCGATCTTGGACAGGGTGTGCAGAGCCTGGCTGCGGGCCTGCGCGCGGTCCGAGCGGAGTTCATGGATCAGCTTCGGAACCGTGACCTGGGGCGGGTGCCGGGTGAGCGCCCACGTGAGCATGTCCCGTACATAGAATTCCGGCTCGACCGCACACCGTTCGATGAGCGTGTCGATGCTCTGGGCGTCCGGGGTTGTGCCGAGCGCCAGCGCCGCCTTGAGCCGTACTGACGCGTCGCTGTTCCGCAGGCCGGTGAGCGCGGCCGTCGTGTTCGTGTTCGTGTTCGTGTTCGCCGTGTTCGTGTTCTCTGTGGGCATGGAGAGCACCTCCTCGGCCCACAGTGAAGGCGTTGCCACTGTGTCAAGGTCAAGCCGAGGGCTCGAACAGGAGGATGCGCGGGGCGAACGCGCCCTCGGGGCCGTCGGCGCGGCCGACCGACCACACCTGCTCCGTGCCCGGCACCGGCGCCAGCCGCAGCACCGAGGACTCGCCCTCGCCGGCCACCGCGGGTTCGCCGTACTCGGTGAACGACCGGCCGTTCCAGGACAGGAAGTCCGGTCCGGCCACGAACGGGGGATAGCTGCCGGGCGGGCCGTACTTCTGCGAGCGGGCCATCGCGACCCAGGCCAGCTCACCGGAGGCGCTGGGCGCCAGTGAGCTGATCGAGCCGAAGTCGGCGGGCACGGCCACCCGGTTCCACGCCTGCCCGTCGAAGCGGACCAGCAGGGGCGGGATCGGCCGTCCCACCGGGCCCCCGACGAACCCGGCCGTGCCACCGGCCCACACCTCCGTCGGGGACACGGCGAGCACACTGCCCACGGCCGACCGAGGGAATCCGTACGCGATCGTCTGCTGCCACGCCTGCCCGTCCCAGTGGGAGACGGCCGCCCCCGAGTCGGTGGCGCCCGCGGCCCACACGTCGTCGGCCGCCAGGATGTGCAGTCCGTACACGGCCCCCGGCGGAACCGGCAGGTCCCGCCAGCCGCGCCCGTCCCAGCGCAGCAGCACCTGCGCGCCGTCGCGCGACCCGATCAGCCAGGTCTCCCCGCCGCCTGCCACGACCTTGGTCAGTACGACACCGCGCGGCGCCCGGCTCTCGGACCAGCCGCTGCCGTCGAAGCGGAGCAGACGGGCGCCGCCCGCCGAGTCGCGGCCCACCGCCCAGACGGCGGTCGGTGAGGTCGCGGCGATGGACAGCAGCTCTCCCTGCCAGCCCACCCCGGGCAGGCTCTGGCGGTGCCAGGCGGTGCCGTCCCAGCGCAGCAGCAGCGGGAAGCCCGGTGCCTCCCGGCCGACGGCGTCGGCACCCACCGCCCAGGCCCGGTCCGGCCCGAACGCCACGGCCTCGTTCAGCCCGGCCTGGGGGCGCACCTGCGCCGGGACCGGCACGTGCTTCCAGGCCACGGTTTGGGCGGCGGCCGAGCTCATGACCGTCACCAGGGCCACGGCGAGGGTGAGGACCGCGACGAGAAGTCTGCGTGCCATGGTCAGCCTCCCAGCCGCTCGCTCATCAGGTTCGGTTTCGAGCCGTAGATCTCGACCGTCCCGACGGACAGCAGCGCGGACCCGGCCCGGGCCAGGGCACGCGGCTTGACGTCGATCGCGTTCGTGCGCTCCGGGCCGTAGGAGAAGGTGGTGCGAACGCCGTCCACGCGCGCGTACTTCGACTGGAAGGCGCGGTCGCTGCGCACCGGCAGCCACAGCGCGCCGTCCGGGCCGCGGACCATGGCCTCGGTGTAGGTGTCGCCCAGCGCCGGGTAAGTGGTGCGCCAGGCCCGCCCGTTGAAGGCCGTCAGGTAGGTGCGGGACACGCCGTCGGTGTACTGGCTGCCGCCGATCGTGACGCGGCCGGACGGTTCGAGGATCAGGGTGTGCACGTTGCTGTCCGGTGGCAGGGGCACCCGCGCGTCGCGCCACTCGGTGCCGTTCCAGCGCAGGACGGTGGTCCCGGTGCTGGTGTCCGCCCAGGCCCATGCGTCGGTGGCCGAGCGCGCGGTGATCCCCATCAGGTACAGCACACCGTCCGGGGTGGCCTGGGTGGTCCAGCCGGTGCCGTCGTAGTGCAGCACCTTCAGCCCGGTGTCGTCCTCGCCGACCACCCACGCGGCTCCTGGTACGGCGGCGAAGTCCTGGTAGACCCAGAGCGTCCGCGGGAGCGGCAGCGCGCTCCACCCGGCCGCCGAACGGCGCAGGATCTCCCCCTGACCGGCGCGGCTGTGGAAGATCCACACCTCCTCGCCGACGAACTGCACCTTGCCCAGCCAGCCCGGCTCGGCGGCGCCGGGGAAGGTGGTGTCCCGGCTCCACGCCGTGCCGTCCCAGCGGTACAGCATCGGCCGCAGTCCGTCGGCGGCTTGCTCGTACCCGGTCGCCCATGCCTCGTCCGGCCCGCGCGCGGCGAGATCGGACACGGTCACCGGCGAGACGGCCGCCGGGGGCACCGGCAGTGCGGACCAGTTCGGCGCCACGGCGGTCGGCGGCGAGGCCGAGGCGGCCGGCGACACCACCGCGGCACACGCGAGGACGAAACAGACGACGAGCGCACGGAGACCGTTCACGAGACCCCCCAGACGCGAAGGCCGCACAGGCTATTGGCGTTCCCCCGCGCGTGAACAGACCGCATCCGGCCGATCCGGTTGCCTACCGTATCGGCATGGACCTCGACACCGTCCGGACCTTCGTCGCCGTCGCCGACGCGGGCCAGTTCCAGGAGGCCGCCGCCGGGCTGGCCGTCACCCAGCAGGCTGTCTCCAAGCGCATCGCCGCGCTGGAGCGCAGCCTGGGCGTGCGGCTGTTCACGCGCACCGCGCGCGGCGCCGAACTCACCATCGACGGGCAGGCGTTCCTTCCCCACGCGCGGGAGCTGCTGCGGGTCGCCGAGCGCGCGGTGGCGTCCGTGCGCACCGGGCGCCGTCCGCTGCGGGTCGACGTGATCGCCTCACGCGTCGCGCCGTCGGGCCTGATGCGCGGCTTCCACCGGGCGCACCCCGAGATCGACCTCGACGTGGTCATGCTCCAGGACATCGAAACGGCCGTCGCCGCCATCCGCTCCGGCACGATCGACGCCTCCTTCCGCGCGGTGGCCGCGCCCGGCCGCCCCCTGCCCGAGGAGATCGCATCCGTGCGGGTGCTGGACGAGCCGCTCCAGCTCCTGACCGGCCCCGCCCACCGGCTGGCGGGCGCCCGTTCGGTGACCCTGGCTCAGCTCGCCGGCCACCGGATCTGGATGCCCGGCATCGTCCCGGGTACCGAGTGGGCGGCCTACTACGACGACCTCGTCGCCGAGTTCGGCGTGACCATCGAGGCGACCGGCCCCAACTTCGGCTCCGACGCCCTCCTGGACACCATCGCCGACACCCCGGCCCTGGCCACCTTCATGGGCGAGCGGACCCGGCTGGTCTGGCCCGCCGGCCACGGCCTGCGCCGCATCCCGGTGACCGGCCCGACCCCCGTCTACCCGCACGCCCTCCTATGGCACCGCGACAATCCCCACCCGGCGCTGACCACGCTGCGCACCCACCTCGCCACCACCACGGGCACCCACGACGCGGCCGGAACATGGTCACCGAGCTGGGTGATCGCGCGCTGACCCCAGGAGACCCCTTCTACTCCGTGTCGATCAGCCCGAAATCCTCCGGTAAGCAACGCGCCCCTCGACCGTCGGACAAACGGATGGCCAGGGTCGGGCGTGACGCGGCAGCATGCTCCGCATGACATCGCCCACTCCCGAGCTGCACACCGCCCGCCTGCGACTACGGCCGTTCACCGACGCCGACGCGGCCCCGCTCTACGCGCTGCACAGCAGCGCCCACGTGCTGCGGTACTGGGACTCCCCGCCGTGGACCGCACCGGCCCGCGCCCAGCGCTTCATCGCGGCCTGCCGGACGATCGAGGAGGAAGGCACGGGAGCGCGGTTGGCCGTCGACCGCGCCCGCGACGGCGCGTTCATCGGCTGGTGCGGCCTGACCGGCTGGAACCCGGACTTCCGCAGCGCGTCCCTGGGCTACGTCTTCGACGCCGCCGCGTGGGGCCACGGCTACGCCACGGAGACCGCGCACGCCGTCCTGCGGTGGGCGTTCGACACCCTGGACCTGAACCGCGTCCAGGCCGAGACCGACACCCGCAACGCGGCGTCCGCCCGAGTCCTGGAAAAGCTCGGCTTCGTGCGCGAAGGCACCCTCCGCGAGGACTGCGTCGTCAACGGTGACGTCTCCGACTCCTGGGTCTTCGGCCTCCTCCGCCGCGAGTGGCACCCGACGGCCGGCTCCTGAGACCGAAGCCACACAGGCCGCCGTTCGAGAATGTGAACCGGATTCAGTCCATAGTCTTGTCGGACCGTCCCCCCACCCCTATCGTCTCCGGCCAGAAAGCGCTTTCCCGGAGTGCTGCTGAGTGCTCCGGGACCCGCCCGTGCGGCACGGACCCCAGGTCCGCGAGCAGACGGAAAGACGCACCACGCATCGGACGTAGACGAAGATCTCGGGAGACGACCATGAGAAGACCTCTCGCCCTGCGACTGTCCGCGGCCTCGGCGGCGCTCGCGCTGGCGACCGCCGCCGGTGTGGCCCTGTCGGTGCCGGAGGCGTCCGCGGCGACCGGCGGCGCCACCGGATACGCGACCCAGAACGGCGGCACCACCGGCGGCGCGGGCGGACAGACGGTCCGGGCCACCACCGGTACCCAGATCCACGCGGCGCTCTGCGGCCGGGCCAGCAGCAGCACGCCGATCATCATCCAGGTCGAGGGAACCATCAACCACGGCAACACCGCGAAGGTTTCCGGCACCAGCTGCAACACGGCCGACGGTGTGATCGAGCTCAAGCAGATCAGCAACGTCACGATCGTCGGCGTGGGCTCCGGGGCTGTCTTCGACCAACTGGGTATCCACATCCGTGAATCCCGCAACATCATCATCCAGAACGTCACGATCCGGAACGTGAAGAAGTCCGGCTCGCCCACCTCCAACGGCGGCGACGCGATCGGCATGGAGAGCGGCGTCCGCAACGTCTGGGTGGATCACACCACCCTGGAGGCGTCGGGCGGGGAGTCGGAGGGGTACGACGGTCTCTTCGACATGAAGGACAACACGCAGTACGTGACGCTGTCGTACAGCATCCTGCGCAACTCCGGGCGGGGCGGCCTGATCGGCTCCAGCGAGAGCGACGTCTCCAACGGGTACGTCACGTTCCACCACAACCTGTACCAGAACATCGACTCCCGCACGCCCCTGCTGCGCGGCGGCATCTCGCACATCTACAACAACCACTACACGGGCCTGAACGAGTCCGGCATCAACTCCCGCGCGGGCGCCAAGGCCAAGGTGGACAACAACTACTTCGAGGACTCCAAGGACGTCCTGGGCACCTTCTACACCGACCAGCTCGGCTACTGGCAGGTCAGCGGGAACGTCTTCGACAACGTGACCTGGTCCGCGCCGGGAACCGACAACCGCCCGGCCGGTCCGAACCCCCAGTCCAACACCTCGGTGAGCATCCCCTACGCCTACACCCTCGACGCGGCCACCTGCGTGCCCGACGTCGTGCGCCGGACCGCGGGCGCGGGCACCGGCCTGCGGGTGTCGGACGGCAACTGCACCCCGCAGACGCCCACTCCGACTCCGACTCCGACGCCCACTCCGACGCCCACTCCGACCCCCACGCCCACCCCGACTCCGACTCCGACGCCGACCCAGCCCAGCGGCACCAACCTCAGCATCGGCGCGGGTTCCGACGGCTCCAGCAAGGCTGACGGGACGAGCTACGGCAACGTCCGCGACGGCAGCATGAGCACGTACTGGTCACCGGCCGGATCGACCGGTGCCGTCTCCATCAAGTGGGGCTCCGCCACCGCGGTGTCCAGCGTCAACATCCGTGAGGCGTCCGGATCCGCGGGGGCCATCGGCTCCTGGCGGCTGCTCAACGGCGACACCGGAGCCGTCCTGACCTCCGGCAGCGGCGCGGGCGTCATCACCTTCCCGCGGACCTCACTGCGGAAGATCACCTTCGAGATCACCGGGTCTTCGGGCACTCCGCGGGTGGCGGAGTTCGAGACCTACGGCTCTTAGCAACACCCGCTGCCCCGCTGTTCCTCCCGAGCGGGGCAGCACACTGCTCTTCGGTGGCGCGGGTCAGTGGCCTGCCGCGGGGGCGGTGAGGACGGAGTCGTCCTCCGGGCGGGCGCCGGGCAGCTGATGACGGGCCGCGATGAGGGCGGCGTCCACGTCGGCCGTCCCCGTCGCCACACACAGGGTGTAGGCGACGTCGTCCATGCGCTGGCGCACGTCCGCGCTTCCGTCCTGAGCATGCAGGATGCGCAGGGTCTCGTACTGTTCGATCAGGTTCGTCAGCACGGCGGGGTGTGCCATCAGCACAAGAGCCTCCTGGTGGTCCGTCGTCACATGGGTCACGCACCGACGCATGTGCCCCGCATCCCGACGGACATGCTTCCCTCTTCCCAGCGATGTCGATCATCGGTGGGTGGATATGAGAACGGCGGCGTCGAGCCGGTCGCCCACCGTGTAGCGTCGATCTCGTGCTGGCTACGGTTCTCGGGCTGATCGGCGGCATCGCGGCCGCAATCATCGGTGCGTGGGCGGCGCTTCGCGCTCGGCGCCCGCCGAAGTCGCAGGTCGAACTCGTCGACGTGAGCATCGCGCCACCGCCGAAGCCGGAGGCATCGGGTCCGCGGGACATGTCGCCCGTGCTCGACGTCAAGGTGCGCAACACAGGGGGCCAGCCGGCCGTACTCAAGCGGCTCGTGGTGCGCGTGCACCGAGCGGTCCGCTGCGGGAGCATGTTCGCCGGCATGCGCTTGACCCCCTACCGCGCCCTGTGGGTCGGCGCGCTCCTGCCGGTGTCCGCCACGTACGACGCCGCCCTCCCGCCGCCCGAGGACGCCGAGGGTTTCCGGGCGGTCATCGGCCTCTCCCAGGTGGTGGGACAGGCCGAGGCGGACCGGTTCGAGGTGCGGCTCGGCATGGAACCCACCTTCGACACGTACGTGTACGCGCTTGACCTGGAGATCGCCTACGACGGGGACGATCGCCTGATGACCTCGCGGAGGGTGGCCGTCGCGTTCCCGCAGGCCGGTTTCGTGTACTCGGCCGACGAGATCCGCAGCGGGATCCGTGACTTCCTGGAAGCGGTGGGGGAAGTCCGCGATGCCATCGACAGCGAGCTAGCCGAACGCGGTCTGCCCACCCCCGACTGGGCAGACGCGCCGCCCCGCCGTCGCGCCGACCTGCCTGACGGCCTCGTCTCGGTGGACGGTATCGCCGACCTGCTCTCCTCCGGGGGAGGGGGCGTCTACGAAGTCACGGAGGCGTTCTGGGATCCGGTACGTGCGATCGCGGGCCATCTCCAGGGCATCGAGCGGATGTACCGCGCCGCCGTCGAGATCACCGCCGGAGCGGCAGTCGTGGACAGGATGCTGACCGCATCGCTTCCCCGGGCCGAGGCCGTCCTGGCCCAACTCCCTGCGATGTACGCGGAATTCGGGATACAGGCGGACCTGGAGGCCGCGCCTGTCGGCGAGCCCGGGGGCACGAAGCAGCCTGCCACGCTGATGGCGGAGGTCCTCGATCGCGACGGCGCAGCCGCGTCGCGGGAAGCCGCGATCGAGGAACTGCACGGCCGTATCCGTGCCCGTGACGAGGGCACCTTCTGGTTCCTCGGCCGGCTGGCGGCCAGGGACGGCGGCCTGGACGACTGGCTCGCCCGCATCGGCCTCGGCAGGATGCCGAACGCGACCCCGGCGGCCGAACTGCTCGACACGTTCCTCCGGTTGCGGGACCCTGACGACCGCGACTCGCTCAACACCCGGCTCGATATCGCCCGCCGCCGGGGTGCGGGAGACGCCGCGGGAGCGGCGGCCGCGCTCCGCACGCTCCTGGAGGACACGTCGCGAGCGCTGGGACCGGAGGACCCCGGCACCTGTGCCGTACGCGTGGAACTCTTCACCTTCCTGGAGATGGCCGGCGACATGGCCGCCGCGGCCACGGTCGTGGCCGAAGTCGTCGCCGATCAGACTCGGACGGTGGGGCCTGATCACCGGCAGACCTTCCTCTACCGGCAGGCCCTCGGCTTCTGCCTGGGAGAGGGGGGAGATCCCCTGCGTGCCGTCGACGTGTTCACCGATCTTCTCGGCGACGTGGCGCGGGTCCTGGGGCCCGACGATCCCGCCACCCTTGACGCCCGTCATGAGCTGGCCCGCTGGCGAGGGAGAGCGGGGGACGCGGCAGGCGCCGCCGCCGCGTTCGCCGACGTGGTGCGGGATCGCACCCGCGTCCAGGGACCCGACCACCCGCGTACGCTCCTGTCGCGGCACAACCTCGCGCTCTGGACAGGCGAGGCCGGGGACGCCGTGGGGGCCGCCGCCGCGTTCGCCGAACTGGTCGCCGACCGGAGCCGAGTACTGGGTCCGGAACACCCCGATACGGCCAAGAGCGCGTCCGCCCTGGCCCACTGGCAGGAGCAGTGTGGTCCGGGCAGCCGTACCGTCCGGTGAGAGCATGCCTTCCGTGGTGAAGCGATGCGCCGCGACCCCCGTGCGGTTGCCGTACAGTCCCCGGCCCTGACCGCCGGCGACCGGCATTACGCCGCCTGCCCGGAGAACGGCGACGGCTTCGAAGTCGCACTCGCCGCGGTCCCGGCCGCCGAACGCAGCGGCGACCGAGCGCATCTCCACTGCTGACCAAGCTCGACCGGCACGACCGGGTGCACTTGCATCCGTGCGTTATCCGCCCGGGTGCTTCTACGCAAGAGGTTCCGCTCATCGGAAGTCTTGCTGGGCGCGAGGTTGCGCGTCGCTACAGCCCGGGTCGGAGCATTCTCCCAGTTCAGACACTCTTCCCGGCTGCTCGCCCTGCCTGACGCTTGCGGTTCGGCTGGGTTCTCGCGGGCGTTCCACCGGCACTCGACTGCCTCTTGTCAGAGAATTACGAAATGAACGCGAGATCTTGCGTTCACTTGGGGCGAGTGGTTGAGTGTGCCGCACCCCACAACGCATCCGCCGTCCGGTGGTGGGGTGACCTTCCACGTTCATGCCCGAAGGGGACCACCCATGAGAAGTGCCCGGTTCCGTCGTACCCGCCGCGCCGGCGCGGTCGCCCTCGTCTCCGCGCTCACGCTGACCGCGCTCGCCGCCTGCGGCACGAGCAGCAGCGACGACGGCGGTGGCGCTTCCGAGGGAGGCGGCTCGTCGGATCCGTCCGCGCCGCTGGACCCGAAGACGAAGGTGACGATCACCATCGACTGCATGCCGCCCACGGCGAAGGCGGCCGAGCTCAAGCAGTGGAAGGAGGACGTCAAGGAGTTCAACAAGACCTACCCGAACGTCACCATCGAGGGCCGCTCCACCCCGGGCCAGTGCCTGGAGCCGCCGCGCTTCACCGCGATGCTGAAGGCCAAGTCCCAGCCGGACGTCTTCTACACCTACTTCACCGACCTGCCCCAGGTCCTCGACCACGACGGCGCCGAGGACATCACCGCGTACGTCAACGACAAGACCGTCCCCGCGCTGAAGGACATCGACCCGAACGTCCTCGGCACCCTCAAGCAGGACGGCAAGCTCTACGGACTGCCCACCAGCAACTACACGATGGGCCTGCTGATCAACCGCAAGCTCTTCAAGGACGCCGGCCTCGACCCCGACGCCCCGCCGCGCACCTGGGCGGAGGTCCGCACCGCCGCGAAGAAGATCGCCGGCCTGGGTGACGGCATCGCCGGATTCGGCGAGTACAGCGCGGGCAACACCGGCGGCTGGCACTTCACCGCCCAGATGTACAGCATCGGCGGCGAGATCGTCGACGCGAGCGGCAAGAAGGCCGCGTTCAACAACGAGTCGGGCAAGCAGGTCGCCGAGAACCTCCGCGCCATGCGCTGGGAGGACGACAGCATGGGCAAGACCCAGCTGCTGAAGTGGGGCGACCTCCAGAAGCAGATCGCCACCGACAAGCTCGGCATGTTCCTCGCCGCCCCCGACGACATCGCCTACATGGCGCAGCAACTCGGCGCCGAGTACGAGAACTTCGGCATGGGGCCGATACCCGGCGAGAAGGCCACCCTGGCCGGCGGCAACAGCTACATGATCAAGAAGGGCATCTCGTCCGACAAGGTCAAGGCCGCGGTCGCCTGGCTGAACTTCAAGAACCTCACCGTCGGCAAGGGCCAGTTCGACTGGGCGCGCACCAAGGCCGACGGACTGCCGGTGGGTGTTCCGCAGCCCAACTTCTGGCTGAACGAGTCCAAGGCCAAGGACGACGCGGCCCGCGCCGAGCACGCCACGATGCCGGTGGAGAACTTCAAGACGTTCATGGACAACCCCGTCGCGGGCAAGGCCGAGCCGCCCAAGGCGCAGGAGATCTACAAGGTCCTCGACAACGTCATGTCCGGCATCCTCACCAACAAGGACGCCAACGTCGACAAGCTCCTCAGCACCGCGGAGTCGCAGGTCAACCAGATCCTGGCCAACCAGTGACGCGACCGGGCGGGGCGGCGTGAGGTGCCGCCCCGCCCGGCGGCCCGGCCCTTACCGCCGCATCGCCCGGCGGCCCGGCCCCGGCAACAGACACGGCAGATCAGTACCGAGGAGCAACGATGTCGGCCCCCAGCCTGACCCAGAGCAAGGCGGGACCTCCCCGCCCACCCCAGCCGCGCGAGACGGCCCGCGCGACCTCCGGCGGCTCCTTCGCCAAGAGCCTGCGGCGGAACCTGACGGCCCACGGCTTCCTCATCGGCGCGGTCGTCTGCTTCGCCCTGTTCTCCTGGTATCCCATGATCCGGGAGTTCTTCCTCGCGTTCCAGAAGACCGAGGACGGCGAGGTCACCTGGGTCGGCCTGGACAACCTGGTCACGGTCTACAACGACCCCGCCTTCTGGCAGGCGTGGCGCAACACGCTGCTGTTCACCGTGCTGGCCCTCGTCTTCGGCTTCGCGGTGCCGTTCGTCGTGGCGATCGTCATCAACGAGTTCCACCACGGCAAGGGCTACCTCCGGCTGCTGGTCTACCTGCCGGTGATGCTGCCGCCGGTCGCCTCGGTGCTGCTGTTCAAGTACCTCTACGACCCCGGCTACGGGCTCCTCAACGAAATGCTCGGCTTCTTCGGCCTGCCGGAGCAACAGTGGCTGCAGGACGCGGACTTGTCGATGTTCTCCGTCGTCCTCGCCTCCACCTGGATGAACATGGGCGGCGCCGCCCTGATCTACCTCGCCGCGCTGCAAGGCATCCCCGGTGAGCTGTACGAGGCGGCCGAACTCGACGGAGCCGGTCTGCTCCGCAAGATCTGGCACGTCACCATCCCGCAGACCCGGCTGATCCTGTCGCTGATGCTGCTCATGCAGATCATCGCGACGATGCAGGTCTTCGTCGAACCCTTCCTGCTGACCGGCGGTGCCGGCCCGGAGGGCTCGACCACGACGGTCGTCTACCTGATCTACCAGTACGCCTTCAACTTCAACAACTACGGTGCCGCGGCGGCGCTCGGCCTGCTCCTGCTCGTACTCCTCGCCGGATTCTCGGCGGCGTACGTCAAGCTCAGCCGCGCCCAGGACGAGTAGGCCAGGAGAGACCACCATGTCCACCCGTACGCTCATCTCGCCGGCCCAACTCGCCCGGCCCCGCGGCAAAGCCGTGTACTGGACCGTGTTCACCGTCGTCGTCGGCGGCTTCACGCTGGTCTTCCTCGGACCGCTGTACTGGCTGATCTCCAGCGGCTTCAAGAACGCGCAGGAAGTGATCCAGACCCCGCCGACGCTGGTGCCCGACTCCTTCGAGCCCGCCAACTACCAGCAGGCCTGGGACGTCATGGACCTCGCCGGGCTGCTGGGGAACACCCTCTACTACGCGTTCGGCGCGCTCGCCTTCCAACTGGTCCTGGACGTGGCCGCCGCCTACTCGCTGTCCAAGCTGCGCCCGGTGTTCGGCAAGGCGATCCTGGGCATGATGCTGGCGACGCTGATGATCCCCGCGACGGTGCTCGTCGTACCGCAGTACCTGACGGTCCTGGACGTGCCGATCGTCGAGCGGAACCTGCTGAACACCCCGTGGGTGATCTGGCTGCCCTCGGTGACCAACGCCTTCAACATCTTCCTGCTGAAGCGGTTCTTCGACTCGATCCCCAAGGAGCTGCTGGACGCCGCCTCCATGGACGGCGCAGGCCCGATGCGCACCCTGTGGTCGATCGTGCTGCCGATCTCCCGGCCCATCCTCGGCGTGGTGTCGATCTTCGCGGTCGTCGGGGTCTGGAAGGACTTCCTGTGGCCGATGCTCACCCTGCCGGACCCGGCCAAGCAGACCCTGAACGTCGGGATCTACTCGCTGTCCAACGGCGTACCGGTGAACGTGCTGATCGCCGCGCTGACCATCGCCTCCCTGCCCACGCTGCTGATCTTCCTGGTCTTCCAGCGGAACATCATGAGCGGCCTCACCGCGGGCGGCCTCAAGGGCTGACCGCCCCCGTCCCGTCTCCCACCCCCGAAGCCTTCGCCGCCGGCCTGTCCGACGCCCCGCCGATCCGGGCCGGCGGCGAAGATCCACCCTGCCCGAAAGGACCGCCCCGTGGCAGCCCCCACCCCGCACCGCACCGACGACTGGTGGCGCGACGCCGTCATCTACCAGGTGTACCCGCGCAGTTTCGCCGACGGCGACGGCGACGGCACCGGGGACCTCGCGGGCGTGCGCGCCCGCCTGCCCTACCTCGCCCAACTCGGTGTCGACGCCGTCTGGTTCACGCCCTGGTACCTCTCGCCCCTGGTCGACGGCGGCTACGACGTGGCCGACTACCGCACCATCGACCCCGCCTTCGGCACGCTGGCGGAGGCCGAGAAGCTGATCGCCGAGGCCCGTGAGCTGGGCATCCGTACCATCGTCGACATCGTCCCCAACCATGTCTCCGACCAGCACCCGTGGTTCCGGGCCGCGCTCGCCGCGGGCCCCGGCAGCCCGGAACGGGAACTGTTCCACTTCCGTCCCGGACGCGGGGAGAACGGGGAACTGCCGCCCAACGACTGGCCGTCGCAGTTCGCCGGCTCGACCTGGACCCGCGTCCCCGACGGCGAGTGGTACCTGCACCTGTTCACGCCCGAGCAGCCCGACCTCAACTGGGCCCACCCGGCCGTCCGGCAGGAGCACGAGGACGTCCTGCGCTTCTGGTTCGAACGCGGGGTGGCGGGCGTACGCATCGACTCCGCGGCCCTGCTCACCAAGGACCCCGCGCTGCCCGACTACGTGGAGGGCGTCGACCCCTCGCCCTTCATCGACCAGGACGACATCCACGACATCTACCGCTCCTGGCGGGCCGTCGCCGACGAGTACGGGGGCGTCTTCGTCGGCGAGGTGTGGCTGCCGGACGCCGAACGCTTCGCCCGCTATCTGCGCCCCGACGAACTGCACACGGCGTTCAACTTCAACTTCCTGACCTGCCCCTGGGACGCGGCGCGGCTGCGCCGCTCCATCGACGACACCCTCGCCGAGCACGCCCCCGTCGGAGCCCCGGCCACCTGGGTGCTGTGCAACCACGACGTCACCCGCACCGTGACCCGCTACGGCCGCGCGGACACCGGCTTCGACTTCGCCAAGAAGCGCTTCGGCACCCCCACCGACCTGGACCTCGGCACGCGTCGCGCCCGTGCGGCAGCCCTGCTCACCCTCGCCCTGCCCGGCTCCGTCTACGTCTACCAGGGCGAGGAACTGGGCCTGCCCGAGGCGGACATCCCGCTGGACCGCATCGAGGACCCGATGCACTTCCGCTCGGGCGGGACGGACCCCGGCCGCGACGGCTGCCGGGTCCCCCTGCCCTGGGAGGCCGAGGCGCCGTCCTACGGATTCGGGACGCCGTCCGAGCCCTGGCTGCCCCAGCCCGCCGACTGGGCGCGCTACGCGGTCAACCGGCAGAGCGAGGACCCGGACTCGATGCTCACCCTCTACCGGCAGGCCCTGCTCCTGCGCCGCACCCGGCCCGGCTTCGGCGACGGCCCCATGACCTGGCTGGCCGGCGACGACAACGTTCTCGCGTTCCGGCGGACGGACGGCCTGGTCTGCGTCGTCAACCTCGCCGACGCGCCCGCCGGCCTGCCGCCGCACCAGCGCCTCCTCCTCGCCAGCGGTCCGCTGCACGCCGACGGAACGCTGCCGAAGGACACCGCCGTGTGGCTGCGGACCTGACCCGCCGACCACCGCCCGCCCTGTCCGCGCAGCACGGCACAGCGCGGACAGGGCGGCGCACCCTGCCGTTCCCGTCTCCTGTTACGCGCACGGCCTCCTTCCCCTCCGCGACAGAAGCGAGCCCCCGATGTCCCCGAGTCGTGCCCAGACCGCAGCGAGAGGCACCGCCCTCGCGTGCGCCCTCCTCTTCCTCGGTACCGCGTTCGACGCCACCGCCGCCCAGCGTCCCCGGCCCTCGTCCGGCCCCCAGCCCGTCGTCACCCGTGCCGCCCTGGACCCCACGCTCGTCGCGGGCCGCGGTGCCGAGGTGCCCTTCGTCGAACAAGAGGCGGAGAACGCCACGACGAACGGCCGGATCATCGGCCCGGACCGCACCCCCTACACCCTCCCCTCGGAGGCCTCGGGGCGAACGGCGGTCCGGCTCACCTCCGGCGAGCACGTGGAGTTCGTCCTGCCGCGCGCCGCGAACGCCCTCACCGTGCGCTACAGCATCCCCGACGCCCGGCAGGGCGGCGGCATCACGGCGCCCCTCGACATCACCGTCGACGGCCGGCACCGCACGACCATGACGCTCACCTCGCAGTACTCCTGGCTCTACAACCAGTACCCCTTCACCAACGACCCCCAGGCCGACCTGCTGCACCCCGACTGGTGGATCACCGAGTGCGCCTGCGTCCCGGCCGACACCGACCCGGCACCGCGGATCACCAAGCCCTTCCGCCCGACCCACTTCTACGACGAGCAGCGCCTGCTGCTCGGCCGCACCCACCGCGCCGGCGAGCGCGTACGCCTGACCGTGCCGGCCGGCAGCCGGGCGGACTGGACCGTGATCGACCTGCTCGACTCCGAACTGGTCGCACCGCCCCAAGCCGTCCGCGGCGGCGTCGACGTCCGCGCCTTCGGAGCCGACCCCACCGGCAGGCGCGACGCCGCCCCCGCCATCGAACGCGCCATCACCGTCGCCCGCCGCACCGACCGGCCCGTCTACCTGCCGCCCGGCACCTACCAGGTCAACCGGCACATCGTCGTCGACGACGTCACGATCACCGGTGCCGGCAACTGGCACACCGTCCTCAAGGGCCGGGCGGTCGCCCTGGAGCAGCCCGCGCCCGACGGCTCACGGCACACCGGAGTGGGTCTGTACGGCAAGCCCGCCGCGCAGGGCGGCAGCCGCAACGTGCACCTGTCCGGCTTCGCCATCGAGGGCGACGTCCGCGAGCGGATCGACGACGACCAGGTCAACGCCATCGGCGGCGCGATGAGCGACTCCACCGTCCGCGGCCTGTACCTGCACCGCACCAAGGTGGGGCTGTGGTTCGACGGCCCCATGTCGAACGTCGAGGTCACCGACAACGTGATCACCGACCAGATCGCCGACGGCCTGAACTTCCATACCGGCGTGACCGATTCGCGCGTCCACAACAACTTCGTCCGCAACACCGGCGACGACGGCCTGGCCATGTGGTCGCAGAAGACCGACAACGCGAACAACGTCTTCTCCCGCAACACCGTCCAGTCCCCGACCCTCGCCAACGGCATCGCCCTCTACGGCGGCCGGGACAACACCGTCAGCGGCAACCTCGTCGCCGACCCCGTCCGCGAGGGCAGCGCCCTGCACGCGGGCGCCCGCTTCGGCGCCGAGCCGTTCAGCGGCACGCTCCGCTTCACCGGCAACACCACCGTGCGGGCCGGCACCTTCGAGCTCAACTGGAGGATCGGACTCGGCGCCCTGTGGCTCTACGCCCTCGACCGGAGCATCGACGCCGACATCCGGGTCACCGGCGACCACTACCTCGACAGCACCTACAACGCGATCATGCTGGTCAGCGACTGGGGCGTGAAGGACCGGTACGACATCCCGGCGGTCCACTTCAAGGACATCCGCGTCGACGGCACCGGCACGTCGGTGGTCAGCGCCCGGGTGAAGGGCTCCGCGACCTTCGAGAACGTCGACGCCCGCAACGTCGGCGCCGTCGGGGTGAACAACTGCGGTGCGTTCAACTTCCCGCCGACCGGATCGGAGTTCAGCCTCACCGACCGCGGCGGCAACGACGGCGGCTGGCTCACCGACCGGCTGCTGCCCAACACCATCACGTGCGACGACCGGCCCCCGGTGGTTCCACCGCCGGCCCCGTCCCCCTGGTGACGCCGCCGGGCTTGCGCCCGCTTACGCAGGGGCGGCAACGGGAAACGGGTGCTGAGGGCAGATCCGGGCCCGCCGAGGGCCTGCGGGCAGAGAGAAAGAAGAGGGATCGGCCGCAACAACTTGCGGGTTTTGCGTTACGCTTGCATGCATGACGCGACGACTGGCCCAGGTGGCGAAGAAGGTGGGGGTCAGCGAGGCAACGGTCAGCCGTGTCCTCAATGGCAAGCCCGGTGTCTCCGATGCGACACGGCAGTCCGTGCTCACGGCGCTCGACGTCCTCGGCTACGAGCGCCCGACGCAGCTGCGCGGGGAGCGCGCCCGGCTCGTCGGCCTCGTGCTGCCGGAACTGCAGAACCCGATCTTCCCGGCGTTCGCCGAGATCATCGGGGGCGCGCTCGCGCAGCAGGGGCTCACGCCGGTGCTCTGCACGCAGACCAAGGGCGGCGTGGCCGAGGCCGACTACGTGGACCTCCTGCTGCAGCAGCAGGTGTCCGGCGTGGTCTTCGCCGGCGGCCTCTTCGCGCAGGCCGACGCGCCGCACGAGCACTACCACCTGCTGGCGGAGCGCAAGGTGCCGGTCGTCCTCGTCAACGCGTCGATCGAGGGCCTGGACTTCCCCTGCGTCGCCTGCGACGACGCGGTCGCCGTCGAGCAGGCCTGGCGCCACCTGGCATCCCTCGGCCACGAGCGGATCGGCCTGGTCGTGGGCCCTGCCGACCATGTCCCGTCGCGGCGCAAGCTGGACGCCGCCCGGGTGGCGGCCAAGGCCATGGGCATGGAGCTGCCCGAGGAGTTCGTGCAGCGGTCGATCTTCTCGCTGGAGGGCGGACAGGCCGCGACCGCGCGGCTGCTGGAGCAGGGCGTCACCGGCATCGTGTGCGGCAGTGACCCGCTGGCCCTCGGGGCCATCCGGGCCGCCCGCCGGCGCGGGCTCACCGTGCCCGCGGACGTGTCGGTGGTGGGCTTCGACGACTCCGCGTTCATGACGTGCACGGAGCCGCCCCTGTCGACCGTGCGCCAGCCCATCGAGGCGATGGGCCGTGCGGCGGTCGACCTGCTGTGCGCCCAGATCCAGGGCTCCCACTCCCACCCCGGGGAGCTGCTCTTCGAGCCCGAGCTCGTCGTCCGCGGCTCGACCGCGCCCCCGCCGGCGCGCTGACCGCCCGGCTCCGCCTCCAGACCTTCGGCACCGGTATCACCGCCGCTTCAGCGGCTCCGATACCGGTGCCGTTGCCGTTTCCGGGCTCTTTCGCTGTCATGACCCGGACGGAACCGTTGACAAACTCGTCACGCAGTAGAAACCTCTCACTCCAGTGATGCAAACAAGTCACAAAGTTACTCAATAAGTTGGCTTGGTGTCGCTGTTCCTTGTCGGAGTCATGTTGGGCTCCCGGCGCACGACCTTGTCAGCTCTCCCACCGGGCCCTTGGCGGATGTCCACGTCCGGCCGGACCGGCGGGCGGAGCCGGGCACGTGCCGCGCCCACATCGCGGAAAGGTCACCATGAGAGGCACACCTATGGGCAGGCGATGGGGGGCCGGACTGCTGACAGCGGGCCTGCTCACCGTCGGACTGCTGCCCGCCCCCGCCCACGCCGCGGACGTCGGCCCCAACCTCGCGCTCGGCAGAACGGCGACGGCCGGCGGAGCGCACGGCGGCTACCCGGCGGCGAACGTCACCGACGGAAGCCAGCAGTCGTACTGGGAAGGCCCGACGGGCTCCTTCCCGCAGTGGGTGCAGGTCGACCTGGGCTCCCAAGTCCCGCTGGACCGCGTGGCGTTGAAGCTCCCCACCGGCTGGGAGGGGCGCTCGCAGTCCCTGGCGATCCTCGGCAGCTCCGACGGCGGCTCCTTCACCACGCTCGCCGGCGCGCAGGCCCGCGCGTTCGCCCCCGCCGCGGCGAACACCGTGAACATCGACCTGCCCTCCGCCACGGCACGCTTCGTCCGGGTGCAGGTGGCCTCCAACTCGGGCTGGAACGCGGCGCAGTTGTCCGAGCTGGAGATCTACGGCGAGGCGGGCGAGGACCCCGGCGAGCCGCCCCTCGAGGGCACCAACCTGGCGCGGAACAAGCCGATCGAGGCCACGTCCACGACTCAGAACTACGTGGCGACGAACGCCAACGACGACCAGGTCGGCACCTACTGGGAGTCGGCGGGCTTCCCGGCGAACCTGACCGTGAAGCTCGGCGCCGCCGCGGACATCGAGGCCGTGGCCGTCAAGCTGAACCCGGATCAGGTGTGGGCGGCCCGCAAGCAGTCCCTGGAAGTCCTGGGCCGCGCCCAGGGCGCCACCGCCTTCACCACCCTGAAGGCCCGGGCCGAGTACTCCTTCAGCCCCTCCTCGGGCCAGAACTCCGTCGTCATCCCGGTGACCGGCCGCGTCGCGGACGTGCGGCTCGCCGTGCACTCCAACACCGGCGCCCCCGGCGGCCAGGTCGCCGAACTCCAGGTGATCGGCAAGGCGGCACCCCACCCGGACTTCGTCGTCACCGACCTGACCTGGTCCCCGGCCTCCCCGTCCGAGAAGGACGACGTCACGGTCACCGCCACCGTGCGCAACGCCGGCACCGCCCCCGCCCCCGCGACGACCGTGAACGTCAGCGTCGAGGGCACCGTCGCGGGCTCCGCTCCGGTCGCCGCCCTCCCGGCCGGATCGTCCGCCACCGTCCGCGTCCCCGTCGGCAAGCGCCCGACCGGCTCCTACACGGTCTCCGCCGCCGTCGACCCGACGGACACCGTCGCCGAGCTGGACAACAGCAACAACAGCCGCACCGCCGACAGGAAGCTGACCGTCACCCAGGCCCCGGGCCCGGACCTGCGCGTCACCGGCATCACCAGCAACCCGGCCGCACCCGCGGCCGGCTCCTCCGTCTCCTTCACCGTGGCGGTCAACAACCGCGGGACCAGCACGGTCCCCGCCGGTACGATCACCCGCCTCACCGTCGGCGAGACCACCCTTCAGGGCACGACGCCGGCCATCGCCGCGGGCGAGACGGCCACCGTCGCCATCTCGGGCACCTGGAAGGCCACGAGCGGCGGCGCCACCCTCACGGCGACGGCCGACGCCACCGGGACGGTCGCGGAGACCGACGAGAACAACAACGTCTTCGCGCGCTCCATCGTCGTAGGACGCGGCGCCGCCGTTCCCTACACCGAGTACGAGGCGGAGGACGGCACCTACGACGGGACCCTGCTGACGGCGGACAAGCTGCGCACGTTCGGGCACACCAACTTCGCCACCGAATCCTCAGGACGCCGTTCGGTACGGCTCGACGCCACCGGCGACCACGTGGAGTTCACCTCCACCAACGCGGCCAACTCGATCGTGGTGCGCAACTCCATCCCCGACTCGGCCACCGGCGGCGGCCGCGAGGCCACGCTCAGCCTCTACGCCGACGGCAGGTTCGTCCGGAAGCTGACCCTCTCCTCCAAGCACAGCTGGCTCTACGGCAGCACCGACGACCCCGAGGGCCTGACCAACACCCCGGGCGGCGACGCGCGCCGGCTCTTCGACGAGTCCAACGCGCTGCTGACCGAGACCTACCCGGCGGGCACGAAGTTCCGACTCCAGCGGGACGCCGGTGACTCCGCCGCCTTCTACATCATCGACCTGATCGACCTGGAGCAGGTCGCCGCCCCGGCCGCCAAGCCCGCCGCGTGCACGTCCATCACCGAGTACGGCGCCGTGCCCAACGACGGCATCGACGACGCGGACGCCATCCAGCGCGCCGTCACCGCCGACCAGAAGGGCGAGATCGACTGCGTGTGGATCCCGGCCGGCCAGTGGCGCCAGGAGAAGAAGATCCTCACCGACGACCCGCAGAACCGGGGCCAGTACAACCAGGTCGGCATCCGGGACGTCACCGTCCGCGGCGCCGGCATGTGGCACTCGCAGCTGTACGCGCTGACCCCGCCGCACCAGGCCGGCGGCATCAACCACCCGCACGAGGGCAACTTCGGCTTCGACATCGACCACAACACCAAGATCTCCGACATCGCCATCTTCGGCTCCGGCACCATCCGGGGCGGCGACGGGGGAGCGGAGGGCGGTGTCGCCCTCAACGGCCGCTTCGGCAAGGACACCAAGATCACCAACGTGTGGATCGAGCACGCCAACGTGGGCGCCTGGGTCGGCCGTGACTACTCCAACATCCCCGAGCTGTGGGGACCGGGCGACGGGGTCGAGTTCAGCGGCGTCCGCATCCGCAACACCTATGCCGACGGCGTCAACTTCGCCAACGGCACCCGCAACTCCACCGTCTACAACTCGTCCTTCCGCAACACCGGCGACGACGCCCTCGCCGTATGGGCCAGCAAGTACGTCAAGGACACCGCCGTCGACATCGGCCACGACAACCACTTCCGCAACAACACGATCCAGCTGCCCTGGCGCGCCAACGGCATAGCGGTCTACGGCGGTTACGGCAACATCATCGAGAACAACCTCGTCTCCGACACCATGAACTATCCGGGCATCATGCTCGCCACCGACCACGACCCGCTGCCCTTCTCCGGGCAGACCCTGATCGCCAACAACGGCCTGTACCGCACGGGCGGGGCGTTCTGGAACGAGGACCAGGAGTTCGGCGCCATCACCCTCTTCGCGCAGGGGCCGAACATCCCCGGGGTCACCATCCGCGACACCGACATCCACGACTCCACCTACGACGGCATCCAGTTCAAGACGGGTGGCGGCGCCATGCCGGACGTGAAGATCAACAACGTCCGCATCGACAAGTCGGTCAACGGCTGCGGTGTCCTCGCCATGGGCGGCGCCCGCGGCAGCGCCACCCTCACCGACGTGACCATCACCAACTCGGCGGAGAGCGACATCTGCGTCGAGCCCGGCTCGCAGTTCGTCATCAACCGCACCTGACCCCCACCGGCACCGGTACGGCGGCCCGCTCCCCCGGGCCGCCGCACCGGCGGTACGACCTGGCAAGCGCCGAATCCGCACACTTCCCCCCGAGTCGCGCCGCGTGCCCTCGTGCACGCGGCGGAAGAGCGAGGACTGGATGACAACCCGCATCTGGAGATCCCGGTGCCTCAGCGCCGTGATCGCCACGAGCCTGCTGGTGCTGGGCGGCCCGCTGATGGCCGCCGAGGCCGCCGGCGGACCGAACATCGCGCTCGGCGACGCCGCGTCGGCGAGCACCTCCCACACCGAGTACGGCGCCCGGAACATCACCGACGGCAACCAGGGCACCTACTGGCAGAGCGCCGGATCGAACCTGCCCCAGTGGGTGCAGGCCGACCTGGGGTCGTCCACCCGGGTGGACGAGGTGGTCCTGAAGCTGCCGGCGGGCTGGGAGAGCCGCAACCAGACGCTCTCCGTCCAGGGCAGCGCCGACGGCACCAGCTTCACCACCCTCAAGAGCTCCGCCACCTACACGTTCGCGCCGGGCGCGGGGAACACCGTCGTCGTGTCGTTCCCGGCCACCCAGACGCGGTTCGTCCGCGTCGACATCACCGCCAACACCGGCTGGCAGGCGGCCCAGCTCTCCGAGCTGGAGGTGCACTCGGCCGACGACACCTCCGCGAACCTCGCCGCCGGACGCACCCTGACCGCCAGCAGCCACACCGAGGTGTACACGGCGGGCAACGCCAATGACGGCAACCGGGCCAGCTACTGGGAGAGCTCCAACAACGCCCTGCCGCAGTGGCTCCAGGCCGACCTCGGCACCTCCCGCGCCATCAACCGCGTCGTCCTGAAGCTCCCGGCCGGCTGGGAGAGCCGCAGCCAGACCCTGAAGATCCAGGGCAGCACCAACGGCACGGCCTTCACCGACCTGTCCTCCTCGCAGGCCTACGCCTTCACCGCCGCCAACGACAACACCGCGACCATCACCCTCGACGCGACCACCACCCGCTATGTCCGCGTTCTGGTCACCGCGAACACCGTCCAGCCCGCCGCCCAGATATCCGAACTGGAGATCTACGGCCCGGCGACCGGCGACACCCAGGCCCCCACCGCACCCTCGGAGCTGGCCTTCACCGAACCCGCCACCGGCCAGATCCGGCTGGCCTGGAAGGCCGCGAGCGACAACACCGGCGTCACCGCCTACGACATCTACGCCAACGGCGACCTGCTGACCAGCGTCGCCGGAAACGTCACCGCCTTCACCGACAACCGCCCCGCGAACCAGACCGTGTCCTACCGCGTACGGGCCCGGGACGCGGCCGGCAACCAGTCCGGCGACAGCAACACCGTCACCCGCGTCGGCGACGCCGGTGACACCCAGGCCCCGACCGCCCCGGCGAACCTCGCGTTCACCGAGGCCGACCCCGGCAAGGTCAAGCTCACCTGGACCGCCTCGACCGACAACGTCGGGGTGACCGGATACGACCTCTACGCCAACAACGTCCTGCGGGGCAGCGTGGCCGGGAACGTCACCACGTACACCGACACCCAGCCCACGACGAGCACCGTCACCTACGTCGTCCGGGCCAAGGACGCCGCGGGCAACAGGTCGGGCGACAGCAACAGCGTCACCCGCAACGGCAGCGGCCAGAACGGCTCCAACCTCGCCGTCGGCAAGCCGATCGAGGCATCCTCCACGGTGCACAGCTTCGTCGCCGCGAACGCCAACGACAACAGCACCGCCACCTACTGGGAGGGCGCCGGCGGCAGCTACCCCCAGACCCTCACCGTGAAGCTGGGCGCCAACGCCGACCTGGACCGGCTCGTGCTCAAGCTGAACCCGGACACGGCATGGTCGGCCCGCTCCCAGACGATCGAGGTCCTCGGCCGGGAACAGAAGGCCACCGCCTTCACCAGCCTGGTCGCGGCCAAGAGCTACGAGTTCAGCCCCGGCAGCGGCAACACCGTCACCGTCCCGGTCGGCGGCCGGGTGGCCGACGTACGGCTGAGGTTCACCGCGAACACCGGCGCCCCGGCGGGCCAGCTCGCCGAGTTCCAGATCGTCGGCGTGCCCGCGCCCAACCCGGACCTCGTCGTCACGAATCTGACCACGTCCCCCGCCGCACCGGTGGAGTCGGACGTCATCACCGTCGCCGCCACCGTCCGCAACGACGGTCCGGCCCCCGCCCCCGCCGGCAAGGTCGCCGTACGCCTGGGCGGCACCAAGGTCGCCACCGCCGACGTCACCGCCCTCGCACCGGGAGCCCAGGCCACCGTCCAGACCTCCATCGGCGCCCGCGACGCGGGCTCCTACGAGCTCAGCGCGGTCGCGGACGAGGCGAACGACATCATCGAGCAGAACGAGACCAACAACACCTACACCCGGCCCACCGCCCTGGTCGTCAAGCCGGTCACCAGTTCCGACCTGGTCGCCGGCACGGTGACCACCAACCCGTCCAGCCCCAGCGCCGGTGACTCCGTCTCCTTCAAGGTGCCGGTGAAGAACCAGGGCACCCAGGCGAGCGCCGCGGGCAGCCACGCCGTCACGCTCACCGTCGTCGACGGCAGCGGGGCCACGGTCAGGACCCTGACCGGCGCCCACACCGGCACCATCGCCGCCGGTGCCACGGCCGAGGTGACCCTCGGTCCCTGGACCGCCGCCAACGGCTCCTACACCGTGAGGACCGTCATCGCCGCCGACGCCAACGAACTGCCGGTCAAGCGGGAGAACAACACCGCCACCCAGCCCCTGTTCGTCGGCCGCGGCGCCGACATGCCGTACACCACCTACGAGGCCGAGGACGGCGCCGTCGGCGGCGGCGCGCGCGTCGTCGGACCCAACCGGACCGTCGGCGACATCGCCGGTGAGGCGTCCGGCCGCAAGGCGGTGACCCTCGACGCGACCGGGGAGTACGTCGAGTTCACCACCCGCGCCGAGACGAACACCCTGGTCACCCGCTTCTCCATCCCGGACGCCCCGGGCGGCGGCGGCATCGACTCCACCATCAACGTCTACGTCGACGGCACCTTCAAGAAGGCCCTCCCGCTCACCTCGAAGTACGCCTGGCTGTACGGGGCCGAGGCCGGACCCGGCAACGACCCCGGTTCGGGCGCGCCGCGGCACATCTACGACGAGGCGCACATCCTGCTGGGCGAGACCGTCCCCGCGGGCAGCAAGATCCGCCTCCAGAAGGACGCCGCCAACACCGCCGCCCACTACGCCTTCGACTTCATCAGCCTGGAGAAGGCCACCCCGGTCGCCAACCCGGACCCGGCGGCCTACGCGGTACCCGCCGGATTCACCCACCAGGACGTGCAGAACGCCCTGGACCGGGTCCGCATGGACACCACCGGCAAGCTCGTCGGCGTCTACCTGCCGCCCGGCGACTACCAGACGTCGAGCAAGTTCCAGGTCTACGGCAAGGGCGTGAAGGTCGTCGGCGCCGGACCCTGGTACACGAAGTTCCACGCCCCGACCACGCAGGACAACACGGACGTCGGCTTCCGCGCCGACGCGACGGCCAAGGGCTCGCTCTTCAAGGGCTTCGCCTACTTCGGCAACTACACCTCGCGCATCGACGGACCGGGCAAGGTGTTCGACTTCGCCAACGTGTCGGACATCGTCATCGACGACATCTGGAACGAGCACATGGTCTGCCTCTACTGGGGCGCCAACACCGACCGGATGACGATCAGGAACTCCCGGATCCGGAACATGTTCGCCGACGGCGTCAACATGACCAACGGCTCCACGGACAACCTCGTGTCCAACAACGACGCCCGCGCCACCGGCGACGACAGCTTCGCGCTGTTCTCGGCGATCGACGCGGGCGGCGCGGACATGAAGAACAACGTCTACGAGAACCTGAGCACCACCCTGACCTGGCGGGCCGCGGGCATCGCCGTGTACGGCGGCTACAGCAACACCTTCCGCAACATCCACATCGCCGACACGCTCGTGTACTCCGGGATCACCATCTCCTCGCTGGACTTCGGCTACCCGATGAACGGCTTCGGCACCGACCCCACCACGTTCGAGAACATCTCGATCGTCCGGGCGGGCGGCCACTTCTGGGGCAACCAGACCTTCCCCGGCATGTGGCTGTTCTCGGCGTCCAAGGTCTTCCAGGGCATCCGTGTCAACAACGTGGACATCGTGTCGCCGACCTACAGCGGCATCATGTTCCAGACGAAGTACAACGGCAGCCAGCCGGAGAACCCCGTCAAGGACACCGTCTTCTCCGACATCTCGATCACCGGCGCCAAGCGCAGCGGTGACGCCTGGGACGCCAAGTCCGGCATGGGCATCTGGGTGAACGAGATGCCGGAACCCGGTCAGGGCCCCGCCGTGGGTGAGGCGACGTTCAACTGCCTGCGGATGAGCGACAACGACGAGAACATCCGCAACACCACCACCACGTTCAAGCTCACCATCAACCCCTGCTGACAGCAGGTCCACGTCCCTGACGACCGAGGCCGGCGCCTGCCCCCGCGGCAGGCGCCGGTCTCATGTGCCCGGTCTCATGCGTCAGGTCTCACGCGAGGTGGGCGAAGACGACGAGATTGTCCGTGTAGTCCTTGACCGCGCGGTCGTAGTCACCCGCGCAGGTGATGAGCCGGATCTGGGCCTGCGCGGTGTCGGCGTAGACCCGCTCGTCGGGGAAGTCGTCCTTGGCGAAGGTCTCGACGCTGTCGACGACGAAGGACGCCGTCCGGCCGTCGGCGCGCTCGACCTGGAAGGTGTCTCCCTTCTCCAGCTCCCCGAGGTCCGCGAAGACGGCGGGCGAGGTGGCCGTGTCGACGTGCCCGGCGACGACGGAGGTTCCCCGCTCCCCGGGTGCGGCTCCCTTGGCGAACCAGCCGACGAGGTTGACGTCGTCGGCGGGCGGCGGATCGAGCTGTCCCGACGGGCCGATGGCCAGGTCCGTGAAGGGGGCGTCGACGGAGATCTTCGGGATGAGCAGCCGCACGGGCTTGGCCCGGGGCAGGTGCTTGCCCGCCGACTGCTGCGCCGGCAGGCCGGCGGGCGGGGACGACGCGGCGGCCCGCGCGGCAGACGACGTACTGGAGGAGGCGGAGGGCTCGTCGTCGCCGAAGACATTCACGGCCAGCACCACCAGGGCGGCGGCCACCGACATGACCAGCACACGGGCGCGGAGTCCCGGCTTCGCCCGGGGCGTATCGGCGTCGGTCCGGGAGGAGGGACGAGCTGTCATGGAGAGGGCACCTCACCTGGGCACAGCAGCGGAGCTGACGGGACGACGGGGACCGCGGGGCCGCCACGCGGCACACACGTGGCGGCCGCGGTGGCTATGACGCCCGGCATGGTCAGGCCACGCTTCCGGCACTCTTCCGGCGGCGCGCCGCGTAGAGACCGGTACCGGCGACCGCCAGGACCGCCAGCCCGCCCGCGGTCACCGTGGGCCCGGCCAGCCCGCCGCCGCCGGTGTGCATGCCGCCCTTGGGCTTCTCGTGGTCACCCTTCCAGGAGTTCTCGTCGTGCTTGCCGCTCCAGGAGTCGTCCTTCTCGTGGTCCTTGTCGCCCCAGGAGTCCTCCTTGCCGTGCTCCTTGTCACCCCAGGAGTCCTCACCCCGGTGCTCGTCCTCCCGGCCGGTGCCGTGGTCCTGGCTGTACGAGGACTCCTCGTGGTCCCGGTCGGGTTCGACGGCGTGGGCGCCCGGGGCGCTGAGGACGAGGGCGGCCGAAGCCGCCGAGATGGCGAGCAGTGCGCGTGCAGAGTGCATCTGACGTCCGTTCTGCCGACGAGCGGGTCGCTGACGCTGTATCAACTGGATCGGGCCCCGCCTCGACGTGATCCACGGTCAGCCGGGAACCCGGCGCCCGCCACTTGGGACGACCCGCCGGGTGACACGCCGTCCGCTGCCGGTCACCTCCTCATCACTGGGCCAAAAGTGTTGTGAGAGGGGTCGCGGCGGGGCCCCGGCGCGACGCTGGGCGGGCCGTTGTCAGTGCCGCATGACACCATCCGGCCATGAGCGGCGAATCCTTCAACTGGCCGGACGTTCTTGACCGTTGGCAGCGCGAGTGGGTTCCGCGACCGGACGCGGACGAGGACCGGCTGGACCAGGGCGCCACGCGAGGGCGAGACCTTCGCCTGCGCCGGACTCGTACGGCTCAGCGCAGCACCGGGAAGCCGAAGGCGTAGCCCTGCTCCTTGAGCCAGGGCAGGATCCGGCGCAGGGCCTCCACGGTCTGGGAGCGGTCGCCTCCCGCGTCGTGGAAGAGGACGGTCGGCCCATTGGGCAGTTCCCGCTGGACGGTGGCGACGATGGCGTCCGCGCCCGGCTGCTCGAAGTCCTTGGTGTCCACGTTCCAGCCCAGCGGGCGCATGCCCCGGGAGGCGGCGAGCGTGCGGCTGTAGGGGGTGAAGGCACCGCCGGGCGCCCGGTAGTACATGGGCCGTACGCCGCCCGACGCCTCGGTGATCATGCGTTCGGCGTCGAGGATCTGCTGCGACTGGTAGGCCTGGGACTGCTGGTCCATGGTGGTGTCGTGCGCCACCGAGTGGTCGCACAGCCGGTGGCCGGCGGCGACCACTTCCTTCACCAGGTCCGGGTGGGCCCGCGCCTGGGTGCCCACCATGCAGAACGTGGCCTTCGCCCCGTACTGCCGCAGGACGTCCAGCACCTGGGGGGTCCACACGGGGTCCGGGCCGTCGTCGATCGTGAGGTTGACGCCCCGCGGCCCCGCGTCGGAGGCGTGCGCGATGGTCACCGCGACCCGCTTGGCGGCAGGGCTCGGCCTGGCTGCCTCCGCCGAGGAACCGCTGCTCGCGGCACCCGCCTGCACGGTCCACACCGAGGCGCCGGTGGCGAGCACCGTCACCCCCAGCGCCGCCCCGATCATCTTGCCGTACCAGCCCCGCCCGCCACCGTGCCGTGCCATGTCCGCCCCGCTTCCCGCAGTCCCTCACACCCAGGGCCGCCGTGCGACCACCTGGCAGGACGACAGACGGGAGCCCCCGGATGCGTCCGTTACCGATCACGGACAAACCCGGGGGAGTTCGCGGACAACAACCCGGCGAGCCGGGGGTGAGGGCCGGGGGAATCGGCCCTCACCCGTGCGGCTCGCTCAGATCGTGAGTCGTTCAGTCGTTCAGTCGTTCAGTTGTTCAGTGGCTCAGTCGGTCAGGGAAGGGTCCATTTCTGGTTGGGGCCGGTGTGGCAGGTCCACAGGTGGACGGCGGTGCCGTCGTTCCAGGTGCCGCCGGACGCGTCGAGGCACTTGCCGGACTGCGGGTTGCGGACGGTGCCGTCGGCCTGGGGTGCCCACTTCTGGGCGCCGGTGTTGTTGCAGGTCCACAGCTGGATCCTGGTGCCGTCGGCGCTGCCGCCGCCGGAGACGTCGAGGCACTTGCCCAGCGCCTTGACGCTGCCGTCGCCGGCCAGCGTCCAGTTCTGCGCGTTCGTGCCGTTGCAGGTCCACAGCTGGACCTTTGTGCCGTCGGCGGTGTTGGAGCCGTCGACGTCCAGGCACTTGCCGTTGACGCCCTTCACCGCACCCGTGCGGGGACCGGGCGTGGTGCCGCCCGCCTCGTCGATCCGGATGTTCCGGAACGCGACGTCATCGCCGTCGCCGTGGTTCTGGATGCCGATGTGGCCCTGCTGGAGACTGCGGGCGGGGTCGGTGTTGGTGAAGTCGTTGATCTTGCGGCCGTTGAGGAAGATCTCCAGCCGTTCGCCGGTGACGCGCAGTTCGTAGGTGTTCCACTCGCCGGGCGGGTTCAGGGCGGCGTCGCGTGCCGCGATGTCGGCGGACTTGTACCCGTAGACGGCGCCGGTGGTGCGGTCGGCCGCGTCGGTGGCGTCGATCTGGATCTCGTAACCGTTGTTCACCGCCGACCAGGGGTCGTCGGAGGCGGGGAAGCCGAGGAAGATGCCGGAGTTGTCGTCGCCGGCCATCTTCCAGTCGAGCTTGAGGGAGTAGTCGCCGGTGAACTCCTTGGCGGCGTACCAGAGCATGCCGAGGCCGCCGTAGGAGGTGAGGCTGCCGTCGGCGAGGGTGAAGCCGCCGGGGCCGGCCTGCCGCCAGCCGGTCGTGGAGGAGCCGTTGAACAGGGAGGTGTAGCCGGTCTCGGGGCGGCAGTCCGCCTCGGTCATGCCGGCGGCCCAGCGGATGCCGCCCAGGAGGTGCCGCCGGAACGCGGGTTCGCCGTACGACTCGTCGGTGTGGCCGCCTCCGGTGTAGAAGGCCCGCCCGCCCTGGTAGTCCTTGCACCACGCGATGGGGTGGTCGCCGGACATGTTCCCGCCCGAGTAGCTGGACTCGTCGAGGGAGGCGAGCACACGGGCCGAAGTGCGGGGATTGGAGCGGTAGTTGTACCACTCGTCGGTGCGCTGCCAGGTGCTGCCGAGGTGGGCGGTGGCGTCATGGGCCCGGTCCTCGACCTTGACGGTGGCGGACTGGATGGCCGGGTGGGAGTGGAACAGGGCACCGGCCAGGCCCTCGTAGAAGGGCCAGCCGTACTCGGTGTCGGCCGCCGCGTGGATGCCGACGTAGCCGCCGCCCCCCTTGATGTACTGCTCGAAGGCGGTCTGCTGGCCGTCGCCGAGCACGTCACCGGTCGTGGAGAGGAAGACGACGGCCTTGTACTGGCCGAGGTTGCCGGTGGTGAAGGCCTGGGGGTCCTCGGTCGCGTCGACGGTGAAGTTGTTGGCCGTGCCGAGGGACCGCAGCGCCGCGATGCCGTCGTCGATCGACGAGTGCCGGAAGCCGGCGGTCCGGGAGAACACGAGGATCTTGTACGCCGGGTCGGCCGCCGCATCGGCCGCGGGCCGGGCAGCCGTCACCTGGCGGGTCTTGCCGGCCGGCTGGTCCGCCGGCTCGGGCACGGCTGTGGCCTGCGGTGTCAGACAGAGCGTGAGGCCGGCGAACAGGCCGAGAACGGTCTTGAGTCGGGTACGCATGTCGGTCGCCTCCTTTCTACGGAAGGGTCCATTTCTGGTTGGGGCCGGTGTGGCAGGTCCACAGGTGGACGGCGGTGCCGTCGTTCCAGGTGCCGCCGGACGCGTCGAGGCACTTGCCGGACTGCGGGTTGCGGACGGTGCCGTCGGCCTGGGGTGCCCACTTCTGGGCGCCGGTGTTGTTGCAGGTCCACAGCTGGATCCTGGTGCCGTCGGCGGTGCCGCCGCCGGAGATGTCCAGGCACTTGCCCAGCGCCTTGATGGATCCGTCGCCGGCCGGGGTCCAGGTCTGGGCGGTGGAGTTGTTGCAGGTCCACAGCTGGATCTTCGTACCGTCGGCGGTGTTGCCGCCGTCGACGTCCAGGCACTTGCCGTTGACGCCCTTGATGGCGCCCGAGCCGGTTCCGCCGCCGCCGGAGGTGGTGAAGGAGAACTCGTCGACGTCGAACAGCGAACCGGCGCCGCCCTTGAAGACCAGGTACAGCTGGGTGGAGCCGGCGGGCTGGTTGCTGAGGTCGGCGGTGACGTCCTGGAAGGTCTCCCAGCCGCCGGTCACCGGCACGGTCGCGGTGCCGAGCAGGGCACCGGTCGGCGAGCCCGCGCGCACCTCGATGGTGCCGCCCGCTCCTCCGGAGGAGACCCGGGCGGTGAAGCGGGTGGTGTTGTCCAGGGCGTAGGGCGCGAAGGAGATCCAGTCGCCGTTGTCGATGTACCCGACGGTCTTGCCGCCGTGGGCGGGAGCGTGCGAGACGACCTGGACACCGGCGGAGTCACCGTAGTGCTCGGCCTGCCGGTGGGAGGGCTGGACGATGTGCTGGTCGTGCGTGGTCAGCGCGGGCTGGCCGTTCGCGCCCTTGTCGGTGTACTCGGCGTCGATGACACCGAAGATGTTGGCGTTGGGGTCGTGCTCGCCGTCGGCCAGGGTCTGCAGGGTGCCGGTGCATCCGGTGGCCGAGGTCTGCGGGTGGCCGTGGCTGTCGTGGCCGACGATGAAGGAGACCTTCACCTTGGAGCAGTCGATGGTGCCGTCCTCGGGGTCGGTCACCGTCACCTTGAACGGGATCGCGGCGCCGAAGTCGTGGATACGGCCGTCCGTGGGCAGGTCGATCCGCACGGTCGGGGCGGTGTTGCCGACGGTGATCTGCACGGACGCGGTGGCTGTCTTGCCGGTCGGGTCCGTGACCTTCAGGGTGGCCGTGTACTGGCCGTTGGCCGTGTAGGTGTGCGACGGATTGGCGGCCGTGGAGGTCGCGCCGTCGCCGAAGGTCCAGGCGTAGCTGAGAGCGCCGCCGTCCGGGTCCGAGCTGCCGCTGGAGGAGAAGGTGACCGCCAGCGGTGCCTTGCCGGAGGTGACGTTCGCCTTCGCCTGCGCGAGCGGGGCGAGGCCGTCGGTGACGTGCTCGATGCGGTACAGCGCGGAGTTCGCGTCGCCGTTGAAGTAGCCGGTGCCGTAGTCCAGGACGTACAGGGCGCCGTCCGGGCCGAAGGCCATGTCCATCACCTGGGTGCCGGTCCAGGGGAAGGCGTTGATGGACTGCACGGTGCCGTCACCGGCGGCCTCGACGCGCTTGATCCAGCGGCGGCCGAACTCGCCGGCGAAGTAGTCGCCGTCGTACTCCTGGGGGAACTTGACCTGGGAGGTGGAGGCGGCGTCGTAGCGGTAGACGGGGCCGCCCATCGGGGACTCGGAGCCGCCGCCGAACTCCGGTACGGATCCGCCGTTGTAGGGGATCCAGGCCGGCTGCGCCGGGGGCAGGTCGGTCAGCCCGGTGTTGCGCGGGGAGGTGTTCTTGGGCGCGGCGCAGTCGAACTTGGCGCCCGAGGTGCCAGTGGCGAAGTTGTAGTCGGTGTAGGCGTCGTTCTTGCCGGTGCAGTACGGCCAGCCGTAGTTGCCGGCCTTCGTGATCCGGTTGAACTCGACCTGTCCCTCGGGCCCCCGGCCGGCGTTCGCCGTGCCGGCGTCGGGGCCGTAGTCGCCGAGGTAGACGATGCCCGTGGCCTTGTCCACGCTCATCCGGAAGGGGTTGCGGAAGCCCATCGCGTAGATCTCGGGGCGGGTCTTGGCGGTGCCGGGGGCGAAGAGGTTGCCGCTGGGTATGGCGTACGTGCCGTCGGCGTTCACCTTGATCCGCAGCACCTTGCCGCGCAGGTCGTTGGTGTTGCCCGAGGAACGCTGGGCGTCGTAGGCCGGGTTGCGGGAGGCCCGCTCGTCGATCGGGGTGTAGCCGTCCGAGGCGAACGGGTTGGTGTCGTCGCCGGTCGACAGGTAGAGGTTGCCCGCCGCGTCGAAGTCGATGTCGCCGCCGACGTGGCAGCAGATGCCGCGCGACGCCGGCACGTCCAGGATCTTCTTCTCACTGGCCGTGTCCAGGGTGTTGTCGGTCTTCAGGACGAACCGGGACAGCCGGTTGACGCCGTCGAACGGCGCGAAGTCCGCGGCCGCCCCGTCCGAGGGGGCGTCACCGCCCGGCGTGCTCAACTTGGGCGCGTAGTACAGGTAGATGAAGCGGTTGGAGGCGAACGCCGGGTCCACGGCGATGCCTTGCAGACCCTCCTCGTCGTGACTGTATACATCGACCTTGCCGGCCACGCTGGTGTTCCCGGCCGCGTCGGTGATCCGTACGGTGCCGTCGCGTGACGTGTGCAGCACCGAACGGTTCGGCAGGACGGCGAGGGTCATGGGCTCGCCCATCTCGGCCACGCCCTTGGCGAGCGTGATCTGCTGGAACTCCACGGCGGCCGCGCCGACGCCGTCGGCCGGATCGGGCGGTGCGGCGGATGCGGTTCCCGGTACGAAGCAGCCGACGGCGCACACCACCGCCAGCGCCAACGAACGGATGAGCCTGGGTCTGAGCAGTGCTGTGCGCACAGACGTCTCCCGAGGTGTGGGGATGACTGCAGGACAGGGGCGTCCTGGGGAAGGGGAGAACGGCGCGCGCCGTCGCGCCGTTGAACCGGACCGCATATGCATGACCGGTTCATTTCAAGGAAGTTAGCGGCCTTCGTTCTGGCGCGTAACCCCTTTCGCGCCAGAACTCTCTGCTTTTTCCATGATCAGGACAAAGTCGGGGTGCGGCTCCGGCATCCGCAGGGGATACGAGATAGAGGGCGCCGGTTACGCATTGAATGCGCCGCGCGCGGGGACTTGGTGCACAGGCCGGGTCAGCGGCGTATCCCTAGGGAGCTGATCTGGCTAGGCTCCTCTGGTTCTGCCCATGAGCCGGGGGAGCCGAACGCGGGGTCAGGACAGGCCGCCCCGCTCGCAGATCTGGCGCGCGACCTCCCGGAGCTTGACGTTCTTGGTCTGCGAGTAGCGGCGCAGGACGTCGAACGCCTGTTTCTCGGTGAGATCATGGCTGCCCATGAGGATACCCATGGCCTCGCCGATGGCATGGCGGGTGTCCATGGCGTGTTCCATCTGGGCCTGCGTGCGGGCGCTGGAGAAGGCGACCGCGGCATGGGAGGCGAGCAGCCAGCCGGCCAGCTCACTGGTCTCGGTGAAGGCGCCGGGGCTGGGGGAGTAGAGGTTGAGGGCGCCGAGCTCCTCGTCCTCGGTGTAGAGCAGAAAGCCCATCATGCTGCCCACGCCGAGCTGACGGGCCTGCGGGGCGTAGGCGGGCCAGCGCGGCTCGTGGGCGAAATCGCGGACCCGGAAGACGCGCTCGTCGTTCTTGGTGTGGGCGGCGTCGAAGCACGGGCCCTCGCCCGCCTGCTCCTGCAGCCGGTCGCTGGCCACGACGAGCTGTTCGGTCGGCGCGAGAGTCTCGATCGTCTTGCCGTGCAGGATCAGGATGCCGGCCGCTTCACAGCCCTCCACCAGCTCGACCGCTGAACCGCTGATCCGCTCCAGCGTGCCGGAGAGGGACTCCTGCGACAGCAGGTCACGCGCCATCGACGCCATCTGCTGTGCGAAATGCGCCCAGTCCATAGCCTCTGCTACCTCTCGCTCCGCCCCGCTCGTCCGTTCCGCGGGGCACGGGCGCAAGCTTCGCAGGACAAGCCGACGCAGCTCGGGCCTCCGGTGCGGAAACACCGGCCCGAGCTGCGTCGTGACGCCGCAGATCTGCTCCCGGCGTCACCAATAATGGCGACGTCCGGCGACCGCGTGTCCCATCGAGCCCATGATCCACAGGATCGCGCCGATCACGGTCAGAATGAGCCCGATCGTCCACAAGATCGATACACCGGTGATGAACCCGATGACGAGCAGGATGATGCCTATCAAGAGCATGGCTGCCTCCACGTGGAGTGATACTCCTTACGCGTGAACCAAAACGCCCGTCTCAAACATGTGGGCGGCCATCTGTTGCCTTCAGGACAGGGCGGGAACCGGCTCAGGACAGGGCGAGAACACAGAACTCGTGGCCCTCCGGGTCGGTGAGACACGTCCACGGGACGGCACCCTGGCCGACATCGAGGTCGGCGGCGCCGAGCGCCCGCAGCCGGGCCACCTCCGCCGCCCTGTCGTCGCCGGGGTACGGCAGCAGGTCCAGGTGGACGCGGTCCGGCACCGTCTTCCCCCCGGGCGTACGGAGGAATTCGAGGTACGGGCCGCCCGTCCTGGCGGAGCGCATCACCGCATGATCATCTGACACCTCGCGCAGGTCCCAGTCCAGCGCCGCACCCCAGAACCGTGCCATGGCCCGCGGATCCGCGCAGTCCACGACCACCGCGGCGATCGGCCCGGTGTCCCGGTAGACCTCCCGGGGCTCCAGCACGCAGAACTCGTTGCCCTCCGGGTCCGCGAGGACCGTCCACGGCACCTTGCCCTGGCCCACGTCGGCCGGGGCCGCACCGAGATCCTGCAGGCGTGCCACCAGCTCCGCCTGATGGGCCGCGGAGGTGGTGGCGAGATCGAGGTGCACCCGGTTCTTCGTTCCCGTCCTGGCCTCCGGGACGGGAACGACATCGATGCCGACGGCGACCGGGTCCGGCCAGACGAGACCCCCGGGGGGTCCCACGTACGTCGTCACCCCCGGGCTGTAGGCACTCCAGCCGAGCGCCTCCGCCCAGAACCGGCCGACCGCCGCGTGATCAACGGCCTTGATGTTCACCATGACAGGTCGCAACGCCATGCGGCGATCCTATGCATCCGCCGGGGAGTCAGAGGCCGGCAGCGGGTCGAGCACCGGGTTGGTGAGGTGCTGGAAGATGATCGAGGTGCGGAAGCTGACGATCTCGCGCCGGTTGGTGAACTGGTCGAGGAGGAAGGCGTGCAGATGGTCGATGTCCGGAGCCGTGACGTGGACCAGGAAGTCGTCGCTGCCGGCCATCGTGTACACGGAGACCACTTCCGGCAGCCGGGTCACCGACCGCTCGAACGCGGCGACCACATCCCGGCGCAGCGGCCGGACCTGGGTGGCGACCATCGCCTGCACGGACCGGTTCAGCGCCCGAAGGGACACCTGGGCGCGGTAGCCCTCGATGATCCCGCGCTTGTGCAGGAGCCGGGTGCGTTCCAGACAGGTGGAAGGGGCTATGCCGAGCCGCTCGGCGAGGGCGCGGTTGGACTGCCGGCCATCTGCCTGCAGATGGTGCACGATCGCCGCATCAAGTTCATCCATGACTGGCTTATGCGCCAAGGCCCCGAATTTCATTCGGCACTTGACCGCCCGCTCTGAGCATCGGCCTAGCTTCACAGCCATGAGCCAAGCATTCACCCATGAAGACGTGGTCATCCGGCGCGGCCGCCGTTCCCGGCTTCCGCTGATCGTGGCGGTCCACTCCCGGGCCCTGGGACCCGCGGTCGGCGGCTGCCGGCTGCGTCGCTACGACAGTTGGCAGGAGGGACTGGCCGACGCCCTGCGCCTGTCGGAGGCGATGACCTACAAGGCCGCGGTGGCCGGTATGGACTTCGGCGGCGGCAAGAGCGTGATCGCTCTCGGCCGGGACACCGACCTCACTCCGGGACTGCGCGAGTCCGCCCTGGAGGACCTGGGCGAGCTGATCGCTTCCTTCCAGGGCTCGTATCGCACCGGTCCCGACGTCGGCACCGGCCCCGAGGACATGGTGGTCCTCAAGCGCTTCTCGCCCTACGCGTACTGCGCCCCGCAGGAGCACGGCGGCACCGGCGATTCCAGCGGCCCGACCGCGATCGGTGTGCTGGCGGCCCTGCGCTCCGGCGCGCGGCATGTGTTCGGCGACGCCTCCTGCGCCGGGCGGACGGTGGTGATCAGCGGCTTCGGTGCGGTCGGCAGCGGCATCGCCGTGGGACTGGCCGCCGAGGGCGCGCAGGTGGTCGTATCGGACGTGGAGCCGTCCCGCAAGGCGCAGGCCCTGGCGAGCGGATACGGGTGGGTGGAGCCCGGTCAGGCCCTGGCCGCGCCGGCCGACATCCTGGTCCCCGCTGCCGTCGGCGGGGTGCTCAGCGACGTGACCGTCCCGCACATCACGGCGCGTCTGATCGTCGGCCCCGCGAACAACCAGCTGACCGAGGAGGGCGTGGCCGACGCCCTCGCCCGCCGGGGCATCGTCTGGGTGCCCGACTTCGTGGCCAGTGCCGGCGGTATCGCCTACACCCTCAGCAGGGAGTCGCAGAACCACACCCATGAGGCCGGGCGGAAGCGGGTGGAGCGCATCGCCGACACCGTCAGCGACATCCTCGAAGCGGCGCGGTCGGCCGGGGTCACCCCCCTGCGGGCGGCCCAGCGGATCGCCGAACGCCGGCTCGCCTCCGCCGCTGGGCGCTCGGGGCTCACCGCGGGGGCCCGTCCAAGCGGATGAGGGTCTGCTGCCCGTGCGCCACGAGCTTGCGCGCCTCGTCCTGGACGCCGTACACCTCCAGTTGGCACACGGTCAGGGTGCGGCCGGACTTCAGGACAGTGCCGACGGCCTCCAGGTGGTCACCGAGTGCGGGCGCCAGCAGGTTGATCTTGTACTCGACGGTGAGGACGTCACTGTCCTCGGGGAACAACGTCAGACCGGCGTAGCCGCCGGCGCTGTCCGCGATGGCGCTGGTGGCTCCGGCGTGGAAGTAGCCGTGCTGCTGGGTGACTTCGGGGCGGTGGGGGAGCACGATGTGGACGCGGCCGGGCGCGATCTTCGTGATCCGCGCACCGAGGTGGGCCATCAGCCCCTGACGTCCGAAGTTCTCCTGGATACGTGCCTGGATCTCGGGTTCGGCCTGGTCGTGCTCCTGCTGGGTGCGGTCGTCCACGTGTCTCCTTGGGTCACCTGGGGTCTTCTCGGGCGGCGGGCCCGCCGATACCGATCATCATGGCACCGGGGCCCTTGGGCCGGTCGATCACGATTGCGAAAGCCTCCGGCTCCTCTCAACTCCTGTGGGCAGACGCGGCGCGTGGAAGGATGCCGCGTGTGACCGGATTGTCTTCGTCCCCCGTCGCCGCGCCCAACCCCCGTGACAACGGACTGGGTTCTCGTGCCGCCGCCGTGCTCGTGTTCTCCTCCTCGGCCGCGGTCCTCGTGGTCGAGATCGTCGCGCTGCGGCTGCTGGCTCCCTACCTCGGCCTGACCCTGGAGACCAGCACCATGGTCATCGGTGTCGCCCTCACCGCTATCGCCGCCGGATCCTGGATGGGAGGGCGCCTCGCCGACCAGGTCAGTCCACGCCGGCTGATCGGCCCCTCGCTCGGGCTCTCGGGTGTCGTCGTGGCGCTGACCCCGCTCGTCCTGCGCACCACGGCGGAGTGGGCGCCGCCGCTGCTCTTCTTCATCGCGTCGCTGACCATCCTCGTGCCGGGCGCGCTGCTCGCCGCGGTGACGCCGATCGTGACCAAGCTGCGCCTGACCACCCTCGCCGAGACCGGAACGGTGGTCGGCCGGCTGTCCGGCGTCGGCACCGCCGGCGCCATCGTCGGCACCGTCCTCACCGGCTTCGTCCTCGTGTCGCGCTTCCCGGTCAGCGGCATCCTGATCGGCCTCGGGATCCTCCTGGTGGCCGGCTCGGCCCTGATCGAGTGGCGTACGCGCGGCTGGACCGGGGTTCCCGCCCTGACCCTCGTCGTCGTCGCCGGCGGCCTCGCCACCACGGTCGCGCCCGGTGGCTGCGACGCGGAGACCAGGTACCACTGCGCGAACGTCGTCGATGACCCCGACAGGACGGGCGGCCGTACCCTCGTCCTGGACGGCCTGCGGCACTCCTACGTCGACATCGACGACCCGACGTTCCTGAAGTTCACGTACGTGCGCGCCTTCGCGTCCGTGGTCGACACGGCCTTTCCCGACGACGAGCCGCTTTCCGCCTACCACTTGGGCGGCGGCGGACTCACCTTCCCCCGCTACCTCGCGGCGACGCGACCCGGGACGCGCAGTCTCGTGTCCGAGATCGACAGCGGGGTCGTGCGCATCAACCGCGAGCACCTCGGTCTGCGTGCGCTCAGCGGCATCGAGGTACGGGCCGAGGACGGCAGGCTCGGCCTGCGGCGGCTGGACGCAGGCAGCCGTGACCTCGTCGTCGGCGACGCCTTCGGCGGCGTGAGCGTGCCGTGGCACCTCACCACGGTGGAGGCGATGACGGACGTACGGCGGGCGCTCGACGAGGACGGGCTGTACGTCGTCAACCTCATCGATCACGGCGGGATGGACTTCGCGCGGGCCGAAGTGGCCACCCTCGGCGAGACCTTCGAGCACGTCGCCGTCGCCGGCGAACCGGCCGACATCGGCCTCGACCCGGCCGCCGCCCCCGAAGGCGGCAATCTGGTGGTGCTCGCCTCGAACCGCCCCGTCGACGTGCCCGCGACCCAGGAGGCCCTGGACGCCCGGAAAACCGGCTGGAAGATCACCACCGGCGACGACCTCACCTCCTGGATCGGCGACGCCCGGCTCCTCACCGACGACTACGCCCCCGTCGACCAGCTCCTCCAGCCCTCCAGCCCGCAGACCAGCCGGTGACCGGGCACCGAGGACACCCTGCCGGGTGCCCCGCCACCGTCAGCGCCGACGCGGCCACCGGGCCCGGACGGCCTCCCGCAGCAGGACCCGCGCAGTGGCCACGGCAGGGGGCCGCACACCGCCCTTGAGGACGGCGCCGCCCTTGCGCCCGATGGCCTCAAGTCGCAGCCGCTGCACGGAGATCAGCGCCCTCACGAACGGCCGGAACTCGCCCTCGACCAGGTCCGGGAGCCCTGCGCACTCCTGGAGCGCCGCGCCCGCGAGTTCCGCCTGGGCCCGGACCAGCAGCTCGACCGCCGGCGCATCGGACGGCTGCCTCAGCAGGTCCTCGGGGGTCAGGCCGTACTCGGCAAGTGCGCGGCGCGGAACGCCGACTGTGCCGGCCTGGGCGTCCTCACGCAGGTCCGCGAGATGGTCGATCCGCTGCCAGCCCTCGATCAGCTTCCGGCAGTGCTGCTGGAAGGGAACGTCCCGGCCGGACTCGCGCGGCGGCGCGATGAGGGAAGCCGTGAGCATCAGGCCGGGCAACGAGTAGCCGTCGATGTAGGTCTGGAAGTCGTCCTCGGTGTCGTCACCGGTCCAAGCGGCCTCCAGCGGTGCCCCGTTGAGGAAGTCCCGCACCCGGCCGGCCAGGTGCGGATGGCGCCGTACGGTGTCGGCCAGTGCCCTGAGCGTGGCATTGCCGGTGTCGCCGTTCAGGGCCGCGGTGACCTGCTGATCCCATGAACGCAGGGCTTCCCGGCGGGTGTTCACCTCCCCGGAGTCGATCAGTTCGTCCGTCTCGTGCATGAACGCCACGGCTGCCACGACGGCGGGGTGAAGACGTGCGGGGAGCAGCAGTCGTGTCGCGAGGTACGCGTGCGGATCGAACCGCCGCACGAGCCGGCGCTGCGCGTCGTAGTCCTGCCGTAGCCGCGGCTGGGTGATGCCGGCGTCGGTCAGGGCTGCGGACCATCTGGTCACTGTTCTCCTGGAGGACCGGTGTGCGCGGGCCGCTGAACGTGGAGACTTTACTCGGTACTGAGGCGAGATCCGCATGCAGCTTCGGGAACGCAAGCTGACGCCATTGGGCCTCACCGCCGCGATACCGGCGCACCGTCAGTGACGCGCGGGTGTGGTGCGCGTCGGCGGTGCCAGGGTGCGTGCGCGGGCGAAGTCCGCGGAGAGGGCGAAGCACCGCTCCACCTCCTCCTCCGGCAGCCCCGCCCACGCGTGGTCGGCGCCGACCACGGGACGGAAGTCGACGTCGGCGCCCGCCTCACGCAGCGCCGCGGCCAGCTGCTCGCCCTGGGCGAGGGGGATGAGCGCGTCGTCGGTGCCGTGCAGGATGAGGAACGGCGGGGCGCCGGCGGTGACGTGGGCGACCGGGCTGGCCGCACGGGCGCGGTCGGGCGCCGCGGCGACGGCCGCTCCGATCAGCAGGGCCTCGCGGGTCGTGGGATCGGCGGGATCGTAGGCGCCGGGCCGGGACTGGGCCGGCAACGTGGTCAGGTCGGTGGGCCCGTACCAGGCGATGCAGCCGCTCACCGGGGTGGTGAGGGCCAGCAGGGCGGCCAGGTGGGCTCCGGCGGATTCGCCCCAGGCCACGGTCCGGCCCGTGTCCAGGCCGAGTTCGCCGGCACGGGCGTTCAGCCACGCCACGGCCGCGGTGACGTCCTCCAGTTGAGCGGGGTAGAGGGCCTCGCCGGAGAGTCGGTAGTCGAGGCTGGCGACGGCGAACCCGGCTTGGGCGAGACGGGCGAAGGGGCTTGGGCGCCAGTGGCGGAAGCGCGGTCCCATGTCCGCGCGGGTGCCCGTCCGCCAGCCGCCGCCGTGGAGGTAGACGATGACGGGCACAGGCCCCTGCGGCTCATCGGGCAGCCACAGGTCGAGTTCCAGGGGGCGGATGCCCGCCGGGGCCGCATAGACGGCGCCGCGCAGCAGCCGTACGCCCGGCGCGGGATGCGCGGCGGGCGGCAGCGGCAGTCGGTCGGGCGCGGGCGGGGCGAGCAGGGCGGCGAGCTCGGGCGACAGGGGCATGGGGCCTCTCTCCGGACGAGAACGGGCGGCGGACGTGGGCGGAACCGCAGACGTGGGCGGAACCCAGGAAGCGGCGGTCGGCGCGGTCGGCGCAGTCGGCGCAGACCGGCAGGTCAGTGCCGCGAGGACGGGAGGCAGGCGCAGGGGGGAGGCGGCGCCTGATCGGTTGTGGTGGGGGTGGGGTGCTGCGGGTGGGGGGTGTGCGGGGTGGGGGGAGGTCCCTCGGGAACGGCTGGGTGCGGGGCGGGGGGAGGCTGCTCCGGGAGGGCTGGGTGCGGGGTGGCGGGGGGCTGCTCCGGGAGGGCTGTGCGGGGGGTGGCGGGTGGTCCCACGGGGACGGCTGTGCCCGGGGTGGCGGGTGGTCCCACGGGGACGGCTGTGCCCGGGGTGGCGGGTGGTCCCACGGGGAGGGCTGTGCCCGGGGTGGCGGGAAGTTGCTCCTGGTCGGGTGGTCGCAGGCCTGGCGGGGGCTGTTCCTGGTCGGGCGGTCGCAGACCCGGTGGAGGCTGCGCCTGGTCGGGCGGTCGCAGGTCCGGCGAGGACTCCTCCAGGCCGAGCCGTCGCAGCGTCGGCGAGGGCCGCTCTACGTCGGCCGTGTCCGCGCCCGGACGAGCCGCGCGACGGCGGGCCACCCGCGCCCCGAGCGCTGTGGCCGCGCGCTCCCCGAGGCCGATGCCCAGCAGACCCGTGAGCCCGAGCAGCGCCGGAGCGGGGGCGGTGATGCCGAAGGCCCGGCAGAGGGCGCCGATCGCCAGCCCCGTGGCGAAGGAGACCACGATACGGCGGCCGAAGGCGGCAGCCCGGGCCCGCCGTCCGACCGTCACAGCTTCTCCAGGAGGCTCTGCCCGAGCAGGAGGCCGAGCAGGCCGGCCAGGGCGACGGGTGGGGGAGCGGGGGCTTTCACACGCAGAGCCGCGTACAGGACGCCGACCACCGCCCCGGCCAGCAGCGCTTGTCCGTACGCCACCGTCGGTCAGTTCCCCGTGCGCCACTGGTGGTCGGGCAGGAACCGCACGTCGTACTGGCGCGGGACGGTACCGAACTTGTGCGGCTCGGGCACGAACGGCCGTTCCGGCAGGCCGAGTTCCTCGGTGGGGGTGCCGAGGTTCTCGAAGAACCGCTCGAAGGTCCCGCCCGGCCCCGCCGCGACGCCGACGATCCGGCTGTGGTGGCGCTCGATGCGGTAGGCGTGCGGGCAGTTCTTGGGGACGAAGCCGAAGTCGCCGGCCGTGAGGAGCTTCTCGGACTGCTCGCCTTCAAGGTCCTCGACGAAGAGCCGGACGGCACCGTCGGTGACGTAGAAGACCTCGTGGGTGTCGGCGTGGGAGTGGGCCGGGATGAGGTCGCCCTTGGGGCCTTCGACGGTGAAGAAGTTGAAGGTGTTCTCGGTCTGCTCGCCGCCGGCGTAGACGGTGACGAGGTCGGTGAACAGGTGGGCGCGGTCGCCCATGCCCTTCTCGATGAAGTAGGGCTTGCCCGGATCGGCGGGGATGCGTGAGCGGGAGCGATAGCGGGTGGCGAACTCCATGGTCATGGAAGACCTCCGGCACGAGGAAGCAATTAATGTCAGGCTACCTGACATGTATGTTTCGCGGGACCCCGAGTGACGCGGTCCCTCGTCCTCGGTCCCCCGTCCTCGGTCCCCCGTCCTCGGTCCCCCGTCCTGGGCCAGGACGATCGACGTGCTGTCGCTATGCTCGGATTCCCGTCCCGCCCCCGAGGAGCCATGACCACGCCCGCGCCGAACCTGCCCCAGCTGCTCACCGAGGCCAAGCGGTGGTTCGACGACGCGTTGCTGGCCAGCATGGAGGCCGCGGGGGAGCAGCCGGTGACCGTGGCCCAGGCCGCCGTCTTCGCCACCCTGGACGAGCGGGGCACCACGATCTCCGAACTCGCCCGCCGGATCGGCGTCACCCGGCAGACCGTGCACCAGGCCGTGCACGGTCTGATCGGCATGGGGCTGCTGGAGCAGGTCCCCGACCCCGCCTCCGCCCGCAGCCGCCTGATCCGCCCCACGGCCGAAGGTGCCCGGGTCCATCACAGAGCGCAGGGCGCGCTCGCCGTGATCGAGGGCGTCCTCGCCGAACGCATCGGCGCGCCGGCCGTGAGCGCGCTGCGCCAGGCGCTGACCGCTTCCTGGGGAGAGCCACCCCTGGTGAAGGCTCCCTGAACGTCGGGGTGCCGAACGACGGCGGGCCGCCTGACGCTGGTTTCACTTCGTGCCATCTCAACTCGTACTAGGTATGGACCAGTTGCCGATGTCGGCGTAACCTCCCGGCTAGCGTTGAGAGCGCTCTCACCGTCCGCGCGCCTGCTGTCCTCAGCCGGCGTCCCCCACAGCGAACGGAAGGAAGCACCCCCATGCGTCATACGCGATCACGCGCTGCCGCCGCTCTGCTGCTCGCCCTCGGAGCCGCGGCCGCCTCCCTCTCGCCCATCGCGCAGGCCGCACCCGGTCCTCGCTCGGGCGCTCCCGAGATGTCGCCGGGCCTCGTGCAGGCGATGCAGCGCGACCTGAACCTCACGAAGTCCGAGGCCGAGGACCGCCTTTCGGCGGAGCGGCACGCCGCAGCCGTGGACCGGCGCGTCAGGAGCGTCGCCGGAAGCGCCTACGCGGGCAGTTGGTTCGACGCGCGCACCGGCAGACTGACGGTCGCCGCCACCGATCCGTCCCTGGCCGGCGAACTGCGGGCCGCGGGCGCCGAGTTCCGCCGGGCCGACTACTCCGAGGCCCGGCTGGACGCCACGAAGAAGCAGCTCGACAAGGCCGAAGCGCCCCAGGGCGTCGCCGCTTGGCGAGTGGACCCCAAGGTCAACCGCGTGGTGGTGGACGTCGTCACATCACAGCGCTTTGATAACGATGTCACCGCCTTCGTGGCCAAGGCCCGCAAGGCCGGCCCCGTCCAGATCCGCGAAGTGAACGCGGCTCCCCGCACCTTCGCCGCCGGAACCGTCGGCGGCGATCCCTACTACACGGGCAACGTCCGCTGTTCCATAGGCTTCTCGGTCCATGGCGGCTTCGTCACCGCCGGTCACTGCGGGCGGGCCGGCGCCGCGGTCAGGGGCTGGGACCACACCCACATCGGTGCCTTCCAGGGCTCGTCGTTCCCGGGCGACGACTACGCCTGGGTGAACGTGGGCAGCGGCTGGTGGACCGTACCCGTGGTGCTGGGCTGGGGCACGGTGCCCGACCAGCTGGTGCGCGGCTCGAACGAGGCTCCCGTCGGCGCGTCGATCTGCCGCTCCGGCTCCACCACGCGCTGGCACTGCGGGACGGTCCTGGCGAAGAACGAGACGGTGAACTACAGCCAGGGCGCCGTCCACCAGCTCACCAAGACCAGCGTGTGCGCCGAACCCGGGGACTCCGGAGGCTCGTTCATCTCCGGCGACCAGGCTCAGGGCGTCACCTCCGGCGGGTGGGGCAACTGCTCCGGCGGCGGCCAGACCTGGTTCCAGCCGGTGAACGAGATCCTGAACCGCTACGGCCTGCGCCTGCACACGGCGTAAGCCGGCGGGGTTAGCGTACGGCGGCCCGGCGGTGACACACCGCCGGGCCGGCCGCCGCCGGTTCTTTGACCTGATGATGGACAAAGTATGGACGACCCCGGCGGAAGTCCCTACTGTGTCGGACGCGGCGGCGGACTGCACGTGAGTCACCGCCCGTATCCCCTCCGTATCCAGGGCGACGGCGCGCCCTGGCAGCGGTGGATCTTCCCTTCACTTCGCACGGGCCGCTCTGATCGAGGGGTCCGTCAGGAGGTCTCGTGAATCCACGGCTGTTCCTCCGGCGCCGCAGATCCTGGGTCGGCGCCCTCATCACCTCGTTACTGCTCGGCGGTCTGGCCACGTTGCCGGCCGAGTCGGCCGAGCGCGCGCCCGCCGATCTGCCCCCACAGGATCCCGGCGTCACCCTGCGCGTCTTCGACGTACAGGTGGCCCTGAACGAAATCTGCACCCTGAAGGCGGGGCAGACCCCCAACATCGACAAGCGCATGTCCGTCATCGACTGGTCCACGGCCGCGGACTTCGGGCTGGAGTCCAGGTTCGTCACGCACGTGATCGGCAATCTGCACGCCCCCGCCAACGGCACCTACACGTTCCGGCTCACCAGCGACGACGGCTCGCGTCTGTGGATCGACGACCAGTTGGTCATCAACCACGACGGGCTGCACGGAGCCGAACCCAAGGACGCCACCGTGCAGTTGACGCAGGGCGCGCACGCCCTGCGCATCGAGCACTTCGAGCGCGACGGCGGCCAGCAGCTCACCCTGGCCTGGCAGCCGCCGGGCGCCTCCGGCTTCAGCGTCGTCCCGAACTCCGCCCTCAGCACCGACGCCGGCGTCGTACGCGTCACGGCGCCAGGACCCAAGCAGTGCGAGGGCAGCGCGGACACACCCGGCGACGGACTGCCGCTGGCCGGCGTGCACCCGAACTACACGCTCACCAACCTGCGGCCCAGCGGCTTCGAACCGCAGGTCTCGGCGATGGACTGGCTGCCGGACGGCCGGCTGGCCGTGGCGACCTGGGGCGGCAGCAACAACACCACCGGCGAGGTCTATCTCCTCAGCAACGTCACCGGCGACACCGGTCCGCAGAAGGTGACGGCGAAGAAGGTGGCCCAGGGCCTCAAGGAACCGATGGGCATCACCTACGTCGACGGCAAGCTCTACGTCTCGCAGAAACACGAACTGACGGAGCTGAACGACACCAACGGCGACGACGTCACCGACCAGTACCGCAAGGTCGCGACCTGGCCCTTCGGCGGCAACTTCCACGAGTTCGCCTTCGGGCTGCTGCACCGCGACGGCTTCTTCTACCTGAACCTGTCGGTCTCCATCAACTACGGCGGCGCCACGACCGATCCGCAGCCGGCGCCGAACCGCGGCACCGCCATCAAGGTGAACAAGGCCACCGGCGAGGTGTCCTACATCGCCGGCGGACTGCGCACCCCCAACGGCATCGGGTTCGGCCCCGAGGGCGAACTGTTCGCCACCGACAACCAGGGCGGCTGGCTGCCCTCGTCCAAGCTGGTGCACATCAAGCAGGGCCGGTTCTTCAACCACCACACCAACCCCGACGGCCCGTTCGACTCCCAGCCGGTGACCAAGCCGGTGCTGTGGCTCCCGCAAGGCGAGATAGCCAACTCGCCCAGCACACCCCTGCTGTTGAAGGACGGTCCCTTCGCCGGGCAGATGCTGTTCGGGGACGTGACCTACGGCGGTATCCAGCGCGGCTACCTGGAGAAGGTGGGCGGCGAGTACCAGGGCGCGGTGTTCCGCCTCACCCAAGGACTCGAGGCCGGCGTCACCAGGATCAGTGTCGGTCCGGACGGCGCGCTCTACGCCGGCGGCCTGGGCGCGGGCGGCAACTGGGGCCAGGAAGGCAAACTCGCCTACGGCCTGCAGAAGTTGACGCCCAACGGCACCAACGCCTTCGACATCCGCGCGATGCGGGCCGTCCCCGGCGGTTTCGCCCTGGAGTACACCCAGCCGGTGTCGCAGGAGACCGCGGCCGGCCTGGCGGGACGCTACAAGATCAAGCAGTGGCGTTACGTCCCGACGGCCGACTACGGCGGCCCCAAGGTCGACGAGGAGACGCTCACCGCCCAGTCGGCGACGCTCTCCGCCGACCGCAAGACGGTCACCCTCACCATCCCCGGGCTCAAGGCGGACCGGGTCGTCCACGTGCGTTCCCCCCGCCCCTTCAGCTCCACGAGCGGTGAGGCACTGTGGAGCACCGAGGCGTGGTACACCCTCAACCAGCTCCCCGGCACGGCGACCGGAACCGGCGAGGTGAAGGGCGTCAACGGCAAGTGCCTGGACGTGTCCCAGTCGAACACGGCCGACGGCACCCAGATCCAGCTGTGGACCTGCAACGGCACCGCCGCCCAGCGCTGGACGCTGTCCGGCGACAGGACCGTCCGGGCGCTGAGCAAGTGCCTCGACGTCTCCGGCGGCAACACCGCCGACGGTACGAAGATCCAGCTGTGGACGTGCAACGGTTCCGGAGCCCAGGTCTGGGAGCCCCAGGCGGACGGCACCGTCCGCAATCCCCAGTCGGGCAAGTGCCTCGACGCGTCCGGCGGCACCTGGAACGACGGCACCCCGGTCCACTTGTGGACCTGTCACACCGGCCCCAACCAGAAATGGACACTGCCCTGATCCGGTAAGGGTTCCCGAGGCACCGGCCTCGGCGGTGGGCGCCACCCCGGCCCAGCACCCGGCGCCCACCGCTCCGGCACCGTTCTCCGGGACGAAGATCCGTACAACTCGGCGACGCCTTCAGGCCACAACCGGACCATGATCCAGCCCTCGTTGCTGGGAGAACCATGCGCAAGCCCTACGCGGCGGTCGTCACCGTCGGTCCTCTGGTCGCCCTGGCCGCCGTGGCGCCCGCCGCCCACGCCGACACGACCGTGGGGGACACCCGCATCACGTCCGTCACCGTCGCCAAGACGACCACCGGCGTCGGCGCCACGCTGGGAACGGGGGTCGGCGTCACGCTGACGGCCACGGACGGCTCCGGCATCGACAGTGTCATCGGTCCCAAGGTGGTCGGCCCCGACGGGCTGGTCATCCGTCCCACCCGCAACGAATGCACCGCGCAGAGCGCGACCACCGTGCAGTGCGTCTACACCTCCCGTGGCGCTGCAGTTCCGCACGTCCGGCACCGACACCTTCAGGACCGTGAAGACGGTCACCGCCGACAGCTCCGGAGTGCTGCGCACCACGGTCACCGCGGACACCACCGGCACCTGGCGCTGGCGGTTCACCGCCAACCCGGTCGCGACGGGTGCGACGTCGCAGGGCGACCGCGTGGAGGTGCGTTAGGTTGGACGGCGTGATGACGGGCCGGGTCGCCGCAGTGAGCCGTAACGAGGTGTACCGGTTCAGCAAGCCCACTCGTGATTCCATCACGCTGCTCACGGGGCTCGGCGTGGCGGGGGACGTGCACGCGGGCGAGACGATCCGGCACCAGTTCCGCATGACCTACGAGCCGGACCTGCCCAATCTGCGCCAGGTGCACCTGATGCACGAGGAACTCTTCGCGGAGCTCGCGCTCAAGGGCTTCGAGGTCGCCGCGGGCCAGCTCGGCGAGAACATCACCACGCGCGGCGTGGACCTGCTGGGCCTGCCGACGGGGGCTCTGCTCCGTCTCGGGGAGCAGGCGGTGATCGAGGTGACGGGACTGCGCAACCCGTGCTCGAAGATCAACGCCTTCCGCAAGGGTTTGCTCGCCGAGGTCTTCACCATCGACCCCGGCTCCGGCGAGTTCACCTTCAAGTCCGGCGTCATGGCGGTGGTCCGCCGCGGGGGGATCGTCCGCCCGGACGACTCCATCGAGATCGACCTCCCACCCCTTCCCCACCGCCCGCTGGAACGGGTCTAGCACCGGCCTGGTGAGCCGTGTCTCACCGCCGGACCGTTGCTATGCAACGAAGTGCATAGCAAGATCGTGCGCATGGCGCTCGAGCACGCGATCCTCGTTTCCCTGCTGGAGAAGCCGGGCTCCGGCTATGAGCTGGCCCGGCGCTTCGAGCGGTCCATCGGGTACTTCTGGACCGCCACCCACCAGCAGATCTACCGCGTGCTCAAGCGCATGGAGAGCGACGGCTGGATCGACGTCAGGGACGTCCCGCAGTACGGGCGTCCCGACAAGAAGGAGTACTCCGTCGCCGGGCCCGGACGGGCCGCGCTCTCCGCGTGGCTCGGCGAACCGACCGAGCCCGAGAGCGTGCGGCACGACCTGGCGGTCAAAGTCCGGGGCGCCGCCTTCGACGATCCGGCCGCCCTGATCAGCGAGGTCGAGCGGCACCGGCAGGCGCACACGGACCGCCTCGCCCACTACCTCGCGGGCGAGAACCGCGACTTCGGACCACCCCCCGCGGACGGCCCGCTCGACGCCGAACGGGAGCTCCAGCACGTCGTGCTGCGCGGCGGCATCGCCTACGAACGCATGATGATCGCCTGGCTCGACGACGTCCTCGCCACCCTCGCCCGCTTCGACGCCGGCCGCTGACCGGCCGAGCGGACCCATCCCGGGACCCGTGCCCGGAACCACCCCTCACCCTCCCAGCCGAAAGGCGGCAACCCATGGCCGACGCGCTGCTCTTCAACCCGCGGACCTACGACCCCGCGCACTTCGACCCGGAGACCCGCAGGCTGCTGCGCGCCACCGTCGACTGGTTCGAGGAGCGGGGCAAGCGCCGGCTGATCGAGGACTACCGCACCCGCGCCTGGCTCGGCGACTTCCTCGCCTTCGCCGCCAAGGAAGGGCTCTTCGCCACCTTCCTCACCCCCGCCTCGGCCGCCGCTGAGGGCGAGGACGGCAAGCGCTGGGACACCGCCCGCATCGCCGCCCTCAACGAGATACTCGGCTTCTACGGCCTCGACTACTGGTACGCCTGGCAGGTCACCATCCTCGGCCTCGGCCCCGTCTGGCAGAGCGAGAACCCCGCCGCCCGTGCCCGCGCCGCCGAACTGCTCTCCCAGGGCGAGGTGTTCGCCTTCGGCCTGTCCGAGAAGACCCACGGCGCCGACATCTACTCCACCGACATGCTCCTGGAGCCCGGCGGCGAGGGCGGCTTCCGGGCCACCGGCTCCAAGTACTACATCGGCAACGGCAACGCCGCCGGGCTCGTCTCCGTCTTCGGCCGCCGCACCGACGTCGAGGGCCCCGACGGCTACGTCTTCTTCGCCGCCGACAGCCGCCACCCGGCGTACCACCTGGTCAAGAACGTCGTCGACTCCTCGAAGTACGTCAGCGAGTTCCGCCTGGAGAACTACCCCGTAGCCCCCGAAGACGTCCTGCACACCGGCCGTGCCGCCTTCGACGCCGCCCTCAACACGGTCAACGTCGGCAAGTTCAACCTGTGCACCGCCTCGATCGGCATCTGCGAGCACGCGATGTACGAGGCCGTCACCCACGCGCACAACCGCATCCTCTACGGCCGCCCCGTCACCGCCTTCCCGCACGTACGGCGCGAGTTGACGGACGCGTACGTGCGGCTCGTCGGCATGAAGCTGTTCAGCGACCGCGCCGTCGACTACTTCCGCACCGCCGGCCCCGACGACCGCCGCTACCTCCTGTTCAACCCGATGACGAAGATGAAGGTGACCACCGAGGGCGAGAAGGTCATCGACCTGATGTGGGACGTCATCGCCGCCAAGGGCTTCGAGAAGGACAACTACTTCGCCCAGGCCGCCGTCGAGATCCGCGGCCTGCCGAAGCTGGAGGGCACCGTCCACGTCAACCTGGCGCTGATCCTCAAGTTCATGCGCAACCACCTCCTCGACCCGGTCGCCTACGAGCCCGTCCCGACCCGTCTCGACGCTGCCGACGACGCCTTCCTCTTCCGGCAGGGCCCGGCCCGCGGTCTCGGCTCGGTGCGCTTCCACGACTGGCGGCCGGCCTTCGACGCCTACGCCCACCTGCCCAACATCGCCCGGTTCCGCGAACAGGCCGACGCGCTCTGCGAGTTCGTGCGCACGGCCGCCCCCGACGAGGCGCAGAGCCGGGACCTCGACCTGCTCCTCGCCGTCGGTCAGCTCTTCGCCCTCGTCGTCCACGGCCAACTGGTCCTGGAACAGGCAGCCTTGACCCACCTCGACGAGGACGTCCTCGACGAACTGTTCGCCGTCCTCGTACGGGACTTCTCCGCCCACGCCGTCGAACTCCACGGCAAGGACTCCGCGACCGGGGACCAGCAGCGCTGGGCACTGGGCGCGGTCCGCCGCCCGGTCGTCGACGGGACGCGTTCGGAGCGCGTGTGGCAGCGCGTGGAGGCGCTGTCGGGGGCGTACGAGATGAAGTCCTGAGGCAGGGGAGGGGGCGCTCCAGGAGGCCGTTCATCTCCCCTTAGGGCGAGTTGACCTGTCCAGCCGCCGGGCCAGCAGCGTCATCGCGACCATGAGCAGGACGGGGACGAGCATCGCGACCCGCAGCCCGGCGACCTCCGCGACCGCACCGATGACCGGCGGGCCGGCGAGGAAGCCGCCGTAGCCGACGGCGGAGACGGCGGCGATGGACGGGCCCGGCCGGTCCGGGTGCAGCTCGGCCACGTGGCTGAAGACGACGGGGACGACCGCCGCCAGCCCGAGGCCGAGCAGCGCGTAGCCGACCAGCCCGGACACGGGGGAGGCCACCGCCACGGCCACGGCGGCGCCGAGCCCCGCGACCAGCCCGCAGGCCAGCATGAAGGGGACCGTCCCCGCGCGGGCCCGGATGCGGTCGGCGGCCAGCCGCCCGGTGACCATGCCGGCCGAGAAGACGGCGAAACCGGCGGCGGCGGTGCCGTCGTCGGCACCGGTGGCGTCGTGCAGGTAGACCGCCCCCCAGTCGTTCAGCACGCCCTCGCCCATGAGCGCGCAGAACGCGATCAGGCCCGGGATCCACAGCCCGCCCCTGGGCAGCGCCAGCGCCGGCCCCGGGTCGGTGGCGTCCGGCGGGTCCGGGAGCAGGATGGTCATGGCCCCGAGAAAGGCGGCTACCGCGACCAGCCCGGTGACGAGGAAGTGCGGCCCGACGCCGACGCCCCGGCCGGCCGCCACGCTCCCGGCGGCGGCGCCGGCGATGCCGCCGAGGCTGAACATCGCGTGGAAGCTGCCCAGGATCGGGCGCCGGTAGGCCCGCTCCACCAGGACGCCCTGGGTGTTCATGGCGACGTCCACGGCGGTGTTGCCGCACGCGAACGCGGCCAGCGCGAGCGCCAGCAGCGGCAGGTTGGGCGCCACCGCGAGCAGGGGCAGCCCGCCCGCGTACAGCACCACGCCGGCCAGCAGCACCGGCCGGCTGCCGTGCCGCGCCACGAGGCCGCCCACGACGGGCAGCGCCGACACCGCGCCGACGCTGAGCCCGACCAGCGCGAGCGCCAGCGCCCCGGCGGACATGTCCAGCCGGTCCTGCACGGCAGGCACCCGGGAGGCCCAGGTGGCGAAGACGGTGCCGGTCAGGAAGAACACCGCGGCGACGGCGGCCCGCGCCCTGCGCACCTGCCGGGGAGGCGAGCCGTGCCGCTGCCGCTCGGCCGCCTCAGCCGGCACGGGCGGCCTCGTCACGCGCCAGGCCGATCAGGGCGTCACGCTCGTCGATCATCACCTTGGTGAAGACATCGGTGAACCTGGCCATGGTGTCCGCTCCGTTGGGCGGTCCGAGGGAGCTGAAACTCTGCCCGAGGACGAGCCGGCGTTCGCAGACGTCCAGCGCGACGGGATACTCCTCGGCCCGGTACTCGCATCCGGGCCGGGCGTGACCGCACGTCCACGGGCACCCTTTCCCGTAGCCGCGCCGTTCCTGGAACAGCGTCTGCGCGGGTACCGGCTGGTGCTGCCAGCGCATGATGCCCAGTCCTTCGGCGCCGACCGCCTTCAGCACGGCGTCCCGGAACGCCGCCACGGGAACGTCGGACAGTCCGTAATCCTCGGGGTCCACGAGAATCGGGTAGAAGAAATACACATGGGTACGGTCGTCCGGCACCGCCGGCGGGCGCAGCCCCGGCATGTCCCGCAGCGCGTCGGTGAGCGCGGTGCCGTTGGCCTCGCGGACGGCCGTCATCGCGGGGAGCCGACTGAGCTGGGAACGGGCGAAGGCGGCGGCGAGGACATCGATGCGGTAGTTCCAGCCCATGATGCGGGCGTTGTAGTCGCGGCCCTGGCCGGTGAGTTCCTCGCCGAACATCAGGACCCGGCGGGCGAGCCGGTGGGCTTCGTCGTCGCGGGTGGCGAAGAGGCCGCCCTCGCCCAGGGCGGACAGGGCCTTGGAGCCGTTGAGGCTGGCGGCGCTCATGTCGGCGAGCGACCCGACCGGCCGGCCGCGGTAGGTGGCGCCGTGTGCCTGGGCGGCGTCCTCGATCAAGGTCAGTCCGTGCCGGCCGGCGACCTCGCGCAGCCGGTCGTAGTCGGCCGGAAGCCCGTGGAGGTCGACGGCGATGATCGCCTTCGTGCGGTCGGTGACGCGCTCGGAGATCTTGTCCGGGTCGATGTTCAGCGTGACCGGGTCGGTGTCCACGAAGACCGGGACGGCATTGGCCTGCAGTACGCAGGAGGCCGTGGCCAGGAAGGTGTCGGCGGGCACGATCACCTCGTCGCCCGGCTCCACGCCGGCCGCCGCCACCGCCATGTGCAGGGCCGCGGTGCCGGAGTTCGCCGCCAGCACATGGGGCATGCCGGTCGTCTCCGACCAGGCCGACTCCAGCTCCAGCACGGTGTCCATGGGCCAGTGCCACGGCGTGGCGTCGTCCATCGCCCGGAGCACCGCGCGGCGGTCCTCGTCGACGATGTACGGCCAGGGAGCGACGTCGCCCTCGGTCATGACCGGCTTGCCGCCCAGCGCCGCTAACATGCCGTGACCTCCGCGCCGGCCGCCGCGCGTTCCACCACCGCCGGCCCGCCGGTCACCGGTGACTTGCGGAACACGGCGGTGAGCGAAGGCAGTTCGGGGTCCTGGCCGAGATGCGCGGCCAGGTCGCGCAGTCCGGAGGCGAGGTCGTACTCTGGCGTGAAGCCGAGCCCGCGGAGCTTGGAGACGTCGGCCACCAGCCGGAAGCTGTCCTCCAGGCTGGTGGTGTCGGCCTCCAGCAGCGCCGGGCGGCCGGTCGCCTCGGCGACGGCGTCGGCCAGCTCCCGCATGGACACCTCGCGGCCGCTGCCGAGGTTGTAGATCTCCCCGTCCGTGCCCGCCTCCGCCAGGGTGATCAGGGCCTGGCACAGGTCGCTGACGTGGATGAAGTCACGGGTCTTGCGGTCGCGGTCCCCGACGAGCGGGATCGGCAGGCCGTTGAGCTGCCAGCGCAGGAACTGCGACACCTCGCCGCCGGCCCGCCGCGGGTCCTCGCCGGGCCCGTAGACGACGAACGAGCGGCCGATGACCACGGGCAGCCCCAGGGTGTCGTGGAGGCTGCGCAGGGCCAGCTCACCGGAGAGCTTGGAGGCGCCGTACGGGAGGAACGGCCGGGTGGGGTGGTGCTCCGTCATCGGGGTGTCCTGGGGCGTGCCGTAGACGATCGCCGAGGACAGGTAGACCAGTTTGCGCACGCCGAGCAGCGCGGAGGCGTTGCCGACGTTGGAGGTGCCGACCGCGTTGACCTCGAAGTCGAAGCGGGGCTGCTCCACCGACAGGGTCCCGCTCGCGTTGCCGGCGAGGTGGAACACGGTGTCGGTGCCCTGCAGGGCCAGCAGCACATCGCCGAAGTCGCGCAGATCGGCCTTGGCATACCGCACTCCGGGCAGGTCGAGTATGTCCGGCCGGGGTGTGGATAAGTCGACCACGACCACCTTTCGGCCGCGCTTGTGCAACGCCCTCACCAGATGGCTTCCGACAAATCCGGAACCACCGGTGACGGCCACTTCCGTGGCCTCCGCGAAACGGTTCCCCTCGGGCGTCAGAATCACGTGGAATTCCCTTCCCTTGCTCCTGTGCCGGAGCGGCTTTCGGATCGGTTCGACCCTTGCATGACTGTCTTGGCGGCTTCAAGTGGGTAAGTCGTGGCACGCCCTGGGTAATGCCTCGGTGACCAGGCAGGACGCCGACGCAATTGCCGAAGAGTTCACGGGGTGGACACACCCGCCCGGCCGAGTCGGGGGTTCTTTGACAGGACGCCACCTGGTCAACCTTTGCGGGGAGCGCGCCGCGTCGGGGGTGCGCCGAAAGAATCGCGACAACAGTCGGCTCGCGGTTGCCGGGAGTTCCTACGCTGAGCGCCACCAGTGCTGAGACGATCGGCGGCGAGGAGCCCGACATGAGTGGACCTGGGACCGGCCGGAATGTGGCTGTCGTGGGAGGCGGGGTGGCCGGACCGACATTCGCGGTCGGTATGGCCCGCTCGGGGTACGACGTGACCCTGTACGAGGCCTACAGCAAGCGGGTCGAGGACGTGGGCTCGTTCTTCAACCTGGCCCCGCTCGGACGGAGCGTGCTGGAGGAGCTGGGCATCGCGGACGCCGCGCTCAGGACCGGGACGGTCTGCGACGGCATCACCTTCCGCAACCACAAGGGCCGCTGGCTCGCGAACAATCCGGAGACCACCACCAACATCATGCGCGGCGCGCTGAGCGCCGGACTGCGCGAGGCGGCCGTCGCCGACGGCGTGGAACTGCGCCTGGACAAGCGGCTGAGGTCGCTGCGGGAGCGGCCCGACGGCGGCTGGGAACTGGGCTTCGCGGACGGGTCAGAGGCGGTGGCGGACATCGTCGTCGGCTGCGACGGGGTGCACTCCGACGTGCGGCCGCACGTGCTGCCGGAGGCCGCGCCCCCGCGGTATGCCGGCGTGGTCGGCTCCGGCGGCCTGTCGGAGGTCTCCGACCGCTACAAGGTGGACGGCATGTTCCACATGACCTTCGGACTGCACGGCTTCTTCGGCTACCAGGTCATCCGCCCGCGGCAGATCCTGTGGTTCGAGAACCACTACGAGGTACAGGAGCGGACCATCGGTGAACTCGCCGACCTGCCCAACTCGGGGTGGATCGACGCGCTGGTGGACCGCCACCGCACCGACCCCGCGGAACTCGGCGAGATCATTCGGGCCTCCGTGGGGACGGTGTGGCGCTGGCCGGTGTACGAGGTGCCGCTGCTGGAGCGCTGGCACCGGGGCACCGCCATCGTGATCGGGGATGCCGCCCACGCCATCCAGCCGCACCTCGGGGTGGGGGCGACGCTGGCCCTGGAGGACGCGTACGGACTCACCGCCGCCATGCGACGGGAGCGCGACGTCACCGCCGCCTTCACGGCGTTCGAGGCCGACCGCCGCGCCCGGGTGGCCAAGATGCTGAAGCAGGCGCAGCGCATGGGTTCCGTGATGACGCCGCGGCACTGGTGGGAGCGGATGATGCGCGACCTCACCCTGCCGATCGCGATCAAGCAGGGGATCAAGAAGAGCGAGCAGGGCTTCGGTTACCGGCTGACCCCGTGGCCGCCGACCGACCAGGCCGCGTGAGCCGGCGGGCGGCCCCGGCTCACCGGGCCGCCCGGTTCACTTCAGTTCGCCGGTGAGGATCCACAGATGGCCGAACGGGTCGCGGATCCGGCCCGAGCGCTTGCCGTAGGGGCGGTTCTCGATCGGCACGATCACTTCGGCGCCGCCGGCGGTCATGCGCTCGCCGACGGCGTCGGGGTCGTCGGCCTCCAGCTCGATCAGGACCGGTGACCCGCCGATGTCACCGGGGGCGAGCCACCCCCATTCCTCGACGGCGGGCGAGACCCTGAGCGTCGTGCCGTCGATGCGGTGATCGATGACGCTGGGCCGGCCGTCGTCGAGCGGCGGAGCGCGGAAAACCTCCTCGGCGCCAAGGGATTCCCGGTAGAACACCGAGGCCCGGTCCGGATCGGAGACGATCAGGCGAGGAAACATAGGCATGGCCGTCATGCTAGTCATGAGAGACGCTCGGGGAGGCCGCGGACCGCCAGATCTGCCGCGGTCCTGTCACATGAATTCACCCCTACTGGAGAGAGTCGAGAACATGGTGGCACTCGCAGTGACTCCGAAACTCGTCGTCAACGACGCTCGCCGGGCCCTCGATTACTACGTGCGCACCCTGGGTGCTCAGATCGAGGAAAAACACGAGCACGACGGCCGTGTCGTGCATTCCCAGCTCCGGGTCGGGCCGGCGGCCGTGCAGGTGAAGGACGCCGACACGGTCGACGACGACCCGCTGAGCCTCGGCCGTCCGGGCGTCCTCCTCCAGCTCGTCGTCGCGGACCCGGACACGGTGGCCCGCGCCATGGTCGACGCGGGCGGGGAGTACGTCTTCGAGGTGGCCGACCGCGAGTACGGCGCCCGCGCAGGCCGGGTGCGCGACCCCTTCGGTCACGAGTGGCTGGTCCAGACGCCGAGAGCGGTCTGAGCCCGTACGAGGCCGTGGTGGCGCCGGCCACCACGGCCTCGTACGGCGCCGCCGCTCAGGGAGCGGGCTTGATGTTGACGTTGGTGTGGAAGAAGTTGTCCGGGTCGTAGACCGCCTTCAGCTTCGTCAGCCGCTGGAAGTTCTGCCCGTAGGCCTCGGCGACCCGCTCGGCGGCGTCGACGCCGAGGTGGTTGGCGTAGACCCCGTCGGTGGTGTAGGGCAGCAGCTCGGCGTAGACCCGCTCGGTCCACTCCACCGACTCCTCGTCCTTGGCCGGGTCGGTCCAGGACGGCAGGATGCTGGTGAGGTAGCCGTCGCGGTGCGGGAACGGCGTCTCCTCCGGACCGACCTTCAGCATCGCCCCGCCCATCTGGGCGCCGCCGACCAGGCTGCGCTGGGAGGGGGTGCTGACGAACCCGTCGGCGAGGACCTGCATCGCCTCCTCCCGCAGGGACGGCAGCAGGAACGAGCGCGGGTAGTAGCGGTGTCCGGCGACCGTGTTCTCGTCGAGGAGGCGCTGTACCGCCACGTACGGCATCACACCGCAGTGGTCGAGCACCAGGTTCGTGCCCAGGCCGCGCATCTGCTCGATCAGCCCCTCCGTCTTGTCGTCGGGCGCGGCGTGGCAGAAGCCGATACCGACGGCCGGCTCGCCGCCCGGCGCGACCAGGAAGGCGAACGAAGTGGTGAGCGCGTCCGGGGCGGTGCGGTTGAACTCGTCGATGCGGCGGGTCACCGCCACCGTCTGGTCGATCGGGAAGCCGAGGATGCCGGCCGCGCACTCGCCCTGCGGGTAAAGCTGGAACTCGAAGCGGGTGGCGACGCCGAAGTTGCCGCCGCCGCCGCGGATCGCCCAGAACAGCTCGGCGTCGTCGTCCGCGCTGGCGCGCACCAGTTCGCCGTTGGCCAGCACCACGTCGGCGGAGATCATGTTGTCGACGAGCAGCCCTCGGTAGCGGGCCAGCCAGCCCAGGCCACCGCCGAGGGTCACGCCGCCGATCCCGATGTACGACTCCTGCGAGCCGGTGACGGCCAGGCCGAAGCTCTGGGTCTCCGCGTCCACGTCGCCCTGCACCAGGCCGGGCTGCAGCACGACGCGGCGGCGGCGCGGATCGACGTGGATGCCGCGCAGGTTGGACGTGTCCAGCAGCAGACCGCCCTCGACCGTGCCCGTGCCGGCGAAGCAGTGCCCGCCGCCCTTGACGGCGAGTTCGATCTCGTTGTCGCGCGCGAAGTTCACGACCTTGATGACGTCCGACGCGCCGTCCACGCGCACGATCGCGCCGGGGTTCTTCTGGAAGTAACCGTTCCAGATCAGCTTGCGTGCGTCGTAGTCCGGGTCGCCCGGACTGATCACCTCGCCGCGGACGGCATCGCGCAGTTCCTCGAGCGCGGCGTCCTTGACGGCATTTCCGGCTGCGTTGACGAGTGCCACGGCAGTCCTCCTGACGGGAAGGGTGTGCGGTGAACGTAGCCCTTGGAAACCGGGCGCCGTCCGTGCGTGAAAGGGTGCCGACAGACCGGCGACGGTCACGTCGGGCGAGCGGTGACGGGGATGCTCTCGAACGCCCAGTACGGGAACCGGAACCCGCCGCCACTGGGGTTCCAGAGCGCCTGCCCGGCCGGTTCGACGCGGGAGAAGCGCGCCATCAGCCGGTCGAAGACGACCGTGCCCTCGATCCGCGCCAGCGCGGCCCCCAGGCAGTGGTGGACGCCGCCGCCGAAGCTGACGTGGGGGTTGGGAGAGCGGGCCAGGTCCACCCGGTCGGGGTCGGTGAAGACCGACGCGTCACGGTTGGCCGAGGCCAGCAGCAGCACCACGACCCGCCCCCGGCGCAGGGTGTGCCCGGCGATCTCGATGGGTTCCAGCACCAGGCGCGAGGTGGTGTGGATCGGCGCGTCATAGCGCATGAACTCGTCGACGGCGGTGCCCATCACGTCCGGTTCGGCGCGCAGCCGGCGCTGCACGGCCGGCTGGGTGAGGAGCAGATTGCCGCCGGTGGCGATCATGTTGGTGGTGGTCTCGAAGCCGGCGTAGTACACGAACAGCGCGTTGTCGACGATCTCGTCGTCGGTGAGCGGTTCGGTTCCGTCCCGCACCGCGGTGAGCATCCGCGACAGCAGGTCCTGCCCCGGCCGGCGGCGGCGTTCGCGCAGCAGGTCGACGAAGTAGGCGCGCAGCCGGACCACCGCCTCGTGCGCCTCGCGCCGTTTGTCGTCCGGGATGAACACGGCGAACGCCTGCGCCAGCGAGGTGGACCAGCGGGCGATCATGTCGCGGTCGGCCGCCGGGACGTCGAGCAGTTCGCTCATCACCGTCATGGGCACCGGCACGGCCAGGTCCGACACCAGGTCCCACTCGCCGCGCTCCGCCAGCGGGTCGAGGATCCGGTCGACGGACGCGGCGATGGGCCCGGCCAGCGAGCGCACCATCGCCGGGTTGAGGGCTTTGATCAGCAGGCGCCGCAGCCGGGCGTGCGCCTCGTCGTCACGGTTGATGACGATGCCCTGCAGATAGTCGTTGGCGGGGCCTTCCCCGATCGACAGCGCCTGGTACTGCTCGGGGTACTCACGGCCCAGGCGCCGGTCCCGCAGCAGTGCGCTGACCTCGGCATGCCGCGGGAACACCCACTGGCCGGGGCCACCCCGGCACATCGGCCCGTACTCCCTCAGCCGCTGGTAGACCGGGTAGGGGTCCGCTGCCCGCCTGGCGTCGTCGAGCACGTACCGCGGCATGTCCGTCAGCATCATGCACCTCCAACCGGCGACGAGACTAGGGCCGTCGCCGCGCTGCCCCGCCGGGGCCGAAGGTTGGCTGACAGGTTCGCCGCCCGGCCGCCGGTGCTCTGCAAGGCTCGGTGGCCGGACTGCGACGGTGGAGGTGGCAGACGCGGATGCGACGACTTCCGGTGAGGTTCGACTCCCGCGACCCGCGCGTGATCGACGACCCCTACCCGGTGTATGGCGAGCTGAGGGCGGCCGGCCGGCTCGCACGCGGCTCCGCGGGGCAGTGGGTGGCCTCGCACCACGCGGACGTCGCACGGCTGCTGAAGGACCGGCGGCTGGGGCATCGGTATCCGGCCGAATACCACGAGTTCTCCAACGGCTCGGGGCCGGCGAACGACTTCCTGCAGCGGATCGTTCTCGACCAGGACCCGCCGACGCACACCTTCTGGCGGCGGATCATGCAGCAATCGTTCAGCCCCACCCTGATGCGGCGGCTCGACGACTATGTGGCCGGGCAGGTCGAGGAGCTGATGGCCGCCGCGACGGAGAGGGGCGGGCTGGACGTCGTCGACGACCTCGCCTTCCCGCTGCCGGTGACGGTGGTCTGCGAGCTGCTGGGCATCCCCGACGTCGACCGGGCGGCGGTGCGCCCGCACGCCGTGGAGCTGGCCAAGGCCTTCGCGCTCTACGTGCCGCCCGAGGAACGGGAGGGCGCCCATGCGGCGGTCACCTGGCTGCGCGACTACATCAAGTCCCTGATCGACGAGCGCTCGCTACGACCGTCCCGCGATCTGATCGGCAATCTGCTGGCACTGGAGCGCGAGAGCCCGGACATGGACCGCGAGACGCTCGTCGACAATGTCGTGTTCCTGTTCTTCGCGGGCTTCGAGACCACCACGAACCTGATCTCCACCACGTGGTCGGCGCTGCTCACCCACCCGGAGCAGTTCCGGCTGCTGCGCGAGCGGCCGGAACTGGCCGAGCGGGCCGTGGAGGAGATGCTGCGCTACGACGCCCCGATCCAGGCCACCGCCCGCTATGTGAAGGAATCGGTCGACATCGACGGCCGGACTGTCCGCGCCGGCCGGATCCTCGTCCTGCTGCTCGGCGCGGCCAACCGGGACCCGGCGTGCTTCGAGCGGCCGGAGGAGGTCGACATCACGCGCGATCCCAATCCGCACGTCAGCTTCGGTGGCGGACCGCACCACTGTCTGGGCGCCGCCCTGGCCCGGGTCGAGGGGCGTGCCGTCACTCGGTGGCTGGCCGACGCGGCCGAGCCGCCACGGCTGGCCGGTGAGATCGTCCGGCGCCCGAGCGTCACGTTCCGCGGGTACCAGCGCATTCCCGTCGCCTTGGGCTGAGGGCGCGCTGTTGGCGTGAAATGAGCGCCGTCCGGGCTTCTTCGACGAGGCGGCGACAAACCCCTTTTTCGCGGGGTACTCACCTTCTACGGTGAAGCTGTGACCGACCGACGGAATGTTGTAGGTGATAGCAGAGTCCGAACTGAGTTCCGTACGGCCCGCCGCAGCGCCGGCTTTGTCGGCCCGAGGATTTCCCGGCATGTTCACCAAGGCGTATCCCGACGCCTTTCCGGAATCCCCGCCGCAGCCTGACGCCATGCGCTGATACGACGCACGGGCCATCGACAGACAGGTAGATGGAAAAGAACGAGAACTCCAGCGCTTCGACACCAACGGGGGCACTCATGCCGCATGTCCGGGAAGTCACTGCCACTGTCCACTGGTGTGCCGGTCACCCACGCCGATGGCCCAGCCGGACGACCCCAGGAGGTGCCGGCCGCCAGGAGTCGCTATGAGCTGCCCGGAGGTCGTGTTCCTGCGGTGGCCGGCCCAGGGCCACGAGCGCCCCCGGCTGCGTGAGGCGGGAGTACCCGCCCTGCTGGTCGTGGAGGGCGGCGCCGTGCCGCCGACCGATGTGGCGCCCAGCGAGGACTGGATACGCCCGCCGGTGGCCCGCTGCGACGTCGAGGCCCGGGTCTCGGTCCTGCGCAAGCGCACCACGGACGCGGTGCCCATGCTGGATCCGACCGGCGTCCTCTACTACGACGGCGAGTCGGTACCCATGTCCAATGCCCAGGTGGCTCTGATGCACTGCCTGCTCGAGGACTTCCGCCAGGTGGTCCGCCGCGAGCAGCTCAAGCAGGCACTGGCCGACATCGACGTGGGTTTCTCCAACAATGCACTGGACCTTCACATACTGCGCCTGCGGAAGCGCATTGAGAGGATCAGTCTGGAACTACGCACGGTGTGGGGTCGCGGCTACATCCTGGAATGGGCGGGCTCGGAGCCGGAACATTCCGGGTAGCGAAAAGAATCATGCGCCCCCGGCGGGCCGGAGCACCTTCAGCCCGAAGCTGAGGAGCCCCGGCCCGCCGTCCTGGAACCGGCCGTGCCGGATTCGCGCTGATGCATACGGCCGCGCAGCAGCCGCAGTTCCGCGAACGGCAGGGTCGCCCGGTCCATCAGATAACCGACGCCCGTGCTTCCGGCGGTTCCGGTGTTCTCGCCGAGCATCCTGCTGGTGAGAGCGACATGGCCGATTTTCCACCGCGTATAGCCGTTGCCGAGGTGGAGCAGTCCCTCGACGATGCGGTGCTCGGTGCCGGCCGCGACGCCGGCCTCCACGAGGGCGGCCATGGTGACACCGGTGCGTTCCACGCCCTTGGCGAACGCCGTGTACAGCGTGCCCGTGCGGGTGGCGTTGCCGATCAACCGGTCGAGCTGGTGGAACTGGGTGGACTGGGCGCCGCTCGCCGAACCCAGATGGCGGCGGAAGGCGGCGAAGTCCTCCAGCGGGAGCCGTTCCATCGCCACGAGCTGCTCGTGCAGCAGCCGCAGCAGGTCGGCCACGCGGTAGAGCAGGTCGGCCGCGCGCTCCAGGTCGGCGGTGCGCATGGTGAGGAACGCTTCCTCGACGGCGGCCAGGTCGGCGAGCATCTGCTTCAGCCACAGCTCGCACGTCTGGTGGCAGACGATGAAGAACTGCTCGGACAGCACCGTGTGCTCGGAGGCGTCCTTGGGGGCCCGCGGCTGCTGCAGGGACAGCAGCTCGTCGAGCCGCAGGTAGTCGTGGTAGGAGTCCTCGGCGTCCATCAGCCCATCCTCTTCCGGTCGACCAGGGCCACGATGCGTTCGACCCCGGTGGCCAGCTGCTGAGGGTCGACGCAGAAAGCGATCCGTACCAGCCCGGCGGCGATGCCGCCCGGGTACAGCGGGCGCAGCGTCCCGTCCGCACCGAACTCGGGGCGGGCGGAGAAGCCGCTGCCGGGTACGACCACGACGTTCTCGGTCGCCATCAGCTCGGCGGCGAACTCCTCGCCGGTCAGGCCGCTGGAGGAGACGTCGGCCATCGCGTACCACCCGCCGCCGGGCAGGGCCTGCAGCAGCCCGGCGTCGATCAGCGCCGGCAGCGCGTTGTCCCGGTTGGCGCGCACGAACAGATGGTTGTCGGCGAGCGCCTCCCGGGCCTGCAGCGCGCGCAGCCCGGCGTACTGGATCGGGGCGGACGGCGCGATGATGCTCGACTCCTGCACCGTCCGCATCGCCTCGCACGCCTCGGGGCGGGCGACCGCGACGTAGCCGAGCCGGTATCCGGTCATCGCCAGCCCTTTGGAGAACGTGAACACGCTGTGGACCCGCCGCTCGGAGGGGGGCAGGTCGCGTTCGTGGGCAGCGATCGACACGTGCGGTGCCGCGAAGGCGAAGTCCTCGTACGCCTCGTCGCTGACGATCTGCCAGTCCTGGTCGGCGGCGAGGTGGTACAGCCGTTCCTGGGTGTCCCGGCCGAGGAGCGCGCCGGTGGGGTTGGCGGGCGAGTTCAGCAGCAGGATCCGCGTGTGTGCGGTGGCGGCGGCGAGGATCGACTCCGGGTCGGGCGCGTACGTCTCGTCGAGCCCGTAGAACACCGGGCGCAGGCCGGCCAGCAGGGCCTGCTGCAGATGGACCGGCCAGTGGATGGCGGGGAGCAGGATCTCCGCGCCGGGTTCGGCGAGGCTGCGCAGCAGGGCGGAGAGGCCCTGGCAGGAGCCCGGGGTGACGAAGAGCTGGTCGACGGGGGCGTCGATGCCGTTGACGGTGCCGAGTTTGGCGCTGATCGCCTCGCGCAGCTCCAGCAGTCCCTGCACGTCGATGTACCGGGTGCGTCCGCCGAGCGCCGCTTCCGCGAGGCTGCGGGCCACCGATTCGGGCGGACCGAAGGCGGGTTCGCCGACGTGGAGTTTGATCAGGCCCCCCGGTGTCCGGCGCTCCCGCTCGTCGGCGATCCGGAAGGAGTTGTACAGCCAGGACGTGGGGATCGAGGAAGCCACCGGGAAGCCCGGGATCGGCTGGGCCATGGTCTTCAGTGCTCCTGAGATCGAGGGGGGGATGTGTGTCAGGCCGTACGGCCGCCGTCAACGGCGATCAGGGAGCCGGTCATCCAGTCGGCGCCCTGCGGGTCGAGGAGGTGGCACACCCAGGTGGCGACCTCGTCGGCCGCGCCGAAGCGTCCCATCGGCGTGGCCGCGACGACGTTCCGGCGGAGCGCGTCGACGTCGTCGCCGGCCGCCTCCGCCCACAGTCTGGTGTCCACCGGGCCGGGCAGCACCGCGTTGACCCGGACGTCGGGGGCCAGTTCGACGGCGAGCGTGCGGGTCAGGGCGTTCAGCGCCGCCTTGCTCGCGCCGTAGTACGCGCGGCCGGGCATGGCCAGCACGCCACCGACCGAGGAGACGTTGACGACGCTGCCGCGGCTGGCGCGCAGCTCCGGCAGTGCCTGCCTGATCAGCTCGGCGGCGGCCACGACGTTGGTCTGCAGCATCCGGCCGAAGTCCTCCGGCTCGGCGTCCTCCAGCGGCGCGAACCGGGCGTGCCCGGCGTTGTTGACGAGGGCGTCGATCCCGCCGAGCGTGGTGCGCGCGGCGGCCACGATCCCGGCGGCGGCGCCGGGCCGGGTCACGTCACATGGGTGCGGGTGCACGCCGGGGCCGCCGTGGTCGGCGACCTGCCGGAGCCGGCCGGCGTGGCGGCCCACGGCCAGCACCGCGGCGCCCAGCCGGGCCGCCCGCAGGACGACCGCCTCACCGATGCCCGAGCCGCCACCGGTCACAACGACGCGTTGCCCCGCCCAGGGGCCGCTCACGCCCACACCGCCTCCTCCGGGCCGGTCCCGGCGGGCTCGGCCAGCAGGTCCGCGAGGAGTTCGCCGGGCTGCTCGAAGAGATGGAAGTGCCCGCCGCGGCGCGTCCGGACGACCGTGGGGCCCGTGGTCCGCGCCGCCCATCCCGCCCCTGCGGTCCCGGACGCGAACGGGTCGTCCGCGCCGGTGTAGCACCGGATGGGCGTGCGAATGAGGGCGGACGGTGGGGCGCACACATAGCGTTCGTGTGCCGCGATGTCGGCGCGCAACGCGGGCAGCACCAGGTCGCGCAGCTCGGGTTCCGCGGCCACCAGCGGGTCGAGTCCGCCGAGTTGCCGGACCCGCTGCCACAACTGCTCGTCGGGGAGAGCGGAGTCGCCGACCCGGATCTCCGGGTCGCCTGGGGCGCGGGCGCCGCTGACCGCCAGCAGGGCCGGCGGATGGCCGGTGGTCTCCACCCGGCGTGCCGTCTCGTACGCCACCATCGCGCCGAAGCTGTGTCCGAACAGCACCAGCCGGGCCGGTGGCAGCGCGGCCAGCTCGGCATGGACGGCGTCGGCGATGGCGTGGACGCCGTCGGCCGGCGCCTCCGCGCCGCGGTTGCCGTGCCCCGGGTACTGCACCGCGAGGAGGTCGACGCCGTCTCGGCCGGTCTTGTCCGCGAGGCCGACGAGGTGGTCGCGCCAGGGCAGGAAGCTCTCCGCCCAGCCGCCGGAGTGCGGACAGCAGACCAGGCGGATGAGGCACGGCCGGTCCGTACCGGGAAGTCCCTCGCCAGCGCGGACGCTGCGTGGATGCAGGCGCCTGAGCCAAGTACGCGATTCCATACGCCCTCCGATCGGTGGTCGCGTCTCGACGATGGCACGCGCCGATGGCGGGCTCGCGGAATCCTTCTGCTTTCATTCACGGCGCCCGCACCGGCCCGCAACCCTTGCCACGATCGGCCGGTGCGCCCCGGCTCGGAGGCGTCATGCGCTGCGAGGCAAGGAGGACGAGACCATGCCCGAGTCCGCCGCACCGGTGCCGGCGTTCGATCTCACCGATCCCGCCGCCTTCGTGGACAACGACCCGTACGCGTACTGGGACCGGATGCGCGAGCGAGAGCCGGTGGCGTGGCACGAGTCGCCGTACGGCACCGGCTTCTGGTCGGTGGCCAGGCACGCCGACGTCCTCGCCGGTTACCGGGACGCGGCCCGGCTCAGCTCCGCCCGCGGCACGGTGCTCGACGTGCTGCTGCGCGGCGGGGACTCCGCGGGCGGCCGGATGCTGGCGGTGATGGACCGGCCGCGCCACCGAGATCTGCGACGGTTGCTGCTCCGGGCCTTCTCGCCCCGGCTGATCCGGCAGGTGGAGCAGCAGGTGACGGCCCGGGCGGACGCCTTGGTGGCGCGCGTCGTGGGGGTGGGCCCGTTCGACTTCGCGGCCGAGGTCGCCGAGGTGTTGCCGATCAGCACCATCTGCGACCTGCTGGAGCTGCCCGACGCCGACCGTCCGGACCTGCTCGCCTGGAACAAGCGTGCCTTGTCCGCCGACGACGCCCGGGCCGACCCGGTGGACGCCCTGGAGGCGCGCAGCGAGATCCTCGCCTACTTCGTCGAACTGGTCCGCGAGCGGCGGTTGCGACCCGGTGACGACGTGGTGAGCATGCTCGCCGGCGCACGCGTGGAGGGCGAGCCGCTGTCCGACGACGACATCGCCCTGAACTGTTACAGCCTGATCCTCGGCGGTGACGAGTCCACCCGTATGTCCGCCATCGGGGCACTGGACGCCCTGGGCCGCCACGGCGACCAGTGGCGGCGGCTGTCCTCGGGGGACGTCCCGGTCGCCACGGCCGTCGAGGAGGTGCTGCGCTGGGTCACCCCCGCCATGCACTTTGCCAGGACCGCGACGAGCGACCTGCGCCTGGGTGGGCGGCACGTCCGCGCCGGGGACATCGTGTGCCTGTGGAACATCGCGGCCAACAACGACCCCGCCGTCTTCGACCGGCCCCGGACGTTCGACGTCGGCCGCGACCCCAATCCGCACGTCGCCCTGGGCCACGGACCGCACTTCTGTCTGGGCGCCTTCCTCGGCCGGCTGGAGCTCACGGCCGTGCTCGCCTCGGTGGTGCGCCGGGTGCGCCGGATCGAGGCGCTGGCGCCGCCGCGGCGGGTGTACAGCTCGTTTCTCTTCGGCTACGAGGAGCTGCGGCTGGAATTGCGCTGACTCAGGCGTCCGGGAGGTGGGTGCACAGGTCGGCCATGGTGGGGCCCTCGATGATCGCGCGGACGGGGAGGTTCATCTTCCACTCGTCCCGTACGCGGTGCGACAGCCGCACGGCGAGCACCGAGTGGCCGCCCGCGTCGAAGAAGTTCTCGTGCGGCTCGATCGCGTCGACGCCCAGCACGTCCGCGGCCAGCGCGCACAGCGCGTCGACGCGCGAACCGGGGGCGGGCGGCTGAGGGCTGCGGACCCCGTCGGCGGGAGGGGTGTCCGAGCCGGCCAGGTCGGTGAGGGCGCGCCGGTCGACCTTGCCGTTGCTGGTCACCGGCATCGTGTCCAGGGCCACGATGTCCTCGGGCACCATGTGGGCGGGCAGCTTCCGTGCCAGCCGGCGCCTGATGTCGCCGGGGTCCGGGCTGCCGCCCGGGCGGCCCGTGACGTAGGCGGTCATGCGTGCGGTGTCGAGCGTGCCGGTCACCACCACGGCGCCCAGCGCTACCGAGGGGCAGGCGTCCAGGGCCGCCTCGACCTCGCCGAGTTCTACGCGGAAGCCGCGCAGCTTGACCTGGCGGTCCGAGCGGCCTGCGTAGAACAGTTCCCCGGCCGCGGTGCGGTGGCCGCGGTCGCCGGAACGGTACATGCGCGCGCCCGGCGGACCGTAGGGGTCGGCGACGAACCGTTCGGCGGTCAGCGCCGGCCGGTTGAGGTATCCCAGCGCCTCCCCGGAACCGACGAGGTACAGCTCGCCCTCGGCACCGGGCGGGCAGGGGAGCAGGTCGTCGTCGAGCACCCGCACCTCGTTGCCCGGCCAGGGGCGGCCGATGCTCACCGGGTCGCCGGGGGCGATCGGTCCGGCCATCGTGACACCGACGGTCATCTCGGTGGGGCCGTAGCCGTTGTACATCCGCCGGCCGGGCGCCCACTTGCGCACCAGCGACGGCGGGCAGGCGTCGCCGGTGGACAGCAGCACCCCGCCGTCGAGCACGCCGGCCGGTTCGGTGAGGGTGAGGGCGACCGGGGGCAGGACGGCGTGCGTGATGCGCCGGTCCCGCAGGGTGCGGTGCAGGTCGTCGCCGGGCAGCACGTCCCGTTCGTCGGTGAGCACGAGGGTGGCTCCGGAGAGCAGGGCCAGGGTCATGTCCCAGAAACCGGCGTCGAAGTTGAACGAGGCCCACTGCAGCACTCGGTCGCCGGGGCCGGCTCCGATCCACCGCCGCTGGGTGGCGACCAGGTCGCGCACGCCCGTGTGCGCCACGACCACGCCCTTCGGCACGCCTGTCGAGCCGGAGGTGTAGATGACGTACATCGGGCTGTCGGCCGTCAGCGGTCGCAGCCGCTCCTGGGGGGCGACCCGGTGCGATGCCGCGGCCGACGCCAGGCGATCCAGGTCGGGGCTGTCCAGGTCGATGACGGGGATCTCTCCGGTCACAGCGGGATGGGGGCCGCTGTGCAGCAGGCAGTCGAGCGCGGCATCGCTCACCGCGTGCGCGATCCACTCGGCCGGGTAGGCCGGGTCGAGCGGCACGTACGCGGCGCCGGCCGTGGCGACCGCGAGGGCGGCGACCGGCAGCCGGTGGCCACGGGCGACGGACAGCCCGACGAGGTGGCCGGGGCCCAGGCCGCGGGCGATCAGCACGCGGGCCAGCCGGTTGACCCGCGCCGCCAGTTGGGCGTAGGTCAGCACGCTGCCGTCCGCCTCCACTGCGGGCGCCTGCGGGTGGGCGGCGGCGATCCGCTCGAAGTGCTCCGGCAGCGTGGGCAGACCGGCGCCCGGCCCGCCGGTGCCCCGCACGTCGGGCCAGACGGTCTCCACGAAGGCGCCCGCCTCGGACCGTTTGACCGGGCCGTGCTCGACGGACCAGCCCGCCGGTACCGGTTTCTCCGCGGGCCACAGTGAGCGCTGGCCGCGCTCGTTGCGCAGTACGACGCAGCGCTGCCCCTCGCGCTCGAACGGGTTCCGGCTCATCGCTGACCTCCGAGAACTCACGCGGGCGCCGGGCGGACGCGCGGCGCGCACCCCGGTCCACGATGGGGCCTCGCCCGGCATGGCGGTCCGGTCCGCGACAGGTTCGTGAAGGTGCCGGCGGGCGCCGCCCGGGTTTCTCGCAGCTTTCTTTCAAGGTGCGCCGGTGCCGGACGCCGATGTGGCTACGTTGCCGACGTGGTAGCCCCAGCCGAAACCCAGCCGTCCGTCGGACAGACCCTGCTCTGGTTCCTCGACCGCTACCGCGGTGAGGAAGGCGCCCTCAACTGTCCGACCCTGTGCCGTCTGCGCGGCCCGCTCGACCCGGCGCGGCTGCGTCGTGCCCTGGCCGAGGTCTTCGCCCGGCACGAGGCGCTGCGCACGACCTTCACCGGGGGCGGCCGACGGCTCAAGGCGCTCGTCGCCGACAGCGTCGCTCCCGAACTGCGCGAGGTCGACCTCTCCACGGCCGAGAACCCGGAGGCAGCGGCCGAGGACGCCGTCGCCGCCGAGCTGGGGTCGCGCATCGACCCCGTGCGGAGCGGGGTGCGGCTCACCCTGTTCCGGCTCGCCGCCGACCATCACGTGCTCTGCTTCAACATGCACCACATGGTCACCGACGCCTGGTCGTGCCGCGTGATCCTGGAGGATCTGTGCGCCGCGCTGGACCGGCCCGAGGGCGAACCGGCACCGGAACCGGCCGTGCCCTACTCGTCGTTCGCCGCGGAGCAGCGCCGGACCCTGGCCTCGGCGGCGGGCAAGCGGCTCACCTCGTTCTGGTCCCGGCAGCTCAGCGGGCTGAGCCTGCCGCCGCTGCCGATGTCACCCGCCACGCCCGGAGCGGCGCGCGACACCGATCTCGTGCAGCACGTGCTCGACGCCGGCACCGTCCGCGCCCTCGACGAAGTTGCCCGCGGTGAGCGCAGCACCCTGTTCGTCGCCCTGCTGACGGCCTACTACCGCGCCCTGCGCAAGGTCAGCGGCAGCGACGACCTGACGGTGGCCACACTGTTCGCCAACCGCACGCCGGAGTACCGGCGCACGGTCGGGTTCCTGGCCAACATGGTGCTGCTGCGCACCCGGTTGCGGCCCGGAGCGGATTTCGCCCGAGACCTGCGCGCCACCCACGCCACCGTGATGGAGGCGTTCGTGCACCAGGCGATGCCGCTGCACATGCTGCCGCTCACGCCGGCCGACACCACACGGCGGCCGGACGACGTGGTCTTCCAGATGATGCCCGACCCCGTTTACAGCACCCGGGCCGGCGGGCTGGACGTGGAGGTGCTGGTGCCGGACGGGGTGGCGACGCGGTTCGAACTGGAGCTGGTGGCAGTGCCGACCGCGGACACCGTCCGCATCCTGCTGTTCTTCAACCCGGACCGCTTCTCCGCCGAGTTCGCCCGCGAGCTGCTCGCCACCTACGTCGAGATCTGCACGACGACCGGCCACGCCGTGGCCTGAAGGAGAGGTCCGCATGATCGAGCGACCCATCGACCGGATCACGCGCCCCCCGGTGCTGTCGGCGGACGACATCCGGGCGGAAGTCGCCGCGAAACTCGGCCTCCCGGTCACCGACATCGCCCCGGACGACGACCTCGTGGTCCTGGGCCTGGACTCGCTCGGCGTCATGACCCTGGCGACCGCCTGGCAGGACGCCGGCCTGAACGTCACCTTCGGCGACCTGATCGAGGAGGCCACGGTCGAGGCGTGGGCGCGGCTGACGAGCGTCGGCGGCGCCGCGGCCCCGGCACCCCCGGCGGCCGAACCCGGGCAGGCATTCCAGCTCGCGCCCATGCAGCACGCCTACTGGTCGAGCCGCCGCCCCAACATGCCGATGCGGACCGGGTCGCACTTCTATTTCGAGTTCGACGCCGACCTCGACCCGAACCGTCTCGACCGCGCCGTCCGGGCGCTGCGCAGCCGCCATCCGATGGTGCGCGCGCAGATCGACGGTGACGGCATCCAGCGCGTGCATCCCGAACTCCGGGGCCTGGACGAGGTCATGGACCTGAGGGGACTGGACGAGGACGCGCGGCAGCGGCGGCTGTCGGAGATCCGGGCGCGGCTGTCGCATCAGACGCTGCGCATCGAGGACGGGCGCGGTCTGGACGTGCGACTGGCCCTGATCACGGACGGCTCTTGCCGGCTGTTCGTCGACATCGACATGATCGTCAGTGATGCCGGGAGCTTCCGCATCCTGGTCTCCGATCTGGCGCGCCTGTACTCCGACGACGGTCTCGACGCCAGGCCGCTGGACCTGAGCTATCCCGAGTACCTGTCCCTGGTGGAGCGGTCGGCCCGGCGCCGGGAGCGCGATGCCGAGTACTGGCGCGAGCGCGCCGAGTCGCTTCCCACCGCGCCCGCGCTACCCCTGGGCACCGCCCCTGAACGGCTCGGCGAGGTCGTCACCGTACGGCGTCACACCTGGCTGTCCGGCGAGACCCGGGCCCGTCTTGACCGGCACGCCCGCGACCACGGCGTGACGTTGTCGCTGGCGCTGGCGACGGCGTACGCGGACGTGCAGGCGGCGTGGAGCGACACTCCGCACTTTCTGCTCAACCTGCCGGTGTTCAACCGTCTTCCGGTGCACCCGGACGTGCACCGGCTGGTGGGCGACTTCACCGAGCTGCTGCTGCTGGAGACCCGTCCGGACGCGGGCCGTCCGTTCGCCGAACGCGCCCGCGCCCTTCAGGAGCAGTATCGGCGGGACGCCGCCCACTCCAGCTACGGTGGCACCTCGGTCCTGCGTGACCTGGCCCGGACGACGACCGGGCACGCCCACCGCACCGGGGTGGTGTTCACCAGCGCGCTGAGCATGGGCGAGCTGTTCGAACCGCCCGCGCTGGAACTGTTCGGCCAGCCCGTCTGGATGAGTTCCCAGACTCCCGGTGTGTGGATCGACCTGCAGGTCATGGAGCGGGACGGCGGCGTGCTGATCAACTGGGAAACCGCGGAGAACCTGTTCAGCGAGGGTGTGCCGGCCGCCATGTTCACCGCCTTCGTGGAGCGCGTGCGGCTGCTGGCCGAGGACCCGGCCGCCTGGTCGAAGAAGCTTCCCGTACCGCTCCCGGCTGATCAGGCGCGGGTGCGGGCGGAGGTGAATGCCACGCAATGCCCTGTCACGCCTCGTCTGTTGCATGCTCCGGTCTTCGAGCAGGCGGTACGAGCACCCGAGCGCATCGCGGTGATCGGTGAAGCCGCCTCCCTTACCTATGGTCGGCTCGCCGAGCAGGCGCTGGCCGTGGCCGGATGCCTGCACGCCCAGGGTCTGCGGCCCGGTGACCCTGTTGCCGTCTCCCTGCCCAAGGGTCCCGAACAGATCGTCGCTGTCCTCGGTGTCCTGGCTGCCGGAGGCTGTTACGTGCCCATCGGCACCGACCAGCCTCCCCGCCGCCGCGACCGCATCACCCACGCCGCCGGCACCCGTCTCGCGCTCACCGCCCAGCCCGCCGACTGGCCGGGAGCCCGCACCATCAGCCTGGATGCCGCCCTGGCTCACACCCCGCTGGACGCACCCGCCGAAACCTCACCCCACGAACTCGCCTACATCATCTTCACTTCCGGTTCCACGGGTGAACCCAAGGGCGTCGAGATCACTCACGCCGCGGCCGCCAACACCATCGACGACATCAACTCCCGTTACCACGTCACCGCCGACGACGCCGTGCTGGCTGTCTCCGCCCTGGACTTCGATCTCTCCGTCTACGACATCTTCGGTCTTCTCGCCGCCGGCGGACGTCTGGTCACCATCACCGAGGACATCCGCCGCGAGGCCACCGCCTGGACCCGTCTCGTCGACCAGCATCAGGTGACCATCTGGAACACCGTTCCCACCCTCCTCGACATGCTCCTCACCGCCGCCGAGGACCATCAGCAGCTGCCCGCTCTCCGGCTCGCCCTCGTCTCCGGCGACTGGGTCGGTCTTGATCTGCACCCCCGCCTGGGTGCCACCGCACCCCACGCCCATCTGGTCGCTCTCGGCGGCGCGACCGAGGCCTCCATCTGGTCCAACGCCCACGACGTCACCCATATCGACCCCGCCTGGACCTCCATCCCCTACGGCCGCCCCCTTGCCAACCAGCACTACCGCGTCGTCGACCCTCACGGTCACGACCGCCCCGACTGGGTCCCCGGCGAACTGTGGATCGGTGGCACCGGACTCGCCCGCGGCTACCGCGCCGACCCCCACCGCACCTCCACCGCCTTTCCCACCACCCCCGACGGCCACCGCTACTACCGCACCGGCGACCAGGGCCGCTACCACCCCGACGGCACCCTCGAATTCCTCGGCCGCACCGACCACCAAGTCAAAATCCGCGGCCACCGCATCGAACTCGGCGAGGTGGAAAGGGCCTTGGAGCGCGTCGACGGGGTGCGGGAAGCCGTCGCCGTGGTGCTGCCGGAGCTGCACCACACCCTCTGCGCCCTGATCGTGGCACACGACGGTGCCGATGCCCCGCGGGAAGGGGTGCGGGACGCCGCCGCCGAGCACCTGCCCGAATACATGGTCCCGACGCACATCGAGGTCGCCGGCACGCTGCCCCTGAACGCGAACGGCAAGGTCGACCGGGCGCGGGTACGCGCGGACCTCGCCGCGCGGGTCTCCGCCATGGCGGACGCGAAGGTGTCGGCGGACGCCGCACCGACCGGGATCGAGGCCACCCTGGCCTCCATCTGGGCGGCGTTGCTGGAGGTGCCCTCCGTCACCGCCCGGTCGAACTTCTTCCATCTCGGCGGTGACAGCCTGCTGGCCACGCGTATGCTCGCGGCCCTGCGCCGCGAGGGGCTCTCCGGCCACCTGGGCGATCTGTTCAGAACCCCCACCGTGGCCGGCTTCGCCGCCCGGCTGACACGGCTCGACCACTCCCCGGGAGACGACCCCCGGACGATCGTCGCGGACCCGGCGCACCGGCACGATCCCTTCGAGCTGACCGATGTGCAGCGGGCCTACTGGCTGGGGCGTCAGGAAGACCTCACCCTGGGCGGCGTCGGCTCGTGGTGGTACTGGGAGTTCGAGGCCGACTCGGTGGATCTGGGCCGTCTGCAGGCGGCGTGGAACGGAGTAGTACGGCGCCACGAGATGATGCGCGCCGTCCTCGACGATGACGGCCACCAGCGGATCCTGGAGAGCGTGCCGGAGTTCCGTTTCAAGATCCGGACGACGACGGCGGACGACCACGAGGAGGCGGTGACCGAGCTGCGCCGTATGGACAGCCAGGTGCGGGACGTCACCCGGTGGCCGCTGTACGAGGTGCGCGCGGTCCAGTGCGAGGACGGCCGCACCGTGCTCGGCATCGGCTTCGACTACGTCGTCCTCGACGCGCTCAGCATCGTCACGGTCCTCGCGGAGCTGTCGGCCCGCTACGACGACCCCGATCTGGAACTCCCCGAGCTGGAGCTGTCGTACCGCGACTACCTGCTCAGCACCAAGGTCGGCGCCGACGCCCGGCAGCGGGACGAGGAGTTCTGGCTGCGCAAGCTGGAGGAGTTGCCCGCGCCGCCGGCCCTTCCGGTGCGGACCGAGCCCGAGCAGGTGGGGCGGCCCCGCTTCGTGCGCCGCGAGTTCCGGATCGGACCGGAGCGGTGGCAGGCGTTGCGCCGGCGGACCGCCGAGTACGGGCTGACCGCCTCGACCGTCGTCGCGACCGCGTTCGCCGAGGTGCTGGCCGCGTGGAGTGCGGAGCCCGCGCTGACCCTCTCCCTGACCGTCTTCGACCGCCAGGATCTGCACCCGCAGGTCAACGAGGTGGTCGGTGACTTCACCTCCCTCATGCTGCTGGGCCACGAGAGCCATCCCGACGAGCCATGGGCGCAGACGGTCCGCCGGGTGCACGGGCAGGCATGGGAGGGGATGGAGCACAGCGGCGTGTCCGCGGTGTGGGTGTTGCAGCAACTGGCGCAGCGCCATGGTGCCGCGCACATGCTCATGCCCGTCGTCTTCACCTCCACCCTCGGGGTCGCCGGGGACTTCCCCGATCTGGAGCTGTCGTTCGGCACCCGGACCCGAGGGCTCTCCCAGACGCCCCAGGTCACCCTGGACTGCCAGGTGATCGAGCAGGGCGGCGGACTCGACGTCAACTGGGACTACGTCGACAGCCTGTTCGCCCCCGGAGTCGTCGAAGCGGCGTCCGACGCGATGCGCGGTCTGCTGGAGCGATTGGCCGACCACGACTGGGACCGGCCGTTGCCGCGCGTCGCCCTCCCGGCTGATCAGGCGCGGGTGCGGGCGGAGGTGAATGCCACGCAATGCCCTGTCACGCCTCGTCTGTTGCACGCTCCGGTCTTCGAGCAGGCGGTACGAGCCCCCGATCGCATCGCGGTGATCGGTGAAGCCGCCTCCCTTACCTATGGTCGGCTCGCCGAGCAGGCGCTGGCCGTGGCCGGGTGCCTGCACGCAGGCGGTCTGCGGCCCGGTGACCCTGTTGCCGTCTGCCTGCCCAAGGGTCCCGAACAGATTGTTGCTGTCCTTGGTGTCCTGGCTGCTGGTGGCTGTTACGTGCCCATCGGCACCGACCAGCCTCCCCGCCGCCGCGACCGCATCACCCACAGCGCCGGCGCCCGTCTGGCGCTCACCGCCGAGTCCGTCGACTGGGCGGGAGCCCGCACGATCAGCCTCGATACGGCCCTGGCTCACACCCCCCTGGACGCACCCGCCGAAACCTCACCCGACGAACTCGCCTACATCATCTTCACTTCCGGTTCCACGGGTGAACCCAAGGGCGTCGAGATCACGCACGCCGCCGCCGCCAACACCGTGGATGACATCAACTCCCGGTACCACGTCACCGCCGACGACGCCGTGCTGGCTGTCTCCGCCCTGGACTTCGATCTCTCCGTCTACGACATCTTCGGTCTCCTTGCCGCCGGCGGACGCCTGGTCACCATCACCGAGGACACCCGCCGCGAAGCCACCGCCTGGACCCGTCTCGTCGACCAGCATCACGTAACCATCTGGAACACCGTTCCCACCCTCCTCGACATGCTCCTCACCGCCGCCGAGGACCATCAGCAGCTGCCCGCTCTCCGGCTCGCCCTGGTCTCCGGCGACTGGGTCGGTCTTGATCTGCACCCCCGCCTGGGTGCCACTGCGCCCCGCGCCCATCTGGTCGCTCTCGGCGGCGCGACTGAGGCCTCCATCTGGTCCAACGCCCACGACGTCACCCATATCGACCCCGCCTGGACTTCCATCCCCTACGGCCGCCCCCTTGCCAACCAGCACTACCGCGTCGTCGACCCTCACGGTCACGACCGCCCCGACTGGGTCCCCGGTGAACTGTGGATCGGTGGCACCGGACTCGCCCGCGGCTACCGCGCCGACCCCCACCGCACCTCCACCGCCTTTCCCACCACCCCCGACGGCCACCGCTACTACCGCACCGGCGACCAGGGCCGCTACCACCCCGACGGCACCCTCGAATTCCTCGGCCGCACCGACCACCAAGTCAAAATCCGCGGCCACCGCATCGAACTCGGCGAGATCGAGACCCGGCTGCGCGAACTGGACGGCATCACGCACGCCGTGGCGTGGGTCGAACGGACCGGGCCGGTCCGACGCCTGGTCGCCGCGGTGACCGGCGCGGACCCCGACCCGGAGGCGGTGCGCGCCTGGCTGGCCGAGGCCGTGCCCGGCTACATGGTCCCGGAGCACGTCCGGGTCCTGGACGAGATGCCACTCACCCCGAACGGCAAGGTCGACCGGGCAGCCCTGGCCCGTACCACCGCGCCGGTCACCGACTCCCCGGCGCCGTTCACCGCACCGCGCAGCGCGACCGAGCGCGCGGTGGCCGCCGTATGGCAGGAACTGCTGGGGATGGACGAAATCTCCCGCGACGCGGGGTTCTTCGAGCTGGGCGGCGACAGCCTGACCGCGATCCGTGTCGCACAGCGCCTGGACCGGCGGTTCGGGGTGCAGCTCACGCTGCGGCAGTTGTTCGACCGTCCCACGCTGTCCCAGGTGGCGGCCCTCATCGACGAGCTGGCCCTCCCGGCCGGTGATCACGACGCTCCCATCCGACTGGAAGAAGGTGTGCTGTGAACGCCAGCGGCATCATCACCGAGCTGGAACAGGCCGGCATCCACCTGTGGGAAGACGACGGGAAGGTCCGCTTCCGCGGTCCGGAAGGCGCCATGACGCCCGAGCGCCGCGACCTGATCGTCAGCCGGCGCGACGACGTCCTGCGCGCCCTGCGCGACCGCGACGACCAGACGGTGCGAGCCGAGCCCGAGGCGCGGTACGAGCCGTTCCCGCTGACCGACGTCCAGGCCGCCTATCTGCTCGGGCGACGCGACGCGTTCGAGTACGGTTCGGTGCCCTGTCACGCCTACGGCGAGCTGGTCTTCGACCGCCTCGACCGCGACCGGCTGCGCCGGGCCTGGTCGACCGTGGTGGACCGGCACGACATGCTCCGGGCCGTCCTCGATTACGACGGCTTCCAGCGCGTGCTGAAGGATCCGCCGCCGTTCGAGATCGCCTGGACCGACGTGCGCGGGCTGCCCGCCCGGGCAGGTGAGGAACGGCTGGCCGCGACCCGGCAGCGGCTCTCCCACGAGTCGAAGGACGTGACCGAGTGCCCGCTGTACAGCATCGAGGTCACCGAGCTGCCCGACCGGGCCGTGCTGCACTTCTCGATCGACTTCCTGATCGCCGACTACGTGAGCATCTACCGCCTGCTGGACGAGTTCGGCGCCTACTACGCGGACCCCGGGGCGGAGCTGCCGGCGCCGGCCATCGGCTTCCGTGACTATCTGCGGGCCGAACGACAGGTGCGGCAGGGGCCGGTGTACGAGCGTGACCGGGCGTACTGGCTGGACCGCCTCGACGACCTTCCGGCCGCACCGGAGCTGCCCATGGTCGCCCGGCCGAGCCGTCACGGGGCCGCCCGGTTCACCCGGCGCGAGCTGCGGCTGGACGAAGTGACATGGGCCGCCCTGCGCCGACGTGCGGGGGCCCGTCACCTGTCGGCGTCCAACGTGGTCATGGCCGCCTACGCTGAGGTGCTCGGGCGGTGGAGCCGGCAGCCGCGGTTCACGCTGGACGTGACGGTGCTCAGCCGGCTGCCGCTCCACCCGGACGTGGCGAACATCGTAGGGGACTTCACCTCGGTGGAACTGCTGGCCGTGGACACCCTGGCGGCCGAGGACTTCACCGGCCGCGCCAAGGCCATGAGCGAGCGGCTCTTCGAGGACCTGGACCACCGCCTGTTCACCGGTGTGGAGGTGCTGCGCGAGCTGAGCCGGCGCCGCGGGCAGCAGAGCAGCCTGATGCCCGTGGTCTTCACCAGCGCCATCGGGCTGGCCGACGCGCCCGACAAGGCCAACCCCATGCGCACGCCGATCCGTCAGGGCATCAGCCAGACCCCGCAGGCCTGGCTGGACTGCCAGGCGATGGAGGCCGACGGCAGCCTGCAGATCAACTGGGACTCGCGCGACGACGTGATCCCCCCGGCCGTGCTGGACGACATGTTCGCCGCCTTCGAGACGCTGCTGCGCGCTCTGGCGGACGACGACGCCGCCTGGTCCGGCGACCCGCTGACGCTGCCAACGGCCCAGCTCGCCCGGCGCGCCACGGTCAACGACACGGCACGGCCGCTCAGTCCGGCCCTGCTGGCCGACGCCCTGGTCGAGCGGGCCCTGGCGCAACCGGAGCGAACGGCCGTCGTCGACGCCGGCGGCGCGGTCTCCTACCGGGAACTGCTGGACCGGGCCGGCGCGGTGGCGGAGGCACTGCGGGCGGCCGGGCACCGGCGCGGCGACCGAGTCGGCGTCCTCATGGAGAAGAGCCGGCACCAGGTGGCCGCCGCGATCGGGGTCCTGCTCGCCGACGGTACGTACGTTCCGGTCGAGACCGGCCAGCCCGAGGCGCGCCGGGAGCAGATTTTGAGCAGCGCTGGCGTCGGCGTGGTGCTCCAGCACTCGGGTACCGCGGCCGGGGCGCCGCAGGGCTGCCGCCGTGTCGACGTCGACACCCTTCCCCTGCCCGAGGAGCCCCCGGCCCGCCCCGAGGGGGCACCGGAGGACAGCGCGTACGTCATCTTCACGTCCGGTTCCACCGGTACCCCGAAGGGCGTGGAGGTCAGTCACCAAGCGGCCGTGAACACCCTCGACGACGTGTGCCGCCGTTTCGCCGTCACCGCGGACGACATCGTGCTGGGACTGTCCAGCCTCGCCTTCGACCTGTCCGTGTTCGACATCTTCGGCGTGCTCGGCCGCGGCGGCATCCTGGTCCTGCCCGAGGCGGCCCGGCGCGCCGACCCGTCACACTGGTCGCGGCTGATCGCCGAGCACCGGGTGACCGTGCTCAACACCGTGCCCGCGCAGATGACGCTGCTCGACGACTACTGGCGCGGGGCGGACACCGAGCGCGGCAGCGTACGGCTCGTCATGATGTCCGGCGACTGGATCCCGGTGTCGCTGCCCGACGCGATCCGCGCCCACGTCCCCTCGGTCGAGCTGGCGGGGCTCGGCGGTGCGACGGAGGCGGCGATCTGGTCGATCGTCCACCCCATCGGCCGGGTCGATCCCGAGGCGCCGAGCATCCCCTACGGGACGCCGCTGGAGAATCAGCGCTTCCACGTGCTGGACGGCGCGCTGCGTCCGCGCCCGGACCTCGTGGTGGGCGACCTGTACATCGCCGGGGCCGGACTGGCCAAGGGCTACCTCGGGGATCCGGAGAAGACCGCCCGCTCGTTCGTGCGGCTGCCGTCCGGTGAACGCGCCTACCGCACCGGCGACCTGGGGCGGTATCTGCCCGACGGGACCATCGAGTTCATCGGACGCGACGACCGCCAGGTCAAGATCCGCGGTCACCGCGTGGAGCCGGCCGAGGTGGAGGCCGCGCTGGCCGCCGACCCGGAGCTGGACGCCGTCGCCGTGACCACCGTGGGGGAGCGCAACGACCGCAGGCTGGTCGCCTTCGTCGAGAGCGCCCGCACCGGCGCCCCCTCCCGGCCGACGGACCCCGCTCTGGTCGGTGAGGTCGTCGCGGCGGGCGACGAGATCCGCGGCGGCGTGGACGTCGGCAAGGTGGTCGAGTTCGCCGAGGTGCTCGACGAGGCCGCCCTGCATCGCATGATCGACGTACTGCGCCGGTCCGGTCTGTGGCCCTCGGGCGCGGCGCGGCACAGCACGGCGGAGATCATGCGGACCGCCCGGGTCGCCCCCCGGCACGAACGGCTGGTGCGTCGCTGGCTGGCCGCCTGCACCGCGAACGGCTACCTCCAGGAGCACGAGGACGGCTACCGCTGTCTGCGCCTGGTGGAGCCCGAGGACGTGGCGCGGGCCTGGGCGGAGGTGGAGCGGCTGCTGCCGCAGGCACACGACCGGCCGGAGCTGGTGGAGTACTTCAGGACGGCGTCCGAGCACCTGCCGGAACTCATGCGCGACGAGCGGGACCCGCTGCAACTGCTGTTCCCCGAAGGGGATCTCAGCATCCAGGAAGCGGCGTACATGGAGGGCTTCCTGTCGCGCTACCTGAACCGGCTGGCCACCAGCACGGTCCGGGGCGTCGCGCGCCGCCGACCGGGCGGGCCGCCCCTGCGGGTCCTGGAGATCGGCGCCGGCGTCGGCGGCACCAGCGCGGACACCATCCCGGCGCTGGACGGGGAGAACGTGCGCTACGCCTTCACCGACGTCTCCCGCTTCTTCCTGAACAAGGCCGCCGACCGTTTCGGGGCGTACCCGTGGGTCGACTACGCGATGTTCGACTTCAACGAGCCGTTCCGCGAGCAGGGCGTGCGCCCCAACTCGGTCGACCTGATCCTGTGCGGGAACGTCATGCACTACGCCAAGGACGCCCGTGCCGTGCTACGACGGATGCGAGAGGCCCTGGTGGCCGGCGGCTGGCTGGTGTTCATCGAGACGACGCGGGACAACTACCAGGTCCTCACCTCGATGGAGTTCCTGTTCGACGCCACCGCCGGTGACTTCCAGGACGTACGGCACGGCCGTGACCAGACCTTCATCGCCCGGCAGCAGTGGCAGGACCTGCTCGCCGAGGCCGGCGCGGAGCTGGTCTACTGTCTGCCTGAGCCGGTGGACGAGCTGGCCGGCATCGGCATGCACGTGTTCGCCGCCCGGTTCAAGCAGGACCGCCTGGACCTCGACACCGACGAGGTCGCCCGCCGGCTGGCCGACCGGCTGCCCGCGGAGATGATCCCGTCGGCGTTCCACGTGCTCGACACGATGCCGCTGACCGGCAACGGCAAGATCGACCGCGCCGCGCTGGCCGCCTGGGCCGAACAGCCCGGCCTGGAGTCCGCCCGCGGCGCCGTGGGCGAGCAGCAGGAGGCGACCGAGCTGCACCGGGCCGTCGCCCGGGTCTACGGCGAGGTGCTGGACAAGGCCGACCTCAGCCATGACACGAACTTCTACGCCCTCGGCGGTGACTCGCTGCTCGCCGCCCAAGTGGTGACACAGCTGCGGGAGAGCGTCCCCGAGGCATCGGCCGTCCTCTTCGACGAACTGCTGCGGCAGCTCCTCGACGGAGCGTCGGTCCAGGAGCTCGCGGCGTTCCTCGACGATGGCGCAACGGCCGATACGGAGACGACCGACAAGGAGGGTTACGTGCTGACCGGAGTCACCGAGGCGATCGGAAACCCCGTGCATGTCCTGATCAACGACGGGTTCGGCGAGGATGCCGTCCGGCTCGGCGAGCAGCTGGGCGAGCACGACCCCGTGGTGCAGATCCCGTATCTGGAGGTCGGAGAGGCGCCGGACATCGACGAGCTGGCGCAGCGGATCGTGCGGCAGGTGCGCACCCTCAGCCCGGGTCCTTTCCATCTCGTCGGTGCCCGCGGCGGTGGCCTGCTGGCGCTGTCCGCGGCCCAGCAGCTGAGCGAACTGGGCGTGCCGGTCTGCGGCCTGACGCTGGTGAGCAGCTATCCGCTGCCGGCCGTCATCCGGGACGAGGTGCTGTACGAGGCGATGTTCGTCCAGGGCGCGGGCGCCGACCCAGCGGAGCTGGGCTACCCCGACGAGGCCGCGCTGGGCCGGACGCTGGCGGAGCTGGTGCCGGCCGGGGAGATACCCGCCGGCGCGCTGGCGGGGCTCGCGGACCATCCGGACGCCGCGCTCCGGAAGGTCGCGCAGGCCGCCGCCGGACCAGGTGCCCGCAGCCGTGAGGAGCGGGTGGCGGCGATCGCCGGGCACCTCGGCTGGCCGGCCAAGGACATCGGGGACGCGCTGACCGGCACGCTCGCGTTGTTCAACGCCGCGGCGGCGCACTCGCCCGGCGTGTACACCGGTGACGCCCGGCTGCTGGTGCACAGCGAGGAAGCACCCATCTGGCCGACCATGGCTGCTGACATGCGCGCGTACTGGGACGGCATATGCGTCGGCCGCCTCGATGTCGAGGAGATCCCGGGCACCCACTTCAGCTGCTGCGGGGAGTTGACCCGCGACATGCTGGACCTGCCCGAGGACGAGCGGTGACCGGCGCCGACCTCGCGGTGCTCGGCGGCTACGGTGCCGTCGGCAGCGCGGCGCTGCGGGTCCTCGCCGAGCGCCGGCCCGGGGCGACGGTGCGGATCGGTGGCCGCCACGAGGGGCAGGCCGCCACGCTGCTCGGCGAGCTCGGCCTGCGGGGCGAGGCCATGCCGGTCGACCTGCACGACGGCCGGTCGCTGGCCGCGTTCTGCCAGGGGGCCCGCCTGGTCCTCAACTGCGCCGGCCCGTCGTACCAGGTCCTGGACCGGGTGGCCTGGGCGGCGCTGGCGGCGGGGGCCGCCTATGTCGATCCGGGCGGTGACGAGCCGGTGTTCGAGGCACTGCACCGGCCCGGCACGTTCACCGGCACCGCGGTGCTCACCGCGGGCATGCAGCCCGGTCTCACCGGCCTGCTGCCCCGGCTCCTGGCCCGCTCGATGTCACATCCGCGCACGCTCACCGCGTATGTCGGCACCATGGACCGGCTGACCCCGGCGGGGGCGGCGGACTACCTGCTCAGCCTGGGCGGTTCGTACGGCGTTGCCCAGGCGGCGATCCGGGGCGGCGTCCGCGTCGAGCGGGAGCTGGAGCCGCGGTCCGGGATCGAGCCGCCCTACGCCGGCCGCCGGGTCGACGCCTACCCCTATCTGAGCTTCGAGGCCGAACAGGTGGCGGCGGAGTGCGGGCTGTCGGACGTCGACTGGTTCAACGTCTTCGAGGGCGGCGCGCACATGATGAGCTGTCTGAGCCGGCTCCAGGGCGCCATGCGCGGGGAGTCCGACCTGGGCCGGGCCGCCGACGAACTGACCCGGGCGGCGGCGCTCGACCTGTTCGGCAAGGAACCGTTCCAGCTGATGCTGTTCGAGGTGACGGGCAGCCACGGTGGCGAGCCGGCGACCCGCGGCCTGGCCCTGCGCGGCAACGACACCTACGCCCTCACCGGACTGACCGCCGCCTTGGCCGCGCTGGACGTGCTGGACGGCCGTATCGGCCCCGGGATCCACTTCGCCGCGACCGTGCTGGACTCCGGCACGGTACTGGAGGCGCTGCGCGCCTGCCCGGCGGTCACCACCCTGGAGGTCCTGGAACAGCCCCTCCTCGGGCCGCTGCGGATGGAGGAGGGGGCGCTGTGACGGCCGGCGACCGAGGCGCGGCAGCGGGGACGCCGGTGCGGGTGGCCGTCGCCGGGACCGGCTTCGGGCGTGCCTATCTCGCGGCCTTCGAGCGGCCCGGCTTCCCCTTCGAGCTGGCCGGGATCATCGCCCGGGGCAGCGCTCGCAGCAAGATGTGCGCCGAGCACTACGGCGTGCCGCTGTGGAGCGGTGCCGACGACGTGCCCGACGACGTCCGCATGGCCTGCGTGGTCGTGGGCGGAGCGATGACCGGCGGCCACGGCCCGGAACTGGCGCAGCAGCTCATGCGCCGCGGCCTGCACGTCCTGCACGAACATCCGCTGCACCCGGACGAGTTGCTCGCCTGCCTGCGCACAGCCCGTGAGCAGGACGTGGTGTTCCGGATGAACACGCACTACCCGCACGTGGAACCGGTCCGGCGCTTCCTGGACCACGCCCGGGCGGCCGGTGCCCGGCAGCGGCCGGTGTTCGTCGACGTGACCTGCGCCTTCCAGGTGCTGTTCACGGTGTTCGACCTCCTCGCCGAGGCGCTGGGGGCGATCAGGCCGTTCGGCGTCGACGGGGTCCTCCCGGCACCGGCGGGCGGCCCTCCGCCGCCGTACCGCAGCCTCAGCGGCCGCTTCGGGGGTGTGCCGCTGACCTTCCGGCTGCAGAACGAACTGGTGCCCTCGGCACCGGACAACCACGGTCATCTCATGCACCGGATCACCATCGGCTACGACGGCGGTCATCTCACGCTGGTCAACACGCACGGGCCGGTGCTGTGGAGCATGCGCCCGCACATGCCGGAGGAGCTGCGGGACCTGCCGCGGTTCCCGGACGCGTCAGCGGCGCATCTGCGGGTGCCGACCGTGCAGACCATCGGTCCCGCGCACGGCCCGTCCTACGCCGAGGTGCTGGGCACGCTGTGGCCGCGGGCGACCGGCCGCGCGATGACGGGACTGTGGCAGGAGGCGGTGGCCGGGGCGTCGAACGAGGCGCATGTGCAGCGGCATGTCACGCTCACCCGGCTGGCGATGCGGGTCGCCGAGGTGTGCGGGCCGGTGCGCCTGCACCGGCCCGGGCCGCCCGAGCTGCTCGGCGCGGAGGATCTGACGGAAGGCGAGGCGTCATGACGGTGGTCTTCAACACGTGGCTGCGGGCCTTCGCGCCGCGGCCCGGCGCGACGCTCAGGATGGTGTTCTTCCCCCACGCCGGCGGCTCGGCCAGCTTCTACCGGCCGCTGGCCCGCGCGTTGCCGGAGCACGTCGAGGCGCTGGTCGTGCAGTATCCGGGGCGCGAGGACCGCGCCGGTGAGCAACCCTGCACCACCATGGACGAGTTGGCGGAGCCGCTGGCCAAGGCGCTGGACCAGCTCGACGACACACCGGTGTGGTACTTCGGCCACAGCATGGGCGCCTCCGTGGCGCACGAGGTGACCCGCAGGCTGGCCGCCGCCGGCGGCACCCGCCCCGGGCGGCTGATCGTCTCCGGCCGGCCCGGCCCGGCACGCCAGCGGCCCGACGACACGTATCTGGACGACGACCGGCTGTGGGCCGACGTCTGCGCCCTGGGCGGCACGGACTCCCGTCTGCTGGCTATGCCGGAGGTGCGGGCCATGGCGCTGCCGTCGCTGCGCGCCGACTACCGGCTGATCGGGACGTACGAACCCGCCTGCGGCACCGACCTGGACCTGCCGGTGACGATCTGCTTCGGCGACCGGGACCCGGAGGTCGGCCTGGCGGACGCGGAGGCGTGGCGTGCGGTGACGACCGGCCCGTTCACGGTGGCGACGTTTCCCGGCGACCACTTCTATGTGCGCGGCGACGGCGAGCGCGCGGTCGTGGACTGGCTCGGTGAGCAGACCGCCCCGTACGCGGCGCACGGGTCAGCACCACGGCGTCCGCATGGGCGGTGAACCGCCGCCTGCCGCCGCCACGGCCTTCGCGTCCACCGCGACGACGGTGACCAGCACACCGCGTCGCGCCGTCCACCGCCCGCGCAGGGCGGGGAAGCCGGCGTGCTCCTCGGACCGCCCACGCGCCTGGCCGGTCAGCTGTACGACGAACCTGCCCCCGCGGTCGTCCGGCGGCCCCGCGTCGAAGGCGACTTCGGCGTCCGCAAAGCCCAGCGGTCGGCCCACCGCCGGCGACCACACCTTGTAGAAAGCCTCCTTGGCGCAGAACAGCAGCCGGTCCCAGTGGACGCAGGGCCGGGCCGCCCGCAGTCCGGCGAGGTGCCGCCGCTCCTTCTCCGACGCGGTGCGCCGGAGCATGCCCGGGCCCAGGGCGGCGTGCGGCTCGGCGTCGATCCCGATTCCGGACGCAGCCGACACGGGCGCGACCACGGCGGCCCGGTAACCGCGGCAGTGGGTCAGGCTGCCGACCAGCCCGTCCGGCCAGCGCGGCGCGCCGAACAGCCCGGGGAGCAGCGGTGCCGGGGGCCGTCGCAGCCGCCGCATGCACTGCGCGGCGGCCCAGCGGACCGTGGTGAACTCCCGGACGCGCTCCTCGACGGCGCCCGCGACGAGCTCGCGCTCGGCGGGGAAGAGTCGGTGCGCGGGCACGTCCCCGAAGACGTCACGGGCGGCGGCGTCCGGCCGTACCAGCTCCTCGATCACGCGTCACCGTGCGCGTCCGCCCGCAGGGCGTTCTTGTCGATCTTGCCGACCGGGGTCCGGGGCAGCTCGGCCACCAGCCGCAGGGCGTCGGGGAGTTTGAAGGCGGCCAGGCCCCGGCCCGACAGGTAGCGTTTGATTCCGGCCAGGTCCACCCCGTCCTCGTCCTCGGGCACGAGGTAGGCCACGGACGCCTCACCGAGTGCGGGGTCGGGCCGGCCCACGACGGCCGCGTCGCGGACGGCGTCGTGGCTGCGCAGATGCTGCTCGACCTCCTCGGCCGACACCTTCTCGCCGCCGCGGTTGATGACGTCCTTCACCCGCCCGGCGATGACCACGTTGCCGTCGGGGGTGAGCCGTGCCAGGTCCCCGGTGCGGAAGAAGCCGTCGGCGGTGAACGCGGTCCGGTTGGCCTCCGGGGCGTTCCAGTAGCCGCGGATGGTGTACGGGCCGCGGGTGATCAGCTCGCCGACCTCGCCGGGCGGCACGTCGCGCAGCCGCTCGTCGACGATGCGCACCTCGTCGTACTCCGACAGCGGCCGGCCCTCCGTACCGTGGACGACCTCCTCGGGGTCGTCGAGCCGGGTATGGGTCAGCAGCCCCTCGCCGATGCCGAACCAGTTGGTGATCCGGCAGCCCAGCGCGCGCTGGGTGCGCCCGGCCGCCTCCGCGTCGAACTTCGAACTGCCCACCTGGAGCAGGACGCCGCTCATGTCGACGCGCCGCCCCGCGCTCGCGGCCGACCACAGCGCGGCCACCGCGGGCACCACGGTGGTGTGGGTGACGCCCTCCCGTTCGATGAGGGGGAAGACCTCGTCGGGCGACGGGCTGGCCGCGAACACCGCCATGCCGCCCACCATCAGCGCCCCCCACACGCCGGGGCAGCCGAGAGCCGCGTTGTGGGCGGCCGGGTTGGCGGCGAGGTAGACGGAGCCGGGACCGAACCGGAGGGCCTCGGCGCAGCCGCGGATGTTGTACGCGTAGTCGTCGTGGGTGCGCGGGATCAGCTTGGGCCGGCCGGTGCTCCCCCCGGAGAGCAGCAGCAGGGCCACGCCCGAGGGGTCCACGTCGGGCAGCGGGCGCGCGGGCGCCCCGGCCCCGGCGGCGCGGACCACGTCGAGCGAGGTCAGCTCCTGCGCGTCGCCGTTGATCACACAGCGCAGGTCCGGCCGGATGCCCAGCAGGTGGCGGGCGAGGGTGCGGTGATCGAAGCCCTGGAAGCGGTCGACCGTCACATAGGCGACCGCGCCGGAGGCCGCCGCGAGATGCTCGACTTCGCTGCGGCGGTGGCCCGGGAGAGCGAGCACGGGGATGATGCCGGACCGCAGCAGCGCCACGGTCACGGTGAGGAACTCGACAACGTTCGGCAGATGGACCAGGGCACGGTCGCCCGGGCGCAGGCCGAGGGCTAGCAGACCGCGGGCGATCTCGTCGGCCTCGGTTCGCACTTGGCCGTGCGTGATCCGCCTGCGGCGGTCGACCCCGGCGATCGCCTCCGGCGTGGTGCCGGCCGCGGCGGTGAGGGCGTTGCCGAGCGGGACGCCCCGCCACAGGCCCGCTTTCCGGTAGCGTTCGGCGTCCTCCTCGGGCCACGGCGTGAACGCTTCGGGTATCGCATTCGTGTCGGTCATCCGCATCCTCCGCAGGGCGGCGTGGTCGCACGCGGCGGCTTCCGCGCGGCACGCGACGGCAAGGCTGCCGTCAGTCTCGGACAGCGCGCGAGGCGCCGGCCGCGCACCGACAGAGCCATGAAAGAGACGGCCGACGGCCTCCGCGCCTCGCCTACGGTCCTGTTGACCGGCCCGTCGGCGTGCGGGCGGCTGTCCCGTCCGACGACCGAGGGGGGTTCATGACCGGCACCGGCGCACACCATCCGCTGGACTGGCTCGACCGGCCGCGCGCGGATGCCGGCGTGGAGCTGTTCGACTCCGAGTCGGCCGAGCGCACCCCGTACCCCGAGATCGCCGCGCGCGCCCTGGCCATGGCCGGGGGCCTCGCAGCGGGCGGCGTCCCGGCCGGTACTGTCGTGCCCCTGCTGTGCGGCACCGGTCCCGAGCTGATCGCCGGGTTCTACGGCGTCCAGGCGGCGGGCTGTGCCGTGTCCGTGCTCGCTCCGCCCACCCGTATGTCGGGCGACGCGCACCGCGAGCGCGTCCGGGAGGTCCTCGACGTCCTGGACGCCGAGGTGCTCGTGGTCGACGCGGGCCATGAGCGCTATGCGCGCGAGGTGACCGGCGAGCCCGGCTTCGCGGCGCACCGGCGGGTGCGACTGCTGCGGACCGACGAACTGGCGGCGGCGCGCCCCGTGCGGCGCGACCCGGCGCGGCTGGCGCTGGTCCAGTTCACCTCGGGCAGCTCCGGCCGTCCGCGCGGGGTGCGCGTCTCGCACGACGCGCTGGCCGCCAACACGGCCGCGATCCGGGCCTGGGAGCACGCCACGGAGCACGACGCCTGGTGCTCCTGGCTGCCGATGCACCACGACATGGGCCTGATCGGCTGCATGGTGGTCCCCGTGTCGGGCGGCAACAACGACCTCGCCGTATGCGCGCCGGAGACGTTCGTCCGCCATCCGCTGGCGTATCTGCGCCGCTTCGGCCGCGGGGGCGCCACCATCACGGCAACGCCCGCCTTCGGGCTGCAGCGCATCGTCGACCGGATCCGGCCCGCAGACCTGGACGGCCTGGACTTCTCCGGCTGGCGTGCCGTGATCGTCGGCGCCGAGCGGATCGACCCGGAACTCGTCCGGTCCTTCACCGGCCTGCTGGTCGGCCACGGCTTGGCTCCGGCCTCGCTCACCCCCGCATACGGCCTGGCCGAGAGCACCCTCGCGGTGACCGGCGTGCCGGTCCGAGCGCAGCCGTCCCGGGTCCGGATCCGGCGCCGCGAGCTGGCCGTAGGCGCACCCGTGCGCCTCGTCGATACCGGCGCGCAGGACACCGACACCATCGACGTGATCAGCTGCGGACGCCCGCTGACCGGCCTGGACGTCCGTCTGCTCGACGACGACGGCCATCCCGTGCCGCGGGGGTACCTCGGCGAGGTCGAGATCTCCGGGACCTCGCTCGCCGACGGCTACCTGGACGACGCCCAGGCGGCCGGGACCGCCTTCACGGACGGCCGTCTGCGCACCCGCGACGTGGCCTTCGAGTACGGCGGCGAGGTGTACGTCATCGGCCGGCTCGGCGACGGCATCAAGGTCAATGCCCGCCATCTGTTCGCCGAGGACGTCGAGTTGCTGCTGGGGCGCGCCGGCCTGGATCCGAACCGCACGTGTGTGGCACTCGGCCAGGACGACACACACGCCCGTGCGTACGCCGTCCTCGAAGACCTCGACGCGGAGTGTGCCGAGATCGCCGACCGGGTGCTGAGCACCACCTGCCCGGGCGTCACGCGCGAGGTCGTCCGGGTGCCCAGGGGCACCATCCCGCGCACCACCAGCGGCAAGAGCAGGCGCCGGGAGCTGTGGCTCACGCTGCGCAACCGGCCCGCGCGGCCGGCCTGACCCACGTCGAGAACGGGAGAACGCGGATGCGCTACGCGGTGGAGGACGTCCGCGAGACGGTGCTCGGAATCATCGAGCAGCTCTCGCCCGAGCCGGAGCGGTTCGACCCGGCCAAGGACCTGCATCTCGTCAACGACCTCGGCTTCCACTCGCTGGCTCTGCTGGAGCTGGCCTTCGCGATCGAGGACGACTTCGACCTGCCGCCCATCGACGAGGAGACCGGGCGGGGCATCCAGACCACCGAGCAGGTCCTTGCGTACGTCATCGGGCAGCTCGACGACCAGGACGAGCTGATCTCCTCCTGAGCGACGTGCCGGAGGGACAGCTGGAGGATGAGCCGAAGGGACACGCATGAAGATCAAACTGCCGACCGACGTCACCCTGAGCTACGACGTCTACGGCCCCGAGGACGGGCCGGTCGTCGTGCTCGTACCCGGGCAGCATCAGGCGTCGCTGTTCGAGGACATGCAGGTGCCGCACCTGACGAAGGCGGGTTACCGCGTCGTCACCTTCGACCTGCGGGGCGTCGCGCCCTCGGAGGAGACCCCGCCTCCGTACACCGTCGAACTGCTCGGGGAGGACCTGGCCGCGCTCAACGAGGCGCTGGGGCTCGGCGCGTGCGCCTACATCGGCTACTCAGTGGGCGCCATGATCCTCCTGGAGTTCGCCATGAAGCGGCCCGAACTGGTCGGCCGCGCGGCCCTCATCGGCGTGCCGTGGAAGGCCAGCAAGCTCCAGGAGGCCATCCAGGCCGAGGCGGTGACGCGCCTGAAGTCGGGGCAGCAGATCCCGGCGCTGCTGGAGGGCGTCTACCGGGCGATGTACCTCTTCGGCCCGCGGGCGCTGAACCGTGACGCGTTCATCGCGCCGTTCCTGGAGGGGCTGCAGGGGTGGGCCGAGTCCGGCGGCCACGGCGCGATCGGGCACGCGGAGGCGGCCCGGCGGTTCCGGCCGGCGGAGGCGGACGTCGCCAAGGTGCGGGTGCCGCTGCTCATCGTGGGCATGGAGCACGACATCGTGGCACCGCGGCATTTCGCGCGTGAGCTGGCCGCGCTGATCCCGACGGCGGAGTACACCGAGATCCGCAACAGCGGGCACGCGTCCCTGCTGGAGAAGCCGACCGAGGTCAACAACCTGGTCGGGGAGTATCTGCGCACCGGCAAGGTGGGCATCCCGCGCGGCACCGCCCGCGCGCGCGACCGGGCGGCGGCCGAGGAGACGCAGCCGGGCTGAGACGAGCACGCACGAGCACCGCGAGCGGACCGCCCCCGCCCTTGTCCGCATCAGGCGTCGCCGAGCACTCCAGGGGCGGCCACCGGCTGCTTCCTGACGGGCCTCGGGGTCCCAGGGCCGCTATGACCCGACAGCTCCTGCCTGTTCGGGCGCGCGCGGACGCCGGGTGCCGGCGGCCGGGACGCAGGAAATGAAGCTGTACCGGCCGAGCAGGTTCAGGTTGCGGTGCTTGAGCGGGGAGATCCGGGCGATGTCCTCGTCCCGGACTCCGTGGCCCTCGGTCTGGAGCCGGGTGACGGCGGCGTCGATGTATCGGGTCGTCCAGAGCACCGAGGCCGCCCGGAAAGAACATCCTGAAGATGATCGCGGGCGGCCCCGTTGCGGTGCTCGTCCACGGCGGTTCAGGCCGGCCGCAGCCGATACAGCCGGTAGAACAAGTGGCCCACGTCGATCACCTCGGTGGCCAGCCCCGCCTCGCGCGCGTAGGCGCGGACCGTGTCGGGGCGCATCACCGTGCCGGTTGCCGCCGAGGGCGTCTCGCTCATGCCGATCGGCAGACAGTGCAGCACACTGACCGCGTAGTGGAAGCGCTCGCTGTCGGCGGGCTCGGTGCTGAACCGCTCCGCCACCGCGGGCTCCATCAGCAGCACCACGCCGCCCGGCGCCAGCAGTTCCCGGCAGCCGCGCAGCACCTCTACCGGCCGCGCCATGTCGTGCAGGGCGTCGAAGACGCAGACGAGCAGGCTGCCGCCCGCGAGCCCGGACTCGGCCGCGTCCCGGTCGGTGAAGCGCACACGGTCGCCGAATCCGCTCGCGGCGAGGTTCCTGCGGGCCTCGGCGAGGGCGTCGCCGTCGCGGTCCACGCCGTGCACCCGGGCCTGGGGGAACATGCGGGCCAGGGCGAGCGTGGAGAGACCGGTGCCGCACCCGATGTCCGTGATGGCGGCCCCCGGAAGATGCAGCCGTGCTTCGACGTCCGGCAGATGGCGAGCGATCCAGCCCGGCAGGTGGTCACGGAAGACCGCGCGGTTGAGGTCGCGCATGCCGCCGCGCATGGCCTCGCCGTACACGCTCTGGGGGAGCCCGACACGGGCGGTGCAGGCCGCCACGAGCTGGGGCAGCACCGCCGCCATGCCACCGATGGGCATCACGACCAGCGGGGCGATGTAGTGCGGGCTGTCGGCGTCGAGCAGCGCCTCGGCGTGTTCGGGCGGCAGCTCGAAGCGGCGCTTGCCGGGCGGCCGGGCGGGGTCGTCGACACGGAGGACGCCCGCGCTCGTCTGCTGCTCCAGCCATTCCCGGGTCATGCGCTCGTCGAGGCCCGCGCGGTCCGCGAGTTCGGCGGAGGTCGCGGGGCCGCCGTCGGCCAGCGCCCGGTAGGCGCCGGTCTCCAGCCCGAGGTAACAGGTCATCAGCTCCGCGGCGGCCAGTCCGGCACCGAAGAACCGTATCGAGAAGCCGCGCGCGTCCGGGACCGCCGCGGCGGTCCGGCCACCTGGCCGGTGCCGGGGTCGCGGGGGACGGGGCGGAACAGTGGCCGACAGGGCTGCCTCCTCGGTCGAACCGGTCGGGCGGGCTGCGCGGACATCACGCGTGGCGCAGCCGTACCGCAGGCTAGGCACAGGCCGGGAGTGACTCGGGAAACCCTGTCGGCACTCTTTCATCGGCGCACGGCGGCCGGTCCCGACGGGCTACGGTCGCCGGGCGGAACCCGCGGCCAGGACGTGAAAGGGGCTCTCGTGCACGACGAAGCGACCCGGCGGAGCGAGGACCAGCCGCCTGCCGAGGGGAACGGTCCCCGGCACCCCGGCATGGCGCTCGTGCTGATCAGCACCGTGCAGCTGATGGTGGTGCTCGACGCGACCATCGTCACCATCGCGCTGCCACGACTGCGCAACGACCTCGGGTTCTCCCCGGAAAGCCTGTCGTGGGTGCTGACGGCGTACTCGTTGGCCTTCGGCGGTCTACTGCTGCTCGGCGGACGGCTCGGTGACCTGCTGGGCCGACGGCGCATCTTCATCCTCGGCTCCGCGGTGTTCGCGGCCGCGTCGCTCCTCGGCGGCCTGGCCGTCAACCCCGAGTGGATGATCACATCCCGGGCACTGCAGGGGCTCGGCGCCGCGATGGCCTCGCCCGCCGCGCTCGCCCTGATCACCACGACGTTCCCGGCGGGGCCGCAGCGCAACCGCGCGATGGGCGTCTACGCGGCGATGTCCGGGCTGGGTTCCGCGGTCGGCCTGCTGCTGGGCGGCTTGCTGACCGAGCTTTCCTGGCGGCTGACGTTCTTCATCAACGTCCCGATCGGCGTCGCGGTGGCGCTGCTGGCGACCAGGTACCTTGCCGAGTCGCAGCCGAAGCGCGGCACGTTCGACCTGCTGGGCGCGATCACCGCGACGGTGGGTCTGGCCGCGCTGGTGTACGGCTTCACGCATGCGGGCGGCGACGAGACCAGCGGCGGCAGCCGCTGGTCGGAGGCCGAGACCCTGGTCGCCATCGGTGCGGGCGTGCTGATCCTGGGCGCGTTCATCGTCGTCGAGAGGCGTCCGCGGGACCCGCTGCTGCCGCTGCGGATCCTGCGCGACCGCACGCGCGGCGTCAGCTACCTGGCCATGCTGATCGTGGCGGCGTCGATGTACGCCTTCTTCCTGTTCCTCAGCCAGTACGCGCAGGACGTCATGGACTACTCCGCGCTGCAGACCGGCGTGGCTTTCCTGCCCTTCGCACTGTTCATGATGGTGGCCTCGCAACTCTCCTCAAGTCTCGTCTCGCGCTTCGACCCGCGCTGGGTCGCGGGCAGCGGCGCGGTCCTCGGGGCCGTGGGGATGTACTGGTTCTCCCGGCTCGAGGCCGACTCGGGCTACTGGGCGCACCTGTTCCCGCCGATGTTCGTCGCGGCCTGTGGTTTCGCGCTGCTGTTCATCCCGCTGACCCTGACCGCGCTCTACGGCGTCGGGCACCGGGAGCAGGGGGTCACCTCGGCGGTGCTGAACTCTATGCAGCAGGTGGGCGGCGCCCTCGGCATCGCGGTGTTGTCGACGGTGTGGGTACGCACGATGCTCGACAAGCAGCGGGAGCTGCGGGCCGAGGCGCCGCAGGGTGCCGACGCGCGGGCGGCACAGGACCGGCTGTACGAGATCGCGTTCACCGAGGGCGCCACGCGGGCGTTCTTGGTGGTCGGCGCGATGCTGCTCGGTGTGGCCCTCCTCGTCGTCCTGGGGCTGCGCATCAGGCATCAGGACCTGTCCACCGACAACAGCGGCCAGGAGGCGTCCGCCTCCGCGCGGTAGACCCGGGAAGGACACTGCCGTGGTCGAATGTCAGGGTCTCGGGCGGCATCACGGCCAGACGTATGACGTGATCACCACGGAAGAAGCCGTCGACCGAGAACTCCAGACGCATGGGCTTCGGTGGACGCCAGTGATGCGGGCTCTTCGGCGCCCACGACAGCCACGTCACCAGACTCGGCCTCGTCCGGCGGCGGGGGCGAGTCGGCCGCCCCGGCGCCGAACCCGCGCCGGTCGTGCCACCGTCGCTCCACGTACCGTCTCAGGAATGTAGGCCCACTCGGCCGCAGCAGTACCCCGCGTCAGAGGCCAACGGCGGTCATGGGGTGGCAGGTTGCGCCGGCTCGGTAGGCGTCAGCTGGGTCAGGGCGCAGCGCCACCGCTCGCCGTCCCAAACGAACACGTCGGTGGCCCACTCGTCCGCGCTGAACGGCTCGCCCCGGAAGGCGCCGCTGTTGGTGCCGTGGGTCGTCACCAGGACCGTGGTGTCGGACAGCGGTGCCACGTGCTCGACGTCGAAGGTCATGGTGTCGTGGGTCAGGTCACCGGCGGCCACCAGCTCGAGGAACGTCGAGCCCTGGGTGACGCCGTTGCCGCCGACGAACCTCCAGTCCGGCGTGGCGAAGCGCCCGATCGCCTCGGCGTCGTTGGCGACGATGGCGGCGGCCCAGTCGTCGAGCAGGGCCGCGAAGGTCGCGCGATCGGCCTTCGGCGCCGCGCCCTCGCCCCGATAGGTGCCGAAGCTCCACAGGTTGCCCTCCGGATCGCGGGCGGTGAAGCCGCGCGAGCCGTAGTCCTCGTCGACGAGGCCACGGACGATCTCGGCCCCGCCGGCGACGGCTCGCTCGAAGAGGGTGCCGGGGTCGTCGCACACGACGTACACGGCGTCGTTGCCCGCGACGCGCCGCCCCCAGGCGGACTCGTCCTTGGCGGTGGTCCCCAGCATCACGCCACCGCCCAGCGGCCAGCGCAGCTCGGCGTGCTCGACGATCGACGGGGCGTCCTCGCGGGCGTGGACCGCCGTCTCCCGGAAGCCGAAGACCTCGGTCAGAAAGGCGATCGCGGCGCGTGCGTCACGATAGGTGAGGCACGGCCAGACGATTGTTGTCGTTGCCGTGGTGATTGCGTTCATACCGTGACGATGCCCCCGCGCCACCGGCACTGTCTTGGACGGATGGAACATCACCCGCCAGCAGCTCGGTCGGCATGCAGCCGGCCATTGCGACGAAGTCCACCGCCACCTGGGCGATCAACAGGAAGGGCGCCGAACGCCGCAGCATCTGCTGGGCTCGCTCGAACCGCACCACCCGGGCCGCGAGCCTCGGCGTCAGACCGAACTCGGAGTGCCGACGAAGTCACGACGAAGGCCATGTGCCGCGAGGAGGGAGTCCGCGGTACGGCCCCGGTGGGAACCCCGTCAGCCGGAATCCGCAGCGGCGGGACCGGCACGGCCGGCACCCATGCTGCCCACCGCTCCACCACCTCAGAATCGTACGAGCCGGGCCCGGGCCGTGACCGCGTCACCGTGTCCTGGAGTCACCGCGGAAGCCTCCCGTCGGGGTCGTCGCCCAGGGCACCGCTCCCGCGCAACCTGCCGGCGAACACCGGCCCGCGGTTCGCCGCCCGCTACCTGCCCGCCACCTGGGGCATGGAGATCGGCGGGGACATCTACGACCTGATCCGGCGGCGGGAACCGGAGAGAAATTTTCACCGTGCGCGCACATCGCGGGTACATCTGGGTACCCGCGTTCAGGGGTAGTTGAGCTCGCGCATTGTTGTCGTTTGACAACAGTGGTTGCGAGGCAACAGAGTTACCACTGTCGGACGTGCGTGGGAAGGATCTGGGAATGCTCCGGTGGGCGGAGACCGACCCGTGTACTGGTCGCCATCACCGAACGGCAGCGGGGACACCGACGCCGGCGGCCGACGGTCAGGCGGTACGGCTGCTCGGATCCGAGGCGTTGTGGTGTATCTGGGTCGACGCGGTGGCGCAGAACGCCTCCAGCCCCTCCAGCAGGGCGATCCGTTTGGCGGCGGGCATATCCGCCAGCACCCTCCGCACTTCCCTCTCCCTGCGGGTGCGCAGTTCGGCCAGGAAGGTCCGCCCCCGCCCGCTCAGGTGCAGCCGTACCTCGCGTTTGCTCTCCGCGTTCACCGCTCGCTCGATGAGCCCCGCCGCGTGCAGCCGGTCGCAGAGCCGGCTGGTGGACGGCGGGGTGGACGCCAGGGACTCGGCGAGCGAGCGCAGGTTGATCCCGTCGTTGTGCTCAAGAATGTGGAGTACGCGCAGCTGGGACGCCGAGGCGGGCGCGGTCGAGGCCCGGCCCCACACGACTTCCAGCAGCTCGGCGGCCGTGGTCGTCACACGTGCGACCTCGGCGGGCTCTGGATGGCGGCGGAAGGCAGTCACAGTCACACTCTCGCAGGCGCTCGGGCGCCTGTCAGCGTACTAGGGGCGCCTGCCGAATTCAAGGGACGGTCCCGAAGGCAGGCGGGCCGTGCGGGCCCATTGCAGGGGAAAGGTATCCACGTTGCCCGGCGAAAGACAGGTGTTTTTCTCGCAATGAACAGATTTGTGACCGCTGAACGCGCGCTGCGCACGGCGGCTCCTCATGAGCTGCTCGACGCCATCCGCGCCGTACTGACCGATCAGTACGGCGCGGAGGACGTCGAGCTGTTCGTCGCCGACTACAGCCTCACTGCGCTCCAGCCGGTGTCCGTGCTGCCGCACACCCTGGAGCCTCTGTCGGTGCACAACACTCCGGAGGGCAGGGCGTTCGGTTCTCAGCTGCCGTACCACGAGGAACGGCGGGACGGCCGGGTCCGGCTCCTGCTGCCGGTCAGTGTGCGCGGGGACCGGCTCGGTGTGCTGGCCGTCACCCTGCCCGGCGCCGAGGTCGCGCGCCGGTGGGAGTCGGAGCTGGCCGAGGTGGCCGATGTGCTGGGGCACGAGGTGCTGGTGGCCGAGCGGGACACCGATGTGTATCTGCAGGCCCGGCGCAAGGAACGGCTGACCCTGGCGGCGGAGATGCAGTGGCAGCTGCTGCCCGGCCGCTCCTGTTCCCGTGGCGAGTACGACCTGGCGGCCCAGCTGGAGCCGGCCTACGCCATCTTCGGCGACAACTTCGACTGGTCCGCCACCGGGGACCGGCTGATGCTGTATGTCACCAACGGCATGGGCGAGGGCATAGAGGCGTCCCTGCTGACGAACCTGGGCATCAACGCGCTGCGCAACGCGCGCCGGGCCGGAATCGGCATCGAGGACCAGGCGGCCCTGGCTGACCAGGCCATTTACGCCCACTATCAGGGTCGTTGCTATCTGTCCGTGCTTATGTTCGACTTCGATCTGGCCACCGGCCGGGCGAAGGTCGTGGACGCGGGCTCTCCGCAACTGCTGCGCTTGCGCGGCGGCGTCGTGGAGCACGTTCTCTTCGAGGCGCAACTGCCCCTGGGCATGTTCGAGGAGACCGACTACGTGGCGCAGGAGTTCCAGGTCGAGCCCGGCGACCGGCTCGTCTTCGTCAGTGACGGCGTGCATGCCGTCTCCTCGCCGAAGGGGGAGACGTACGGAGACGCCTCGCTCGACCGCGCCATCCAGGCGACCCGCCTGCTGCCGGCCGCGGACGTGCCGCGTGCCATCCTGCGGGAGCTGACCGCTCACCGGGGCCAGGCCTCGGCGGACGACGACGCCTTGGTCGTCTGCCTGGACTGGCGCGGGAGACAGCGGGAAGGGTAATCGCAGCCCGCGGTGAGAGGCGGCGATCACGTGTTGTTCGCCTTGCACCCTCGCGCTAACATTTGCCATGCAGCAACAATTGGTGGGTACCTCGCCCCTCGGCGGTGCAGGGGCCCGCAAAAGGGAGACTGTTTTAAGTGGCGGAGCACTACACGGCCCCGGAAGTGGCGCAGAAACTGGGAGATCTCCTGGAGCGGCGCCAGGAGCAGATCGCCCAGCGGTGGGCGGACGCCGCCCTGTTCCGTACGATCTTCACCGTCTCCCGGGACGAGGCCGTGGAGGCGTGCAAGGCAGTCGTGGACGCCCTGGCCGACGTGGCCCGCAGCGGGCGCCTGGAGGACGTCGACGCCCCCGGCTTCAACACCGTGCGGGACCAGCTGGGCCGGATGGCCTTCTCCCGGGCCGAGGCCGGGTTCAGGTCGTCGCACATCGCGGACGAGGTCGCCGGGCTGCGGCAGCCGATCACCGCGGTGCTGAGCGCGGAGCTCGCGGATGACACCGCCGAGGACGCCCATGCCTGCCTGGTCGCGCTGACGATCCTGATGGGGACCTTGCGCGTGGTGGTGATGGACACCACGGTCAACTCGGGCGAGGCGCTGATCGCCCGGCAGCGCGAGCAGCTGCTGGAGGTGGCCACCCCGGTCATCCAGCTGTGGGAGGGCATCGTCGCCGTACCCCTGATAGGCACCCTGGACAGCGCGCGCAGCCAGGTCGTGATGGAGAGCCTGCTGGAGGCCATCGTCGCCCAGCGGGCCCGGTACGCCATCCTCGACATCACCGGCGTCCCGACCGTCGACTCGCTGGTGGCCCAGCACCTGATGAAGACGGTCGCCGCGGCCCGCCTGATGGGCGCGGAGTGCATCGTGTCGGGTATCCGGCCGGCGATCGCGCAGACCATCGTCCACCTCGGCATCGACCTGGGCACGATCATCACGCGGGCCGGCCTCGCCGACGCACTGGCCTATGCGCTCGCCCAGCAGGGTGTGGGCGTCTCCCCCCTGTCGACGGCGGGAGAGACCCCGCGGTGACCGGAACCTCCGCACCGCACCCGGACATGGTGCCGGTGCTGGCGCTGGGAGACGTCCTCCTGGTCACCCTGCAAGGCGCGCTGCACGACGAGGTGTCCGAGCGACTCCAGCAGGACGTCACCCAGCGCATCGCGAACAGCCCCGCACCGGTCAGCGGCGTCGTGATCGACATCTCCGGAGTGGAGATCGTCGACTCCTTCCTCGGCCGGATCCTGGCCGAGATCGCCGGAAGCGCGCGCCTGCTGGCCGCGCGGACCGTGCTGGCCGGTATGCGTCCGGCCGTGGCCATCACCCTGGTCGAGCTGGGTCTGACCCTGCCCGGCCTCCAGACGGCCCTGGATGTCGACAGCGCCCTGTCCCTGCTGGGGCGTACGCCTCCGTCGGGGGCGGCCGACCGCCCGGAAGCGGGTGCATGATGTCTGCCCCACTCGTCTCGCCCACGCGTCTGGCCATCGGCTCGGACACGGACCTCGCCCTGGTACGCCAGCAGGTGCGCCAGATCGCCGCCGACATCGGCTTCGGTCTGGTGCAGCAGACCAAGCTGGTGACCGCGGCGAGTGAACTGGCCCGCAACGCCCTGGTCCACGGCGGTGGGGGACATGTGGACATCACGCTCCTGCGCAGCGGCGCCGACCGCGGTGTGCGGCTCTGCTTCGTCGACCGGGGCCCCGGCATCCGGGACATCGACCTGGCCATGACCGACGGCTACACCTCCGGCGGCGGCCTGGGCCTGGGGCTGAGCGGAGCCAAGCGGCTCGTCCAGGAGTTCACCCTGGACACCCGGGTCGGGGAGGGCACCACCGTCACCGTCACCGAGTGGCTCTCCGGCCTGCCCTCGCCGCGTTCCCGAGCGACATGAGCTGGGTCTGGGACATTCCGGTCCCCGAGAGCACCCGGGTCCGGGATGTGCGCGTGGCCGCGGAAGCCGCCTGCGGCCGGGTAGGGCTGGACAACCGGACCACCGCCGCCGCGGCGCTGGTGGCCACCGAGCTGGCGACCAACCTGGTCAGGCACGCCAGCGGCGGCCGGATCGTCATCAACCTGGTCGGCCGCCCCGACGTTCCCGCCGACGCCGGTCCGTGTGTGCAGATCGCTTCGATCGACCACGGACCCGGCATCCGTGACGTCGCCGCGGTCCTGCGGGACGGCTACACCACATCGGCTTCCTCCCTCGGCGCGGGGCTGGGCACCTGTCGGCGCCTGGCCACCGACTTCGACCTGCACAGCCGGTTGGGCCGGGGCACCGTCGCGGTGGCCCGCATCTGCTCCGCCGGGTCGCACCACGCACGGACCCGCCCGCCCGCGGCAGGCGTCCGAGCCGGCGGGATCAACACCTCGCTCGCCCAGGCCGAGCACTCCGGGGACGGCTTCGCCTGGGTACGCTCCGGGTCCCTGGTCACCCTGCTGCTGACGGACGGTCTCGGCCACGGAAGCAAGGCCGCCGATGCGTCCACCACCGCCATCGACGGCCTGCACCGGACCGCGCACCTGGGGCCGACCGACATACTTCGCTTCCTGCACGGTGCCCTGCGCGCCACCCGGGGCGCCGCCATCGGCGTCGCGCAGCTCGATGAGAGCGAGGGCCGGCTCTCCTACGCCGGTGTCGGCAACATCGGAGCCCGGCTGTACCTCGACGGCGCATGGCGGGCGCTCATCTCGCACCCGGGCATCGTGGGCGCTCACTTCCCCGCCAACGTCCCCCTGCACCAATCGACTTGGCACCCGCACAGCCTGCTCGTCCTGCACAGCGACGGGCTGCCCAGCCGCTGGGTGCCACCCGACGATCCCCGCCTCCCCGCGCATGACCCGGCCGTGGTCGCCGCGGTTATCATGCGAGACGCCGGCAGCGCCGCACGGCCGCAGCGCGACGACACCAGCGTGGCCGTACTGGCCCCGAATCACCGGACGGACGTCCATGACAGACACTCCTGACGTCTGGAAACTGACGTCGATCACCGACGCCGCCCGGGCACGCGCCGCCGTTGAGCGCATCACCGCCGACGGCCGGACGCCGCCGCGGGACCGGGCCCGCTTCCTCACCTCTCTGTCCGAGCAGCTGCGGCACTGCCTCGGCCAGGGCGGGGAGTGGGAACTGCGGCTCCACCTCAGTGCCGCCACCGCCGGAAACGAGGGCCGGCTGGACGCCTCCCTCAGTCCCGCAGGTTCCGCCCCGTTCCCCGAGGCACCCAGCCTCACCTGCCCGCTGCCGCACTGGCCGGCCCCCGTCGACGACCGTGCCGCCCCGCCGCTGCCCGAGGCCCTGCTGCGCGCTGACGACAACACCGCGGCCGTACTGCGTCTGCTGGACGAGCAGGAAGACCTCGTCGAGCTGCACCGCGAGGAACTGCACCAGACCAACCAGGGCGTGCTGGCGTTGCACTCCGAGCTGGAGGCCGCGGCCGAGGTCCAGCAGGAGCTGCTGGAATCGGAGCGGATCGCGCGGGCCGAGGCCGAGCGGGCCCGGCGCCTGCTGACCTTCCTCGCCGACGCGAGCGCCGCCACGGCGGCCACGCTCAGCCGCAGCGACATCCTGCGCCGCCTCAACGACATCCTCGTCCCGGACTACGCGGCGCAGCTCGACATCTGGCTCTTCGACAAGGAGGACGGCGAGGGCGAGGAAGCGACTCCGCAACGCGCCCGGGACCACTCGGCCGCCGCGGTCGCCGCCGCCCGTACGGGCCGCCCGCAGCACGCCGCCGAGCATCCCGGCGGCCTGCCGGGCGTGGACGACCTGCCCCCCTCCGCCCTGTCCCCGGAACGACCGCTGCTGGCCATTCCCCTGGTCGCCCACCGCCTGCTGGGGGTCCTCACCCTCACCGCTCCCGGGCCCCGCTTCGACGCGGACACCTCCGTGATGCTGGTGGAGCTCGCCCGCCGCGTCGCCACCGCACTGGAGAACGCCCGCAACTACGAGCGCTACCGCGACACGGCCGAGGCCCTGCAACGCGCCCAGCTCACCGACCTGCCCCCCTTCTCCGGACTGCTCCTGGCCGCCCGCTACCTCCCGGCCACCTGGGGCATGAACATCGGCGGCGACTGGTACGACGCCTTCCTCCAGCCCGACGGCAGCCTGCTCGCCGTCATAGGGGACGTCACCGGGCACGGGCTGCACGCCGCCGTCGTCATGGGCCAGCTGCGGACGGCGTTGCGCGCCTACGCCGTGGAGAGCACCAGCCCGGGCGACATCCTCACCCGGCTGCACCGCATGCTGCGCCACCTGCAACCGGAGCTGTACGCCACGGCGATGATCGCCCGGTTCCGCCCGGACGAGCCGGAGGTCGTGTGGGCGTCGGCCGGCCACCCGCCCGCCGTCGTGCGCGGCGCCGACGGCACAGTGAGGATCCTGGACGCCCAGCCCGGCGTCATGCTCGGCATCCCGGTGAACTGCGAGTACAAGGACCACCGGACCGAGCTGCCGCCCGGCTCCTCGATGGTGCTCTACACCGACGGGCTGGTCGAGCGCCGGGCCGAGGGCATCGACGGCGGCATCAAGCGCCTCGGCCGGGCCCTGGAAGGGCTGAGCGCCCCGGAACTGGAGCAGAACCCGGGCACGGCCGCCGACACCCTGCTCAAGCACCTCCTGCACGACTCCGAACGCGACGACGACGTGTGCGTGCTGCTGTGCCATACGGTCGTGCCCTCGGAGCGGGAGCGGGCGCTGGCTCCGAAGCGGTCCCTTCCCGCCCAGCTCTCCGGCCGGACGAGGGACGGCTACGGGGCGCGCGGCACGCGATGAGGCGGCACGGGCCGGCTTGGTGACGGCTCACCGGGCCAGCTGCGTCGGTCCAAGGGGCCGCGGGGCGGCAAGGGGGTCACGGGGCGGCCGACGAGGGCCCGGAGCGTGGTCCTCCGGGGGCTCGCCGGGCGGTGTGCTGAGCGGACAGGAACGCCTGCATGCCGCGGCTCAGCGCCTCCCGCTCGGCAGGGGTCATGGCCGCCAGGACCGCAGCGAGCGCCTGCGACCGGTGGGAGGCCACTTCTCCCAGCACCTGCCGACCGTGCCCGGTGAGACTGAGCTGCACCTCTCGGCGCTTGCGGGGGTGCAGCACCCGTTCCACCAGCCCGGCCGCCTCCAGCCGGTCACACAGCCGGCTGGCGGTCGGCAGCCCTATCTCCATGCCCTCCGCCAAGGACGTGAGGTTCAGCCCCGGCTCCAGCTCCAGGACCCGCAGAGCCCGCAGCTGGTGCGGCGACAGCCGCAGGCTGGCCCGCTGGGCCGCCTCCGACCACAGGGTCGAAAGGTCGTCCACCGCGTCGAAGATCCCCAACGCGAGGGACCGCAGCTCCTCGCCCCGTCCGCCCGCCTGGCCGTCTCCGAAGCCTCCGAGACGCGTCACGCATCCATCACTTCCAGCAATCGCCTGCCCATGCGTATACCACCCTCATACAAGCGCGGTACCCGAACAGCCGCCGACCAAGCACCGCCGGTGGAGCCATCGTAGGCAGTTGGGCCGGGAATCGGGTGGTCGAGATGCCAGGGGCGAAAACAGACCGGACAATAAGTGCGTTCCGGGTCAGCTCCATTTCTCGGTGCGGACACCAAGCGAAGGCGTGCGGCGGCGAAGGGCGGCTGAGAACTCGGACATGAGCCCGCTTGCGAGTGGCGTTACGGATCGCGGTGCACGACCAGGCTCTCCACGCCGTACGACAGCTCGTTCACGGTGTCATCGGGCCGCGGATGGTAGCGGCCCGCGCAGACGGACAGGTTGACGATGAGGGAGGCGTGCCAGTCCGCGCCGACGCCGCGTCGGTCGGCGAAGACCTCTTCGCCGTTCAGCAGCCAGACCACACTGTTCCTGCCGAACGTCACGCTCAGGCTGATCACCGCTCCGGGAGCGACCGCGCTGTCGCGGACGTAACTGCTGCTCCGGCGGACGTGGTTGGTGAACTCCAGCAGGTCCGGGTTGTCCGGGTGGTACTCGAAGACATCGACTTCGTTGCCGCCGTCCCGCCAGGTCCAGATCGCCGGCCAGGCGCCCACCCCGACCGGGAGGCGCACTCTGGTCTCCAGCCGGTCGCCGGTCCGGACCATGAAGGCCTCCGCGCTCTCCTCGGTCGTGAGCAGGCCCGCGTCCCACAGCCCGTCGGGACGGTGCGTGGCCCGGAACAGGCCGTCACGGCAGTAGGAGGGATCCGGGGTGAGGTGGTCGAGCTTGTCGTCGCCCGGATTGGTGGGGCCGCCGTCCGGATAGGCCCAGGACCGCCCGGCGACCCACTGGCGTTCGGAAGTGAAATCAGCGACGAACACGACAGCACTCACGCCGGGGCTCCTTCTTCTCGATCGCACATCACGCGCTCCTGCGGTGATCCCCGCCGCTGATTGCGTCATGCCGACACCTGGGAGGACGGCCCTTCTTTCATGCGAACGGGTGATGCGAACATCCGCCGGCGTGCGCCGCGGGGCTCAAACCGAGCCATCTACGACTGCAGAGGAACCGGGTGGCTGCCGCTCTGCCGGAGACCGCTACATTCGAGCATGATGGAAACCCTGATCACCCCTGGACAGGAGAGTATGGGTTCATGAGCGCCGACGCCCAGCTGACGGTAGTGGACACCCGCGGGCCCCTGGCCGTGGCCGCCTTGGCCGGCGAACTGGACCACCACACCCTCACCGACCTCGCCCCGCGGGCCTACGAGCTGGCAGGGGCCCATCAACGGCTCGTGCTGGACCTGTCAAGGGTCACCTTCTGTGACTCCTCGGGGCTGAACATGCTGCTGCAGCTGCACCACACCGTGAGCGAGGAGGACGGCTGGCTCGCCGTGGCCGGGCCACCCTCGCAGACCCTGCGGCTGATGACCCTCACCGGTGCCGACAGGGTGATACGCGTGCACGACAGTGTCGATGAAGCCCTTGCGGCCCACTCCGAGGGAACGGAATAGCGGGACGGGGGAGAAGGGGGCGCTGCGGGCGCTGCGGGATTCTTCCTTGCCTGCCCGCAGCGCCGGGCCCGGCCCTCAGCGCGTGGGGGAGAGCCAGGTCCGGCGGGGCGGACCGTCAGGCATCAGCTGTCGTGCGACGGACGCGTACGTCCTCGATCGGGCGCCGGGGCACGCCGAGCGCGTAGCCGGCAGCCCTGGCGGGAGGTGCGGCGGGGGAGGCGGCCGCCGTGCCGAGATAGGTGTGAGCGGCCTCGAGGGCCTGCTCGATGTCGCGGGTGCCGGTGGACACGCACAGGGTGTAGGCGAGGTCCCGCAGGCGCTGACTGGGGGCGTCGGCTCCGGTACGGCCCTCCTCCTCGACGAGGAGAGTCTCGTACTCCCTGACGAGCGCGTGCAGGCGTGCGGGAAGAGGCATCAGCATCGGACGGACTCCTCGGGACGCGGAAGCGGGCTCACTGAGCGGAGCGGTTGCCGGACCGCTGGGTCATGACCTCGTCGCGGACGCGGGCGCAACTGCGGTTGATGAGCCGAGAGACGTGCATCTGGGAGATGCCGAGCCGGTCGGCGATGCGGCTCTGGGTCATGTCCTCGAAGAAGCGCATGTAGAGGATGGCCCGGTCACGCTCGGAGAGCCTGCTGAGCCCCGCCTTGGCGGCCTCGCGGTCGACGATGCGGTCGTACGAGGCGTCGGGCGCGCCCAGCGTGTCGGCCAGGCTGTAGCCGTCGTCGCTCGAGGCGAGTTCGACGTCCAGCGACAGGGTGCTGAAGCTCTCCAGCGCCTCCATCCCCGCGCGCACCTCGTCCTCGGTGAGCCCGGTGTGCTCGGCGACGTCCGCGATGGTGGGCTCGGCGCTGCCGGGGTTCTGGGTGAGTTCCCTGCGGGCCACCCGGACCCGGTTGCGCAGCTCCTGCACCCGGCGCGGGACACGCAGGGCCCACATCCGGTCGCGGAAGTGCCGCTTGACCTCGCCGGTGATGGTCGGGACGGCGTAGCTCTCGAACGCGCCGCGTTCCGGCTCGTACCGGTCGACGGCCTTCACCAGGCCGAGCGCGGCGACCTGGCGCAGGTCCTCGATGGACTCGCCCCGGTCGCGGAAGCGGGACGCGATGCGGTGGGCCATGGGCAGCCAGACGGCGACGAGTTCGTCGCGCAGTGCGGATCGCTCGGGACAGTCCTCAAGTTCCGCCAGCCGGGCGAAGCGCTCGGCGGTGTCCGGGGCGTCGTCGTGGTTGCGCCGGGCGCGGGTAGCGGTGGCGGTGGCGGTGTCCGACGGAGCGGCGTGGGGGGTGGACGTGGGAGTGTCGATGAGCATGCGGAATCGCTCCTGAGCGTGTTTTCAAGGCACGATCGGAACAAAAGTCCCGGGTCATGGCCTGAACGGGGATGCCAGGGTCAGCCGCGAGGAGGAGTAGGCCGGGACCCGCCGACAGCGGGCCCGCGCGGACGTACTGCTCCCCGCTGGGCGCGCCTCCGGTCCGAAGCACAAGATTCCGCCTGCCCCCCGTCTCCGCCCACAAACACCAGGTTCGCCGTAGTTCTCAAAATCCGTTCCGCTTGGTGCGTGCCTCGCCTGTCACGGGGCGGATGCCGGGACCTGCTGCCGGGCGTCGACAAGGGGAGACACCGCCGCCGCGGCCTTGGCGTGGAGGGAGTCCAGGGATATGAGCTGGTCCTCTGCCCTGCTCAGCAGGTGCAGCAGCTCGTCGGAGTCCAGGCGGGGATCCACTGCCGCGGCGCGGTGCAGGGTGCGCCACAGAAGAATCTTTCCTTGCACCCCCAGCCGCATGGCTTCGAGCTCGATCAGCAGGGTCAGGCCGGAGCGGCGCAGCAGGCGGCCGTTCGGCTTGGCCCGGCCCACCTTCTCGCCCAGCCAGGCCGCGTAGATCTTGTAGCGCCTGGGCGTGACCTCCAGGTCGGCCATGAGACGCAGCAGGGCTGCCCGGTCCTCGGCGATCGCGGAGGCCAGGGAGCGCAGTTCCTTGCCGTGCGCCGACTCGCCGTGTTCCTGGACCATGCGGCGGGCCAGTTCGACGCCGCCGGTCGCGCCGGCCAGATGGTCATTGAGGTAGATGGCGAGCATGCGCTGCGGCGCGGGTGCGCCGTCGGGGCGGGGGGCTGTGGCACTCATGAGCTGCCTCCGGGAATCGGAACGGTGTCGATGGATGCCGAGTGCCCCGTCTGCCGTGGCCAACCGCTGGATGCGGAGGGCTTTCCGCCCATCGCGTTCTTGTTCCGGCCGGTCCGCTTCAGGCGCTGACGCCTTTCGCCTTCTGCCCAGCCGCGGGTGCTCGTGTCAGCATGACCGGCATGACGAGTACAGGGCACACGCCGGCCGTCACACCATCACCCGATCCGGATTTCGGTCCAGGCCGCGCTTTCGCATCCGGGCTTCCCCCGCTCACCCTCGGCGCCGAGGAGGAGTTCCTGCTGGTCGACCCCGTCTCCCGGGAACTGCGTGCGGAGGCCGAGACGGTGGTGGCTGAGGCGGCAAAGGAGCTCGGCGACCGGGTAGGCCCGGAGATCACCCGCTACCAGGTCGAGACCCGCACCGTCCCGCACAGCAGCCTCGCCCGCTTCGCCGACCAGATTCGCACCACTCGCCGCTGCCTCGGCGGCGCCGCCGCACGCCGGGGCCTGCGCATCATCTCCTCCGGCACCCCTGTCATCGCCCCGCCCGGGCCGCCGCCGCTGACCGACGACGTCCGCTACACCCGCAGCGCCGCCCAGTTCCGGGCCCTGGACGACGAGCAGATCGCCTGTGCCTGCCACATCCACATCGGCGTCCCCGACCTCGCCACCGCCCTGGAGATCAGCAACCATCTGCGGCCCTGGATCCCCGTACTCATCGCGCTGTCGGCCAACTCTCCCTACTGGGCGGGCCGGGACACCGGCTACGCCAGCTGGCGTACGACCACCTGGGGACGCTGGCCGGTCGCCGGCCCGCCGCCGTACTTCGAGTCCCCCTCGCACTACGAGGATCTCGTCGCCGGCCATCTCGCCACCGGCGCGATCATGGACCGCGGTGGCCTGTACTGGGACATCAGGCCCTCCCACCACTTGCCCACCCTGGAGTTCCGGGCCGCCGACGCCACCGCCACCGCCGACGACACCGTCCTGCTCGCCGGACTCGTCAGAGCGATGACCGCCGCGGCCCTAAGCGCCATCGACGCGAAGGAGCCGGTCCCGCGGCCCGCTCCGGACCTGCTGCGGGCCGCCTGCTGGCGCGCCGCACGCGACGGCCTCGCCGGTGACCTCATCGATCCGGCCACCGGCCGTCTGACCCCGGCCATCAGCCACGTCGACGGCCTGCTGGCCCGCCTGCGTCCGGCGCTCGATCACCACGGCGACACCGAACTCGTGCACCGGCTCTGGTCGCGCCTGCGCAACCACGGCAGCCGCGCCGATGCCCAACGCGCCGTCCACCGCCGGCGTGGCCGTCTCGCCGATGTCGTCGACCACCTCATCTCGGGTGTCACGGCGCAGCCTTCCGACCGGCCTGCGTGACACCTCCGGTGCCTGGAGGTGCCGGTCTTCGCCCGGGCGGGTAACAACGGCGGCGTCGGGGGGAGTACGTCCGAGCCGTCGACCTCGGCATCCCCCCAGGGTGGTCAGCGAAGCCGTGGGCGCCGGTGACGACTGGGGCACGTTTCGGACGGGGCTCGTGAGACACCCGAGTGATCGGTAAGCGTTTCTCCCCACGGGACAGCCAGGCCCGCAAGTCGGCACACAAGAACCCGCCCGCACGGGCGAGCAAGGAGAAGTCGTGACCGTACCGGAGGAGAACCGGCCGAAGACGACGTCCACGGACGACGTCGTACGGACGCCGGAGGAAGCAGCGACCGGCGAGCAGGGCAACGGCGCCACCGGCCGCACCATGCGGGAGGCGATGGAGGAGGCCGGGCTCAGCCCGGAGAACCTGCGCGAGGGGTCCTGAACCCGGCTTGCCGGCACCCAGATCGAACAACCGGGCCTCGGCTTCGTCCAGGTCGTCGACGGCGAAGCAGAGGTGGAGCTGCTGGGAAACATCCTGGTCCGGCCAGCTGGGAGCCCGGTAGTCGTCGACGCGCTGAAATCCGACGAAGAGCCCGTTCTCACTCGTGAGACCGGCGAAGTTGTCTGTGCGCTTGCAAGGCCCCACCCGAAAGGCGCGCTTCAGGCGCCGAGGCCGACGACCTCGTCCAGCGGCGGGGTGGGGGGTGCCTGGACCAGGGCGGTGAGGGTGGAGCGGCGCAGTTTCTCGAAGGCGGTGAGGGGGTGGTGGCGGCGCGCGTTCTTGAGTTCGTCCATGAACGACTCGCGGATGCCGGTGGAGCCGATGCGGCTGCTCATGACGGTGGTGTCGGGCACACCGTCGGCGTCACGGCTGCGGCGCAGGTCGAAGACGAAGCGGCGGGCGAAGTTGAGGTGGGCGGTGGCGACGCGGACGTTCTCGGCCAGGAGCAGGTAGCAGGCGGTCAGTTCCCGGTGGGCGGCCGCGATGGCCGTCAGTTCGTCAGGAGTGGCGCGGTTCAGGGATTCCTCGTCGAGGCCGGCGCGGGCGAGGACCTGCCGGGGGAGTGGGGTGACGCCCGTCAGACGGCTGAGGCGTCGCTGTCCGTCGGGCAGGAGCGCCGGGTACAGGCGGCGGACGTAGGAGATGTAGTCGGGGATGTCCAGGCCCAGGATGAGGTCGCGGGCGATGAACTCGGTGTCGGCGGCGCCGCTGGGCGGGTAGTCGCCGGGCTCCCAGTGGTTGGTGAACTGGCGCCAGGTGTCGGTGAAGAACTCCGGTGACATGCGCTCGCCTGCCGGGAGGCGGGTGAAGTGGGCGAAGAGCCGGTGGACTGTGCCGAGGAGGCCGGCCGCCGCGGTCATCCGAGCGATCCGCTCGTCCGTGGCCGATTCCGTGCCGAGCAGGGGTTCGATGAGGTCGTTGGCGGCCAGTTCCACGCCCTCGGCCGACTTCACGAACCCGAGCAGTTGCCGTTCGCGTGGATCACCGGTGTAGGTGCGGGTCTGCCCGTCGCCGAACACGCCGGGAGCGTGCCACTCCTGCCCGGCCCAGCGGACGTGGACGGTGGGCGGGTTCCAGTGGAAGTAGGAGACGTAGGTGTCGCGGTCGGGGTGCCCGGTCCGGGTGCGGGCGGCCACGCGGGCGAGGTACTGGCGGTAGGGGCGGCCGTGCACGTCGAGTGCCGCGAACAGAGTGCTCGTGTCGCCGACCGGGATGCGGCCCTGCTCGACGTGGTGGCGCACGCACGCCGAGCCCCACCTTCCCATCAGGACGGTGATCTGCTGGGCCTGCGCTGGTGTGTAGGTGTCGGGGTCCTCGGCCAGCAGCGGAAGCGCTTGAGTCGCCAGTGCCTTGACCAGGCTCTCGCACGGGTCACCGTGGAAGAGCACCCCCTGGTTCAGGCGCGGGAACTCCGTGAGGGTCCAGGTGTTGAGGCGATGCGCGGTCATGTGCCGGTCTTCTTTCGTGCCAGGGTCAGGCCGTCGCAGGCGGGGCATCACCAGACGCACCCGGGGGTCGCGTACGGCGTGCCGGTGGAAGGTGTGGACGCCGTATGGGGGCGAGCCAGGGAGGACGAACTGCGACCGCCAGGTCGGGGGCGAGTCCGTGGATCATGACCTGCCTCAACGGTCCTACGGCGGCGATGTCACGGGAGTCCGCCGCGCGATCACCGGAACAGGCTCGTCGCTCCTCGTCGGTGGGGACGGAAGACCCCGCGGAGAAATGTGTTGCCAGCCACGTAATCTCGCGCTACTTTTATGTGGTCGGCCACAGAAGCGGTCGGTGAAGCCCCTCCCCAGGAGTGCGTCATGACCACTGCTTCCGCGACCGATGCTCTTGCCCGCCCCCCCGTACGACCCGAGCTGGGCGAACTGCACGCCAACAGCCCGCTGCCCTCCGCGATCACGGCGGAGATGATCGAGCCGCTGCGGGCCGCGCCCTTCACCGCCCCGATCGAGGAAGTCCTCGCCACCCGCGCGCTGGGCCACCGCGTCGTCACCGTTCCCGGCCCGGACGGCGAGCTGACGGCCTCGGTGTTCACGCCCCGCGACAAGAGGGCCGCCGCCGCTCCCGCCATCTACTTCCTGCACGGCGGCGGCATGCTCATCGGTGACCGTTCCACCGGCATGGCGAACATCCTCGACTGGGCCTTCGAGCACGGGGCGGTCGTCGTCTCCCTCGACTACCGCCTCGCCCCCGAACCCCCCGCCCCCGCCCCCGTCGAAGACGCCTACGCCGGATTCGTCTGGACCGCCGCCCACGCCGCGGAACTCGGTATCGACCCCGAGCGGATCCTCCTCGCCGGCACCTCCGCCGGCGGTGGACTCGCGGCCGGAGTCGCGCTGCTGGCCCGCGACCGCAAGGGGCCGACGGCGCTGGCGCAGCTGCTGATGAGCCCCATGCTCGACGACCGCGACAACACCGTCTCCACGCTCCAGTACTCCGGCACCGGTTCCTGGAGCCGGGAGAGCAACACCACCGGCTGGACCGCACTCCTGGGCGATCTTCGCGGCACCGAGGCGGTCTCCCCGTACTCCGCCCCCGCCCGGGCCGAGGGCCTGTCCGGGCTGCCCCCGGCCTTCATCGACGTCGGCTCCGCCGAGGTCTTCCGCGACGAGGACGTCACCTACGCCTCCCGCCTGTGGGCGGCCGGTGTCCAGGCCGAACTCCACGTCTGGGCCGGCGGCTTCCACATCTTCGACGGCGCCGCCCCTGCCGCGGCCCTGTCCACCGCCGCGCTCGCTGCCCGCACCGCCTGGGTGCGCCGCACGCTCAGCGCCTGACAGACCCCGCCATCCCCACGGCCGCCAAGGGCCGTACGCCCAAAGGAGACTGACATGACCGCCGCCTATCTCGCACAACACGAGCAGCAGCAGAAGCTGGAGTGGCTCGACGGCAGCACGTTCTCCGTCCTGCTCGACAAGGACGCCACCGAGGGGCAACTCACCGTGGGCCGTTTCGATGTCGTCAGAGGCGAGGCCCCGCCCTTCCACATGCACACCCGCGAGGACGAGATCTTCATGCTCATCAAGGGATCCGCTCTGGTGTGGGCGGGGGAGGAGGAGCACGAGCTGCGCGAAGGAGGGATCGTCTACCTGCCGCGCAACATCCCGCACTCCTACCGCATCACCTCCGAGCGCGCCGACCTCCTCATGATCGCCACCCCGGGCGGCATCGAGGGCATGTTCCGTCACGCCGGACGCGACCTCACCACGCCGCGTCCCGACGGCTTCGAGATCCCCAAGTCACTGATGGCGGAGGCCGCCGAACTGTATGGCGCCGTCGTCGTCGGCCCTCCGCGCTGACCTCTTCACGGGTGCCTACGGGTTACCGGCGACCGTCCTCCGCGCTCCCGTCGCCGTGACTCCTGTCGGCTACCGGCGACTGCCTGGCCGGGCTCCCGCGCCGCGCCTACCGGCTACCAGCGGTCACCCGCCCCCCAACACCCTCCCGCACCCGCCACAGCTCGCCACCGGCCGCGGAGCACGGGCATCGCCACCGCCGGCCCCGGCAACCAGGACTACCTCACCGCCCTCGGCGCCACCGCGACCATCTACGGCGAGGGCCTGGTCGACAGGGTTCGGGCCCTCGCTCCCAACGGCGTGGACGCCGTACTCGACGCCGCCGGCAAGGGCGCCCTGGAAGACTCCATCGCCCTGCGCGGCGGAACCGAACGCATCATCACCCTCGCCGACTTCCGCGCCCACCAGATCGGCATCACCTTCGCCGACGGCCCGCAGCAGCGCTCGGCCGACCGCCTCGCCGCCCTCGCCCGGGCCGCCGCGACCGGCAAGCTGGTCACCGCCGTCGGCGCCACCTACCCCCTCGCCCGGGCCGCCGCCGCCCAGGACGTCAGCGACCGCGGTCACGTCCGCGGAAAGCTCGTCCTCACCGTCGACTGACCCGCACGGGACCACCGCCCACTCGCCACCCCGGGTCGCCATCACCCCTCATCACCCCGACTCGTCGCGCCACGCCTCACCACCACCCCTCACCATCACCCCTCATCACCACACCGAAGGAACACCCATGCTCAACGCCCTGTGGACCCCCGCGACCGTCGGCGCCCTCGCCCTCCCGCACCGCCTGGTCATGGCCCCCATGACCCGGGACCGCTCCACACCCGAAGGTGTGCCGACCCCCCTGAACGCCGAGTACTACGCCCAGCGCGCCTCGCACGCGCTCATCATCACCGAAGGCACCCAGCCCTCCGCCGACGGCCAGGGCTACCTCCTCACCCCCGGCATCCACAACGACGACCAGATCGCCGGATGGCGCACGGTGACGGACGCGGTCCACGCCGCCGGCGGGCGGATCGTCATCCAGCTCATGCACGTCGGACGCATCTCCCACCCCGACAACACCCCCCACGGCCGGCAGCCGGTCGCGCCCTCGGCGATCCGCCCCCAGGGCGCGATGTTCACCGCCTCCGGACCCCAGGACATGCCGACGCCCCGCGCCCTGTCCACTGGAGAAGTCGCGGCGACCGTCGACGACTTCCGCCGTGCCGCCGCCGCGGCCATGGCGGCAGGCGCCGACGGCGTCGAGATCCACGGCGCCAACGGCTACCTGGTCCACCAGTTCCTGTCCGCCAACACCAACCAGCGGACCGACCGCTACGGCGGCTCCATGGAGAACCGCATCCGCTTCGCCGTCGAGGTCGCCACCGCCGTCGCCGACGAGATCGGCGCCGACCGCACCGGCCTGCGCATCTCTCCCGGCAACCCCTTCAACGACATCGCCGAGACCGACACCGCGGAGGTGTACCCCGCCCTCGCACGCGCCCTCGCCCCGCTCGGCCTCGCCTACCTGCACCTCCTCCACGCCGGCGACGAGGCCCTGCTGGACACCCTGCGCGCAACATGGCCGACCACGCTGATCCTCAACCGCGCCGGCACCGACGTCGCCACCCGAGCCAAGGACATCGACAACGGCACGGCCGACCTCGTCTCCGTCGGCGCCCTCGCCCTTGCCAACCCCGACCTGGTCCACCGGCTACGCTCGGACGCGCCGCTCAACACCCCCGATCCGGCCACCTTCTACGGCGGCGGCGCGGCCGGATACACCGACTACCCCACCTACACCGCCTGAGGACCAGACCATGCCCGCCCCCACGCCCCACATCCCCTCCACGGTCAGCGGTGGACAGGTGAGCTACGCGATCTTCCAGCTCGCCCGCGCCCACCGCGGCTACGCCGCCGCGATGCTCCGCGACATGGACCTGCACCCCGGTCAGGAACTGCTGCTGATGCAGCTTCTGGACCGCGACGGCCAGACCCAGTCCGAACTGCTGGAAAGCGTCGGCCTGGACCACTCCACCGTCTCCAAGTCCCTGCGCCGCATGCAGGAAGCCGGCCTGCTCACCCGCCAGCCGGCCGAACACGACCGGCGGGTCATGGTCGTCCACCTCACCGACAAGGGCCGCGCCATGCGGGAGCCCATCGTGGCCATGTGGAAAACCCTGGAAGAGGCCTCCGTCCGCGACCTCTCCAAGGAGCAGGCGGAGTCCTTCGTCCGCGACGCGTACACGATCGCCAACGCGATCAGCACTCGCGAAGCGGCCCGCCGGGACGGAGCGTAGACACCTGCCGGGCGGGTTACCGGGAAGGCGCCTCGTAGCGCTTCGCCCGCCGAGGATGGAGATTGGCCCGCCCGGCCTCGCCGTCGTAGTGCGCCAGGACCTTCGGGTCCATCACGCGGCGCCACAGCGGGGGCGCCCAGGCCAGGACGATCATGGAGGCGTAGCCGGAGGGCAGTTGGGGGGCCTCGTCGAAGTGGCGCAGGGTCTGGTAGCGGCGCAGCGGGTTCGCATGGTGGTCGGAGTGGCGCTGCAACTGGTACAGGAAGATGTTGCTGGTGGTGTTGTTGCTGTTCCAGCTGTGGCGTGGGGCGACTCGCTCGTACCGCCCGTCCGGTCGCCGCTCGCGCAACAGGCCGTAGTGTTCGAGGTAGTTGACGGTCTCCAGCAGCAGGATGCCGCACGCCGCCTGGACGAGCAGGTAGGGCAGGACCACCGGTCCGAGGACGGCGGCGAGCGTGGCGAAGACCAGCGCGGTCAGGGCCCACGCGGTCAGTACGTCGTTGCGGTACGACCAGGTGCGATGCCCGCGCCGGTCGAGGCGACGGGTCTCCAGGCGCCAGGCCGAGCGCACGCTCCCCGCGACCGTTCGGGGCAGGAACGCCCACAGGCTCTCCCCGAGCCGCGAACTCGCGGGGTCCTCGGGGGTCGCCACACGGATGTGGTGACCGTGGTTGTGCTCCACGTGGAAGTGTCCGTAGCCGGACTGGGCCAGCGCGAGGCGGGCCAGACGGCGTTCGACCGTCTCCCGCTTGTGCCCGAGTTCGTGCGCCGTGTTGATGGCGACACCGGCGACGACGCCCACCGTGGCGGCGAGGCCCAGCGCTTCCGGCACGCTCATGCCGTCGGACCACAGCAGGCACGCGTACAGCAGACCGGCGTACTGCAGGGGCAGGTACAGGTAGGTGCACCAGCGGTAGTACCGGTCCTCCTCCAGCAGCGGTATGGCCTCGTCGGGAGGGTTTTCCTGGTCCGGGCCGATCAGCGCGTCGAGCAGCGGAATGAGGACGAAGGCGAAGAACGGCCCCCACCACCACAGCGCCTGCCAGCCGCTGACGGCCACCAGCGCCGTGGCCTGGAAGGGCAGGGTGGGGACCGCCAGGCCGAGCAGCCACGCGTAGCGCTTGCGGTCGCGCCAGGGTGTGCCGGCGGGGGATGCGGGAGGTGTCGTCGACGGTGCCGTCATCGGCTGAGCTCCTTGGGGGCGTTCGGGATCCGGAGACTCGGCGAGGGTGGCACCGACGGCTGTCGCTGACAATCGGGGGCGTGCTGTCAATGTTCTGACGCTGCGTCAGCTAGAGCTCATGCCGGCGCGGGCCGCTTTCGCCGCCGAGGTGACGGGCGCGTTGTCCCGTGCCTCCCGAGGTGGCAGCCCCGCTGACGAAGCGTCAGAACGTTGACGCCGAGTCGCTCTGGGCGGCGCCTGGCCGTCATGGCACGCTGGCCGTCGGCGGATTCCCCGTGTGCTGTCCGCCGAGCAGGTAACGCGCCCGTGCCGCCGCTGACAGATCCCGCCGCGGCGGCACGGGCGCGCTCCTGCGGGCGGACCGGCGCCGCATGCAGGTGGGGCAGGGTCAGGACGGGCTCGTGGCGCAGCTCTCCGGGGTGCCGTTGTACGGGTTCGCGTCCGGGACCCCGTTGGTGACGCTGCGGCGGTAGTAGCCGCACGTGGGACGGTTGGCGAAGTCGAAGGTCGCGCCCGGGGTCAGCCGCCAGATCTTGTAGTCGGAGTAGGTCAGCGGCCGGCCCGCGACGGCCCGCTCGGGCTGGTGGTCACCGAGGACGACATAGGCGTTCGCCCCGTACTGGGTGGCCAGGCCGTTCCTGTCGATGAACAGCGAGCCCCGCTCGTCGACACCGACTCCCCAGGCCCGACCGCCCGGGGTCAGGCCGTCCTTGACGGCACGGGCCACGAACGCCATGGTGCGGCCCATGCGATCACGGGCGCTGAAGTGGGAGTCGTTGACGACACCGGCGTAGTGGGGCCACTCGAACATGCCGGTCGTGAAGGTGACGGAGCGGTCGTAGGGGTCCGCCAGGGCGTCGGCGCTGGTGGCGCTGCCGCCGCACGCGTCGTACACCACGGGGCTGCTGACGTGGTGGCCCGCGCTGCCCCCGCCCGCCCCGCCGCCCTTGGCGACCACGGACTCGACCGAGGTCTCCAGTGCCGTGCCCTTCCAGCGCACGTACCGGCACTGGTCGCCGCCCGCGAAGTACACGAACTCGGCCTGGCGGATGTCGGCGTTGGCCTGGGTGTTGTTGCCGTCGGCGGCGCGGGTGAGTGTCCACGTGGTGCAGGAGTTGACCCCGGCCAGCCGCATGACGGTGTCGCACTCCGGGGTCCTGCTGCCCGAGGACGGTGCTGAGCCGGCGAGGACGACGACGTCGAGGGAGCCGGTGTTGCCGCGGATCGTGTCGAGGGCGCGGCTCATGGAGCCGGGGACGACCGAGCCGTCGCCGTTCATGGTGAACGCCGGCCCCTGCCAGCCGGCGCGGTCGGCGTCGGCGGCGTTGCCCAGGCGGATCCGGTCGGCCGCTGCCTGGGCGGGGGCGGCGGAGCCGAGGGTGGCGGTGAGGGAGAGCAGCGCCAGGGCGGCGGCGGTCGCCGAACGGCGTCTCAGGCGTAGGGACATGGATCCTCCGGAGTTGAGATGCGGTGTGCTAGCGGACGGTACAACTGGTCAGCTGTGGCTGGAAGATGTACCGCACGATCGACTTGAGGTCATGTGAAAAGGGCAGGTGAATGGTGATCTGCCGAGGTCCAGGGGTGTTATCGCGGCTCGTTACGTGAACGTAACGCGCGATACATCTAGCCAAGATTGCGGGCGTTCTGTAATTTCCGGAGTGTGGTCGGCGGCGTCTCCGCCGGCCAAGGCTTCCGAGAGGTCCGACCCGCCATGAACGCTCGCACGGTCCGCCGTCTGGCGACCGCCACCGTAGTGACCACCGCCCTCACCGCCCTCAGCGCCTGCTCCACCGGTGACGACACCGCACCGGCCGCGAGCGGCAGCGTCACCGTCGCCGGCGTCAAGATCGAGAAGGACCCCGTGCTGCACGACGCGCTGCCGGCGGAGATCAAGGACGCGGGCACCGTCAAGGTCGCCACCGATGTCCCGTACCCGCCCTTCGAGATGTACGTCAAGGAAGGCGAGAGCGAGCTGACGGGCCTGGACTACGACCTCGGCCAGGCCCTCGGCGCCAAGCTGGGTGTGCGGTTCGCCTTCACCCCGCAGAAGTTCGACGGGATCGTCCCGGCCATCCAGGCCGGCAAGTTCCACGCGGCGATGTCGGCCATCACCGACAACAAGGAGCGGCAGCAGGTCGTCGACTTCGTCGACTACTCGCAGTCCGGCTCCGGCATCCTCGTCGCCGAGGGCAACCCCGAGAAGCTCGCCACCCTCGACGACCTGTGCGGGCAGAAGGTGGCCGTGCAGGCCGCCACCAACCAGCTCGACCTGCTCAAGAGCCACCAGGCCACCTGCGAGAAGACCGGTGGCGGCCGGATCGACATCCAGACCTTCCCCAAGGACTCCGACGCCCAACTCGCCCTGCGCTCCGGCAAGGTCGTCGCCCAGCTGCTCACCAAGCCGGCCGCCGGCTGGACCGCCAAGTCCGCCGACGGAGGCAAGACCTTCGACCTCGTCGAGGACCCCACAGCACCCGGCGGCTACAACGCCTCGCCCAACGGCATCGCCGTCACCAAGGAGTTGCCGGAACTGACCGACGCGATCCAGATGGCCCTCCAGGCCCTCATCGACGACGGCACCGCCACCAAGATCTTCGACAAGTACGGCGTCGCCTCCATCGCGGTGAAGGAAGCCACCAGGAACGCGGCGGTCGACTGAGCATGGTCGAGCTGAAGACACCCCGGAACATCACCGCGCCCGCCCACGGGCTCGCGGCGGACGACCTCGTCGTCGTGCCGGTACGCAACTACGGCCGGTGGGTGGCCGCCGCGGCGGCTCTGGCCGCCCTGGTCGGGCTGGCCGGTTCGCTCGCCAGGAACGACAACCTGCGCTGGGACATCGTCGGTGAGTACCTCTTCGCGGACCTCATCTTCGACGGCCTGTTCACCACCCTGTGGCTGACCGCGGCCGCCATGGTCCTCGGGCTCGCCCTGGGCACGGTCATCGCGGTCATGCGGCTGTCCACCAGCCCCGTCCTGTACGGACTGGCCACGTTCTTCGTGTGGATCTTCCGCGGTACGCCGCTGCTCGTACAGATCATCTTCTGGGGTTACGCCGCGGCCCTGTACCAGTACGTGCTGATCGGGATCCCGTTCACCGACATCACCTTCTTCCGGGCCGAGACGAACTCCCTGCTGACACCGGCCGTCGCGGCCCTGCTCGCCCTCGGGCTCAACGAGGCCGCCTACGCCTCCGAGATCGTGCGCGCCGGTATCCAGTCCGTCGACCCGGGGCAGACCGAGGCCGCCCACTCGCTGGGCATGCGCCCCGCCCTCACCATGCGCCGCGTCGTGCTGCCCCAGGCGATGCGCGTCATCATCCCCCCGATGGGCAACGAGACCATCAACATGCTGAAGATGACCGCACTGGTCTCCGTGATCTCCGCCCACGACCTGATGTCCAACATCCAGGACGTGTACGCCCAGAACTACCAGGTCATCCCCATGCTCGTCGTCGCGAGCCTCTGGTACCTCGCCCTGGTGACCGTGCTAGGCGTCCCGCAGGCGTGGCTGGAACGCCGCTACGGCCGCGGCACCGCCCGCGCCCAGCACGTGTCCCCCCTGCGGCGCCTGCTCGGCGGCGTCACCCGGCCCGCGCAAGCGAAGAACGCACAAGCGAAGAACGCGCAAGTGAAGAACAAGGAGGCCGGCCGGTGAGCGCCCCGACCGTGCACGACGCAGGCGTGCCGATGGTTCACGCGGAAGGCGTGCGCAAGCACTACGGCAAGCTGGAGGTCCTCAAGGGCGTCGACCTCACCGTCCGGCGCGGCAGCGTGTGCTGCCTGCTCGGGCCGTCCGGTTCGGGCAAGTCCACCTTCCTGCGCTGCATCAACCACCTCGAGAAGGTCGACGGCGGCCGGCTCACCGTCGACGGCGACCTCGTCGGCTACCGCCAGCACGGCGGCAAGCTGCACGAACTGCGGGAACGGGAAGTGGCCGAGCGGCGCCGCGACATCGGCATGGTGTTCCAGCGCTTCAACCTCTTCCCGCACATGACGGCGCTGGAGAACGTCATCGAAGCACCGGTCCGCGTCGCCGGCGTGGCCAGGGCACAGGCCCGCCAGGAAGCGCGGCAGCTGCTGGAGCGGGTCGGTCTCGCCGACCGCGCCGAGCACTACCCGGCAGAGCTCTCCGGCGGCCAGCAGCAGCGCGTGGCCATCGCCCGCGCCCTCGCCATGAAACCCAAGCTGATGCTGTTCGACGAGCCGACCTCCGCCCTCGATCCGGAACTCGTCGGCGATGTCCTGGACGTGATGCGCCAGTTGGCCGACGACGGCATGACGATGGTCGTCGTCACCCATGAGATCGGCTTCGCCCGCGAAGTCGGTGACACGGCCGTCTTCATGGACGAGGGAGTCATCGTCGAGGCCGGTGATCCGCGGCAGGTCCTGGTCGAACCCGAACAGGAACGCACCCGCGCGTTCTTGTCCAAGGTTCTGTGAGCGCCCCCTCGCGGCAGCGGCCCCGGCCCCGCCCCGCCGACCTGCTCGGCCCGGCCCGCAGCCGTCTTGAGCGCTATCTGCACGACCTCGCCCGCCTCGTCGCCATCGACTCCGGCTCGTACAGCCCCGACGGAGTCAACCGGGTTGCCGACTGGGTGCAGGCGTCCCTGACCTCGCTCGGATTCGCCGTCGAGCGGATCCGGCCGCCTGCCGCGGACGGTCCACCCTCCGACGCCCTCCGCACGGGAGACGTACTGGTCGCCCGTAAGGCGGGCCGCCTCGCGGCAGCGGACGGCGGGCGCAGGATCCTGCTGGCGGCCCATATGGACACCGTGTTCGAGGACGGGACCGCAGCCGAGCGGCCCTTCACCCTGGACGGCACCCGGGCGCACGGTCCCGGAGTCAGCGACGACAAGGGCGGTCTGCTGGCCGGCTTGACCGCCCTGGAGCTGCTGCGGGAGCAAGGCATCGCGGAATACGCCGAGTTGGTGTTCCTGGCCACCCCGGACGAGGAGATCGGCTCCCCGGTCAGCCGGGCGGTCACCGAGAAGGTCGCCCGCGGCGTCGACTACGCCCTCGGACTGGAGTGCGCGCGAGAGAACGGGGACCTGGTGGTCGCCCGCAAGGGCGTTGCGGACTTCCGGCTCACCATCACCGGCCGCGCCGCCCACGCCGGCATCGAACCCGAGCGCGGCGCAAACGCCGCCCTCGCCGCGGCGCACCTCGTCGTGGCTCTGCAGGCCCTCAACGGGCGCTGGGACGGCGTGACCGTCAACGTCGGCGTCGTCCGGGCCGGCCACCGCCCCAACATCGTCTGTGCCGAGGCCGAACTCCGCCTGGAGGTACGCGCGGCCACCGCCGCCGACGTACGCAAGGTCAGGCGGGCCATCGAGGACGCCGCCGCATGCCCCGCGGTCCCCGGCACCGCCGTGACCGTCGAGCAACTCGACGACTGCCCGCCGATGGAGGCGACCGAGGCGTCGCACCGGATGTTCGCCGCGGCCGAACGGGCGGCGGGGGCACTCGGGTTCGCCCTCGGCGCCACGGCCACCGGCGGGGTCGGCGACGCCAACCTGATCGCCGGCGTGGGCGTTCCGGTCCTGGACGGACTCGGTCCGGTCGGCGGCGCCGACCACAGCCCGCAGGAGTGGCTGGACACCGCGAGCGTGCCCCAGCGCGTCGCCCTGCTGGCCTCGCTGATCGTCGCGCTCGGCGACAGCGGCGGCGACGCATGACCGCCGGACCCCCGGCCGTACCGCACCCGGACCTCCCGGGCCCCACCACACCTCATGGAGAGACCATGCGCGAGCGCCCTCGACCCGGCCGGCGTCACCTCCTGGCCGCCGCCACCGCCCTCGTCCTCACCCTCACCGCCGCTCCGGCGGCCGCCCAGACGACCACGCACCCCGGCACCGGACCGGCGGCGGGCTCCCTGGTCCTGATCGGCGGCGCCCTGAAGGAGAGCAACACCCAGGTGTACGGCGAGATCATCGAACGGGCCGGCGGCTCCCGCGCCCGTATCGGCGTCCTCACCGCCGCCTCCGTGCCCGAGAGCCAGGACCCGCACGCGAACGACCCCGAGCGGTGCAGCAACTCGGCCTGCAACGGCGCCTATTACGCCGGGCTGTTCGAGAAGCACGGCGCGGCCGACGCCGAGTGGATCCCGGTCGACCTCGACCACATCGCCAACGCCGACTCCGACGCGGTGGTCGACCGGATCAACTCCATGACCGGGTTCTTCTTCGGCGGCGGCGACCAGTACCGGTACGTCACCACCCTCCTGCACGGCGACCGGCACACCGACTCCAAGGTGCTCGCCGCCATCCGCGCCAAGCTGGCCGACGGCGCGGTCGTCGCCGGGACCTCCGCGGGCGCCCAGATCGCGGCCGGAGCGGACATGGTCACCGGCGGCGAGTCCTACCAGGGCCTGCGGGACGGCAGCGCGCCCGGCTACTTCGACGACCCCACCCGGCTCGGCCACCTCCCGGCGGGCGGGTTCGGCTTCCTGCGCTCCGGCCTCGTCGACACGCACACCGGCGCCTACGGCAGGGAGGGCCGGGCCCTGCGCCTGGCCGCGGACACCGGCCACGACCGCGTCTACGCCCTCCAGGAGAACAGCGCCCTCGTCGTCGACCGCCCCGGAACACACGCCGAGACCATGACCGTCCTCGGCACCAACGGCGTCGGCATCCTCGACCTGCGCGACGCCCGCGCCCGCACCTCCCGGGCCGGCTGGACCCTGACCGGAGCCCGGTACACCCACCTCACCGACGGCGACCACTACGACGCCCGCCGCTGGGCCGCCCGCCCCGGTCCCGGCAAGCGCCCGCTGACCCCGAGCGGCACGTCCCCCGTGCCCGCCAACGACGACGTCTTCCACTCGGTCGACAACCCGGCCGGAGTCCCGTACTCCTTCCTGAGCACCGCCGCGGCCCTCGCCGCCACCCGCACCCAGCGCACCGCCACCGCCACCACCTACGAGAGCGCTCCCCGCTTCGCCGTCACCTTCACCAAGCGGCCGGGCTTCACCGCCTGGACGAGCGACGGCACCACCGCGCGGTCACTCGTGGGACTGCGCATCGACATCGCCCCCCGGTGACCGCGCGTCCCACCCCGTCGCCGGCTCGGTCCGGCCGGTACCTCCGGCCGGACCGAGCCGCCCGTGCGGGCACTAGGCTCGGCACCGGCGTACCGCAAGATCCGAAAGGAGCCCTCATGGCCTCCGGCACCCTCGCCGACGACATCCGCCTCAAGCTGGGCACCCTCAGCCCCGCCGAGCGGAAGGTCGCGCGGGTGCTCCTGGCCGCCTACCCGGCGGCGGGCTTCGAGACCGTCGCCACGATCGCCGAACGCGCCGCCGTCAGCGCCCCCACGGTCCTGCGCTTCGTCGCCCGCCTCGGCTACAGCGGGTTCCCCGAGTTCCAGGCCGCCCTGCGCGCCGAGCTCGACCAGCGCAACGCCTCGCCCCTGTCGCTGTACGAGGAGACGGAGGACGTCCCCGGCGACGACACGGCCGCGGGCCTCATGGCCCGCAGCAGCAGGCTGTTCACCACCGCCGTGGCCCAGACCCTCGCCGAGACCCCACCGCACGACCTGGAACGGGCCATCACCCTGCTCTCCGACCGCAAGCGCCGGATCACGCTGGTCGGCGGCCGGTTCACCCACCTGCTCGCCCAGTACCTCGGCCTGCACCTGATGCAACTGCGCGACGACGTCCACATCCTGCCGGAACGGGACGTCGAACGGGCCGCCGCCCTGGCCCGGCTCGGCCGCCGCGACGTCCTCGTCGTCTTCGACTACCGCCGCTACGAGAGCGACAAGACCGCGCTCGCCCAGCTCGTGCAGGACCAGGGCGGCAAGGTCGTCGTCTTCACCGACACCTGGCTGTCGCCCACCAGCGCGCACGCCGAGGTGGTGCTGCCCAGCCAGGTGACCACCCCGTCCCCGTACGACAGCCTGGTGCCCACCCTCGCCGTCATCGAGACCGTCGTCGCGGGCCTCATCACGGAGCTGGGTGACGACGCGCACCAGCACATGCGGCACACCGAGGACGTCGCCCGCCGTACCGGGTTGGTGTGACCGGTCGCCGAGGCGTCAGCGCCTGGCCTCGTGGTCGACGCCGGGCAGCGTCTGCGCGGCCTGCCCCCAGACCTGCTCGTGCCAGGTCTGCTCCGGTGGGGTGACGGTGTCCCGGCTGCCGGCCAGGAACTGTGGCGGCAGCGTCAGTTGTGCGGCGGCCGCGACGGCGGACGGGTTGGTCTCGGCGGCGGCCAGCAGGGACACCGAGGAGACGGCCGGGTTGCGCTGCGCGGCGAGGACCGCGGCGCCCGCCCCCATGGAGTGCCCGGAGAGCGCCAAGTGCCGTACAGCCACGGCGTTCTCGAAGCGCGATCCGGCGGTGCCGTTCTGGGCCACGAGCCAGGTCAGCGCGCGTTGAGGTCGTCCGCGAAGCCGGAATGGCTGGGGAACAGGCCGCCCTGGGACTTCCGCGCGACACTGATCAGCCCCCAGGAGGCGTAGTGCCGCACCAGGGACTCCTACTTCGACACGGTCACCAGGGTCGCCGCGATCAGGCCGGTGACGGTGACGAGGACCCGTAAGAGCGTACGACGCATGGCGGACCCTTCCTCGACAACGTTCTGACGCCGCGTCAAGTGGCTGGAGATGGGGGCGGGGCGCCGCAGTGCCCCGCCCCCGGATGCGCCGCCGCTCTCTTGTCGGTGCGCTTGAGCACCGTAGCGTAATCGATTCCGCAGAGCGAGATCGCTGCGCGGGTTCTGTGCCGCGCTCCGTGAATGTGCAGGTCACGGGGCTCTTAGAGGCTCCGCGTAAGGTTTCGAACTGATTACGAAGTGCACCTGAGCGTCATAAGTTCGCCTGAGCCTGTTGACTTTCGTTGATTTCAGATGTCTCTTGTGCCCACCGCTTCATCGGAGCGGATCCCGGTGCAAGGAGCAACCATGGCGATGCGTGATCGCACATCACTGGTCGGACGCTGCGTGATCGGCGGAACGGTTCTGGCCCTCACGGCACTGACCGCCTGCGGTGGAGGTGACGGGGGCGACAAGGCCGGCAGCGGAGGTGAGGCGTCCTGCAAGCCGGCCTCGGGCAAGGTCACGCTGGACTACTGGTCCTGGGTCCCGGGCATGCAGAAGGCCGTCGACGTCTGGAACACCAAGAACCCCGACATCCAGGTCAAGCTGAAGACGACCCCCGCCGGCAACGCCGGCACCTACCAGAACCTGTCCAACGCCCTGAAGGCCGACAAGGCGCCGGACCTCGGTCAGGTCGAGTACGACTCCCTGGCGAGCTTCCGGCTCAAGGAGGGGCTGACGGACATCTCGTCCTGCCCCGGCGTCAAGGAGGCGGGCGACACCTTCGTCGACTGGACCTGGTCGCAGGTGGAGTTCGGTGCCGACGGCGAGGACGGCGTCTGGGCGGTGCCGCAGGACACGGGCCCCATGGCCCTGTTCTACCGCAAGGACATCTACGACCAGCTCGGTCTCAAGGCCCCCGCCACGTGGGACGAGTACGCGGAGCAGGCCCGCACGCTGAAGGAGGAGGGCAAGTACATCACCCACTTCTCCCAGACCGACCCCAACTGGTTCACCGGCCTGCTGTGGCAGAACCAGGCCACCATGTTCGAGCGTGACGGCGACAGCTGGAAGGTCACCGTCGACCGGCCCGAGAGCCGCCAGGTCGCCGACTACTGGCAGAAGCTGATCGACGACAAGCTCGTCGCCACCGACCTCCAGGGCTTCTCCCCGGCGCTGTACAAGGCATGGAACACCGGCGAGGTGGTCACCTGGGTCAGCGCCGCCTGGGGTTACAGCACCATCCGCGACAACGCCAAGTCCACCGACGGCAAGTGGGCGGTCGCCCCCATGCCGCAGTGGGAGGAGGGCCAGCAGCAGGCCGGCAACTGGGGCGGCTCCACCACGACGGTGATGGCCGGGACCGAACACCCCGCCGAGGCCGCCAAGTTCGCCCTGTGGCTGAACAGCGACCCCGAGGCGCTGGAGATCCTCAACCGCGAGGGCGGGCTCTACCCGGCGGCGAAGGCCGGTCTCGACCTTCCGGCGCTCAAGCAGCCGGTGGACTTCTACGGCAAGCAGAAGATCTTCGACGTCTTCGCCGAGGCCTCCGCGAACGTGGACACCGACTTCACCTGGGGTCCGACCATGACGGACACCTACCGCTTCCTCAGCGACGGCACGGCCAAGGCCATCGCCGGCAAGAGCACCCTCGGTGACGTGCTCAAGGACACCGGCGCGCAGAGCGCCGAGTCCCTGCGCAAGCAGTCGCTCGACGTGGCTGAGTGATCGGTCCCTCCCCGGCCTCCCCGCCGCCCTCGGGCGGCGGGGAACAGCACCTCAAAGGCTGCCCGTGACATCCACCAACGCCCCGGCCCCGGCGCGCCGTCGATCGCGCCGGACCCTCACCCCCTACGCCTTCCTGGCACCCTTCCTCATCCCCTTCGTCCTGTTCACCCTCGTGCCGGTCGGGTACGCCTTCTGGCAGAGCCTGCACAAGACCGAACGCACCGGCGGCACCTTCGGCCGCACCGAGACGGTCTTCGCCGGGTTCGAGCAGTACGGACGGGTCCTGCAGGAGGACTACTTCACCGAGAGCCTGCTGCGCGTCCTCGGCTTCGCCCTCGTGCAGATCCCCGTGATGCTGCTGCTGGCCCTGGTCCTCGCGCTGCTGCTGGACTCCGCGGTCGCGCGCGCCAAGCGGTTCTTCCGGCTCGTCTACTTCGTGCCGTACGGCATCCCCGGCGTCGTCGCCGCCCTGATGTGGGCGTTCCTGTACGACCCGCGGCTGTCGCCCGTGGTGGACCTGCTGCGGTCGGCCGGCCTGCACGTCGACCTGCTCGGCCCGGACGCGATCCTGTGGTCCATCGCCAACGTCGTCACCTGGACGTACACCGGCTACAACATGCTGATCATCTACGCCGCCCTGCAGGCCGTGCCGGCCGACATCGGCGAGGCGGCACGGGTGGACGGGGCGAGCGGCTGGACCATCGCCCTGCGCATCAAGATCCCGATCATCCGTCCGGCCCTCATCCTCACCGGGGTCTTCTCCATCATCGGCACCTTCCAGCTGTTCACCGAGCCGCAGGTCTTCCGGTCCATCTCCACCAGCGTGACGAGCACGTACACCCCGAACCTCGCCGCGTACTCGCTCGCCTCCGGCGACAACTACAGCGAGGCCGCCGCCCTGTCGGTCGTCCTCGCGCTCGTCACCTTCGTCCTGTCGTTCGCGTTCCTGCGCTTCACCTCCAGGAGGCAGGGATGAGCTTCCTCACCCGCACCGAGGGCGCCCACGCCCCCTCCGCCGGCGCACGCCGCGGACCGCGCACCGGCCTGTCCACCGCCGCCGCCGTGACCTTCATGATCGCGGTCGCCTGCTACATGCTGCTGCCGGTCTACTGGCTGCTCGTGTCCTCGACCAAGAGCCAGAGCGACCTGGTCAGCACGCCCGGATTCCGCACCGCCGAATGGCACTTCGGCGACAACCTGTCCTCGCTCTTCGCCCAGCAGGACGGCGTCTACGCCCGCTGGCTGCTCAACAGCCTGCTGTACGCGGGCGCGGGAGCCGCCGTCGCCACCCTGCTGGCCGCGGCGGCCGGCTACGCGCTCGTCAAGTACGCCTTCCGCGGCCGTGAGGCGGTCTTCTCCGTCGTCCTCGGCGGCGTCCTCGTCCCGGCCACCGCGCTCGCCCTGCCGCTGTTCCTGATGTTCGCCGAACTCGACGCCACCAACACCTTCTGGTCGGTGTTCCTGCCCAGCATCGTCAGCCCGTTCGGCGTGTACCTCTCCCGCATCTTCGCCGCCGCGTCCGTCCCGGACGAGGTGATGGAGGCCGCCCGCATGGACGGAGCGAGCGAGTTCCGCATCTTCCGCACCATCGCACTGCGCCTGATGGCACCCGCCCTGGTGACCATCTTCCTGTTCCAGTTCGTCGTCATCTGGAACAACTTCCTGCTGCCCCTGATCATGCTGCAGGACGAGCGTCTCTACCCCGTCACCCTGGGCCTGTTCACCTGGCAGTCGCAGACCAGCCGGCTGCCCGAACTGCAGACCCTCACCATCGTCGGCGCCCTGGTCTCGGTCGTGCCGATCGTGCTCACCTTCCTCCTCCTGCAGCGCTACTGGCGCGCCGGACTCGCCGCTGGAGCCGTGAAATCGTGAACCACCCCCTCGCCGAAGTGACCCGCCGACTCGGCGGGATCGCCTACGGCGGCGACTACAACCCGGAGCAGTGGCCGCGCGAGGTCTGGCGCGAGGATGCCCGCCTGATGCGCGAAGCGGGCGTCAACCTGGTCACCGTCGGTGTCTTCTCCTGGTCCCGCATCCAGCCACGGCCCGGCACGTACGACTGGAGCCTGCACGACGAGGTCCTGGACCTGCTGCACGCCCACGGCATCGCCGTCGACCTGGCCACGCCGACCGCCGCACCGCCCCCCTGGTTCACCCGCCGGCACCCCGAGGCCCGGCCGGTCACCGCCTCCGGCACGCGGCTCGCGCACGGCAGCAGGCAGGTCTTCTGCCCCAGCAGCCCCGCCTACGCCGAAGCGGCCGACGCCCTCGTCACCGAGCTGGCGGCCCGCTACGGCAGCCATCCCGCCCTCGCCCTGTGGCACGTCCACAACGAGTGGGGCAACCACAACGCCCTGTGCTACTGCGACACCAGCGCGGCCGCGTTCCGGATCTGGCTGGAGGAGCGGTACAAGACCCTCGACGCGCTCAACGACGTATGGGGCACCGACTTCTGGAGCCAGCGCTACGGCGACTGGGAGGAGATCGACCCGCCCCGAGACACCACCGCCTTCCGCAACCCCGGCCAGGAACTCGACTACCGCCGCTTCTCCTCCGACGCGCTGCTCACCCGGCACCTCGCCGAGACGGCCCTGCTGCGCCGTACCACTCCGCGGGTGCCGATCACCACCAACGTGATGGGCACCCTGGAGAAGAAGGTCGACGGCTACGCCTTCGCCGCCGAGTGCGACCTGGTCTCCGTCGACCACTACCTCCCCGCCGCCGACCGCGACGGCCACATCGACCTGGCGCTCAACGCCGACCTCGCCCGCGGCATGGCCGCCGGCCGGCCCTGGCTGCTCATGGAGCACTCGACGTCCGCGGTCAACTGGCAGCCCGTCAACGTGGCCAAGCGGCCCGGGGAGACCCGGCGCAACAGCCTCACCCACCTGGCCCGCGGCGCCGACGGGCTGATGTTCTTCCAGTGGCGGCAGTCCCGCGCCGGCGCCGAGAAGTGGCACTCCGCGATGCTCCCGCACGCGGGCACCGACGGCCGGGTCTGGAAGGAGGTCAGTGCGCTCGGCGCGGAGCTGGCCTCCCTGGCCGAGGTCACCGGCAGCCGGGTGCGGGGCGAGGTGGCCGTGCTCTTCGACTGGCACAACTGGTGGGCCCTGGAACTGCAGGCCCGGCCCTCCGGCCAGTTCCGCTACCTGGACGTGGTCCGCGACTGGTACGAGGCGCTGTGGACCATGAACATCACCTGCGACCTCGTGCCCCCGGGCGCCGACCTGACCCCGTACCGGGCCGTCGTCGCCCCCAATCTGTACCTGCTCTCCGACGACGCCACCGACAACCTCACCCAGTACGTGCGGCAGGGCGGCCATCTCGCGGTCGGCTGCTTCAGCGGGGTCGTCGACGACTCCGACCGGGTGCGGCCGGGCGGACATCCGGGAGCCCTGCGGGAGGTGCTCGGACTCGTCGTGGACGAATTCCTGCCCCTGCGGACGGGCGAACGGGCCCGGCTCGACGACGGAACGGACGTCGCGCAGTGGGTGGAGCGCGTCGAACCGCGGGGCTGCACCACGGTGTTGCGGTACGAGGACTCGGCCGACGGCGGCCCGGCCCGCGGCGGCCCGGCCGTCACCCGGCACGGCTTCGGCCGGGGCGCCGCCTGGTACGCGGCCGGCCGGCTGCCCGTACCCGCCCTGCGCGACGTGATCCACGCGATGGGCGAGCAGGCCCGCCTCACCCCCGTCGTCGAGGCACCGCCCGGACTGGAGGCGGTGCGGCGCGTGGGGGATCGGTACTCCTATCTGTTCCTGATCAATCACACGGAACAGACCGTCACCGTGCCCGTCACCGGAGTGGGCCTCGGCGACGCCGACGTCACCGACGGCCGGGCCGTGGTACCGCCCGGGGGAGTGGCCGTCGTACGCGAGGATCAGTCGTCCACCCCGGACTGACCTGCTGTCGGATCCGCGAGAAGCTGCGAGGAAGGGTCACGTGACCACCATGCCCACCCGCCCGGTCCCGTCGTCCACCGGTGCGTTCCGCCCCGTGGAGCTGGACGAGGACAGCGGCACCGTGCTGCTGCGCACCGCTCAGGGTGCCTACGTCTTCCGGGTGGACCGGGACGCGGGCATCGTGCGGCACCTCCACTGGGGTGCCGCGCTGCCGCTCGCCGACGCGGTCGCGCTGCCGCCCTGGAGCGAGCACGACAACAGCTTCGCCGGCCGCTGGGACGGAACCGAGGAGTACCCGGTCGACGGCGGAGCCCGCTTCGGCGTCCCCGCCTTCGAGGTGCGCTTCGCCGACGGCAGCAGTCCCGTCGAGGCGACCGTGCAGGACGTCGTCCTGGTCCAGGAAGACCATGTGGTCGTCCAGCTGCGGGACCGCACCCGGCCGCTGGCCTGGCAGCTGCACTACCGCGTCCCGCCGGACGGTGACGTGGTGGAGCGGTGGGTGGAGTTCGCGCACACCGGCACGCCGCGGGACGGGGACGTGCTGCTGGTCCGGTACGCCTCCGCGCACTGGCCGCTCCCGCAGCGGCCGGACTGGCGGCTCAGCTCCGTGCACGGGGGCTGGTCCGCCGAGGGCCGCCTCCAGCGGTCGGGGCTGCCGGTCGGCGAGACGGCGCTGGGCAGCAGGCGCGGCCACACCGGACACCACGCCAACCCCTGGGCCGCACTCGATGCCGGGGACGCGGGCGAGGAACAGGGGGAGGTCTGGGTCGTCGCGCTCGCGGCGAGCGGGAGCTGGCGGATCACCGCGCAGCGCACGGCCGCCGGCCGGACCGGCGTACTGGCGAACGAGGGCCACGAGAGTGCCGAGCTGCGCCTGCGGCCCGGTGGACGGCACCGCACCGCGACCAGTCTCGCCCTGCACACCACCGGCGGCTTCGGGGGCGCGAGCCGGGCCTTCCACCGCCACCTGCGCGCGCACGTCCTGCCCCACCCGGAGGAGGTGCGGCCGGTGCTGTACAACTCCTGGGAGGCCACGGGGTTCGACGTGAGCGAGGACGACCAGATCGCGCTCGCCCGCCGCGCCGCCGCCATCGGCGCCGAGCTGTTCGTGCTCGACGACGGCTGGTTCCTCGGCCGTGACGACGACCGGGCGGGACTCGGCGACTGGACGCCCCATCCGGAGAAGTTCCCCCGGGGCCTGCGTCCGCTCGCCGACGAGGTGCACCGCCTGGGCATGGCGTTCGGGCTGTGGGTGGAGCCCGAAATGGTCAACGCCGACAGCGACTTGTACCGTGCCCACCCGGAATGGGTCCTGCACCTCCACGACCGCACCGCCACCGAGCTGCGGCACCAGCTGGTGCTGGACTTCTCCCGGCCGGAGGTCACCGAGTGGACCCTCGGCCGGCTGCGCCAGGTGGTGACCGACAACGCGGTCGACTTCCTCAAGTGGGACTTCAACCGCTCGTTCACCGAAGCGGGCCACGCCGCGGGCGGCCCCGACGCCCGCCGCGTGCACGTCGAGCACGCCCGGGGGCTGTACCGGGTGCTGGACCAGCTGCGGGCGGAGTTCCCGGGACTGCGGATCGAGGCCTGCGCGGGCGGTGGCGGACGCGTCGACCCGGGCATCCTGGCCCGCACCGACCAGGTGTGGACCTCCGACAACACCGATGCCGTGGACCGCCTGCGCATCCAGCACGGCTTCAGCCAGCTGTACCCGGCGCACGTGATGTCCGCCTGGGTCACGGACAGCCCCAACCCGCTGACCGGCAGGGCAGTGCCGCTGCGGTTCCGCTTCCACAGCGCCATGGCCGGGGTGCTCGGCATCGGCGGGGACCTGACGCGCTGGACGGACGCCGAACTCGCCGAGGCCGCCGACCTGGTCGAGGTCTACAAGGACATCCGTCCCGTGGTGCAGCGAGGCGAGCAGTTCCGTCTCCTGGCGCCCGGCCAGGGGCCGTTGACGGCCGTGCAGTATCTCGACGGTGACCGCGCGGCCGTCCTGGTCTGGCGGCCCAGCACCGCGTTCGGTCCGCCGGAGGCGCCGCTGCGGCTGCGCGGGCTGGAGAACGCCGCCCGCTACCGCGACGAGGACACCGGACGCGCATGGTCGGGGGCCACGCTGATGGGCTTCGGCCTGACGCTGCCCGACCTGCCGGCGGGCGACTGCGCGAGCGCGCTGATCCGGCTGCGGCGCGTGGCGGGCTGACGCAGGCGGGGCCGGAATCGTCCGCCGGACCGCCCCGCGGAGAGCGCTCTCTCGACGGAACCGCACGTGAAGTAGGGTGGCCGTCGAAGGGAGCGTGAGTGGTGCGAGAACGGGTCACGATGGCCGATGTCGCCCGTGCGGCAGGAGTGTCGTCGGCCACGGTCTCCTATGTGCTCTCCGGCAAGCGGCCGGTGGCGCCCGAGACCCGGGCCGCGGTGGAAGCGGCGATCGAGGAGCTGTCGTTCACCGTCGACGTCACCGCGCGCAGTCTGCGGACCGGCCGGTCGAGCCTGGTGGCACTGATCGTGCCGGACATCGCCAACCCCTTCTTCGCGCAGCTCGCGGCCACCTTGCAGGAAGAGCTGCGCGGCCTGGGACTGCACGTCGTCGTCTGCAACACCCGCGCCCGCCAGGACGAGGAACGCGCCCTGCTGGCCGAGGCGCTCCAGCAGCGCTTCGCCGGTGTCATCATCACCCCGTTCCGGCTCAACCCGGACGACTTCAAGCCGCTCGTCGACGCCGGTATGCCCGTCGTCGTGAGCGCTGACGTCTCCTTCGGCCCGATCGACCTCGTCACGCCCGACGCGCGCGCGGCGACCCGGCGTGCGCTGGAACGGGTGGCCGCGGCGCAGCGACGCCGCATCGCCATGATCGCCGGTCCCCGCGACGCCACCGGCGGGGATCCCCGGCTGCAGCACCTGCGCGCCGTGGCCCTGCAGTTCGGCATGTCGCTGCCCCACGACCTGGTGGTCAGGGGCGAGCACACCCGGGAAGCCGGGGCGGCCGGCTTCGGCGAGCTCATGAACCGCCGCTACCGCCCCGACGCGGTCTTCTGCGGCAACGACGTCATCGCCGTCGGCGCCCTGGACAAGGCCCACGAACTCGGCATCGACATCCCCGGAGACGTCGCCCTGATCGGCCACGACGACGCCTCCTTCGCGTCCCTGGTCCGCCCCCAGCTGACCACCATCCGCTACCCGGCGGCCGAGGTCGGCCGGGCGGCGGCGCGGCTCCTCACCGAGCGCCTCGACGGCCGCAAGGTGCACAAGACGGTGCACGTCAAGGCCGAGTTCGTGGCCCGCGCGTCGGTGTGAGACCCCGGCCGCGGCCCCCGTCAGGAGGCCGCGCGTCCTGGCGGGACGGTACGCCGGGCGTCGTTCACTTGCTGCGGGACGTTCCAGGGATTGGCGCGCTGGAGCGGGGCCGGCAGCAGCTGCTCCGGCATGTTCTGATAGGCGATCGGGCGCATCCAGCGCGTGATGGCCCTGCTGCCGACGCTGGTGTGCAGGGGGGAGGTCGTCGCCGGCCACGGGCCGCCGTGGTGCATGGCGGGCGTCACGGCGACGCCGGTGGGCCAGCCGTTCCAGATCAGGCGTCCGGTGTGCAGGGCGGCTGCCAGGAGACGGGCCAGGGGCTCGTCCTCGTGTTCCTGGCCGTGGACGGTCGCGGTGAGGCTGCCCGGCAGGGTGTGCAGGGTGGCCAGCAGGTCTTCCGTCGTGGTGTACGTGATGATCAGCGAGGCCGGGCCGAAGCACTCCTGGAGGAGTTCGGGGTGCGCCCGTACGGACTCGGCCGTGGTGGCGAGGAGGGCGGGGACGGACGCCCTCGCGTCGTCCGGGGTTGGCGCACGGTGTACGGAACGTACGGCCGGGTGCGTGGCCACTTCTTCGAGGGTCGCGCGGTAGGCGGTGCTGATCCAGGAGCCCAGTAGGGGGGCCGGGGGGACAGCCGCGACGGCCCGGCGGAGATGGTCCTCCAAGGCGTGCTCGGCCGGCAGGAAGAGCAGGCCCGGCTTGGTGCAGAACTGTCCCTGGCCCAGGGAGACCGAGGCGATGTACTCGCGGACGATGTCCGCGCCGCGTGCCGCGCAGGCCGCCGGGGTGACCACCACCGGGTTCACAGAGCCGAGTTCGCCGTAGAAGGGGATCGGGTCGGGACGGCTGCCGGCCAGGTCGAACAGGGTGCGGCCACCGGAGGTGGAGCCGGTGAAGCCGACCGCGCGGATGGCGGGATGGGTGACCAGGCTCCGGCCCTCCTCGCGGCCGTGGACGACGGACAGGACGCCGGCCGGGAGGGCTTCGGCGGCCAGTTCACCGGTCAGGTCGGAGAGCCGGGGGTGTCCCTCGTGCGCCTTGACCACCACGGGGCAGCCCGCGGCGAGCGCGCTTGCGGTGTCACCGCCCAGCACGGAGAAGGCGAACGGGAAGTTGGAGGCCGAGAACACCGCGACCGGCCCCAGCGGCACCAGCATGCGGCGGATGTCGGGCCGGGGTGCGGGCTGCGCCGAGGGGTCGGGGGGGTCGATCATGACGTCCAGGAAAGCGCCCGCCTCGACCACGTCGGCGAACATCTCCAACTGCGCCTGTGTACGCCGTATTTCGCCGCGCAGGCGGTCCACCCCGAGCCGGGTCTCGTCCTCGGCGACGGCCGCGAGGTGGGCGGCGTTCTCGCCCAGTGTGTGGGACAGGCCGCGCAGGAGCGCGGCTCGCTCGGGCAGGGGGAGGCCGGCGAGGGCCGGGGCGGCCGCCTGGGCCTGGGCCGCGGCGCGGGCGGTGGCCGTGGCGGCGTCCTGTGACGGCGCCGTGGTGCGGGAAGACATGTGCTGCCTCTCGGTGGGTCGACTGAGGTGGGGGCCCGTCACCGGGGCCCGTTGTCCGCTGCTTCGGCGAGCAGTTCGGCGATGTGCACGGCCTTCACCCGGGAGCGGGCGCGGCGCAGACCGGTGCGCAGTTGGCGCAGGCAGCCGGGGTTGACCGCGGCGACGTAGTCGACGCCGGCGGCCTCGATCTCCCGGACCTTCGCGTCGAGGATGCGGCGGGATTCGCGGGGCCTGAGCAGGGAGTACGTGCCCGCCGCCCCGCAGCAGGTGGCGGCGGAGGGCAGCTCGACGTAGTCGGCGACCTGGCCGATCAGGTCGCGGGGCTGCTGCCACACACCGAGGCCGTTGCGCAGGTGGCAGGAGTCCTGGAGGGCGACGCGCGCCCGCCGTCCGTCCACGCGCAGTTCGCCCGACGCGCCGCGATCGGCCAGGTACGCGGAGAGTTCGCGCACTCGCTCCGGGCCGAGCACCGAGGACAGGTGGGCGGCGCAGCCTCCGGACGTGGTCACGATGGTGCCGGGCAGATCGTCCCCGAGGCGGTGCGCGAGGCGTTCGCCGGCTGCCGTGTCTCCGTTGTGGGCGTGCAGGGCGCCGCAGCAGCCCTGGCCGGCGGGGACTGCGGCGCCGGGCACCAAGGCCCGGGCCGCACGGCTGACCTTCGGGAACAGGACCCGTTCGAAGCAGCCGAGCATGAGGGACACCGGGGCTGCGGAGGCCTTCGACGACCGGTGCCTGCCGCGGGCTGCTCTGCGCACCAGGCCCAGGGGGCGGAAGACGGGACGCATCCGGGCCGCCAGCATCAGGGCCCGCGCCGGCAGCGGCTGTCTGCGGCCCTTCCACTGGTGGTCGCGCCACTGTTCGAGGAGCTGCCCGTACTCGACCCCCGCCGGGCACACCGGTTCGCAGGCGCGGCAGCCCAGGCACTGCGAGGACTGCTCCTGCAGTGTGGGGTCGTAAGGGTCGAGGTTGCCGTTCTGGAGGGCGCGCATGAGGTTGATCCGGCCCCTCGGCGAGGACGCCTCGTCCCCGGTCGCGGCGTACGTCGGGCAGGCGGGCAGGCAGAAGCCGCAGGAGATGCAGCGCGACAGCAGGTCGGGGTCGAAGACGGAGTCGGTCATGAACCCAGCTTTCCGGGATTGAGGATGCCGGCCGGATCGAAGGCGTCCTTGACGCGGCGCAGCAACGCGACCTGTGCGGAGCCGAGTTGCGCGGTGAGGTAGGGGAACTTGGCGGCTCCGACGCCGTGTTCGCCGGTGATGGTGCCGCCGAGTTCGATGGCGGTGGCGAAGATGTCGCCGAAGGCGCGTTCCGCCCGGGCGATGGCCTCGGTGTCGTCGGGGGAGCCGATGACGCAGGTGGGGTGGAGGTTGCCGTCGCCGGCGTGCCCGAAGGTCGCGAGGGTGACGTCGTGCCGCTCGGCGATCCGGTCGATGCGCTCCACCATCTCGGCGATGCGCGGGCGCGGGACCGTCGCGTCCTCCAGGATGGTCAGCGCGCCGAGCCGGGACAGGGCGGGCAGGGCGCAGCGGCGTGCGGCGAGCAGGGCCGCGGCCTCGGCGACCTGGGCGGCGGTGGTGACCTCCAGTGCGCCGTGCGCGGCGCAGGCCTCGCTCATCCGGGTCAGGGCGCGGGTCACGGCGTCGGGTTCGCCGTCGTCGCCGAAGAGGAGCAGCGCGCCGGCGTCGGTGCGCAGGCCGAGTCCGGCGAAGTCCTCCACCGCCTGGACGCAGGACCGGTCGAGGAATTCGAGGGTGGCCGGCAGTACGCCGTTGGAGATGATCGCGGTGACGGCGCTGCCCGCGGCGGCGAGGTCGGGGAAGTAGGCGACTCCGGTGCCGGACGTCCGGGGTGCGGGGCGCAATGCGAGGGTGGCCTCGGTGATCACGGCGAGGGTGCCTTCGGAGCCCGTGAGCAGGCGGGTGAGGTCGTATCCGGCGACGTCCTTGTGCAGGCGCCCGCCGGTGCGGATCACCTCTCCGGTGGGCAGGACGGCCTCCAGGCCGAGGACGTAGTCGCGGGTGACGCCGTACTTGAGGCCGCGCAGACCGCCCGCGTTGGTGGCGATGGTGCCGCCGATGGTGGCGACGGTGCGGCTGCCCGGGTCGGGTGCCCACAGCAGGCCCCGCCCGGCGGCCGTGTCGGCGAGTGCCGCGCTGGTGACGCCCGGCTGGACGCGGGCGAGCAGTTCGGCCGGGGCGATCTCCAGGATGCGGTCGAGGCGGGTGAGGGCCAGGACAATGCCGCCGCGCAGGGCGACGGTGGCGGCGCACAGGTTGGATCCGGCGCCGCGCGGCACGACCGGAACGCCGTGCCGGGTGGCGAGTTCCAGAATGGCCGACACCTCTTGGGTGTCGGCGGGGAAGACCACGGCGTCGGGCCGTGCGGTGAACAGCGGGGTGGCGTCCCGGCTGAAGGGAACGAGGTCGCCGTCCGCCTCGCGGTAGTGCGCGTCGCCGACGATCGACTTCAGCGCGGCTCGGACAGGGGCTTGCACGGTTGCCTCCTGGGCCGGTCCCCGCCCCGGCGGGGGCGGGGACCGGCCGGGCGCTAGAACTTGATGACGGAACGGTCGGCGATGAGCACGGGCGAGTCGTACACCGGTATGTCCTTGAAGGTGTACGTGCTGCCCTGCACCGACCAGTTGGCGGCCGGGATGTCGTGGACGGCGCCGGTGCGGACGTCGACGTAGACAGGATCGGCGAAGTCCCCGCCGGTGAAGGTGAGGTCGGTGGCGGTGCGGGCGGTGCTCTCGCTGGGCTTGGCCGTGCCGGACCAGACGCCGACGATCTGCCGGCCGGTGTCGCGCTTGGCGAACGCCTGCACGGTGAGCGGGGTGTCGGGGGCCGCGCTCCAGCGGTAGCCGGGCAGCGGCCTGGTGCCGGCGAGGACCGACGCCACAGTCTGCACGGCGTAGTACGAGGGCTTGGCGTAGCGGATGCTCTTGTCGGTGTTGGTCTGCAGCAGCCCCTTGCTGTTGATCTTCGAGGGGTAGTGCAGGTCGGAGATACTGAAGACGCTGGTGCTGATGTCGCGTCCGAGGTCGTTGAGCACGCGGCGCAGGACCCACTTGGTCTGGCTGAGTTCCGTCCAGTCGAGGTCACCCAGGGCGCCGAAGCTGCCAGGCCTGCTGGGCGCGCCGTTCTCGCCCTGGCGCAGGACGGTCCCGGGCGCGTACTGGGCGATCAGGTCCCGGATCTTCTGCACCTGCCCGTAGGTCCACGCGTCGTCGGGGTTGGGGTTGTACGGGTGGTAGCTGATGCCGTCCAGGAGGTCGGCCCTGCCCCGTTCGGCGAGCCGGACGAGGAAGTCCCGGGTGTAGGGCACGTCGATGCCGGCCTCGGACAGCCCGTAGATCACCGCGTCGGGCTGTTCGGCGCGAATGAGCCGGGCGGTGCGGATGAAGAAGTCGGTGTAGTCGCCGACGGGGATGCCCGCCAGGTTGGGTTCGTTCCAGATCTCCCACTCGGTGACCCAATTCTCGTACCGCTTGACCATGGCGGTCACCCAGGCGTCCCACGCGGCCAGGGCCTCCGGGGAAGTGGGCAGATGGCCGCCGAGGCCGGAGCCGCCGCCGCCGGTGTAGGCGCCGTTGCCGTAGGACAGCTGCATCCAGGGTTTGACGCCCCGGCCGAGGGCGTCGTCGACGATCCGGTCGAGCCAGGTCCAGTCGTAGACGCCCTTGGTCTTCTCCGTCTTCGCCCAGCCGCCCTGGAGCCGGGTGCTGGTCGCGCCGAGCTTGCCCAGGTAGGGCGCGAAGGCCTGGTAGTCGGTGTAGTCGCGGTCGAGGGTCTCGGCGCCGACGATGAGCGGGGAGGTGCCGACCTCCCAGGCGGTGCGCGGGGCGACGGACCCGAGGCGGGGCCAGCCCTGCGGGGCGCTCTCGGTGGTGGTGCGGACGTCGTCCAGCCAGGCGGTGCCCGTGCCGGCCGTGGAGGTACCGGCCGCAATGCTGCCCAGGGCCCTGGTGCCGGTCCGGAACGCCAGGCCCTTGGCCTTGCGCGAGCCGTCCACCCACACGTCGGCGGTGCCCGAGGACGGGTGGGCGACCACGCGGATGTCGTACCAGCGGTTGGCCGTGTACGCGCCGAGGTCCACGCGCTCGGCCGCGCTGTAGGTGTAAAGGCGGCCGTCGGTGCCCATGGCGACGGTGACGCTGTGTCCGCCGCTGCTGTCCAGGTGCACGCCGATCGTCGCGGAGGTCTGCGCGGCGCGCAGCCGGAAGCCCGCGACGACGGTCGAGGTGGTGGTGCCGAAGGTCGTGCTCGCGGTGACCGGGGCGCCGGTGGAGGTGTCCCGCAGCCGCAGGCTCCGGTCCACGGTGCCGGGCACGTCCTGCACGGCGGCGTCACCGGCCGCGCCGGTGACCTGCCAGCCGGCAGGGGTGCTGCCGGGTGCGGTGGCGTCGAAGTCGCCGGTGATGTCGGCCGCGGTGGCCGGACCGGCGGTGGCGACGGAGATCAGGCCGCCGACGAGCGCGCCGGCCATCAGGACGGCGAAGGGGCGTCTGACGGTGGGGGAGGGGGTGACCATGTGTTCCTGCCTTCTTCCTCGGAGGCTGGTTCCGGCCGGACGGCCGGCCCGCGGCGGTCCCGCCCGCCGCGGGAGTGTGATGGGTCAGTCCTGGGCGGACGGGGCGAGGAGGGACTCCTCGTAGGCGCGCAGGGTCTCGGCGTCCGCGGGATAGGTGCCGCGCAGGGGTGCGCCGGCGGCGACCCGCTCGGTGATGAACGCCTCCAGCCGCTCCTGTTCCCGCGCCTGACGGGCGATCACCGCGACGAGGTGGCGGGGAATGCAGACCACGCCGTCGGCGTCGCCGACCAGGACATCACCCGGGTAGACCGCGACACCGGCACAGCCGACGGGGACCTGGAGGTCGACGGCGTGGTGCAGGGCCAGGTTGGTCATCGCCGCGGCACCGGTGGCGTACACGGGCAGCGGGAGGCGCCCGATCTCCTCGATGTCGCGCAGCGTGCCGTCGGTGACCAGTCCGGCGGCGCCCCGGACGGACAGCCGGGTGAGCAGGATGTTGCCCGCCGACGCGGCGCGGCCCTCGCCCCGGCAGTCCACGACGAGGATCTGGCCGGGCCCGACCTGTTCGATGGCGGCGCGCTGGGGGTGGTCGTAGTCGTCGTACACGTCGAGGGTGTCGATGTCCTCGCGCGCCGGGATGTACCGGAGGGTGAACGCCTCGCCGACCATGCGCGGCGCGTCGGCGGTCACGCGGGTGAGGCCGGCGAGGAAGGTGTTGCGCAGGCCGTGCTTGAACAGCTGGGTGGTGATGGTGGCGGTGCTGGCCTCGCGGAGAGCGGCCAGGTCGTCGGGGTTGAGCGGCGCCTGGGGCGTCTCGGTCATGTTGCGGGTCCTTAGGGCTGGTCGGCGGTGGTGTGCGCCGGGGTGGTGGCGGGGGAGTCGAGGCTGGGGTCGGTGCCGGGCGGCCTGATCTGGGCCGTCAGCCCGCCGTCGACGGTGAGCACCTGGCCGGTGATGAACGAGGCGTCGGCGGAGGCCAGGAAGGCGACGGCCGCGGCGACGTCGGAACCGTCGCCCATGCGGCCCAGGGGCACCGGCTGGACGCGGGCGCGCTTCTGCGCGGCGTCCAGCAGTTCGTAGCGGTCGTTGATGACGGGGCCCGGCGCGACGGCGTTGACGCGGATGCCCATGGGGGCCAGTTCCAGGGCCGTGGCCCTGGTGGTGGCTTCGACGGCGCCCTTGGAGGCGTCGTAGGCGACGGCCGAGCGGTGGGCGCGGGTCGCGCCGACGGAGGAGATGTTGACGATCGCCGCGCCGGCCGGCATCACCCGGGCCGCGGCGACGGTGCACAGGAACGTGCCGCGGGCGTTGACCGCGAAGCTGCGGTCCCAGTCCGCCGGATCCAGGTCGAGCAGGCGACCGCGCCCCAGCATCGCCGCGGCGGCGTTGTTGACCAGGATGTCCAGGCCGCCCAGCACTTCCACCGCGCGGGCGACGCAGGTGTCGACCTGCGCCGGGTCGGAGACGTCCGCCGGGCAGGCGACGGCGCGTGCCCCGCTCTCGCGCAGTGCTGCCGCCGCCGCTTCGGCCTCCCGTTCGTCGGGGCCGTTGACGGCGATGGCGGCACCCTCGGCGGCCAGCCGTACGGCGATGGCGAGGCCGATGTTGCGGGCCCCGCCCGTGACCAGGGCGACCCGGCCGGCGAACCGTCCGCCCCCAGTGGGCCCTTCGGCGGCGGGGCCGGTCATCGCGGGACCTCCTGCCGGTCGACGACGGCGGCGGCGCTGGTGGCGGCCCAGGTGAGCGGGCCCGCCGACGCCTTCACCAGCTCCGGGTCGAGGCGCATGCCCAGGCCGGGGCCCGACGGCACGTGCAGCCGGCCGTCGACGTAGCGCACCGGGTCGCAGACCACGTCGCGGGTGTAGAGCAGCGGGCCGACGGGGTCGCTGGGCACGGTGACCGGCGCCATCGCCATGGCGACATGGGCCGCGGCGGCCGTCCCGATGGACAGCTCCTGCGTGGTGCCGACCAGGCACGACTTCCCGGCGGCCTCGGCGATGGCGAAGATGCGCCGGGCCGGGGTGATGCCGCCGATGGCGATGACACTGACGTTGAACACGTCGACCGCGTCGGCGGCGACCAGGTCCAGCGCCCACCGGAAGCCGTACACGTGCTCGCTGATCGGTACGGGCAGCCGGTTGCGGGCGTACACCAGCCCGCGCACGTCGTGGTTGGGTGCCGGTGCCTCCACGAGGTCGAAGCCCACGTCGGCGACCTTCTCGGCGAAGTTGCAGGCCGCCTTGGCGTCCAGCAGGTTGGAGAAGTCCAGCGACTTGATGGCGATCCGGTCGCCGAACCGTTCGCGGGCGGTGCGCAGGAACCGCTCGTCCAGGTCCAGCCGGCGCCCCACGTACACCCGGAAGAACTCGAAGCCCTCCGCGACGCGCCGCTCGACCATGGCGAGGTTGCGCTCGACGTCCTCCTCGTGCTGCTGCCGGAAGATCGGGTACGCGATGGGCACGGACTCGCGGACCGCACCGCCCAGCAGGTCGCACACCCGGACCCCGAGCTGCTTGGCCGCCAGGTCCCAGAAGGCGATGTCGACGCCGCACTTGATGGCCCGGCTCTTGTCGTAGATGTACCCGGCCTGCGGGAAGTTGGCCTCCAGCCGCCGTTCGACCTCGGTCAGCTGGAGGGCGTCCAGGCCCACCAGGATCTCGTTGAGGGTGGCCTCCAGTTCCGGCACGTCGAAGTGGAAGCGCGGCAGGTGCTGGAGGTCGGACATCTCCCCGACGCCGACGAGGGAGTCGTCGTCGGTGTGGAGTTCGACCAGGATGTGGCCGCAGGTGATGCTGTTGTGCCGGGGGGTGTTGATCGAGGTCAGGCTGACCCTGGTCACCTTCGCCACAGGGGGCTCCGTTCCTTGTTCTGCGAGATGTTCTGCGAGAGCGATGCGGTGGGCTGCCGGGCGCCCGCGCACGCCGGGGGGCCATTGCGGCCGGGCGCGCTGGAGAGCAGTGCGCGGGTGTACTCGTGGGCGGGGGCGGCGTAGATGTCCTCCGCCGTGCCCTCCTCGACGATCCGGCCGTGCCGCATCACCGCGATGCGGTGGGCGACCGAGCGGACCACGGCCAGGTCGTGGGTGATGAAGAGGTAGGCCATGCCGTGCTCCGCCTGGAGGTCGGCGAGCAGGTTGAGCACCTGCGCCTGGATCGACACGTCCAGGGCGCTGACCGCCTCGTCGCACACGATCAGCCGCGGGCGCAGGGCCAGGGCCCGCGCGATGGCGATGCGTTGACGCTGGCCGCCGGAGAAGGCGGAGGGGAAGCGGTCCAGGGCGAAGGAGTCCAGGCCGACGTCCCGCAGGAGCCCGGTGAGGACGGCCGCGTCGGCGTCGAGGCCGTGCACCCGCAGGGGCTCGTGCAGGATCTGCCGCACGGTCAGCCGGGGGTCCAGGCTCGCGTAGGGGTTCTGGAAGACGACCTGCACCTCCCGCTGGAGCCGCCGCAGCCCGGCCGGGTCGGGGCGCGTGACGTCGATGCCGTCGTAGCGGACGGTGCCGCCGGACGGGCGCTCCAGGCGCAGGAGCAGTTTCGTGAGGCTGGTCTTGCCGGAGCCGGACTCCCCGACCAGGGCCAGGGTCCGGCCCGCCTCGACCCGCAGGCTGACCTCTTGGACGGCGTGGACGTGGCCGGTGACCCGGCGCAGGGCCCCGCCGCGGACCGGATAGCGCAGGTCGACCGCGTCGAACTCCACCAGCGGCTCGGCGGCGGTGGCCGGGGCCACGGGCTCGGGGTCGCTCGCGGTCGCGGCCGGTGCGGTGGGCAGTTCCACCGGAGCGTCCGCGAACAGGCAGGCCGCGGCGTGGTCTCGGGGGAAGACGGTCAGCGGCGGCGCGGTCTTCGTGCAGTCGTCCACGGCGACGGGGCACCGGGGAGCGAAGGAGCACCCCGAGGGCCGGTCCCGCAGCCGGGGCGGCTGCCCCTCGATGGACACCAGCCGGGTACGGGCGGCGGCGTCGAGCCGGGGCGTGGCCGCGAGGAGGGCCTGGGTGTACGGCATCCTCGGCTGCTTCAGGACGTGTGCGGCCCGGCCGCTCTCCACGACCCGTCCCGCGTACATCACCGCCACCCGGTCGGCCTGTTCGGCGACCACACCGAGGTCGTGGGTGATCAGGATCAGCCCCATGCCGAGGTCGACGCACAGGGAGCGGAGCATCGCCATGATCTCCGCCTGTACGGCGACGTCCAGGGCGGTGGTCGGCTCGTCGGCGATCAGCAGCCGGGGGCGGGCCGCGATGGCCAGGGCGATGGCGGCGCGCTGCCGCATCCCCCCGGACAGCTCGTGCGGGTACTGCCGCAGCCGGCTCTCCGGCTCCGGCATCCGGGCCAGCTCCAGGGCCTCCACGGCCCGCCGGCGGGCCTGTTCGCGGGTGAGCCGCTCGTGGGCCCGTACCGCGTCCACGATCTGAGTGCCGATGGTGAGCAGCGGGTTGAGCGCGGAGCCGGGGTCCTGGAAGACCATGGCCACGCGCCGGCCCCGTACGGCCCGCCACTCGTTGCCGTCGAGGGCGCGCAGGTCGGTGCCGTCCAGCCGGATCGAGCCGGTGATGCTGCACACGGGCTCGGGAGGGTTCAGTCCGAGCAGGCTCAGGGCGGTGACGGTCTTCCCGGAGCCGGACTCACCGACGACGGCGAGGGTTTCGCCCGCTTCCAGGTGCAGATCGACGCTGTCCACGGCACGCACCGGCGGACTGGGCGGGGTGCCGTTGAAGGTGACGCTCAGGTCTTGGATCTCGAGGAGGGACATGTGCGTTCCTCACACATCCAGGTGGGCTTCGGCGAGCCGCCACTGGCCGTCCACGTCGAGCTGGACACCCTTGAGCCGGCTGCTGTGGATGAGGGGCGACTTCGCCTGGTGCAGGAAGACCCAGTAGTTCTTGTCGATGATGCGGCGCTGCGCGTCGGAGTAGGCCCTCTTGCGCGCCGGCCTGTCGCCGGTGTCGGCGGCGTCCGCGAGCAGGGCGTCGAGGGTGCGGTCGTCCAGCCCGGACCAGTTGTTCGATCCGTCGCTGGTGAAGTAGGGGTCGAACGCCAGCGACGGGTCCAGGCGCGGGATGTCGATGACCAGGAGTGCCGCGTCGAAGTCCCGGTTCTTCATGCGGTCCAGCTGCGTCTGGAACTCCAGGACTTCCGCCTTGGGGGCGAAGCCGACCTCGGTGAGCTGGCTCTGCAGGAGTTCGGCGATGGTGGGGTCGGGCGCGCGTCGGCGGGCGACGACGGTGATGGGCACCTCGCCGCGCAGCCCGGCCTCCTCCAGGGCCTGGCGCGCCTTGCCGGGGTCCTGGGGCAGCGGCGCGATGGAGTCGTCGTAGAACCAGTCCGAGGAGGTCGCGAAGGACGGGGCGATGTCGTACTCGTCACCGGCCGCCGCCTTGCCCACCGCGCGGCGGTCGACGGCGCGGGCGAACGCGGCGCGCACGGCAGGGTCCTTGAAGGGGCCCTTGGTGACGTTGAGGGCGACGTAGTAGGCGCGGCGCACCCCGCCGTCCTTGATGACGATCCGCTGGTCACCGCTGAGCTGCTTGTACTCCTCCGGGGGCAGCGCGCGCACCAGTTGCACACCGCCGGTGGACAGTTCGGCGCGCAGCACCTTGGCCTCGGTGACGAAGCGCAGGATGACCTTGTCCAGCTTCGGCAGGGCGCTGCCGTCGGCGGCCTTCGCCCAGTACGTGTCGTTGCGCTCGGCGGTCAGCTGCACCTTGGACCGCCACTGGGCGAAGGTGAAGGGACCGGTGCCGACCGGGTTGCGGCTGAAGTCCGCGCCGTGCTTCTTGATCGCGGCAGGGGAGGCGATCATGCCTGTTTCGTGGGCGAGGTGGGTGAGCAGCAGGGGGTCGGGCGACTTGAGCGTGATCTTCACGGTCTTCGGGTCCGCCGCCTCGACGGAGGCCACCTTGGCCAGTGCGGCGGCCTTGGTGGAGAGGGTGGCAGGTTCCATCACCCGGCGCAGGTTGAACACCACGGCCTCGGCGTCGCAGGGCGTCCCGTCATGGAACTTCACCCCCTCGCGCAGGGTGAGGGTGACCGCGGAGTCGGTGGCGTCCCACTTGGTGGCGAGGGCCGGCTCGAACGTTCCGTCCGGGAGCTGACGCAGCAGCGCGTCGAAGAAGAGGTTCAGCACGTTGCGGTCGGAGGAGATGGCGGCGCTGAGCGCCGGGTCGAGGGTGACCGGTTCGTTGTCGAATCCCGCGGTCAGCGTGCCGGAGGAGCCACCGGGCGAACCGGAGTCGCCGCTGCATCCGGAGACGCTGGACAGGGTGACGGTGGCCGCGGTGGCGGCGGCACCGGCGAGGACGGCACGGCGTGGCAGGCCGAGGGAGGAACGGGAGATACGTGAGGAAAGGGGCATGACAGGGCACTTCCTTGTGCGGATCGCGGGTGCGGGGTGCGGGGTGCGCTGGGTGCGGGGGAGGCGGGCCGGAGGGGGCTCGCTCCTAGGGGCCCTGGAGGGTGGGCCGACGGGCGCGGCAGAGGGCGCCGGAGGGGTGGGACGCGGGTTGGTGCGCCGGTGAGGGAGGTGGTTCGGTTCGGTGGGCGGTAGGACCGCCCACGGGTGCGGTTCGAGGCTGCGCAGGCCGCTGTTCTGTTCTGCAGGCGGCGCGACCGCGTCAGCGCGGTGGCGTCAGCTGCGGCCGATGCGCGTCGAGCGCGTCGCGCAGGGCGTCGGCCAGCATGTTGAACGCGGCGACCGTGAGGAGGATGGCCAGGCCGGGGAAGACGCTCAGCGACCAGCTGGCGCTGAGATGGTCGGTGCCGGAGGCCACCATGGCGCCCCAACTGGGCTGCGGGGGCTGGACGCTGAGGCCGAGGAAGCTGAGGGCGGCCTCGGCCATGATCGCGGTGGACACCTGGAGCGCGGCGAAGACCAGCAGGGTGCCCGCCAGGTGCGGCAGCAGGTGGCGGCGCATGATGGCGGACTGCGGTACGCCCACGATGCGCGCGGCCGAGACCCATTCGCGAGTCCGCAGCGACAGCACCTCTCCGCGGACCACCCGGGCGAAGCGGGGCGTGGTCACGACGGCGATGGCGATGAGGGCGTTGCGCAGCCCGGGGCCGAGGGCGGCGACCACGGTGAGGGCGAGCACGAGCAGCGGGAAGGCGAGCAGCCCGTCGGACGTCCGCATGATGACGGCGTCCAGCCATCCGCCGCGGTATCCGGCCAGCAGGCCGAGGACGGTTCCCGCCACGAGGGCCGCGCCCACGGTGACGGTGGCGACCTCCGCGGTCACCAGTGCCCCGGCGGTGATGCGGGCCAGGACGTCCCGGCCGAGTTCGTCGGTGCCCAGCCAGTGCTGCGCGCTGGGGCCGGCGAGGAGGTTGTCGGTGTCGGTGGCCCGCATCCGCTCGGTCATGAACGGCCGGGCAGCGGCGGCCAGAGCCAGCAACAGCAGGATCGGCAGGGCGAGTTGGGCGCGGCGGTCGCGGCGCAGCCGGTCCAGGACCGGGCGGCGCGCGGCCGGGGTGAGGGTTTCGGTGGCCATCGTCGCTCCTGTCAGTACGTGATGCGCGGGTCGAGCCACGCGTAGATCAGGTCGGCCAGCAGGTTCACCAGGAGGACGAAGACCACCACCATCAGAACGGCGCCCTGGACGACGGGCAGGTCCCGGCTGAAGATGCCGTTGACGATCAGCGTGCCCATGCCGGGAACGGTGAAGACGGTCTCGGTCACCACGGTGGCGCTCATCAGGGCTCCGATCTGCAGGGCCACGACGGTCACCACGGGGACGATGGCGTTACGCAGGGCGTAGACGCCGACGATCCGGCGACGGGACAGGCCGCTCGCCTCCGCGGTGCGGATGTAGTCCTCGTTGAACACGGCCAGCAGCGCGGCGCGGGTCTGGCGCATGGTGACGGCCGCGATGGTGGAGCCGATGGTGACCGCGGGCAGCACCATGTGCCGCAGGTTCTCCACCGGGTCCTCGGTGAACGGCACATAACCGGAGGGCGGGAGCCACTTCAGCCACAGTCCGAAGACGAGGATGAGCAGGGCCGCCAGGTAGAAGTGAGGCGCGGAAAGGGCCAGGAGCCCCGCGGAGTTGAGCGCGGTGTCGGTGGGTGTGCGCCGTTTCACGGCGGCGAGCACTCCGGCGGGGATGCCGATGAACAGGGCGAAGAGCAGGGCGATGACGCCGAGTTCGGCTGTCGCGGCGAGCCGTTCGCCGAGTACGGTGCCGATCTCCTCGCCGGTGAGCCAGGAGGCGCCGAGGTCGCCGCGGGCCATGCCGCTGAGCCAGTCCGTGAACTGGCGCCACAGGGGGGCGTCCAGGCCCAGCTCGGCGCGGAGTGCCGCCCGGTCTTCGGCGCTGGCCTCCTGACCCAGGATGTCCAGGGTGGGGTCGCCGGGCATCAGGCGCAGCAGGAGGAACAGCACCAGCGACACGATCAGGACGACGGGTATGAGCTGGAGTAGGCGGCGTATCAGGTATCCGGTCATCTTGCCGGCTCCGTTTGTCTGTTGTGCGGGCTGTCGTGCGGGCTTTCGTGAGGGCTTTCGTGCCGCCTTTCGTACGTGGCCGGGGCACCGGCCACTGGCCCCCGGGGCAGGCGGCGCAACCACTCCAGCCGCGGTGCGGGGGCGAGATCGTAGGCGTAGAGGACGAGGGAGCCGGCTCCGTGCGAGCGGGCCTGCAGAGCGATGTCGGTGAGCTCTTCCTCGGTGTGGGTCTGTGCGGTGCCCAAGTGCCAGCCGGCCGCTACCTCAGCCTCCGTGCCGCGGGCCGCGACGATGTCCTGTCGCAGAGCGGAGGCGTCCCCGGCGAGATTCGTGACCGTGAGCGAGCTGGCGGCGGACGCCAGTGCGCGCAGGTCGCCGGAGGACTTCCCGTCGCAGGCGTAGCGGTCGTCGGTGGCGCGGACGGAGAGGGGCAGCCCTGCCGAGCCCTCGGCGGCCGCCCGTACGAGGTCGGTGGTCACGTCGGCCCGCACGGCGAGGACCGTGTCGTGCAGGTCCTGGCCCAGCGCGGTGGCGGCGTCCTCAGCGATGCCGTCGGCGGGGCGAGGCTCGGCCAGCTGGGCGAGCACGGCGGCCCGGGTCCGTGCGGCCGTCTCGGCGGCGTCGATGCCGGCCGCGATGAACCGGTCGGCGCAGGCCGAGCAGAAGCAGAGGGAGAGCAGCCAGCGGTCCACGGGCCGCAGTGCTGCCCCGCACTTGTCGTGCGCGCTCTGGTGCTGCCAGCCCAGGTAACCGAACGCCTCCAGTTCCAGGCCGCTCACTCCGGGTTGCCCGGCCGCTTCGGCGACCAGAGTCCGGGCGTAGTCGACGACTTCGGGCTGGGCGGGGCACAGCGCGTGCCGGTAGGGGTGGCCGAAGGCGTTGCGCAGGGCCAGGTCGGGCCGGGCGGTCGCCGGGCCCGACTGGTGGAGGCCCACCAGCCAGGCCGTCACGGCGACACCGGCGGCCACCAGGGCCGTGGTCGCCTCCACCGCCTCGTTCCCGAGCACGGGCAGGGACAGCCCGGTTCCGTCGCCGGCGCGGTCGTCGCGCCGGGCGAACCAGCGGCCGGCGGGAAAGTCCACCACGGCCGCCGGGTCGCTCGTCGTCAGCAGCCAGCGTCCGCCGTGGTAGGCGTACGCCAGGCGCACCCCGTCGACTCCCGCGGACCGCAACCGCTCCGCCTCGGCCTGCGGTGCGCGGCGGAACGACAGCGGATGGGCGAAGATCTCGGTCTTCACCGTTCGTCCCCGAGCGTGCGGGACAGCGTCTGCTGCGCCTTGCGGATATGGGACCGGGTCAGCTGCTCGGCCCGGTCGGCGTCGCCCTGTTCCATGGCCTCCAGGATGGCCGCGTGCTCGGCGGCCTCCTCCTCGAAGGTCGCCCGCAGCCGCCAGCCCAGTCCGGCCACGAAGGCGGTCAGGTCCTGCAGCTGGTCCAGGAAACCGCACAGGAAGCTGTTGTCGCAGGCGGTGTACAGCTCGCGGTGGAAGCGCCGGTTGGCGATGCCCAGGCCCTGCGTCTCCCCGGACCCGATCAGTACGGCCGCTTCGTCGAGCGCGCGCCGCGCCGCGGGATACACCGCGGCTCCGCGCTGCTCGGCGGCCAGCCGGACGGCCTCGGGCTCGGCCGCGCGCCGGGCGGTGTACAGCTCCCGCACCAGCCGGTCGTCGGGCTTGCGGACGCTCACCCCCTGATAGGCATTGATCTCCACCAGCCCGGTCGACTGCAACTGCTTGAGCGCCTCACGCACCGGGGTTTTCGAGACGCCGTACATCTCGGCGAGTTCCCGCTCCACCAGGGCCCGCCCGGGCGGCAGCGCCCCGTCGAGGATCGCTTGCCGCAGCGCGTCGCGCACCCGGTCCGTGCGGGAGGCGGGCTGCCTCAAGGGGGGCAGCGCGGCGGGGGGAGAGGGCGGGGTGCCCGGTGTCTCGTAATCGATGCTTGGCATGGCGGCATGCTGGTATACCACGATGCCAATGCGCAACCCTTTGATGTCACCTTCGTGAAATTCCGTGCGGAGCTGACAGGTGGTCAGAACGTTGACAACTCGTTCTGCCTTGCGTCCGGAGCCGGAGTCTGCCAACGTCACTTGCGCAACTCACCCCCCACGAAGCGGACTTGGGTGAGTGACGCCGCGGGTGGGCAGCCGGTGACGCATCGGGCTGCCGACATTCCGCGACCGCGGGGCCAGGGCCTGCCGGTCGGGCGATCGTGAGCTGCCGTGCCTCCTGAGAGAAGAGTCCGGAGGAGCGCAGGGACGCAATCGTCACGCGCAGGCCAGGAACGACATCCCTATGTGCCTCCTCGCACCGCGGTCGCGTGCCCGACGTTGCTCCCCGGACCGCTCGTGAGGTCTTGCGCGACCCATGGTCTTCCAGCCGGTCCCGTGGGGGCCGGGGCGGAGCGTCGTCCGCGCGAGCATCCTCGAAGAAAAGGCAGCAATGAAACGCACAGGCGCATACGCAGTGTCCGTAGTACTCGTCGGCGCGGCGATACCCCTCGGTCTCGCCGGATCGCAGACGGCGCAGGCCGCCTCCCGCACGTACTACGTCAGCCCCAGCGGCTCCGACAGCAACCAGGGAACATCGCCGGCCAAGCCGTTCCGCACCTTGCAGAAGGCCGCTGACAGCACCGCCCCCGGAGACACCGTCTCCATCATGAACGGCACCTACACCGAGCGTCCGGGCGGTTCGGACGTGATGGTGATCTCCCGCTCCGGCCGGCCCGGAGCACCCATCACCTTCCAGGCGCACCCGGGACACCGCCCCGTCATCCATACCGTCGCCGCGTGGAACGGCATCCGCATCAGCGGTGCCGCGCACATCGTGGTGCGCGGACTGGAGGTCAAGGGCAGCAGCGCCACCATGTCCCTGGCGGACGCGGAGCGGGGCGCCGGCACCAAGGACGGGAAGTACAACGGCAACTGCATCTGGGCCGAACCGAACAAGTCGTCGGGCGCCACACCCCACCACATCGACATCGTCGGCAACACCGTCCACCACTGCCCCGGCCTGGGCATCGGCTCACGCGGCGCCGACTACATGACGATCGACCGCAACCACGTCTACTCCACCTCGTGGTACACCGTCTTCGCCACCAGCGGCATCTCGATCCTGGCCGCGCGCGACATCGACCGCGGCGACCCCAGGAAGTACAAGATCCGCGTCACCAACAACACCGTCCACGACAACGAGACGAAGGTGAAGTGGGAGCGCTGCAAGTGCTACTCGGACGGTAACGGCATCATCATCGACACCCTCAAGGACAAGTCGAAAGCCGGCGAAAGCGGCCCCGACTACCAGGGCCGGGTCCTGGTCGCCAACAACGTCTCCTACAACAACGGCGGCTCGGGCATCCACTCCTTCAAGAGCCAGCACGTGGACATCCTGCACAACACGGCCTACCAGAACGGCCGCAGCACCCGCATGGAGAGCTACGCCAACATCTTCGCCCACGACAGCAAGGACGTGCGGCTCCTCAACAACGTCTCCTACGGCCGCCCCGGCCAGGCCACGAACTCCGCGCACAAGAACGTCGACGTCTTCTACGACTACAACGTCTATTACGGCGGGAAGGCGCCCGAGGTGAAGGGCTCGCACGACATCATCGCCGACCCCGGGTTCGTCAAGCCCGGCGCCCGGTCCGGCGCCGACTTCCGGCTGAGCGAGGGCTCGCCCGCCATCGGTTCGGGCATGTCGCTGGCCGAGGTCACCACGGACATCACCGGCGCCCGCCGATCCGCCGACGCCCCCGACCGCGGGGCGTACGCCGCGAAGGCGACCGATGCGGCACCCGGCGAGGCCCCCGCGTCCGGGGCGGGAGCCGCTCCCACCTCGGGAACCGACGCCTCGCAGGCACCCGGCACGACGGCCACCGAGGCGGCCGGCGCGAGCCCTTCGGACGAGACGGGCCCGGACGGCGGGAACGACTCCCGGGCCGCCGGTGACAGCGAACCGCTGGCCCGGACCGGTGCCGGCGTGGCCGTACCCCTCGGACTGGCCGCCGTGACGCTGGCGCTGGGCGGAGGGATCATCTTCCTGCTCCGCCGCAAGCGCGGCTGACGCGACCGGATCCCCTCCCTGCCCCCGCTGCCCCGGCCCCCCCCGCCCGGGCAGCGGGCCCCCACCACCTGGCCGCGGGTTCCTCCACCGGAGCATCCGCGGCCAGGTGGTCCTGCCAGACTCGGGCCATGGCGGCGCACATGAACAGGACAGAGCCCTTTGACAGCGACCGATCGATACCCGACCCGCCACGCGTCGCCTGGCGCAAGCACATGAGGCAGCGCGTACTGGACGCCGCACGCGACCTGACGTGCGGCTCGGGCTGGGACAAGGTGAGCCTGTCCGCCGTCGCGACGGCGGCCGAGGTGTCGCGGCCCTCGGTGTACAAGGAGTTCGGCAACCGTGCGGGCCTGGGCCGTGCCCTGGTGATCAGGGAGACGCACGAGTTTCTGCACAGCGTCTCCCTGACCCTCTACCCCGGGCTCCCGGATCCCCGTGCTTCGCTGGAGAGCGCTGTCTTCTTCGTCCTCACCGAGGCCCACCGCAACCCGCTCATCCGGGCTGTGGTCGTGGCCGCCAGGGAGGGGTCCGACAGCCTGCTGCCCTACCTCACCGCACGCGCGGACCCGATCTTCGACGCTGCCCAGTCCCTGCTGCGCGCATGGCTCACGGAGCGCTTCCCCGACCGGGACGAGGATCTCGTCGCCCTCGCGACCGACATCACCGTCCGGATGACCATCAGCCACCTCCTCCTCCCGGGGGAGGAGCCCGGGCCGACGGCGGCACGGATCTCCCAGGCGGTGCTGAAGGTGCTGAGCTGATCAGGTGGGACGCCGTGTGTGGGGTGGTGCCCGAGGGGATACTCGGGGCCGCATGGCACGGACTCTGAGACGGCATGGAAGGCACGGCGAGCACGGAACGACCGACCAGACGGCCGACACCGCGCAGGGACCCCAGGCCGGGCCGAACGAACAGGTGGAAGAGCAGGCGCCGGACACTCCGACCGACCTGCCCAAGCGCTCCTGGATGGCGGTGCTGAAAGGCACCCTGAAGGAGTTCAAGAAGGACGAGCTGACCGACCGGGCCGCGGCCCTGACCTACTACGGGATCCTGGCGCTGTTTCCCGCACTGCTGGCGCTGATCTCGCTGCTCGGAGTCGTCGGGCAGTCGGCGTCCCAGCAGGTGCTGGACAACATCCAAAAGCTGGCCCCGGGCGCGGCGCGAGATGTCCTGACCAACGCGGTGACGCAGATGCAGGGCAACGCAGGGCTCGGCTCGATCATGGCGATCGTGGGCCTGGCACTGGCGGTGTGGTCGGCTTCCGGCTATGTCGCCGCGTTCATCAGGACGGCCAACGCGGTCTACGACGTCCCCGAGGGACGGCCGGTGTGGAAGGTGCTGCCCGTCCGCCTCGGCGTGACCGTGGTCCTGATGGTCATTGCCGTGCTCAGCGCGGTGATCGTCGTGTTCACCGGCAGCCTGGCCAAGCAGGTCGGCTCCGTGCTCGGTCTCGGCGACACGGCACTGACCGTGTGGTCGATCGCGAAGTGGCCGGTGCTGGTGATCCTGGTCACCACCATGATGGCGATCCTGTACTGGGCGACGCCGAACGCCAAGGTGCGCGGCTTCCGCTGGGTCACCCCGGGCAGCCTCCTCGCGGTACTGATCTGGCTGGTCGCCTCGGCCGGGTTCGCGTTCTACGTGGCGAACTTCGGCTCGTACAACAAGACGTACGGAACCTTCGCCGGTGTGATCATCTTCCTGGTGTGGCTGTGGATCACGAATCTGGCGATCCTGCTGGGCCTGGAGTTCGACGCGGAGATGGCCCGCCAGCGGGCTGTGGCGGGCGGTCATCCCGCTGGGGACGAGCCGTACGTCGAGCCGCGTGACACCCGCAAGTGGGACGAGGAGGACCGCCGCCGTCTCGAAACCTGAGGTCGCGGCCGCCGCCGCGGGCCCCGTCCCGGACCCGGCGCAGGGTTCCGGACAGGTCCGGCGGCGGCCGAGCCGTATGGACAACGCCTTTGGAGGGAAGTCGGCTGGTCATGGTGACGATGACGGATCTGCGCGACGGGGATCATCTGCTGGCGAGGCGGGTGATCGGGTGCGGGCCGCCCTGGTTGCGGCGGGCCTCGCCCGCGGTGCAGGAGGCGGCCGAGCACACCAAGCTGTGGTGGGCGACGGCCGCAGCGCTGGCCGCCTTCGGCGGGTGGCGCGGCCGTACGGCGGCCGTAGCGGGAATCACTGCCATGGCGACGGCAGAGGTGCTCTCCAACGCGGTCGCCAAGCAGTTGTACGAACGGCGCCGCCCGCCGCGGGAGTGGGTGCCGCCCGAGGAGCTCGAGGACCGTCCGGACAGCTCCTCCTTCCCCTCCGGGCACACCGCGGCGGCCGTCGGCTTCGCGGGCGCCGTCGCGCCGCCGTGGCCGGCCGCCGGCGCCGCCTGCGGGGTGATGGCGGTGCTGGTGTCCGCGCAGCGCGTGTACAGCGGAGCGCACTACCCCTCCGACGTGGTGGCCGGGGGCCTGATCGGACTGGGCGCGGCCGCCCTGGTCCGGAGCGCTCCGCGGCTGCTGTGGCGATCCGTCCGCTGAGAAGCGGTGACGTGTGTCCCGCGGGGGTACCCGGACGTCCGATCAGACCAGCGGGCAGGCCGCAGCCGTACCAGAACGGACCACGGCGCGCACCGGGCCTGCCGGACAGGCCGACGAAGGACAGGTGAGCAGCCATGACAGCAGACAGCGCCCACCGCCCAGGTGCCGAGACGCAGGAACCAGTGGGTGAGCTGGTCCAGCGCGCCTCGCAGCAGCTGTCGCAACTGGTCCGCGACGAAATGCGCCTGGCACAGGCGGAGATGAGCCAGAAGGGCAAGCGGTTCGGCAAGGGCGGCGGCCTGTTCGGCGGCGCCGGGCTGATGGGGGTGCTCACCCTCCAGGCGCTGGTGGCCACCGCGATCGCCGCGCTGTCGCAGGCCATGGATGTGTGGCTGGCGGCTCTGATCGTCACCGGCGTCCTGGCCGTCATCACCGCGGTGATGGCGGTGCTCGGCAAGAAGCAGATCGACAAGGCGACCCCGGCGAAGCCCGAACAGGCCATGGACAGCATCAAGGCCGATGTGGCCGAGATCAAGGAGAAGGCACAACGATGACTCCAGACAAGCCGCACACGGGCGATGAGCAGGCACCTTCCCCGGCCGAACTGCGCGATCAGGTCGAAGCGACCCGCGCGGAACTGGGCGAGACCGTCGAGGCCCTCGCGGCGAAGACCGACGTCAAGACCCGGGCCCAGGAGAAGACCACCGCCGTCAAGCAGCAGGTCGCCGAGAAGACCACCCAGGTCACGGCTCAGCTGCGGGACAAGGCCGCACACGCGGCCCACACGGTGCAGGACAAGACCCCGGAGCCGGTACGCGCCAAGGCGGTGGCGGCCTCCGGGCAGGTCCGCGACAAGGCCGCGCACATGGCGGAGCTGGCCCGGGACAAGGCCCCCGAGCCGGTGCGGGAGAAGGCCGGCCAGGGCATGCAGGTGGCGCGGGACCAGCGGACTCCGGTGCTCGCCGCCGCGGGCGCGCTCGTGGCGCTGCTGCTGATCCGTCGCGCTCGCAGGCGCCGCTGACGGTTCGGGCGCAGGGCGGAGCAGTCGTGACCGGCAGGTGAACCGAACCTGCCGGTCCTCTGCGTGCAGACAGCCGTGGCGGGATCTGACAGAAGCGTTGACGGAGGGGGGTGAGGATCCTATCTTCTGGCCGAACAGTCGAATGGCATTCGATATATCGACCAGAAGGAGTGCCCCCGTGCGACCTGAGCTCGCCCGTCGAACGGTCCTCGGCATGATCGCCGGCTCGGCCACCGCCACCGTCGCCGGAGTCTCGGCCGGGACGGCCCACGCCGCCGTGCCCGCGTCACCCGGGGTCACCTACACGAACACCCTCGCCGCGCAGCGAGCCGACCCGCACATCCTCAAACACACCGACGGCTTCTACTACTTCACCGCCACGGTGCCGGCGTACGACCGCATCGTCCTGCGCCGCGCCACCACGATCCAGGGGCTCGCGTCCGCCGCCGAGACGACCATCTGGACCAAGCACTCCAGCGGCGAGATGGGTGCCCACATCTGGGCCCCGGAGATCCACTTCATCGACGGCAAGTGGTACGTCTACTTCGCCGCCGGCGCCACGAACGACATCTGGAAGATCCGGCCCTACGTCCTCGAATGCGCCGCCGCCGATCCGATCACGGGCACCTGGACGGAGAAGGGCCGTATCGCACTGCCGCTGGACACCTTCTCGCTCGACGCGACGACCTTCGTGGTGAACGGCGTCCGCTACCTCAGCTGGGCGCAGAACGACCCCGCCGTCGGCAGCGGCACCAATCTCTACCTGGCGAGAATGTCCAGCGCCTGGGCCATCACCGGCACCCCGGTCCGGATCAGCACGCCGACCGCCTCCTGGGAGACGATCGGCCACCGGGTCAACGAGGGCCCCGCCGTGATCCAGCGCAACGGCAAGGTCTTCATGACCTTCTCGGCCAGCGCCACCGACGCCAACTACTGCATGGGCCTGCTGACCGCCTCCGCCTCCGCCGACCTGCTGAACGCCTCGTCCTGGGTGAAGACCGCCGGCCCCGTCTTCGCCAGCAACGCGGCGACCAGCCAATACGGCCCCGGCCACAACCAGTTCACGGTCTCCGAGGACGGCAGGTCGGACATCCTCGTGTACCACGACCGCAGCTACAAGGACATCAGCGGCGACCCGCTCAACGACCCCAACCGCCGCACCCGCGTGCAGAAGATCTACTGGAAGGCCGACGGCACACCCGACTTCGGCATCCCGGTCGCCGACGGCCTCACGCCGATCCGGCTCTCCTCCTACAACGCCCCCGACCGGTTCATCCGGCACTGGGAGTACCGCGCCAGGATCGAGGCGAACGTCGCCCCGCTGGCCGACTCGCAGTTCCGCACGGTCACCGGTCTCGCCGGCAGCGGCACCATCTCCCTGGAGTCGGCCAACTTCCCCGGCTACTACCTGCGGCACCGAAACTTCGAGGTGTGGGTGGAGAAGAACGACGGCACGGCCCAGTTCCGCGGCGACGCCTCCTTCACCGCCCGGGCCGGCCTGACGGACCCGGCAGGCGTCTCCTACGAGTCGTACAACGCCCCGGGCCGCTACATCCGCCACTACAACTACCTGCTGCACGTCCAGGCCCTGAACACGGCGACCGACCGGGCGGACGCCACGTTCTACACGCATTGACATCCTCCCGGGCGTAAAGGCCCGGGATTCCAATCTGCTCCTACCGCGGGGACGCGGTGGGTAGCTTTTGGTGGGTTCCTGTTTCGCTGCGCGGTGCGGGCACGGGTGCCCGTCTTACCTGCGCTCCACAGGCTGATACCGCCAGTCCGGCGGCCTTGGCGACGTTGACGGCCGCGTTCTCATCCCGATCGAGGACGGTCCCGCACGCCGAGCACGTCCAGACGCGGACGTTCAGGGGCTTGGGGCCGTCCTTCACGCCGCAGGCGGAGCACACCTGGGAGGTCGGCTCGAAGCGGCCGATCTTCACCAGGGTGCGTCCGTGCCGGGCGGCCTTGTACTCCAGCATGGCCACGAACGCCGACCACCCGGCATCGTGAACGGACTTGGCCAGGCGCGTGCGAGCGAGCCCTTTCACGCACAGGTCTTCCACGGCGATCGCTTGGTTCTCGCGGATCAGCTGTGTGGAGAGCCGGTGGTGGAACTCGCGGCGTGCGTCGGCAACTCGCGCGTGAGCGCGGGCGACCTTCACCCTGGCCTTGCCCCGGTTGCTGGAGCCTTTCTCCTTGCGGGACAGCTCCCGCTGGGCTTTCTTCAGCCGCTTCTCGGCGCGGCGCAGGAAGCGCGGACTGTCGACCTTGCGGCCGTCGGAGAGAACGGCGAAGTGCCCCAGGCCCAGATCGATGCCGACCGCGGCCGTCGTTGCGGGCAGCACCTCGGCGGCGCCGGTCTCGACGACGAAGCTGGCAAAGTACCGGCCGGCCGCGTCCTTGACGACCGTCACGGTGGACGGCGCCGAGGGCAGCGTCCGGGACCACTTCACCTTGAGGTCGCCGACCTTCGGCAGACACAGCTTCCCGCCTGGCGTGATCCGCCACCTGGCGTTCGCGGTGAAGCGGATCGACTGCCGGCTGTCCCGCTTCGCTTTGAACCGTGGCGCACCCATGCGCGGGCCTTTGCCCTTGAGGCCGTCGAAGAAGTTCCGGTACGCGGTATCCACGTCCCGCAGGGACTGCTGGAGGATTACCGAGGACACCTCGCCCAGCCAGCCCCGCTCCGGCGTCCTCTTCGAGGCCGTCAGATTCTTCGACAGCTGCGCCAAGGTGACAAATCCCAGCCCCGCCGCGCGGGCCTCCTCGCGGACGCGTAACGCGTCGTTGAAGACGACCCGCGCACACCCGAACGCCCGTGCCAACGCCGTGCGCTGACCGGCACTGGGGTACAAGCGGAAGCTGTACCGAAGCTGCACAGCCATCTCCCTATCCGCGCAACCGACCATGTCCACCCGCTCGTGCACTACCCGCCGAAGGTCGCACTCGCCAGCCTGGTCAACAGCATCGAGGGCGTCTCCTCCCGCCGCCTGCGCGCGGAGTTCACCAGCAAGGATCAGCCAGGCGATCATGCGCGGCTGGTTCTGATCGTCCTCCTACTTCGCCGGTTCATGCGGCGGCACGCCACTCCACTCCGCATGGTCAAGGACTCGTCTCAGCTGCAGTCCCGTGGCTGCTGTGTGTCGGGGGAGGCGGTCTTACCCTGGACCACGCGGGGTGGAGTCCGCTCCCCGGCGGCCTCCTGGTCGTCCTTCAATGCCCGGCCCTCCGCCTTGAGGACGCGCGCCGCCTTGCCCGCGGAACGCGCCAGTTCGGGCCCCTTCTTAGCGGCGAGAACGGCGATGACGACGAGCAGGACGACCGCGAGTTCGCTGAGTCCGAACATGTCGCTGGCCGTCCGGGTCAGACGTTGACGCCGAAGTCGGCGGCGATCCCGGCCAGGCCGGAGGCGTAACCCTGGCCGACCGCGCGGAACTTCCACTCGGCGCCGTTGCGGTAGAGCTCGCCGAAGACCATGGCGGTCTCGGTGGCGGCGTCCTCGGACAGGTCGTAGCGGGCGATCTCGGCGCCGCCGGCCTGGTTGACCACGCGGATGAAGGCGCCCCGGACCTGGCCGAAGCTCTGGCCGCGGTTCTCGGCGTCGTGGATGGAGACCGGGAAGACGATCCGGTCGACCTCCGCGGGCACGCCCGCGAGGTTCACCTTGACGACCTCGTCGTCGCCCTCGCCCTCACCGGTGAGGTTGTCGCCGGTGTGCTCGACGGAGCCGTCCGGGCTGGTGAGGTTGTTGTAGAAGACGAAGTGCCGGTCGGACAGCACCTTTCCGGCGGCGTCGAGCAGCAGGGCGGAGGCGTCCAGGTCGTAGTCGGTGCCCGTCGTGGTGCGCACGTCCCAGCCGAGGCCGACCAGTACGGCGGTCAGACCCGGGGCCTCTTTGCTGAGCGAGACGTTGCCGCCCTTGGACAGGGAAACACCCACTGTTTTCCTCCTGGTTGAGATCCCGATCGAGGTTCCGCCGCTGCCGAATCTACAGCATTGTAGAAATCATGGAAGGGGTACTCCGGGGCGGCGGACCGCCCGTCAAGTGCGCGGCGGCGGAAGGGAGTCAGGGCGTGACGGACCACCGGCGCCGCCGGCGGCGGGGGCAGGGGGAGCTGGAGGGGCAGGTCCTCGCGGCCCTGCGCGCGGCGGACGGACCGGCGACCGCGGGCTGGGTGCAGGAGCGGCTCGGCGGTGACCTCGCCTATACGACGGTGATCACGATCCTGACCCGGCTGCTGACCAAGGGTGCGGTGACCCGGGAGCGCACCGGCCGGTCCTTCGTCTGGACGCCGGCCTCGGACGAGGCGGGGCTGGCCGCGTGGAGGATGCGCAAGGTGCTGGACGCCGAGCAGGACCGTGAGGCGGTACTGGCCGGCTTCGTCACCGCACTCGACCCCGAGGGCGAACGGATCCTGCGGGCCCTGCTGGGGCGGCCGAAGGACCAGGACGAGGCCGAAGACAAAGGGCATGGCTGAAGCCGCACCGGTGCGGCAACAGCCGCTGGCGCGTAGGATCCTGATCCGTTGTCAGGACCTCAGCACCGCCCTGGAGCCAGGAGGACGCGTGGCCGACGACCCGTTGACGGATTTCACCCGGGAGCCGTTCACCCACGAAGGCCGGTCGCATGTCGTGCTGCGCTCCGGCACCGGCCCGGCCGTGATCGTCATCGCCGAGATCCCGGGCATCACTCCCAAGGTCGCCCGGTTCGCGCGGTGCGTGCGCGACATCGGCTGCACCGTGGTTCTGCCGGACCTGTTCGGCGTCGCCGGACGCGATCCCCACCCACGTGCCCATGGGTGGACCGGAACCGCGATGACCGGCCTGCGCGCCGCGGCCCACATCTGCGTGAGCCGCGAGTTCACCACACTCGCGGCGGGCCGCACGTCACCCGTGGTCACCTGGCTGCGGGCCCTCGCGGTCCGCGAGCACAAGCGGTGCGGCGGCCCGGGTGTCGGCGCGCTCGGCATGTGCTTCACCGGCGGCTACGCCCTCGCCATGGCCACCGATGAAGGCCTCCTCGCGCCCGTGCTCTGCCAGCCCTCCCTCCCGCTGCCCGTCACCGCGCGCAAGCGCCGCTCCCTGGACATCTCCCCGGGCGACCTGCGCAGCGTCCAGCAGCGCTGCGCGGCGGGCGGCCTGACCGTGCTCGGACTGCGCTTCCGCGGCGACCGGGTGGCTCCCGCCGAGCGGTTCGCGCTGCTGCGGGAGAAGCTCGGCGAGGCGTTCGTGGCGATCGAACTCGACGACAAGGCGGCGAACCCCGAGGGGCTGCTGCCCCCGCACTCGGTGCTCACCGAGCATCTGGTCGACGAGCCGGGCCAGCCCACCCGCCAGGCGCTGGACCAGGTCCTCGACCACTTCCGCACCCGGCTGCTCGCGCTGCCTGATCCGACGTAGGAGTCAAGGCCGCCGTCAGCGGCTCTTGCGTACCCTGGCCGCCGCGCGGGCTTCCGCGGCCTTGCGGGCCTCGGCGGCTTTGCGGGACTCCTTCGCGGGGCGGGAGCCGAGACCGCGGAAGGGGGCGTTGCCGCCGCTCTTCCCGGCCGGGGTGGGCGGGCGCTTGGCGCCGGTGATGGCGGTCAGCGTCGCCTCGCCGGAACGCACCTGTGTGACCGTCGGCCGGATCCCGGCCTCGGACATCATCCGGTTCACCTCGCGCCGCTGGTTGGGGGTGACCAGGGTGACCACGGTCCCGGACTCCCCGGCGCGTGCCGTGCGCCCGCCACGGTGCAGGTAGTCCTTGGCGTCGGCCGGCGGGTCGACGTTGACGACGAGGTCGAGGGTGTCGATGTGGATGCCCCGCGCGGCGACGTTGGTGGCCACCAGCACGGTGATCCCACCGTCCTTGAACTGGCCGAGCGTGTGCGTGCGCTGGGGCTGCGACTTCCCGCTGTGCAGGGCACCGGCCCGGACGCCGCTGGCCCGCAGGTGGCGGGTGAACTGGTCCACGGCGGCCTTGGTGTCCAGGAACATCAGGACCCGGCCGTCGCGCGCGGCGATCTCGGTCGCGGTGGCGTACTTGTCGGCGGGGTGGATGTTGAGCACATGGTGTTCCATCGTGGTGACGGAGCCCGCCGCCGGGTCGACCGAGGCGAGGACCGGGTCGTGCAGGTAGTCCCGCACCAGCTGGTCGACGTTGCGGTCGAGGGTGGCCGAGAACAGCAGCCGCTGCCCGTCGGGGCGGACCTGGTCCAGGAGCTCCGAGACCTGCGGCAGGAACCCCAGGTCGCACATCTGGTCCGCCTCGTCCAGCACGGTGATCCGCACCTGGTTGAGGTGGCAGTCGCGGCGCGACACCAGGTCGGTCAGCCGCCCCGGCGTCGCGATGACGACCTCGGCTCCCGTGCGCAGCAGCGCCTGCTGCCGGTTGATCGACAGCCCGCCGACCACCGTCGCCAGCCGTACGTTCAGGGTCTGCGCGTACGGGGTCAGCGCGTCGCTCACCTGCTGTGCGAGTTCCCGGGTCGGCACCAGGACCAGCGCGAGCGGCCGCTTCGGCTCCGCTCGCAGGCCGGCTGTCCGGACGAGGAGCGCGAGCCCGAAGGCCAGCGTCTTGCCGGAGCCGGTCCGCGCGCGGCCCAGCACATCGCGGCCGGCCAGCGCGTTGGGCAGGGTGGCCGCCTGGACCGGGAAGGGCTCGGTCACGCCGAGGCCGGTCATCTTCTGCGTCAGCTTCGACGGCATGTCGAGGGCGGCGAAGGACGCGGCCGGAGGCAGGCCCGGGGACACGGTCAGCGGCATCGAAGGCTCGCCCTGCGGTCCTGTCGCCCGCTGCGGTGCACCGGCAGGGGAGGGCCCAGGGGCGGGCGGCTTCGGGTTCATACGGGACCTTCCTGATCTGGCGCCCCGGAACGCTGCGGGGCCCGTACTCCCTGGTACGGGCCCCGGCGAGGTCGAAGCGTGCCCTCATTTTATCAGCGGGCGCCCACTCACTCTCAGCCCTGGCATCGGCGTCGCCTTCCGCCGGTGACACCCCGCGCGCCTGGAGCCCTTTCGTGCTGGTGGCCCGTACGGTGATCACCCCGACCGGCTGGACCGTGGTGGGTCCGGCGCCCGCTCACGAGGCCGCCTGAACCCGGAAGGACCCGGTAGTGGCAGAGGTCGACGCGGTCGCCGCCCGGCGCATGACCGACACCCTGTTCATCGAGCGCGGGCTGCGGAGCCCGGGCTCGACGCGCTTTTGGAGCCTGCTCGTGCTCGCCGCCGTCATCGCGAGCGCCGGTGTGGTGGGCGATTCCACGGCGACGGTGATCGGCGCGATGATCGTCGCCCCGCTCATGACGCCGATCCTGGGCTGCGCCCTGGCGCTCGTCCTGGCCGACCGGCACCAGGTGGTCCGCTGTGTGCTGCTGGTGCTCGGCGGCGCGCTGGCCGTGGTGGCGATCGGCATGCTGCTCGGCTGGATCGCCGCCCCGCCCGACGCCTTCGCCTCGAACGGCCAGGTGTCCTCGCGCATCAGCCCCCGCCTGATCGACCTGCTCGCTGCGCTGGCCACCGGCACGGTCGGCGCGTTCGCGCTGGTGCGCTCCGACATCTCCGACACCCTGCCCGGCGTCGCGATCGCCATCTCCCTGGTGCCGCCCCTGGCCGTCACCGGGCTGCTGCTCACCGTGCACCGCTACCACGACGCCGGCCAGTCGGCGCTGCTGTTCGCCACCAACGTGGCCGCGATCGTGGCCACCGGAACCGTGGTGTTCCTCTGCTACGGCGTCCGGGCGGGCGCGGAGCGGGCCGCTCTGCGCGTCGGCCGCTTCCGCGGGCGGACCCTCGCCGCGGTGGCCTGCGTGCTCGTGCTCGTCGCGGCCCCGCTCACCGCCGGCACCATCAGCGTCGCCCGGGACCGCCTGCTCGCCGCCAACGCCCGGCCGGTCGCCGAGCAGTGGGCGGCCTCCGGCACCTGGGAGGTCGCCTCCGTCGAGGCACGCAACGGCATCGTCGTCATCGGCATCCTCGGCCTGCCTCCGCAGCCCGCCCCCAGCGCACTGCGCGCCGCGCTCGACACCAACGGCATGCGGGACGCCGACCTGGAGTTGCATCTGGTCGGCGGCCGCACCCTGTGGTGCCCCACGCAGACGGACACTTGCACGGTGCGCGCGAGCAGACGCAGCTGAGCCCGACTGGTGGGCGCAATCGATGGTTTGCCGGCAGGCGTGGGTATCGGCAGACCGCATGCCGCGCGGGTGCGGCCCGTTCAGGAGCGCTTCGACCCCGGGCACGAGGTGGTGGAGGGCGAGACCGTCGCCGAGCGGGAGCTTCAGCTCGGCTCCGGGGTGGGTCCGGCTGGGCGCGACAGACGTCCTCGCGGGACTTTCAATGGAGGAGGAGCAGGTTCGGATGGGCGCACCCACTGGCCCGAGTCGGTGGCCAGCCCGCCCCATGCCCCGGCAGGCCGGACCGGCTTCTACGGCCTTGGCTGGAACGTGAGTTACGACGACGAGGGCCGGCTCAGGCTTTCGCACACCGGAGCGTTCGCGCTGGGCGCGCACACCAACGTCACCATGCTGCCCGGCGAGCGGCTCGGCATCGTCGTGCTGACCAACAGCGCGCCGGCCGGGGTCGCGGACGCCGTCGCGCTGGACTTCTTCGACATCGCGCAGGACGGCGAGGTCAGCCGCGACTGGATTCCTCTGGTGGACGCGGTGTACCAGCAGCAGGAGGACGCCGGCCGGTCGAAGACCGACTACGCCGACCCGCCCGCCGACGCCGCGCCCGCGAAGGACGCCGACACCTACACGGGGACGTACGAGAACGACTACTACGGGCGGGCCGAAGTCGTCGCCGGCGAGGACGGCACCCTGACGCTGCGGCTGGGACCGGAGCCCCAGTCCTACCGGCTCACGCACTACGAAGGCGACACGTTCAGCTTCCTGACCAGGGGCGAGAACGCCGTCGGCCGCACCGGAGTCACCTTCGACCCGGACGAGAAGTCCCTGACCGTCGAGTACCTGGACGCCGAAGGGCTGGGCACCTTCGAGTCAAGCACCCAGTGAGACAAGGAAAGTTCATGGGAGGGGAACCGTGGCCTCCGGGTTACGGTGACGTCATGAGCATCGAGCCGGAAGCACCTGTCATGCCCTTCGAGGCACTGGAACCCCCTTACTACGCCGTGGTCTTCACCACCTTGCGAACCCAGGAGCAGAGTGGATACCGCGAGACCAACGCACGCATGGAAGAGCTCGTGAAGAACGTCCCCGGCTACCTGGGCCTGGACCACGCGCAGAATCCCGGCGGGCTCGGCATCACCGTCGCATACTTCCGTGACGCCGACGCCCTCACCGAGTGGCGGAACAACCTCGAGCACCGCGCGGCACAGAAGCGAGGACGAGCCGAGTGGTACCAGAGCTACTCCTTGCACGTGGCGAAGGTGGAGCGCAGCAGCGGGTTCACCGCCTGACGGCAAGGAGAAACCCCCGGGCCGTGGACCCGGGGGTGGTGCTCCGCGAACTCAGGTCAGCAGGGGCCGTTCTTCCAGCGGTTGGCCTCGCCCTGGTCGTTGGCCACCTTGTCCCAGGTGTTGCCCCAACCGCTGTCCAGGCAGAAGGAGTTGCCGCCGTAGCCGTTGTCCGCGAAGACCTCCACGGAGCTGTACGAGGTGCCGGTGCCGTTGTTGTACCAGGACGAGTCCTCGTGGGCCATGTACTTGTTGACGGTGTTCGACCAGATGGGGTTGTCGTACTTGAACATGGCGATGCCGACGTTGCCCTGGCCGTAGTTGATGTCCGCGTAGACGCACAGGTTGCCCGCCGGGCAGTTGCCGGGGTCCTTCGTGCTGTAGGTGGGGGTCGTGCCGCCGGCCTGGGCGGTGGTGGCGGCGATCGGGAGCAGGGCGCCGGCCAGGGCCAGCCCCAGCAGGGCGCGCTTGGTGGTGCGCATGGTGTTCTCCTTGTGGTGGGTTTCCTCCGGCGGAGCGCCGGGGGGTTCGGTGGGGCGGTGCGCGCTCAGGCGGAGCCGACGACAGTGCGGGCTCGGCCGAGCGCGGTGGTGACCGCCTGGGTGTAGTAGCGGGTCTGGCGCGCGAACTCGTGGCGCGCCGCGTCCCGCACGTGCTGCCGTTGCAGGCGGCTGCCCGTCCGGGCCAGTCCGGCCGCGCGGTTGCACTCCGCGTCGGCGACGGCGACGGTCACTTCGCGCTGCCACGCCTTCCGGGCGGTGCGTGACTCGTTCTCCTTCGCCACCGCGCCGATGGCCTCCGACGAGCTCGCGTAGGACAGCCCGCGTGCCTTCATGCAGGCGCGCCAGTCGGCCTCCGCCTTGGTGTACGGCTTCTGTGCGACCACATCGTCGAAGGTGAGGTACTCCAGGTTCACCACGGCCGCCTTGGCCTCGGTCCACTGGCGCAGATCGCCGTAGAGCTCTGTGCGGGCGTCGGCCTGGCAGCCGTCGGCGCTGGTGAAGATCTGGCCGCGGCCGGGCGCCGGGACGACGATCGCGGCCCGGTCGGTGCCGTTGAGGGCGCGGTCGAACTCGGCCCTGCGTCGCGGTGAGAGAGAGGCGAGATAGCGGGCCTGGGGACCCTGTTCGGCCGCGGCCTTCCCCTCCCGGTCGCCGGAGCGGGCCGCCTCGGCCAGGCCGTAGCCGTGTCGGCGGGCCCAGGTGACGTCGTCCAGGCCGAAGCGGCGTTCGGGTGCGTCGCTGCGCGGGCCCTCCGGGTCGAGGCCGTACTTGAAGCCCTTGTCCCGCATGCAGTCGGTGATCAGCCGCTGTTCGGCCTCGCTGAGGAGCTTGCGCTCCTCGTCGGTCAGGCCGGTGCGCAGGGGGCCGGCGGTGTCGTCGGACGGCTGGTCGGCGCTGGAGCAGGCCGTGACGAGCAGCAGGCCCGTCACGGCGAGCGTCCGGAGCAGATCCTTTCCGCTCATCGGAACTCCTCGTGTCGTCGATGGTGGTCCCCGGCCGGGTAACGGTCCCCGGCCGGGACGGAGCGTGTGCTGTCGGCCGACGGTGTGCGGCTCGACCGGACGCTGCGGAACGTATCCGGGGCGCGGCCGGGCGCGTCATCCGGAAGTTCGCGGAATGACGCCCTGAGGGCGGGTGGGGTAGGGGCGGGCGGGGCGCGCTCCTGGTCCTGGGCGACCCCCTGCCCGGCGGGCCCGTCACTCCGTCAACTTCCGGATACCGGCGGCCCGGTGTGCGCCGTAGCGTGCCCCCGCCGCCTGCGATCCGTACGCGGAACTCGCCCGGCAGGCAGGTGTCCCGCACCCGCCGCCGGGTGCGCACCGGGGAACGCCGTGCCGGTACAGGCCCGTCCTGTCCGGCCCGCACCCGCGCCCGTGGCACGACGTCGCGGCGGCCCGAGCGAACAAGGGGAACCCACTGTGAACAGTCCGACCACCCACCACGGCGGTTCGGCCGCCGACCGCCCGCCGAACCGGAGCGGCAGACGCCCGCGGCGCCTCGCCGCCGCCGGCGCAGCCCTCGCCCTGGCCGCGACGGTGCTCGGCCTGACCGGGACGTCGCAGGCCGCCGCCGCACCGGCCCGCGCCACGCAGGCCGAGGTACCGGCGGGCGTGACCGCGGGCGTGGCGGTCTTCGACCGTATGACCGGAACCTTCACCGAACGACTCAACGAGAACCAGCAATTCCGGTCGGCCTCGGTGGTGAAACTCCTCATCGCCCTGGACTACTTGCGCACCCGCGACCCCCGCACCCTGCCCGCCGCCGACCGCACCCGCCTCGACTCGATGCTGCGCAGCAGCGACGACAAGGCGGCCGGCTACTACTGGGACCTCGGCGGACGGACGGCGATCATCGACCGTACGGTGGCGCAGCTCGGGCTCACCGACACCGCCAACCCGCCCGCGGGACTCGAGGCCTACTGGGGCTATGTGGCCTTGTCGGCCGCCGACACGGTGCGGATCTACCGCCACATCCTGGACACCGCCCCCGCGCCGGTGCGCGACTACGTGATGGGCAACCTGCGGCAGTCGACGCGCTGCGGCACCGACGGGTTCGACCAGCAGTTCGGCGTCGCGGGCTCCTTCGAGCGGCCGTGGGCGGTCAAGCAGGGCTGGTCCGGCTTCGGCAGCTCCGGCAACTGCGCCCCCAAGCCCCCGACCACCGCATCCGCCACCCCGGCGCAGCGGTCCGCGCCGCGTGCCGCGGCCGGGGTCGACCTGACCCAGGAGGCGCTGCACACCACCGGCACGGTCGGGCCCCAGGACCGCAGCATCGTGGCCGTGTTCACCCTCCACCCCGACGGCACCCCGTACGGCACGGCCTACACGGCCGTCAACCGGCTCACCCGCTCCCTCGACGTGCCCGGCGCCGTCCGCCCGGCGGGCACCTGGTTCGGCACCTGGGGCCCGGGCGCGAACGTACGGCCGCGGCCGGCCACCGTCGACACCACCCCGCTGACGACGCTGCCGGCCGGCGTGGAGGTCCTGGTCAGCTGCCAGAAGCGGGGACAGGAGGTCAGCATTCCGCCATACATGAACGACTGGTGGGCCTATCTTCCCCAGTACGGCGGCTACATGACGAACATCTACATCAGCTCGCCGGGCAACCAGCTCCCCGGTGTGCCCGTCTGTTCCCCGTAGAAGCACGGGGGGACGAGCGGCGAAGGGCCCGGCGTGGAACGGAATCCACCCGGGCCCGCGTCCTGCTCTCCGTGTATCGTCCTCGGGCGGCCGCTCCCGCCCACCGGCAGAATCCAGCCAACGGCTCCCCCGCGCGGACTCGCACGGGATCCCCCGGGGCTACGATGCCTGCCGGCCACTGACCAGGCCGAACTCGGGGAAGGACAATCTGTCGATGAGCGGCATACTGATTCATTTGCCGTCAGCACACCGCACGGAACCGGCGACCACCCTGCGCCTGGGGCCGGGGGAGGCTGCGCGCTTCGGCCGGGGCTCGAAAGCGCATCCCGTCGAACTGCTGCTGGCCGACCCGGCCGTCTCCCGGCTCGCCGGGGAGGTGCGGGTCACCGAGGACCACTGGCAGCTCACCAACTACTCCACCACGCACAGCTATCTGGTCGAGAACCCGGAAGGCGCGGGAGAGTACCTTCGCGTCCCGCCGCGCCGGTCGGGTGCGCCGATCCCGTTCGAGTTCGCCCGGGTCGTCCTGCCCACCCGCGGCTCCTCGGTGAGCTTCCAGGTGTTCGCACCCGACCATGTCTACCTCGACACCGACGGCCCCGGCGGTGTCATGGGCACCCGTACCCTCAACGCCTACTCCTTGGACGAGACCGCCACGTACTTCCTCGTCCTGGTGGCGCTGTGCGAACCGCGGCTGCGGGACGAATCGGCCGTCTCGGTGCCCACCACCCCGCAGGTCGTGGACCGCATCCGCACACATCCGGCGCTGGCCCGGCTGACCGCGCGGGCGGTCAGCTCCCACATCGACTACCTGGCGGAGCAGAAGCTGCGCGTGCGCGGGCCGCAGGACCCCGCCGACGCGGGCAGCGGTGCGCGGCGCACCGGCAAGCGCGAGGCCGTGGTCGGTGTCGCGCTGCGCTTCGGGCTGGTCCGCGAGGAGCACCTGGCGCTGCTGCCGCCCCGCGCCCCGGACCTTCCGCTCGCGGAACTCGCACGGGCGGGGGAGCACCGGTGAACAGTGCGGGGGAGACGTGCGACGAGCACGTCGACGGGCGAACGGCCACCTCGGGCCGCGGTGGGACCGGGGAGACGCTGGGCCGGATACCCCGGGGCTTTCGCGTGGGCCGCTGGGAGGTCACCGAGCCGATCGCCGACGGCGGTTGGGGTCGCGTCTACGAGGGCCGGGACACCGCGGAGGCCCCGGAGGGGGACGCCGGCGCCGCGGGCGGCCGGGTGGCGCTGAAGTTCCTGCCGACCTCGGGGCTCGCTCCCCGGCAGGCCGAGCGGCTGGCGGAGACGGCGCGACGGGAGATCGAGTTCGGCAGCCGGGCGCACCATCCCCGGCTGATGCGGCTGCTGGACTCCGCGGTGCTCGGTGACTCGGAGGTGCCCGGGCTGGACGGGGCCGTCGTGCTGGTCATGGAGCGGGCCGAGAGCAGCCTCCAGGACCTGCTGGACGCCGCGGGCGGCAAGCCGCTGCCGGAAGCGGACCGGCTGCTGACCGAGATCCTGGAGGGGCTGGCCCATCTGCACCGGCTCGGCTGGGTGCACGGCGACCTGAAGCCGGACAACGTGCTGATCATGGCGGACGGTTCGCTGCGGCTCTCCGACTTCGGTCTCACCGCCGAACTGGAGGGGACGCGCGGCACCCACGGGTACATCCCGCCGCTCGGATCGCCCGACTACCTTCCTCCCGAGCGCTGGAGAGCTCCGCTCGACGAACGCGGGGTACAGGTGCGGCCCACCGCCGATGTGTGGGCGCTGGGCGTGATGATCCATCAGGTGTTCACCGGGGGCACCTCGCCCTTCCCGGGGGCCACCTTCACCTCCCGGGCCTCCGCTGTCCAGGAGTACGCCGAGGGCAGGGCCCCGCTGCGGCTGCACGTCGTGGTGCCGGAGTTCTGGCGGGCGCTGGCCGCCGACTGTCTCCTGCCCGCCCACAGCGAACGCGCGGCGCACACGTCGGAGAGTCTGCTGGAGCGCGTCCGGGCCGCCGGGCACGGCGACGACCATCCCGTCGCCCGGCAGCGGCCCGGCCGGCGGGCCGCGGCGCTGGCCGCGGGCGCCGCGGTCGCCCTGCTCGGCGCGGGAGGCGCCGCCTGGTGGCAGTGGGGCTACTCCGAGGGCGGCGCCGGGCGAACGGGGCAGCTGGCCCGGCTGAGCGTGTACAACGCCGACACCAAGTGCCGTGCCCGCACCGACCGGCACCCCACGTGCAGCCTCGGCCTGGCCATCGACCCCACCGCGCCGTACGTCCTGGACAACGTGGTGCAGACCCGGGTGTGGCACGGCGACGCCCTCGCCGTCGAGTGCGCGCTGGAGCGGGGCGTGCCCATCACCGACGAGGTGGGCGTGCGGTCCTCCCGGTGGTACCGCATCCGGCTGCCCGTGGCCGAGAAGGGCCCGAAGGCCGAGCGCACCACCGCCTGGCTGCCCGAGGTGCGGACCAGAAGTCACCCGGCGGTCCCGGCCTGCGCCGGCTGAGACGGGGACGGCGGCGGCCGGCACTCGCAAGCACCGGCCGCCGCGACCCGGTTCAGCACCTGGTGGTGACGCCTCCGGTCTCGTCGCCCTTGAGGTAGATACCGCTGACATAGCCGACCCCGCCCGCGTTCAGCGGCAGCCG
>NZ_JBSFVD010000016.1:0-187342 GCF_053592135.1 Streptomyces sp. NPDC002784 | reverse complement strand
CGCCGCAGCGGCTGACGCGTCTTGACCCCCGACTCCGCGCGCGTGGCACGGCCCAGCTCCACGAGCCGGCGGACCAGGACCATCTGCTTCGACAGCTCCGGGTCGATGGCGGACAGGTCCGCCTCCGGCCAGGAGGCGAGGTGGACCGACTCGGGCGCGCCGGGGGTGACCGGGACGATCAGGTCCTGCCAGACCCGCTCGGTGATGAACGGGGTCAGCGGGGCCATCAGCTTGGTGACCGTCTCGACGACCTCGTGCAGGGTGCGCAGTGCGGCCTTGTCGCCCTGCCAGAAGCGGCGCCGCGAGCGGCGGACGTACCAGTTCGACAGGTCGTCGACGAACGCCGAGAGCAGCTTGCCGGCCCGCTGGGTGTCGTACGCCTCCAGGGACTGGGTCACCTGGTCGGTGAGGGCGTGGAGTTCGGACAGCAGCCAGCGGTCCAGGACCGGGCGGTCGGCGGGGGCCGGGTCCGCCGCGGAGGGCGCCCAGTTCGACGTACGGGCGTACAGGGCCTGGAAGGCGACCGTGTTCCAGTACGTGAGGAGGGTCTTGCGGACGACCTCCTGGATCGTGCCGTGGCCCACGCGGCGGGCCGCCCACGGGGAGCCGCCGGCCGCCATGAACCAGCGCACCGCGTCGGCGCCGTGCTGGTCCATCAGCGGGATCGGCTGGAGGATGTTGCCCAGGTGCTTGGACATCTTGCGGCCGTCCTCGGCGAGGATGTGGCCGAGGCAGACCACGTTCTCGTAGGAGGACTTGTCGAAGACCAGGGTGCCGACCGCCATCAGCGTGTAGAACCAGCCGCGGGTCTGGTCGATGGCCTCGCTGATGAACTGCGCCGGGTAGCGCGACTCGAACAGTTCCTTGTTCTTGTACGGGTAGCCCCACTGCGCGAACGGCATCGAACCGGAGTCGTACCAGGCGTCGATGACCTCCGGCACGCGCGTGGCCGTCTTGGCGCACTGCGGGCAGTCGAAGGTGACGTCGTCGATGTACGGGCGGTGCGGGTCGAGGTTCGACTGGTCGGTGCCGGTCAGCTCGGTGAGCTCCGCGCGGGAGCCGACGACCGTGAGGTGGTCGTCCTCGCAGCGCCAGATCGGCAGCGGGGTGCCCCAGTAGCGGTTGCGGGACAGCGCCCAGTCGATGTTGTTGTTCAGCCAGTCGCCGAAGCGGCCGTGCTTGACCGTGTCCGGGAACCAGTTGGTGTTCTCGTTCTCCTGGAGGAGGCGGTCCTTCACCGCCGTGGTGCGGATGTACCAGGAGGGCTGCGCGTAGTAGAGGAGCGCGGTGTGGCAGCGCCAGCAGTGCGGGTAGCTGTGCTCGTACGGGATGTGCCGGAAGAGGAGGCCGCGCTGCTGCAGGTCCTCGGTGAGCTTTTCGTCCGCCTTCTTGAAGAAGACGCCGCCGACCAGGGGGACGTCCTCCTCGAAGGTGCCGTCCGGGCGGACCGGGTTGACCACGGGCAGGCCGTAGGCGCGGCAGACCTTCAGGTCGTCCTCACCGAAGGCGGGGGACTGGTGGACCAGACCCGTGCCGTCCTCGGTGGTGACGTAGTCGGCGTTGACCACGTAGTGGGTTCCGCCGTCGGTCTCGGGGAACTCGACCAGCTCGAAGGGGCGTTGGTAGGTCCAGCGCTCCATCTCGGCGCCGGTGAAGGACTGGCCGGTGGTCTCCCAGCCCTCGCCGAGGGCCTTGGCGACGAGCGGCTCGGCGACGACGAGCTGCTCCTCGCCGTTGGTGGCGACGACGTAGGGGACCTCGGGGTGGGCGGCGACCGCGGTGTTGGAGACGAGGGTCCAGGGTGTCGTCGTCCAGACCAGGAGCGCGGCCTGGCCGGCCAGTGGACCGGAGGTGAGCGGGAAACGGACGTACACGGACGGGTCGACGACCGTCTCGTAGCCCTGCGCCAGTTCGTGGTCGGACAGGCCGGTGCCGCAGCGCGGGCACCAGGGCGCGACCCGGTGGTCCTGGACCAGCAGGCCCTTGCCGAAGATCTCCTTCAGCGACCACCAGACGGACTCGATGTACTCGGGGTCCATGGTGACGTAGGCCTCTTCGAGGTCGACCCAGTAGCCCATGCGGGTCGTCAGCTCGGCGAAGGCGTCGGTGTGGCGCAGCACGGAGTCGCGGCACTTGGCGTTGAACTCGGCGATGCCGTACGCCTCGATGTCCTTCTTGCCGCTGAAGCCGAGCTCCTTCTCGACCGCCAGCTCCACGGGGAGGCCGTGGCAGTCCCAGCCGGCCTTGCGGGCCACGTGGTAGCCGCGCATGGTGCGGAAGCGGGGGAAGACGTCCTTGAAGACGCGGGCCTCGATGTGGTGGGCGCCGGGCATGCCGTTGGCGGTGGGCGGGCCCTCGTAGAACACCCACTCGGGGCGGCCCTCGGACTGCTGCAGGCTCTTGGCGAAGATCTTCTGCTCGCGCCAGAAGTCGAGCACCGCGTGTTCGAGCGCGGGCAGGTCGACCTGGGCGGGTACCTGGCGGTACGTCGGCTGTGTCATCAGCGGGCTTCCTCCGGCGGACTTGCTGCCTTCCGTCCGGAGGGACGAGAGCTACGTCTGTCGTTGCGCCGTCTTCGGCGCGCTCCCGCGGTACCACCCTCCTTGGCCCGCCGACGGCTGGTGTGCCTCGGTGAGCCCCCTCATTGGGGTCGCGATGCCGGGTCTACTGGCCCTTGCGGGGCGTTCTTCCGGCGGCTCCGGGGTGATCTTCACGTCGCGCTCGCCCCCGGGCTTCCACCGTCCCCGGGTCGCTCTGGGCTGCGTACGCCGCTACTCGTCCCCATCCACGCTTCTCGCTGCGCCCAGTGTACGGCGCCGCGGGGACAGCGGCCGACCGGTTTTCCGGCGTCCCGGGGCGGGGGCCGGGGGTGGCCTGCGGTGACCCGAATGGCGCGGTGCGCGGGTCCGGGTTCCGGGGCGGCCCGCTCGGCGGATTACCCGGCGGGGAGCTGGGCAATACGCATGCAGGTCGGCCGCGCGGCATCCGCGAGGCGGGCGAATCGGGCGGTGTGCCCCATTGCCGCGGGACTCAAGTCGATTTATCGTCCCAGCACGATTCGCGAGCAAGATCACAATATGTGAAGGGGCCGCGGCCATGGTGGCGAAGAAGACCGCCGTACAGCAGTCGGCGTCCGGCACGGCCACGGGTGCCTCCGGCGGTGCGGCCAAGGATGTGAGCGGGAAGAAGAGCACGCGGGGGGCGTCCGCCAGGCGGTCGGGGGAGGCTCGCAAGCCGGTGAGGACGGTGCGGGGGGACGGCACCGACGAGGGCGCGGGCCGGGCGGGGGAGAAGGCCGCGAAGAAGGCCGTGGCGAGGAAGAAGGCCGCCGAGAAGGCTGTGGGGACGAAGAGCGCGGCCAAGAAGAGTGCCGTCAAGGAGAACGCTGGCAGGAAGACCGCCGCCAAGAGGGCGACGGCTTCGCGGGCGGCACCGGGGAAGCAGGCGGCCGAGGAGGGGGCGGCGGAGAGACCGGCGGCGCGGAAGGCGGCGGTGAAGGAGACGGCCGGGAAGAAGACGGTCGCCAAGAAGGTGGCGGCGAAGAAGGTGGCCGCCAAGAAAGCCGTAGCGAAGAAGACCGCGGCCGGGGCTGAGGGGGGCGGGGGCAAGAGGGCTTCGGCTAGGGAGGCGTCGGCCATGGAGGCTGTGGCTCAGGGGGCCCGGGCCGAGGAGGCGTCGGCCAAGAAGGCGGCGGTGAAGAAGACGGTCGCCAAGAAGGCCGTAGCGAAGAAGACCGCGGCCGGGGAAGCCGGGGCTGAGGGGATCGGGGCCATGGAAGCACCGGTCGAGAGGGCGTCGGTCAAGAAGGCGTCGGCCAAGAAAGCGTCAGCCAAGAAGGCGTCGGTCAAGGAGGTGTTGGTCGACGAGGGCGTGGGTGAGGCTTTGGTTGTGGAGAGGGAGGGGGCCGGGCAGAAGGGGGTGCAGGTGGATGGGCCGGCCGGCGTGCGGGAGGTCGGTGGGGAGAAGGTCGCAGGTCACGAGCGTGCCGCAGGCCGCTCGAAGAAGAGTACGGCCAAGAAGGCGGGCGCGGCCGAGGCCGCGGAGCAGACGGGAGCCACGACAGTGGTTGCGAAGAAGACTCCTGGCACGGCCACGGCGGCCACGACCGCCGTTCCCAAGGCGCGGGTCGCCGCGGCGGAGCCCGGCGAACTCGCGGTGCGCCCCGGTGAGGACCCCTGGACCCCCGAGGAGGTCGAGGAGGCGCGCACCGAGCTGCTGTCCGAGGGGGAGCGGCTCAGGAACGAGCTCACCGCCTCCGAGCGGGCGCTCGCCGGGCTGATGCGGGACTCGGGGGACGGCGCCGGCGACGACCAGGCCGACACCGGCACGAAGAACATCACGCGGGAGCACGAGCTGGCGCTCGCCGCCAACGCGCGGGAGATGCTCACCCAGACCGAGCGCGCCCTGGAGCGGCTGGACGCGGGCACCTACGGTCTGTGCGAGAACTGCGGCGACCCGATCGGCAAGGCCCGTATGCAGGCCTTCCCCCGCGCGACGCTGTGCGTGGAGTGCAAGCAGAAGCAGGAACGCCGGTACTGAGGGCCCGGTCGGGCGTGCCGTACCCTCGTCCTCAGTCAGGTACCTAAGGTTGAGGGACTCACGTGGCAGAGGCGGAGCGCATCATCGGTACGCCGGAATCCCCGGACGGGGCTGAGGCCGAGCCGGAGCAGTCATCCGGTGCTCAGGGGCAGGACGGCGGCGAGGCGCGGTCCCGGGGCAAGCGGCGGATCGCCGTGCTGTTCGCGGTGGCCTCGTTCGCGTACGCCCTCGACCTGATCAGCAAGATGATCGTGGTGGCGAAGCTGGAGCACCACGAGCCCGTCGAGATCATCGGGGACTGGCTGAGGTTCGAGGCGATCCGCAACGCCGGCGCGGCCTTCGGCTTCGGCGAGGCCTTCACCGTGATCTTCACGGTGATCGCGGCGGCCGTGATCGTGGTGATCGCCCGGCTCGCCCGCAAGCTCTACAGCCTGCCCTGGGCCATCGCGCTGGGCCTGCTGCTGGGCGGGGCGCTGGGCAATCTCACCGACCGGATCTTCCGTTCGCCGGGTGTCTTCGAGGGCGCGGTCGTGGACTTCATCGCGCCCAAGCACTTCGCCGTGTTCAACCTCGCGGACTCGGCGATCGTGTGCGGCGGCATCCTGATCGTGCTGCTGTCCTTCAAGGGCCTCGACCCGGACGGCACCGTCCACAAGGACTGAGCGCGCGGTCGGGACTGTCTCACCCGTCCGGCATACTCGACGGGGTGAGCACGATTCCCGAGATCCGTACCCTGCCCGTGCCGGACGGCCTGGAGGGCGAGCGCGTCGACGCCGCCATCTCCCGCATGTTCGGCTTCTCCCGTACCAAGGCCGCGGAACTCGCCGCGGCGGGCAAGGTGCTCGTCGACGGCACGGTGGTCGGCAAGTCCGAGCGCGTGAGCGGCGGCGCCTGGCTGGAGGTCGAGATGCCGCAGGCGCCCGCGCCGGTGCAGGTGGTGGCCGAGCCGGTCGAGGGCATGGAGATCGTGCACGACGACGATGACGTGGTCGTGATCGTCAAGCCGGTGGGCGTCGCCGCGCACCCGTCGCCGGGCTGGACCGGGCCGACCGTGATCGGCGGTCTCGCCGCCGCCGGGTACCGGATCTCGACGTCCGGCGCCGCCGAGCGGCAGGGCATCGTGCACCGGCTCGACGTCGGCACGTCGGGTCTGATGGTCGTCGCCAAGTCCGAGTACGCGTACACCTCGCTCAAGCGCCAGTTCAAGGAGCGCACGGTCGACAAGCGCTACCACACGCTGGTCCAGGGGCATCCCGATCCGACCAGCGGCACCATCGACGCGCCCATCGGCCGGCACCCCAACCACGACTACAAGTGGGCGGTCACGGCCGACGGCAAGGCGTCCGTCACGCACTACGACCTCATCGAGGCGTTCCGCGCGGCCTCCCTGCTCGATGTGAAGCTGGAGACCGGCCGCACCCACCAGATCCGCGTCCACATGGCCGCCCACCGGCACCCCTGCGTCGGCGACCTGACCTACGGCGCCGACCCGACCCTCGCCAAGCGCCTGGGGCTGACCCGGCAGTGGCTGCACGCCGTCCGGCTCGGCTTCGAGCACCCCGGGGACGGGCAGTGGGCGGAGTTCTCCTGCGACTACCCCGACGACCTTCAGCAGGCCCTGGACAAGGTGCGCGAGGAGACCTACGCATGACCCCCGAGTCCTACGCCGTGCGCGTCGCCTCCGAGGCCGCCGACCGTGAGGCGTGCTTCGTGGTGCGCCGGGAAGTCTTCGTCGGCGAGCAAGGGGTGCCCGAGGAGGTGGAGTACGACGCCTACGACGCCGTAGCGGTGCATGTGCTGGCCGTGCGGGCGGACGGGCTGCCCATCGGGGCCGGACGGCTGCTGTACGGCGAGGCCGCCGCGGCGAAGGTCGGCGGCGACCTGTCCGTGGGCTCGCTCGGACGGCTCGCGGTGACCAAGGCGGCGCGCGGCCTGGGAGTCGGCGCGGCGCTGGTGCGGGCCATCGAGGACGCGGCACGCGCGCGCGGGCTCCGGGCGGTGGACCTGCACGCGCAGACCCAGGCGCTGAGGTTCTACGAGCGGCTGGGGTACCAGGCGTACGGGCCCGAGTTCTCCGACGCGGGGATCGCGCACCGGGCGATGCGGCGCGCGGTGTAGCCCGCATCGCCCCAGGCCCTGGTGAGGGCGGGGGCGTGGCAGGCTGGGGGTCTGCCCTGTGGACACCGACCTCGCCGGAGCGCTGACCGTGGATCAGTTGGCCCTGTTGTTCGTGCTGCTGCTCGGGGCCGTGGTGAGTGTCCCGGTGGGGAAGCGGCTGGGCCTGCCGGCGCCGGTGCTGATGACCCTGCTCGGGATCGTGCTGGCCCTGCTGGAGTTCGTGCCCGATGTCGAGGTGCCGCCCGACCTGATCCTGCCGTTGCTGCTGCCGCCGCTGCTGTATGCCGCGGTGCGGCGGACCTCCTGGCGGCAGTTCGCCGCCAATGTGCGGCCGATCCTCCTGCTGGCCGTGGCGCTGGTGTTCGTGACGACCGTGTGCGTGGCCGCCGTGGCCGGCGCGATCATTCCCGGGCTGCCCGTCGCCGCCGCCGTCGCGCTCGGCGCGCTGGTCGCGCCGCCCGATCCCGTCGCCGCCACCGCGGTGGCGAGCCGGCTCGGGCTGCCGCGCCGGCTGGTGTCCATCCTGGAGGGCGAGGGGCTCTTCAACGACGTCACCGCGATCGTGCTCTACCACGTGGCCATCGCGGCCGTCGTCAGCGGCACGTTCTCGTTCTGGGGGGCCGGGCTCGACCTGGTGCTCTCCGCCGTGGTCGCGCTGCTCGTCGGGCTCGTCCTGGGCTGGGGCGCGAACCGGCTGCTGGACCTCCTCGGGGACGCGACCCTGCAGATCGGGCTGACGCTGCTGGTGCCGTACGCGGCGTACGTGATGGCGGAGGAACTGCACGGGTCCGGGGTGCTGGCCGTGCTCACCGCCGCGCTGTTCCTCGCCGAGTACGCCACCGACGCGGACGATGTGATGACCCGGCTCGCGGGACACACCTTCTGGGACGTCGTCGACACCCTCGTCACGGGCGTGGCCTTCGGGCTGATCGGTCTCGAACTGCACAACGCCCTGCGCACGGCCTCCGGGCGGTGGAGCGAGCTGCTGGGGTGGGCGGGGGCGATCGTGGCCGTGGTCGTCCTGGTACGGCTGCTGTGGCTGCTGCCGGCCACCTGGCTGACGAAACGGCTGCACGCCCGGCGGGACCACGACGAGGACATCCCGACGAGCTGGCGGGAGACCGTGGTCATGTGGTGGTCGGGGATGCGGGGGGTGGCGTCGGTGGCGCTGGCGCTGGCGATCCCGCTGAAGGTGGAGGACGGGTCCGCGTTTCCGCACCGGGACGAGATCGTGTTCATCGCGTTCGGGGTGATCATGGGGACCCTGGTGCTGCAGGGGCTGACCCTGCCGTGGCTGGTGCGGCGGCTCGGGGTGCGGGCGGACACGGCACGCGAGAAGGAGTTCGAGAAGGCGCTGGCCGTGCGGGCGGCGAAGGCGGCGAAGCGCAGGCTCCGGGAGATCGAGTCGGTGGAGGAACTGCCGGAGGACCTGTCCGAGCAGATGCTGCGGCGGGCCTACGACATCGGCGTGCGGATCAGTCCGGACATGGGCGAGGAGGAGCGGCGGGAGGCCCAGGAGCAGCGGGTGCGGCGCCTGAAGCGGGTGCGCCGGATCCACGGGGAGATGCTGAGCGCCGCCAGGCACGAAGTGCTGGCGGCGCGGAGCGAGCCGGGGGCGGACCCCGAGGTGGTGGACCGGGTGCTGCGGCATCTGGATGTGCGCAGCCTGCGCTGATCCGCCCCCGGCGGTGCCTCAGCGGCCCGTGCGGGGCGGTTCGTGGACGCGCCGGGCCCGATGACCGTCCGTCGAGCGGGTCGGGAAGGGCAGGCCCGGCGGGAGTGCGGCGTCCGCCGTGTTGACCCGGGGGAGCGCGTGCGGGTAGGCCGTGGTCAGCCACTTGATCATCTGCTCGCGGACCGTGACGCGTACCGTCCAGATGTCGTCCGCGTCCTTCGCCGTCACCAGCGCCCGCACCTGGATGGTGCTCGGGGTGCTGTCCGTCACCGACACATTGCAGGCCCGTCCGTCCCAGGCCGGGCACGCGCGCAGGATGTCGCGGAGCTTCTCGCGCATCAGCTCCACCGGCGCCGAGTGGTCCAGGTGCCAGTAGACGATGCCGGTCATCTGGGCGCCGCCGCGGGACCAGTTCTCGAAGGGCTTGGAGGTGAAGTAGGAGACGGGCATCGTGATGCGGCGCTCGTCCCAGGTGCGGACGGTGAGGAAGGTCAGGGTGATCTCGTCGACCGTGCCCCACTCGTCGTCCACCACCACCGTGTCGCCGATGCGCACCATGTCACCGAAGGCGATCTGGAACCCGGCGAACATGTTGCTCAGCGTCGACTGGGCGGCCACGCCCGCGACGATGCCGAGGATGCCCGCCGAGGCCAGCAGGGAGGCACCGGCCGCGCGCATCGCGGGGAAGGTCAGGAGCATCGCGGCCACCGCGACCACGCCGACGATCGCCGCCACCACGCGTGTGATGAGCGTCACCTGGGTCCGCACCCGCCGGACCCGGGCCGCGTCGCGGTGCACGCGGGCGTAGCGGGTGTACGTCGTCTCGACGATCGCCGCCGCGATCCGGATCACCAGCCACGCCGTCGAGCCGATCAGCACCAGCGTCAGGACCCGGCCGATCCCGATCCGGTGCTCCTGGAGCACCCGCGCCGAGTCGAAGGTCCCTCTCAGCAGCGCCGTGCACAGCACCAGCTGGTAGGGGATGCGCCCCCGGCGCAGCAGGCCCCACAGGGGCGTCTCGGGGTGCCGGTGGTCGGCCTTGCCCAGCAGCCGGTCGGTGGCCCACCCGATGAGCAGGGTGAGCAGGACCGAGCCGCCGATGACGATCAGTGGGCGGAGTACGTTCTCCATGCCTTCGAACGTAACCGGATCACAGGGGTGCTGAACCTGCGGTCCGGTGAGACGCCGCACACGGCGCTGTCGTACCCGGCTGGCACCATGGCCTCATGAACATCATGCTCTTTCACTCGACGTTCGGTCCGCGCCCCGCGGTGCGCCGGGCCGCGGACCGGCTGCGCGAGGCCGGGCACGAGGTGTGGACGCCGGATCTCTTCGGAGGCCGTACGTTCGACACGGTCGAGGAGGCCATGGCGTTCCAGGTCGAGATCGGCAAGGACGAACTGCTCAAGCGGGCCGTGCTGGCGGCCGCCCCCTATTCGGAGCGGGGCCTGGTCTACGCCGGGTTCTCGCTCGGCGCCTCCATCGCGCAGACCCTCGCCCTCGGCGACGACAAGGCGCGCGGCCTGCTGCTCCTGCACGGCACCTCCGACATCGCGGCGAACGCCTCGGTGGACGAGCTGCCGGTGCAGCTGCATGTCGCCGAGCCGGACCCGTTCGAGACCGACGACTGGCTGAGCGCCTGGTACCTCCAGATGGGCAGAGCCGGCGCCGACGTGGAGATCTACCGGTACGCCGGGGCCGGTCACCTCTACACCGACCCCGACCTGCCGGACTACGACGCCGAGGCCGCCGAGGCCACCTGGCGGGTGGCGCTCGGCTTCCTCGACGGCCTTCAGTAGGCTCCGCCGGCCGCCCGGTCCCTACACCGGGTCGTACGTCCGCTCGACCTTCTGCGTGCCGCTGCGCGTGCGGTACGAGCGGGCCCAGGACGCCGTCGCGTCGGCCTTGGTGCGGTCGGACAGGACGTAGTAGTCCATCTGCGCGCGGGCGGCCGTGATGTCCAGGACGCCGAAGCCGTGGCGGTCGGTGTCGACCCAGTGGACATGCCGGTTGGCGGCCCGGATGAGCGGCGCGGCGAGCGCGGAGACCGAGCCCTCGGGGACCTTCACGATGTCGTCGAGGTTGTCGGAGGTCACCGAGGTGACCACGAACTCCGTGGCGGCCGAGGCGGACAGCGGGTACGTACCGGCGTTCACCGGCACGTCGTTGGCCCAGGCCATGTGGATGTCGCCGGTGAGGAACACCGTGTTGCGGATGGCGTTCGAGCGCAGATGGGCGAGGAGTTCACGGCGGTCGTCCGTGTAGCCGTCCCACTGGTCGGTGTTGAGGGCCAGGCCCTCCTTCGGCAGACCGAGCAGCTCGGCGAGCGGCTTGAGGAGTTCCGCGGAGAGCGAGCCGATGGCGAACGGCGCGACCATCACCGAGTTGCCGACGAGGCGCCAGGTGGTGTCGGAGGACTTCAGGCCCGCCTTCAGCCAGTCGAGCTGGGCGCGTCCGGTGAGGGTGCGCTCCGGGTCGTCGACCGAGCCGTTGCCGAGGGCCGCCTGCTGCGAGCGGAAGGAGCGCAGGTCCAGCAGGGAGAGGTCGGCGAGCTTGCCGAAGCGCAGCCGGCGGTAGGTGGTGCCGGCGATGGCCGGACGGACCGGCATCCACTCGAAGTAGGCCTGCTTGGCGGCGTCCCGGCGCGCGGCATAGCTGCCCTCGGCGCCCTCGGTGTGGTTCTCGGCGCCGCCGGACCATGCGTCGTTGGCGATCTCGTGGTCGTCCCAGATCGCCACGCACGGCGCGGCCGCGTGCAGGGCCTGAAGGTCGGGGTCGGTCTTGTAACGCCCGTGCCGGGTGCGGTAGTCGGCGAGCGTGAGGATCTCGTGCGCGGGCGCGTGCGGCCGTACGACGGTGTCGCGGGTGCCGTACTCGCCGGTGCCGTACTCGTAGATGTAGTCGCCGAGGTGCAGCCAGGCGTCCAGGTCGCCGCGGGCCGCGAGATGGCGGTACGCCGAGAAGTGGCCGGCCTCCCAGTTGGCGCAGGAGACCACGCCGAAGCGGAGGTTGGGCACGGCCGCGTCCGCCGCCGGCGCGGTGCGGGTACGCGCCGGCGGGGAGTCGATGCCGCCCGCGGAGAAGCGGAACCAGTAGTCGGTGGCGGGCGAAAGGCCGCGGATGTCCGCCTTGACCGTGTGGTCGGAGGCCGCCGTGGCGGTGGTGGACCCCTTGGCGACGATCTGCGTGAACGCCTTGTCCGTGGCGACGGTCCAGCTGACCTCGGTGTCCGGGCCGAGCCCGGAACCGGGTATCGCCTCGGGAGTGGGGGTCACGCGGGTCCACAGCAGGACGCCGTCGGGCAGCGGGTCGCCGGAGGCCACGCCGTGCAGGAAGGCGGGGGCGTCGGTGGCGGCGCGGGCGGGTATCGCGGCGGCGAGCGGGCCGGCCAGAACAGCAGTGGCCGCCGCGGCCTTGACGACCGTACGGCGGCGCGGGGCAAGGGTGTTGAGCGACTCGGGTGATCTGTATCGACTGGTCACGAGCGATCAGGTTACTGACCGGTATGCGCGAGAGCGGGCGAACTCGTAAAAGTTCGCCCGCTCTTCGTCTCGTGGTCGGGGGGTTCAGGCCTTGAGCGCCGCGTCCACCAGCGAGTTGAACTCCTCCACCGTCATCGGGGGGTTGCCCTGGTCCGTGGTGAGGCTCTTGCCGTCCATCACCAGGCTCGGGGTGCCGGTGACGTCGTCCTTGTTGGTGTCGAAGGTCTTGGACATGGCGAGCGCCCAGGCGTCGTAGCTGCCGTTGTTCACGGCGTTCCGGAACTTGGCGTTGCCCTTCAGGGCGTCGACGCTGTCGGCGATGTCGATGAGGTAGTCGTCGTCCTTGAACTTGTCGTCCGACTCCTCGGGGTGCCACTTCGCCGAGTACAGCGCCGCCTTGTACTGCAGGAACGCCTCGTCGCTGACGTTCAGCGCGGCGCCGAGGGCGCTCATCGCGTTCTTGGAGCCCTCGCCGTTGCTGCCGACCTTGCCGTCGCCGAGCTGGTCGCCGTCGAGGAAGGTGCCGCCGACGAACTGGATCTTGTACTTGCCGTCCTCGACGTCCTTCTCCACGGTCGGGCCGACCACCTGCTCGAAGGAGGCGCAGACCGGGCAGCGCGGGTCCTCGTAGACCTTCAGGGTCTTCTTGGCGCTGTCCTTGCCGATGACGACGGTCGTGCCGTCGGTGCCGGTGGTGTTGGCCGGGGCGACGACCTTCTCGTCCCGCACGGCCTCCCAGTGGCCGGGCTTGTTGGACTGGACGACCGCGTAGCCGATGCCGCCGGCCACCGCCAGCACACCGACGACCGAACAGGCCACCACGACCTGCCGCTTGACCTTGGCCCGCTTGGCCGCACGCTCGCGCTCGATGCGCAGCCGCTCGCGTGCCGCCGACTTCGAGGCCTGGCTGTTCCGCTTGCTCATAGGGGTTCTCTCCACGGGAAGCGCACACATCGGGTGTGCGGAATACACAGGGGTGGACTGCTGGTGCTCAGGCGACAGCGGCCGAGCACGGCGGTCCACGCCGTCCCAGGGAGTGCACGAGGATCCGCTCACGGGCGGAGGCGGTACGGCGGACGAAGCGAGGGAGCCGGCGCGGCGACCGGGGCGGCCGTACCGTCACGGCGGCGACCGCCAGCAGCAGCGGCCGGAAGGTGGTGGCCGCGACCGCCCGCAGCAGCTGGGCCAGCGCGCGCTCGCCGCGGCGCAGCCAGGCGGCGGCCAGCAGGCCGACCGCCAGATGCGCGCCGAGCAGCAGCCAGGCGGTCCCCGGGTCGGCGTGCGCGAGCAGCGTGGCGAGCCGGTCGGTGCCGGCCTTCTCGCCCACCGCGGTCAGGGCGGTGCCGACCCGGGTGCCGTCACCGCACAGCACGTCCAGGCCGACCGAGCGCAACGGGCCCGCGACGGGGCCGCCCGCGGCGCCGTAACAGACGTGCTGGCCGGTGGTGAAGACGGTGTCGGCGGCCAGCTCCAGGGGAATCAGCAGGGCGGCGATCCGGCCGAAGCCGCGCTCGCGTCCGGCCAGCGCGTAGGCGACGGCGAACACGGTGGCGGCGACCAGGGCCACCGTGTTCAGCGGCAGCGGGACCCCGGACAGCAGCACGTGCGACGCGGTGCTGAGCGTCACGACGAGTGCCGTGAACAGCGCCGCGCGGAGCGCTCGTAGCGGGGTCCCGGATATGTCCATAGCGCGGAAGAGTCTGGCACGGGGGGCCGTAAGGGATCCCTAAAGGATTCCTGTGAGGCCTCGCGTCACAGGCCCGGAATGCGGCCGTTGCGGAAGAGGTCCACGAAGGTCTGGTGGTCGGCACGCGCGCGTGCGCCGTACTCGTGCGCGAAGCTCACCAGCAGGTCGCTGAAGCCGTCCTCGTCGGCCGCGATGGCCGCGTCGATGGCCCGCTCGGTGGAGAACGGCACCAGGGACTCGCCGGAGGTGTCGTCCGCCGCCGCGTGCATCGCCGCCGTCGCCCGGCCGAGGTCGGCGACGACCGCCGCGATCTCCTCCGGGTCGTCGATGTCCCCCCAGTCCAGGTCCACGGCGTACGGCGAGACCTCCGCGACCAGCTGGCCCGAGCCGTCCAGCTCGGTCCAGCCCAGCCACGGGTCGGCGTGCGCCTGGAGCGCGCGCTGGGAGATCACCGTGCGGTGGCCCTCGTGCTGGAAGTAGTCCCGGATCGACGCGTCGGTGATGTGCCGGGAGACGGCCGGGGTCTGGGCCTGCTTGATGTAGATCACGACATCGTTCTCCAGGGCGTCGCTGTTGCCCTCCAGGAGGATGTTGTACGACGGCAGACCGGCCGACCCGATGCCGATGCCGCGCCGCCCGACGACGTCCTTCACGCGGTAGGAGTCCGGGCGGGCCAGGGAGGACTCCGGCAGGGTCTCCAGGTAGCCGTCGAAGGCGGCCAGCACCTTGTAGCGGGTGGCGGCGTCCAGCTCGACGGAGCCGCCGCCCGCGGCGAAACGGCGCTCGGAGTCCCGGATCTCGGTCATCGAGTCCAGCAGCCCGAACCGGGTCAGCGCGCGGGCGGCGCGCAGCGCGTCCAGCAGCGGGCCCTCGGCGGTGTCCAGGGTGAACGGCGGCACCTCGTCGCTCTTGGCGCCGGTCGCCAGCGCGTGGATCCGCTCGCGGTACGCGCCCGCGTACACCTCGACCAGGTCGGTGATCTGCTCGTCGCTGAGCGCCTTGGCGTACCCGATGAGCGCCACGGAGGCGGCGAAGCGCTTGAGGTCCCAGGTGAAGGGGCCGACGTAGGCCTCGTCGAAGTCGTTGACGTTGAAGATCAGGCGGCCCGTGGAGTCCATGTACGTGCCGAAGTTCTCCGCGTGCAGGTCGCCGTGGATCCACACGCGCGAGGTGCGCTCGTCCAGGAACGGCCCACTGAGTATTTTCCCGCCACCCCGCCCGGCGTTCTCCGCTTCGAGGTCGTGGTAGAAGAGGCACGCCGTGCCCCGGTAGAACGCGAACGCGGAGGCCGCCATCTTGCGGAACTTCACACGGAACGCGGCCGGGTCGGCGGCCAGGAGCTCGCCGAACGCGGTGTCGAAGACGGCGAGGATCTCCTCGCCGCGCTCGTCGCTGAGCTTCGGGACCGACATCGCTGGGTGCCTCCTGGTGCGGTGCTTGGACGACAGCGTCTCTGTCGTTTCCAACGCACGACCGTACGTCGGAGTGCCCGCGGAGTGTCAGTGCCGCGGCATAGACTTCGACGCTGACCCCAGAACTGTCCGCCAGCCCGTCGCCGAGTGTTTCCCCTGGAGGGCCCACCGTGTCAAAGCCGCCGTTCACGCACCTGCACGTCCACACCCAGTACTCGCTGCTGGACGGTGCCGCGCGGCTGAAGGACATGTTCAACGCGTGCAATGAGATGGGCATGACCCATATCGCCATGTCCGACCACGGCAACCTCCACGGCGCGTACGACTTCTTCCACTCCGCGAAGAAGGCCGGGGTCACCCCGATCATCGGGATCGAGGCGTACGTCGCCCCCGAGTCCCGGCGCAACAAGCGCAAGATCCAGTGGGGCCAGCCGCACCAGAAGCGGGACGACGTCTCCGGTTCGGGCGGTTACACCCACAAGACGATCTGGGCGGCGAACGCCACCGGCCTGCACAACCTCTTCCGCCTCTCCTCGGACGCGTACGCCGAGGGCTGGCTGCAGAAGTGGCCCCGGATGGACAAGGAGACCATCTCCCAGTGGTCCGAGGGGCTCATCGCCTCCACCGGCTGCCCTTCCGGCGAGCTGCAGACCCGGCTGCGCCTGGGCCAGTTCGACGAGGCCCTGAAGGCCGCCTCCGAGTACCAGGACATCTTCGGCAAGGACCGCTACTTCCTGGAGCTGATGGACCACGGCATCGAGATCGAGCGCCGGGTGCGGGACGGACTGCTGGAGATCGGCAAGAAGCTCGGCATCCCGCCCCTGGTGACGAACGACTCGCACTACACGTACGCGCACGAGGCCGCCGCGCACGACGCCCTGCTGTGCATCCAGACCGGCAAGAACCTCTCCGACCCCGACCGCTTCAGGTTCGACGGCACCGGCTACTACCTGAAGTCGACGGAGGAGATGTACGCCATCGACTCCTCGGACGCCTGGCAGGAGGGCTGCCGCAACACCCTCCTGGTCGCCGAGCAGGTCGACACCACGGGCATGTTCGAGCCCAAGAACCTCATGCCGAAGTTCGACATCCCCGAGGGTTACACCGAGGTCACCTGGTTCAAGGAGGAGGTCCGCCGCGGCATGGAGCGCCGCTTCCCCGGCGGCATCCCCGAGGACCGGCAGAAGCAGGTCGAGTACGAGATGGACGTCATCATCCAGATGGGGTTCCCGGGCTACTTCCTCGTCGTCGCCGACTTCATCATGTGGGCCAAGAGCCAGGGCATCGCGGTCGGTCCGGGCCGAGGCTCCGCGGCCGGCTCGATCGTCGCGTACGCCATGGGCATCACGGACCTCGACCCGATCCCGCACGGACTGATCTTCGAGCGGTTCCTGAACCCCGAGCGCGTCTCCATGCCCGACGTCGACATCGACTTCGACGAGCGCAGGCGCGTCGAGGTGATCAGGTACGTGACGGAGAAGTACGGCGCCGACAAGGTCGCCATGATCGGCACCTACGGCAAGATCAAGGCGAAGAACGCCATCAAGGACTCCGCGCGCGTGCTGGGATACCCGTACGCCATGGGCGACCGCCTCACCAAGGCGATGCCCGCCGACGTCCTCGGCAAGGGCATCGACCTCGACGGCATCACCAACCCCTCGCACCCGCGATACAGCGAGGCCGGCGAGATCCGCGCGATGTACGAGAACGAGCCGGACGTCAAGAAGGTCATCGACACCGCCAAGGGCGTCGAGGGCCTGGTCCGGCAGATGGGCGTGCACGCCGCCGGCGTCATCATGTCCAGCGAGCCGATCGTGGACCACGCCCCGATCTGGGTGCGGCACACCGACGGCGTGACCATCACGCAGTGGGACTACCCGCAGTGCGAGTCGCTCGGCCTGCTGAAGATGGACTTCCTCGGCCTGCGCAACCTGACGATCATGGACGACGCCGTCAAGATGGTGAAGTCCAACAAGGGCATCGAACTCGACCTGCTGGCCCTTCCGCTCGACGATCCGACGACCTTCGAGCTGCTCCAGCGCGGTGAGACCCTCGGTGTCTTCCAGTTCGACGGCGGCCCCATGCGCTCGCTGCTGCGCCTGATGAAGCCCGACAACTTCGAGGACATCTCCGCCGTCTCGGCGCTCTACCGTCCCGGCCCGATGGGCATGGACTCGCACACGAACTACGCGCTGCGCAAGAACAAGCTCCAGGAGATCACTCCGATCCACAAGGAGCTGGAGGAGCCCCTGGAAGAGGTCCTGGCCGTCACCTACGGCCTGATCGTCTACCAGGAGCAGGTGCAGAAGGCCGCCCAGATCATCGCCGGGTACTCGCTCGGCGAGGCCGACATCCTGCGCCGCGTGATGGGCAAGAAGAAGCCCGACGAACTGGCGAAGAACTTCACCATCTTCCAGGCCGGCGCCCGCAAGAACGGCTACAGCGACGAGGCCATCCAGGCCCTGTGGGACGTGCTGGTCCCGTTCGCCGGCTACGCCTTCAACAAGGCCCACTCGGCCGCGTACGGACTGGTCTCGTACTGGACCGCCTACCTGAAGGCCAACCACCCCGCCGAGTACATGGCCGCCCTGCTGACCTCCGTCAAGGACGACAAGGACAAGTCGGCGATCTATCTCAACGAGTGCCGCCGCATGGGCATCAAGGTGCTCCCGCCGAACGTCAACGAGTCGGTGCACAACTTCGCCGCCCAGGGCGACGACGTGATCCTCTTCGGCCTGGAGGCCGTGCGGAACGTCGGCACGAACGTCGTCGATTCGATCATCAGGAGCCGCAAGGCCAAGGGCAAGTACGCCTCCTTCCCCGACTACCTCGACAAGGTCGAGGCGGTGGCCTGCAACAAGCGCACCACCGAGTCGCTGATCAAGGCGGGTGCCTTCGACACCCTGGGGCACACCCGCAAGGGCCTGACCGCGCAGTACGAGCCGATGATCGACAACGTGGTCGCGGTCAAGCGCAAGGAGGCCGAGGGCCAGTTCGACCTCTTCGGCGGCATGGGCGAGGAGGAGAGCAGCGAACCCGGCTTCGGCCTCGACGTCGAGTTCTCCGCCGACGAGTGGGACAAGACGTATCTGCTCGCCCAGGAGCGGGAGATGCTCGGTCTGTACGTCTCCGACCACCCGCTCTTCGGCCTGGAGCACGTGCTGTCGGACAAGGCCGACGCGGGCATCGCCCAGCTCACCGGAGGGGAGCACGCGGACGGCGCGGTCGTCACCATCGGCGGCATCATCTCGGGCCTCCAGCGCAAGATGACCAAGCAGGGCAACGCCTGGGCCATCGCCACCGTCGAGGACCTGGCCGGTTCCATCGAATGCATGTTCTTCCCGGCCACCTACCAGCTGGTGTCGACCCAGCTCGTGGAGGACGCGGTGGTGTTCGTCAAGGGCCGCCTGGACAAGCGCGAGGACGTCCCGCGGCTGGTCGCGATGGAGCTGCAGGTCCCCGACCTGTCGAACGCCGGTACCAACGCGCCCGTGATCCTCACCATCCCGGCCACCCGGGTCACCCCGCCGATGGTCAGCCGCCTCGGCGAGATCCTCAGCCACCACCGGGGCGACAGCGAGGTCCGGATCAAGCTCCAGGGCCCGACCAAGACGACCGTGCTGCGCCTGGACCGGCACCGGGTCAAGCCCGACCCGGCGCTCTTCGGCGACCTGAAGGTGCTGCTCGGGCCGTCCTGCCTGGCCGGCTGAGCCGAGACGTGCGAGAGGGGCGCAGCCGCGTGTCGGGTGCGCCCCTCGTCATGTGCCTGGGCTTCGACGGCCCGTTATGAAGATGTCAGTTGTGACCGAACCTCTTGCGCTTGTCCTTGCGCGCGACCTCGCCGGGCGTCATGGGGGACATCCGCTGCTCGGCCGTCGTCTCCGTCGAGGAGTGCGGGGCCTGCTGCTGTCCGCGCTCGGTCTGCGGCTGCTTTCGGTCACGGTTCTTGTTCTTGGCCATGGTGATGCCTCCTGTGGGGATGTAGGGGCCAGGGCCGCGACCAGATTCACATAGCCGGACAAAGAACGCATGTCGGACAATTACCGGCTGTGACGGTGCTCGTTCGAGCCGGGCACCCCGAAACGCCACGCCGAAGATCGAGTTCCGGCCGTTAACCTTCGCGCGGTCGGGCAGACTCGAAGGAAGCCCGAAGCAAACCTCCCGGAAAGAGGGTGGATCGCGTGGACCGCTGCATCGTCCTGGTGGACGCCGGGTATCTGCTGGGGGCCGCCGCCTCTCTTCTCGCCGGAGAGCCCTCCCGGTCCCGGATCACCGTCGATCACACCGCCCTCATCCAGGGCCTGCGAGAACGGGCGGAATCGGACACCGAACGCCCCCTGCTGCGCATCTACTGGTTCGACGGCGCCCCCGACCGCGTCCCGCAGCCCGAACACCGCAGGCTGCGCGTGATGCCCCGGGTGACCGTCCGGCTCGGTGCCCTGACCCGGAGCGACGGACGCTGGGCCCAGAAGGGCGTGGACGCCGCCATGCACGCCGAGCTGACCGAACTCGCCCGCAACCGGGCCTGTTCCGACGTGGTGCTGGTGACCGGGGACGGCGATCTGCTGCCGGGCATGATGGCCGCCAAGGAACACGGCGTGGCCGTCCATCTGTGGGCCGTGCAGGCCGCCGACGGCGACTACAACCAGTCCGAGGACCTGGTCGCCGAGGCCGACGAGCGGCGCGTCCTGGACCGCACCTGGATCACCAAGGCCGTACGCGCCAAGGAGCTGGGCGGGATCTGCGCGCCGCCGCCGGCACCGCGGCCCGAGATCGCCGCCATCCTCTCCGCGCCGCTGCCCGACTCCGCGCTCGCCCCGGCCGAGCGGCCCGCCGAGGAGCGCGAGCACCCGGCGCCGGCCGCGCGGGAGAACAGCGCGCAGGAGCGGGTCCCGGCACCGAAGGGCGTGCCCACGCCGAAGGACCTGGCCGCCCTGCGCGCCCCGGGCGTGCAGCCCCCCGCGCAGCCCGCCGGGGCGACCCTGCGGTGGTCCTCCGACAAGGGGTGGGTGGACCGCCCCGGCATCGCGGCCGAGCCGCCCGAGGTCGCCTCCATGCCGACGCTGGCCCAGGTGACCACGGCGGAGCAGCGGTGGGCCGACCGTGAGGAGGACATCACCACCGTCGGCGGCGACCCCTACGAGGTCGGACAGGTGTTCGCGCGGCGCTGGATGGGGCGGCTGGGCGACCAGAGCCACCTGCAGAAACTCTCCGGGATGTACCCGCGGATCCCGCACCGCATCGACGGGGAGCTGCTGCGGTACGCGGCCCGGTTCGGGCTGCTGGCCCACAAGGACGACCAGATCGACGAGCACGACCGGTACGCGATCCGGGCCGGGTTCTGGCGGGAGATCGACGTGCGGACGGCGGCCGAACACGCGTCCGCGGGGGAGTGAAACGGCACATACGCCGCCCCAAGGACGGGCCCGGCGGCCCGACCCCGTAGTCTCATCCCTTGTGAGTACGCGCGCGGCACCGGCACTTCGGCCCAGTGGTGATGTCGTGTGTGCTGTGCGCGGACTGACCAAGACCTATCCCGCGGTACGGGGCCGGCGGGGCACCCCCGCCACCCCCGAGGTGCGCGCCACCGACGACGTGCGGCTGGACATCCGGCGCGGTGAGATCTTCGGCCTGCTCGGGCCGAACGGCGCCGGCAAGACCACCCTCGTACGCCAGCTCACCGGGCTGATGCGGCCCGATCGCGGCAGTGTGGAGATCCTCGGGCACGACATCGTGCGGCATCCGGAGCGGGCCGCGCGGATCCTCGCCTACCTCGGGCAGGAGTCGACCGCCCTGGACGAGCTCACCGTCTCCCTCGCCGCCGAGACCACCGGACGGCTGCGCGGCCTGGACGTGCACGTGGCGCGCGCCGAGCGGGACGCCGTACTGGAGGAGCTGGGCCTGACCGAGCTCGCCGGGCGGCCGTTGAAGAAGCTGTCGGGCGGTCAGCGCAGGCTCGCCTGCTTCGCCGCCGCCCTCGTGGGCGCGCGGCCGTTGCTCGTGCTCGACGAGCCGACCACCGGGATGGATCCGGTGGCGCGGCGGGCGGTCTGGTCCGCCGTCGACCGGCGGCGGGCCGAGCACGGGACGACCGTGCTGCTGGTCACCCACAACGTCATCGAGGCCGAGACCGTGCTCGACCGGGTCGCCGTCCTGGACCGGGGCCGGGTGATCGCCTGCGACACCCCCACCGGGCTCAAGGAGCAGGTCGCCGGGGAGGTCCGGGTCGACCTGGTGTGGCGGGACGCGGCGCCGCTGCACGTCCCCGAGGTCGCCGCGCTCCAGGACCGGGTGGTCGAGTCGGGCCGCCGCTGGACGCTGCGGCTCGCCCCCGACGAGGCACGCGCGGTCGTCGCCACCGTCACCGGCGGGGCCGCCTTCTCCGCCCTCGACGACTTCACCCTCGCCACGCCCAGCCTGGAGGACGTCTACCTGGCGCTGGGCGGGGCCGCGCAGCAGGGGCTGGTGAAGGCTTGAGCGCGACTGGGGCAGCGGTGAGGACGACTGATGAGAGCCTGAGCAGGACGACCGTCGCATCCGTACGGAACGGAACCACCGCCGGAGCGAAGAGGAGCAGCGCCACGTGAGTGTCGTACCCGCCGAGGTTCTGCCGGCCGGCGCGCCCGCCGCGGACGAGACGCCCGCCACGGACGCGGCCGAGCTCGGGCCGCGGGCCCGGCTGTGGCCGTCGCTGTGCGCCGTGTACCGGGCGCAGCTGTCCCGTGCGCGGGTCGCGCGGATCCCGCTGCTGTTCGTGGCGACCTTCCAGTCCGTCGGGATCATGATCCTGATGCGCGGGGTCGTGGACGGCGGGGACGAGGCGCGGGCCGTGGTGGCCGGGTCGTCGGTGCTGGTCGTCGCCTTCGTCGCGCTGAACCTGCTCGCCCAGTACTTCGGGCAGTTGCGGGCCAGCGGGGGCCTCGACCACTACGCGACGCTGCCGGTGCCGCCGGCGGCGGTGGTGCTCGGGGCCGCGGGGGCGTACGCCTCCTTCACCGTGCCCGGGACCGTGGTCACCGCCGTCTTCGGGTGTGTGCTGTTCGGCCTGCCGCTCGCCCATCTGTGGGTGCTGATCGCGGTGATCCCGCTGGCCGGTGCCGCGCTCGCGGGGCTCGGGGCCGCGCTGGGACTGCTGGCACCCCGGCCGGAACTGGCGACCGTCCTCGGCCAGTTGGGCATGTCCGCCGCGCTGCTGCTGGGGGTGCTGCCCGCCGAGCGGATGCCCGAGGCGGTGCGCTTCGCCCGGGACCTGCTGCCGTCGACCTACGGCGTGGATGCCTTCGCCCGCACCTTCGGGGAGAGCCCCGACTGGGCCTACGTGCTCGGGGACCTCGCGGTGTGCGCGGGGGTGGGCGTGGTGTCCCTGGCCGCCGCTACCTGGGCGTACCGCCGGGCGGCCGTCCGGTGACGCGGTGCCCGGGGGGGCCTGGCACGATGTCAGGGTGACCGCACCGCTGACTCCACCACCTCCGCCGCGTGACCACTCCGCCGACAGTGCGTGGCAGCAGCCGCCCGCGCCCGGCGCCGGACACGGGGGCTACCCGTACGGTCCGCCTCCCTCGTACGGCGACGACGGGCCCGGCATGCGGACCGAGCTGCGGGAGGCCGCCGTGGTCACGGTGGCTGTGGCGGTGGCCGGGGTGCTGCTCGGGCTGCTGTGGTGGTGGCTGGCGCCCCGGGTGCCGCTGGTGGGAGACGTGGTCGACGGCGGCTGGGTCGTCTACCTCAAGGACACCGAGGGGGAGCAGGCGGTGGGCGTCGACGGGACGTTCACGCTGCTGGCGCTCGCGTTCGGCGCGGTGAGCGCGCTCGGGGCGTTCCTGGTCCGGCGGCGCGGGGGCGTGCCGCTGGTGGTCGCGCTGGCCCTCGGCGGGCTGCTGGGGTCGCTGCTGGCCTGGCGGCTGGGGGTGTGGCTCGGGCCCGCGCAGGACGTCATCGCCCAGGCGGAGGACGTGGGCAAGGGGGAGACCTTCTCGGCGCCGCTGGAGCTCGATGCCAAGGGGGCGCTGCTGGTGTGGTCCGTGGCGGGGCTCGTGGTGCATCTGGGGCTGACGGCGTTGTTCGGGCCGCGCGATCCGGATCCGTACGAGCAGCGGCAGCAGCCGAAGGACGGGTACAAGGACGGCTACGGGGCGCCGCAGGCGTAGCTTCGCGCCCCCGCCCCACTCGCTGGAGCGCGCCCCTACGCGGGGCGCCTGCCGTGGTTCGCCCGGCCCTTCTTCATGCGCCATTTGCGTTTCCGCGTCTTCTTCGACATGTCCCCTCTGCTTAACCGAGCGGAGGGCGTCCGTCGAGGGGTCAAACGCGCCCGATGGGGGCCAGGGTCGCTTCCGTGAGGGCGGCCAGGTCGGTGGGGGAGAGCTCGATCTCCAGGCCCCTGCGGCCCGCCGAGACGCAGATCGTGGCGTGGTCGCTCGCCGACGCGTCCAGGACCGTGGGCAGTCTCCGGCGCTGGCCCAGCGGGGAGATGCCGCCCCTGACGTAGCCCGTCGTGCGTTCCGCGAGGGTCGGGTCGGCCATGGCCGCCTTCTTGCCGCCCACCGCCGCGGCCAGTGCCTTCAGATCCAGCTGGCCCGCCACCGGGACCACCGCCACGGTCAGCTTGCCGTCCACCTCGGCCACCAGGGTCTTGAAGACCCGGTCGGGGGAGACGCCCATGGCCTCGGCCGCCTCCTCGCCGTAGGACGGGTGGGAGGGGTCGTGCTCGTAGGCGTGGGTCGTGAACGTCACGCCTGCCGCGGTCAGGGCCACCGTCGCCGGAGTGCCCCCCGACTGTCGCTTCTTCGCCATCGCTCGCCTCAGTTCGGACTCGTCGGCGCGCGCGTCAGGTCCGCCGCCGGCAGTGACGGCAGGCTACGGATGATCGAGGTCTCCGCGCGAAGGAGTTTCAGCTCGTCCCGCAGCCGGGAGGCGGTGTCGGGGGCCTGGAGCAGACGCTGCTTGGTGGGGGTGTCCAGCATCATCGCCGCCGCCACGAGGTAGGACACCACCGACGGTTCGTCCGGCAGGTCCGCCCCCGCCGACAGGGAGCGTTCGCGGGCTCCCGCCAGGCGCTTCTGGTACTGGCGGAAGGCGCGCAGCACCCCCTCGGCCAGGGCGCCCGCCTCCTCGCCCTGGTCCTCCGGCAGCTCCTCCAGCTCCGCCGTCAGGAACGGGCCCGACGTGTCCACCGACAGCAGCCGCACCCGCGTCGTACCGGTCGCCAGCACCTCGAAGGTGCCGTCCGCCCGCTCCCGGATCGTCGCCGCGTCGGCCACACAGGCCGTGGAGTGGAAGGACTTGATCGGCTCGGCGCCGAAGCCCGCCGCGGGCCCGCGCTCGGGCACCGCGGTGGGGTCGGGCATGCCGGGCGCGGTCGGCGCCACCTCATGGCCGTCGCGGATCGCCACCACGGCGAACCGGCGCGGTTCCTCGTCGGGGGTCTTCAGCAGATCGCGCATCATGGCGCGATAGCGCTCCTCGAAGACGTTCAAGGGCAGTACCAACCCCGGGAACAGCACCGAGTTCAGGGGGAAGAGCGGGAGCCGGACGGTGGTCACGACGCAAGAGCCTAATGGTCGCCGGAGGGGTTGCGTCCGGGGTGCCCGGTGATCGGACGGCCGGCGGGGTCCCGCAGCTCGTCCCGCACCCGCAGACAGTGGCCCAGCGGATCGTCGCAGAAGCGGTCCCAGGGGAAGGACGTGGCGTACGGGCCGGTGCGCCGCACCTGCTCCAGGGCGTCCGCGACCCGGTCCAGCCGCACCAGGACGTAGGTCAGCAGATTGCGCGTCTCCGCGGGCCAGGGGTCCGCCGCGGGGAGCAGGGCGGAGAGGCCGATCGCCCGGTCCGCCGCCGCGTCCAGCTGGGCCCGCGGCACCTCGGGCCCGCAGCCGTCGGCGAGATACGCGAACACCGCCCGTACCGGCAGCGCCTGCACCAGGGAGTCCGGCGGGGCGTCCTGCGCGGCGCGGTCGGCGAAGTCCAGGCACTCGCGGTGCGACCCGTGCCAGGAGGACGCCAGATAGCGCAGGGCCGCCACATGGCAGCCGTAGTGGTGCGGGGCGCGGCGCATCGCCGCCTCCCACAGCTCCTCGACGTACCGCGGTCCGGCCTGCGCGCCGCGGGCGTGGTCCAGGGCGATCCGCCACGGCCCCGGGTCCCGGTCGTCGCCGTGCGCCGCGGCCGTGACCAGCGGGCTGACCTCGCGCAGCAGCTCGGCCCGGGCCGGCGACCGCCAGGCGCGGTCCACCCTCAGCTGGGCGTCCACGACAAGGCTGTCGGGGTCGTGCGGGGCCGCCGCGCGCCAGGTCCGGAACCAGTCGGGGCGGGCGTGGGCGAAGGCGGCGAGCCGGGCCGTGTACCGGTCCCGGTGCTCCCACTCGCCGGCCGCGCGGGTGGCGGCGAGCAGCGCGGCGGCCGGTTCGTGGTCGCCCTGCGCGGCGGCCACCAGCGCCGGACCCAGCCGGGCGTCGGGCACGTCCAGCAGCACCTCGTCGTCGGCGCGGACACCGGCGACGGGGGGAGGGGTCCTTGTCATCCGCGGCCCGCGGATGAACGGCAGCAGCAGAGCCATGGTGTCGACCATTGAAAAGCCGCAGGTCGAAACGGCGCCAGAGGCTCCGGGCAACTCCCGGAAAGTTGTACGGCCCTAGGTCAAGGGCAGGTAAAAAGCTTCAGCTCCGCCTCAGCATCCGGCTGGCCCCCGCCGCGACCGTCGTCGCCAGGACCCAGCCCAGCAGGACCATCGCCGCCGCCAGCCACTGCCAGCCGCCCTTGAGCTGCCAGAAGCCGACCTGGCCCAGGTCGATGACCGGCAGCAGCAGGTCCAGGGCGAACAGCGTCGGGTTCCACTCCGGGTGCTCCCCGCGCTTGATCGGCGGATGCCCGCCCCGCGCGAAGGCCACCGAGCCCGCCGCCCACAGCACCGCCATCCACACCGCGGCCCGGCCCGGCCGGTACCCGTAGGCCACCGTCCAGTCCTGCGCGTACCCCCACAGCTTGGCGGCGATCGGCAGGCTCTCGCGGCGCCGGCGCTGCTTGGCGAGGAGCACCTCGCGCGCGTCCTCGTCCTCGCCGCCCGCCCGCAGCACCGAGGCGAGCCGCTCGTACGGCTCCGGGTTGTACTCGGCGGTCGCCGCGGCCACCCAGCCGAGCCGCTCGTCGAGCGGGAACGGCCCGCGCGGCACCAGGTTCTCGTAGCAGAAGCCGCCCATGTGCAGCCGGCCGGGGCCCGGCCAGGCGTCCGCGCGGTCCATCAGGTTGACGATCCGCGCGCCCGACAGCACGACCGTGCCGCGCGCCGGATGCTCCCCGAGGAAGCGCAGCTCCGGAGTCTGTATCCGGCGCAGCGACAGCTCCTGCTCGTCGGTGAAGGTGAACCGGGCCCGCTCCATGTCGACCGCGTCCCCGAACCGCCCGTCGTCCAGCCGCACCCCGCCCTGGCACTCGAACCGCTGGATCCGGGTCCCGCGGGCCGGGGTCATGCCGCTGAGCAGCGGGTTCCCCAGGCCCGCCGGGGTCAGGTACAGGGAGCGCTCCACGGTCAGCTGGGGGGCGTTCAGCGCCAGCCGCGTGTACGGATTGACCAGCCGCGCCCCGCGCAGGCTCAGCGAGACCCCGATCTTCGCGCTGCGCAGGCTCATCTCGCCGTGCGACTCCAGCAGCTCCGCCTGGAGGTCCTGCCCGACGGTCATGCCGTCCCCGGCGATCGAACGGCCGCTGCGGTCGCGGTACACGATGGCCTGGTTGAGCAGCAGGTCGGTGCCTATCTGGGCGTCGGTGAGCCGGATGCCGTTGTGGAAGCGGCAGCGCGGCAGATGCAGATCGCCCTCGGTGTGCACCCGGGCCGCCTCCAGGCGCGGCACCGAGCAGTCCACCAGCCGCACGGTCGTGAACCGGGCCTCCGGTAACAGCACGTCCCGCTCGAAACGGCAGCCGCGCATCTCGACGTACGGCACCACCGTGCCGCCCGCCAGGTCCAGGCTGCCGTTGATCTGCACGCCGACCAGCTTCAGGGACGACACCCGGCCGGCCAGCGCGGGCGGCCCGTCCAGCAGCAGCCAGCACACGATCCGGGCCCGCACGGCCCGCTCGGGCCCCCACGGATGCCCGCCGTGCGGATCGTCGACGACGGTGTCGCCGCTGCTCAGGTCGTACACGCTGCCGTTGCGGAAGGCCTGCCACATCCCGGCCTCGGCGGCGGTCAGATCGTCCGGCGGCTCTCCGTCGCGCAGGCCGGCCCCGTCGGTCACAGCTGTTCCCTTCCTCCCCGGCTCCTCATGGGTTTCGTACAACCGTTCATGCCCGGTGAGTGACGGAATGAACACGGAACGTGAAGGCGATCTCCGCCGCCGTGGGCACTTCTGTATCAGCCATTGATACGTGCGGACAGGGCCCGAGCCCGGTCTGAGAGAATTGACGTCGTGATCTCCCGAATCGATCTGCGCGGCGACGCCCTCCCCGAGGGCCCCGCACTGCGCGACCTGCTGCCCCGAGCCGACTTCGACGTTCAGGCCGCCCTGGAGAAGGTGCGTCCGATCTGCGAGGCCGTGCATCATCGTGGCGACGCGGCGCTGATCGACTTCGCGGAGAAGTTCGACGGGGTCCGGCTCGAAAAGGTGCGGGTTCCGGCCACGGCCCTCGACAAGGCGCTCGAAGAACTCGACCCCGCCGTCCGCGCGGCTTTGGAGGAGTCCATCCGCCGCGCCCGTCTCGTCCACCGCGCGCAGCGCCGTACGACGCACACCACGCAGGTCGTGCCCGGCGGTTCCGTCACCGAGAAGTGGGTGCCGGTCGACCGCGTCGGGCTGTACGCCCCGGGCGGGCGGTCGGTGTACCCGTCCTCCGTGATTATGAACGTGGTTCCGGCCCAGGAGGCCGGCGTCGAGTCGATCGCGCTCGCCTCCCCGGCCCAGGCGGAGTTCGGCGGCCTGCCGCACCCGACGATCCTCGCCGCCTGCGCGCTGCTCGGCGTCGACGAGGTGTACGCCGCCGGCGGCGCCACGGCCGTCGCGATGTTCGCCTACGGCACCGAGTCCTGCCCGCCCGCCCCCATGGTCACCGGCCCCGGCAACATCTGGGTCGCCGCCGCCAAGCGCTACTTCACCGGCAAGATCGGCATCGACGCCGAGGCCGGCCCGACCGAGATCGCGGTCCTCGCCGACGCCACCGCCGACCCGGTGCACGTCGCCTCCGACCTGATCAGCCAGGCCGAGCACGACCCGCTGGCCGCCGCCGTCCTGGTCACCGACTCGGTGGAGCTGGCCGACGCGGTGGAGAAGGAGCTGGAGCCGCAGGTCGCGGCCACCAGGCACATCGACGACCGGATCGTCCCGGCGCTCAAGGGCAAGCAGTCCGCGATCGTCCTCGTCGACGGGATCGAGGAGGGCCTCCGGGTCGTCGACGCCTACGGCGCCGAGCACCTGGAGATCCAGACGGCCGACGCGGCCGCCGTGGCCGACCGGGTGCGCAACGCCGGCGCGATCTTCATCGGCCCCTGGGCACCCGTCTCCCTCGGCGACTACGCCGCCGGGTCCAACCACGTCCTGCCGACCGGCGGCTGCGCCTGCCACTCCTCGGGCCTGTCCGTCCAGTCCTTCCTGCGCGGCATCCACATCGTCGACTACACCAAGGACGCGCTGGCGGACGTGGCGCATCACGTGGTCACGCTGGCGGAGGCGGAGGACCTGCCGGCGCACGGCGCGGCGATCAAGGCACGGTTCGGGTGGAAGGTTCCTGAGGGCAAGTGACTGGCATCGACGATCTCCCCGTACGGGACGAGCTGCGCGGCAAGTCCCCCTACGGCGCGCCCCAGCTGGACGTGCCGGTACGGCTGAACACCAACGAGAACCCCTACCCGCTGCCCGAGGCGCTGGTCGAGCGGATCGCCGAGCGGGTGCGCGACGCGGCCCGGAACCTCAACCGCTACCCCGACCGGGACGCCGTGGAGCTGCGCACCCGGCTCGCCGCGTACCTGAGCGACACCTCCGGCCACCAGGTCTCCCTCGCCAACGTCTGGGCCGCCAACGGCTCCAACGAGGTCATCCAGCAACTGCTGCAGACCTTCGGCGGGCCCGGCCGTACCGCCCTCGGCTTCGAGCCGTCGTACTCGATGCACGGGCTCATCGCGCGCGGCACCGGCACCGGCTGGCTCTCCGGGCCGCGCAACGCCGACTTCACCATCGACCTCGCCGCCGCCGAGCGGGCCGTCGCCGAGCACCGGCCGGACGTCGTCTTCATCACCAGCCCCAACAACCCCACCGGCAACGCGGTCCCGGCCGAGACGGTCCTCGCCCTGTACGAGGCCGCCCAGGCGGCCAAGCCGTCGATCGTGGTGGTCGACGAGGCGTACATCGAGTTCAGCCACGGCGACTCGCTGCTGCCGCTGATCGAGGGTCGGCCGCATCTGGTCGTCTCGCGGACCATGTCGAAGGCGTTCGGCGCGGCCGGCCTGCGCCTCGGCTACCTCGCCGCGCACCCGGCCGTCGTCGACGCGGTCCAGCTCGTCCGGCTGCCCTACCACCTGTCGGCCGTCACCCAGGCGACCGCCCTGGCCGCCCTGGAGCACACCGACACCCTGCTCGGCTATGTCGAGCAGCTGAAGACCGAGCGGGACCGGCTGGTCGCCGAGCTGCGGGCCCTGGGCTACGCGGTGGTGGAGTCCGACGCGAACTTCGTGCAGTTCGGACTCTTCGAGGACTCCCACACCGCCTGGCAGCAGATCCTCGACCGGGGTGTGCTGGTCCGCGACAACGGTATCCCCGGCTGGCTGCGGGTGTCCGCGGGAACCCCCGCCGAAAACGACGCGTTCCTCGACGCGGTACGTGAACTGAAGAAGGAGCAGAGCGCATGAACCGCGTGGGACGCGTGGAGCGAGTCACCAAGGAGACCTCGGTGCTCGTCGAGATCGATCTCGACGGCAGCGGCAAGGTCGATGTGTCGACGGGCGTCGGCTTCTACGACCACATGCTCGACCAGCTCGGCCGGCACGGTCTGTTCGACCTGACCGTGAAGACCGAGGGCGATCTGCACATCGACTCGCACCACACCATCGAGGACACCGCCCTCGCCCTGGGCGCCGCCTTCAAGCAGGCCCTCGGCGACAAGGTGGGCATCTACCGCTTCGGCAACTGCACGGTCCCGCTGGACGAGTCCCTCGCCCAGGTCACCGTCGACCTCTCCGGCCGCCCCTACCTCGTGCACACCGAGCCCGAGAAGATGGCGCCGATGATCGGCGAGTACGACACCACGATGACCCGGCACATCCTGGAGTCCTTCGTCGCCCAGGCGCAGATCGCGCTGCACGTGCACGTGCCCTACGGGCGCAACGCCCACCACATCGTGGAGTGCCAGTTCAAGGCGCTCGCCCGGGCCCTGAGGTACGCCTCCGAGCGCGACCCGCGCGCGGCCGGCATCCTCCCCTCCACGAAGGGCGCGCTGTGAACGGCCTGTCCACCGTCCTGATCGTCGTCGGCCTCTTCCTGGTCGGCGGGATCATCTCCTTCGTCAAGCAGGGGATGCCGAAGAACCTGGTCGTGCTGCTCTCCATCGGCGCCGCGATGTGCCTGGTCGCCGGTGTCATGAGGCTGGAGGTGTGGAGTTGAGCGCTTCTTCGAAGAAGGTCGTCGTCTTCGACTACGGCTTCGGCAACGTCCGTTCCGCCGAGCGCGCCCTCGCCCGTACCGGCGCCCAGGTCGAGATAACCCGCGACTTCGACAAGGCCATGAACGCCGACGGGCTGCTGGTGCCCGGCGTCGGTGCCTTCGCCGCCTGCATGACGGGCCTGCGCGAAGCGCGCGGTGACTGGATCGTCGACCGCCGGCTGTCCGGCGGGCGTCCGGTGCTGGGCATCTGCGTCGGGATGCAGATCCTGTTCGCGCGGGGCATCGAGCACGGCGTGGAGAGCGAGGGGCTCGACGAGTGGCCCGGCTCGGTCGAGCCGCTCCAGGCCGACATCGTGCCCCACATGGGCTGGAACACCGTGGACGCCCCGGCCGACTCCGAGCTGTTCGCCGGCCTGGACGCGGACGCCCGCTTCTACTTCGTGCACTCCTACGCCGTCCACGACTGGACCCTGGAGACGCACAACGCCTCGATGCAGGCACCCAAGGTCACCTGGTCGACGCACGGCAAGCCCTTCGTGGCCGCCGTGGAGAACGGCACCCTGTGGGCCACGCAGTTCCACCCCGAGAAGTCCGGCGACGCCGGAGCGCAGCTGCTGAACAACTGGATCGGAACCCTCTGATGTCTGCCAAGCCCTCAGGAAAGCTCGAACTCCTCCCGGCCGTCGACGTCCGTGACGGCCAGGCGGTCCGCCTGGTGCACGGCGAGTCCGGCACGGAGACCTCCTACGGCTCCCCGCTGGAGGCCGCCCTCGCCTGGCAGCGCTCCGGCGCCGAGTGGCTGCACCTGGTCGACCTGGACGCCGCCTTCGGCACCGGCGACAACCGGGACCTGATCGCCGAGGTCGCCAAGGCGATGGACATCAAGGTCGAGCTGTCCGGCGGCATCCGCGACGACGACACCCTCGCCGCCGCCCTGGCCACCGGCTGCACCCGCGTCAACCTCGGCACGGCCGCGCTGGAGACCCCGGAGTGGGTCGCCAAGGTCATCGCCGAGCACGGCGACAAGATCGCGGTCGGTCTGGACGTCCGCGGCACCACGCTGCGCGGTCGCGGCTGGACCCGCGACGGCGGTGACCTCTACGAGACGCTGGAGCGCCTCAACAAGGAGGGCTGCGCCCGGTACGTCGTCACCGACATCGCCAAGGACGGCACCCTCCAGGGCCCGAACCTGGAGCTGCTGAAGAACGTCTGCGCGGCGACGGACCGCCCGGTCGTGGCCTCCGGCGGCGTGTCGTCCCTGGACGACCTGCGCGCCATCGCCGAACTGGTCCCCCTCGGTGTCGAGGGCGCCATCGTCGGGAAGGCCCTGTACGCGAAGGCGTTCACCCTGGAAGAGGCCTTGGAGGCTGTGTCGTCATGACGTCCGATGCCGTACGGCGGGTGCAGAGCGGAAGTCCCTGGGAAGAGTCCTTCGGTTTCGCCCGCGCCGTGGCGGCGGGGGACCTGGTGCTGGTGTCGGGCACGACGTCCTTCAAGGGCGATGTGCTGTACGGCGAGGGCGACCCGTACGAACAGGCCAAGGCGGCCTTCACCAGCGCGATCGAGGCGATCGGCGAGTTCGGGCTCGGGGTGGAGTCGGTGATCCGCACGCGGATGTACCTGACCCACGCGCGGGACGTGGACGCCGTGGGCCGGGCCCACCAGGAGCTCTTCGACGCGGTGCGGCCGGTGTCGACGCTGCTCGTGGTGGAGGGCTTCGTGGACTCGCGCATCCTGGTCGAAGTGGAAATAGAAGCATTCAGAGGACATTAGAGGAGCCGGTTTCATGACCCTGGCGGTCCGAGTCATCCCCTGCCTGGACGTGGACAACGGCCGGGTCGTCAAGGGCGTGAACTTCCAGAACCTGCGCGACGCGGGCGACCCCGTCGAGATGGCGAAGGTGTACGACGCCGAGGGCGCCGACGAGCTGACCTTCCTGGACATCACCGCGTCGTCCGGCAACCGCGAGACCACCTACGACGTGGTGCGCCGCACCGCCGAGCAGGTCTTCATCCCGCTGACCGTCGGCGGCGGGGTGCGCACCGCCGAGGACGTCGACAAGCTGCTGCGCGCGGGCGCGGACAAGGTGGGCGTGAACACCGCGGCCATCGCCCGCCCGGACCTGATCCGCGAGATCGCCGAGCGGTTCGGCCGCCAGGTGCTGGTCCTGTCGGTGGACGCCCGCCGCACACCGTCCGGCGGCTTCGAGGTCACCACCCACGGCGGCCGCAAGGGCACCGGCATCGACGCCGTGGAATGGGCGCACCGGGCCGCGGAGCTGGGCGCGGGGGAGATCCTGCTCAACTCGATGGACGCGGACGGCACGAAGGACGGCTACGACATCGAGATGATCGAGTCGGTCCGGGGGCACGTCTCGATCCCGGTGATCGCCTCCGGCGGCGCCGGAAAGCTCGACGACTTCGCCCCGGCGATCGAGGCGGGCGCGGACGCGGTCCTCGCGGCATCGGTCTTCCACTTCGGCGACCTGCGCATCGGCGAGGTGAAGCAGGCACTGCGGAAGGCGGGACATCCCGTCCGGTAGGCATGGGGGAGAGCCCCGGTCGTCTCTGGCGGCCGGGGCTTTCTCCTGGGCGGACCGTGGCCCCTCGGCCCTCAGAGCCCCAGCTGTTTGCCCTCGTGGAGTTTGGTGATGGCTGCCTTTTCGCCCTCCAGTTCCACTTCGGCGACGTTCAGGCGGCCGTAGAGGAAGAGCAGGAGCTCCGAGGGCTGGCCCGTCGCCGTCACCACGGGGGTGCCGCGCTGGGCCACCGCTGTCTGGCCGTCCGGGCGGCGCAGGACCAGGCCGGTGGGGGTGGAGCGGCCCAGGAGGCGGGCGGTCCGCTCCAGCCGGGACCACAGGGCGTCCTGGAAGACCGGGTCGAGCTCGCGGGGCGTCCAGCCGGGGCGGGCCCGGCGGACGTCCTCGGTGTGGACGTAGAACTCCACCGTGCTCGACATCTCCTCGACCTGCTTCAGCGAGAACGGGGAGAAGCGGGGCGGGCCGGTCCGGATCAGCTGGATCAGTTCCTCGTACGGCTTGTCCGTGAACTCCGCCATCACCCGGTCCAGCCGGGCGGCGAGCGGTTTGATCAGGATGCCGCCGGCGGCGTCGGGGCGGCGTTCGCGCACCACGACGTGCGCGGCGAGATCGCGGGTGGTCCAGCCCTCGCACAGGGTCGGGGCCTCGGGACCCTCGGCCTCCAGGAGGTCGGCCAGCAGAAGTCGTTCACGCTTGGCGAAAGTCGACATGCCGTCAGCCTACGACTGCCCTCCGGGTCCGGACAGTGGACAGGGCGCCGTCACTGTCAGTGCGGCGCGGCACAATGGCACCCATGACCAGCATGCCCCGCCAGCCCAGCCAGCTGGACCCCGAGATCGCCGCGCGCCTCAAGCGCAGCGCCGACGGGCTCCTCCCCGCCATCGCCCAGCAGTACGACACCGGTGAGGTGCTCATGCTCGGCTGGATGGACGACGAGGCGCTGCATCGCACCCTGACCACCGGCCGCTGCACCTACTGGTCGCGCAGCCGCCAGGAGTACTGGGTCAAGGGCGACACCTCCGGCCACTTCCAGTGGGTGAAGTCCGTCGCCCTCGACTGCGACGCCGACACCGTCCTCGTCCGGGTCGACCAGGTCGGCGCCGCCTGCCACACCGGCGCGCGCACCTGCTTCGACACGGACGTCCTGCTCAAGGATTCCGGCGCACCGGCCGGAGATCAGTAAGGTCACCGGCCATGGACCTCGAGACCTTCCGCAAGCTCGCCGCCGACCGGCGCGTCATCCCGGTCACGCGCAAGCTCCTCGCCGACGGCGACACCCCGGTCGCGCTCTACCGCAAGCTCGCCGCCGAGCGCCCCGGCACCTTCCTGCTGGAGTCCGCGGAGAACGGCCGCTCCTGGTCCCGCTACTCCTTCGTGGGCGTCCGCTCGGCGGCCACCCTCACCGAGCGGGACGGCCAGGCGCACTGGCAGGGCGTCCCGCCCGTCGGCGTCCCCACGGACGGCGACCCGCTCGCCGCCCTGCGCGCCACCATCGAGGCCCTGCACACCCCGCACCAGGAGGGCATGCCGCCCTTCACCGGCGGCATGGTCGGCTATCTCGGCTACGACATCGTGCGCCGCCTGGAGAAGATCGGCCCCGGCGACCGCGACGACCTGCGGCTGCCCGAGCTGACCATGCTCCTGACCAGCGATCTCGCCGTCATGGACCACTGGGAGGGCTCGGTCCTGCTGATCGCCAACGCGATCAACCACAACGACCTCGACACCGGCGTGGACGAGGCCCACGCGGACGCGGTCGCCCGGCTGGACGCCATGGAGGCGGACCTGTCCCGCGCGGTCGCCCAGCCCCCGGCCGTCCTGCCGCCCTCCGAACTCCCCGAGTACACCGCCCTGTGGGGCGGCGCGGACTTCCAGGCGGCCGTCGAGGACGTGAAGGAGCGCATCCGGGCCGGCGAGGCCTTCCAGGTCGTCCCCTCCCAGCGCTTCGAGACGCCCTGCACGGCGAGCGCGCTGGACGTCTACCGGGTGCTCAGGGCGACCAACCCGTCGCCGTACATGTACCTGTTCCGCTTCGACGGCTTCGACGTCGTCGGCTCCTCCCCGGAGGCGCTGGTGAAGGTCGAGGACGGGCGGGCCATGGTCCACCCCATCGCCGGCACCCGGTGGCGCGGGGCCACCCCGCAGGAGGACCAGGCCCTCGCCGACGACCTGCTCGCCGACCCCAAGGAGCGCGCCGAGCACCTGATGCTCGTCGACCTCGGCCGCAACGACCTCGGACGGGTCTGCGAGCCGGGCTCGGTGGAGGTCGTCGACTTCATGTCCATCGAGCGCTACTCGCACGTGATGCACATCGTCTCCACGGTCACCGGACGGGTGGCGCCGGGCCGCACCGCCTTCGACGTCCTGACGGCCTGCTTCCCCGCGGGCACCCTCTCCGGCGCCCCCAAGCCCCGCGCGATGCAGATCATCGACGAACTCGAGCCGTCCCGGCGCGGCCTGTACGGCGGCTGCGTCGGCTACCTCGACTTCGCGGGCGACTCCGACACCGCCATCGCCATCCGCACGGCCCTGCTGCGCGACGGCACCGCCTACGTCCAGGCGGGCGCCGGAATCGTCGCCGACTCCGACCCGGTCGCCGAGGACACCGAGTGCCGCAACAAGGCGGCGGCGGTCCTGCGCGCGGTGCACACGGCGAACCGACTCGGGAAATAGGGCGCTTCTCATAGAGCCCCGGGTGACGGTTCGCCCGGGGTTCAGGCGATAGTGGAGTACGTGACTGCCGTTCCTCACCCCCGTTCCGAAGCCCCGGGCCCCGCCAGGGCCGGCCGGCTCAGCCTCGCCGGAGCCCTGCTGGCCGGCGCGCTGGGCGCGGCCGTGGTGCTGCTGTCCACCCGCCAGCGCTGGTCGGAGGGGACCGCCACGGTGGCCGGCGGCGACTTCCCGCTCACCGCCAGCGGCAGCGACGTCACGGGCGTACCCGCGTCGCTCGCCATAGTCGGCCTCGCCGCGCTGGTCGCCGTCTTCGCCGTCCGCCGGCTCGGCCGGGTCTTCGTCGCGGGACTGCTCGCACTGTCCGGCGCGGGGACCATCGCCGCGTCGCTGATCGGCGCGGGCGACAGTTCCGCACTGGACGAGCAGGCCGCGCAGGCGACCGGCGACACCGCCGCGACCGTGGCCGCGCTCAGCCACACCGCCTGGCCGTACGTGGCGGCCGTCGGCGGCGCGCTGCTGCTGACCGCCGGACTGCTGGCCCTGCGGTACGCGCCCCTGTGGCCCGCGATGTCGAGCCGCTACGAGCGCTCCGGCGCCCCCCGGCCCCGCAAGGCACCCACCGTGGACCCCGACCGGCCCGAGGACCTGTGGAAGGCACTGGACCGCGGCGAGGACCCGACCGGGGCCTGAGCGCACCGACGCGCGAGAGCGACCCCCGATCACCTCACCCGTGCGCATGCGGGACAATGACGGTGAGCGTCCGGCTCAGAGACTTACACACAGCAACGAGGAGCAAGTCATGGCGGGCAGCAGCCACGGTCACACCCCGGCCGCCTGGACCGGTGTCACAATCGCCTTCATCGGTTTCTGCGTCGCGGGCGCCTTCATGGTGCTGGCCAGCCCGGCGGGCTTCTGGGCGGGCATGGGCATCGTCGTCCTCGGTGGCATCGTCGGCTGGATCATGAAGATCGTCGGTCTCGGCGCGCCGAAGGAAGCGGGCAAGCCGCACTTCGAGAAGCGCGAGACGGCCAGCGTCGAGGGCTGACACGCACGACGTACCCGAGGGGCGGCCCTGGAGCCGCCCCTCACGCGTTGCGGGGGCACAATGCGAGGCGTGAACACCGACAGCCGGAGGGTGACGCCGCGAGGCGCCGCGGCGCGGCTCGCCGTACCCGGCGGCGTGCTGGCCGCCGTCGTGGCGGCTTTCGCCTACGTCGCCACCGTGGACCCGCACGAGCCCGGCCACTACCCGGCCTGCCCCCTGCTCCAGCTGACCGGCCTGTACTGCCCCGGCTGCGGCGGACTGCGCAGCGCCCACGCCTTCGCGCACGGCGACCTCACGGCGGCGCTGCAGAACAACGCGGCGGCGGTACTGGGCTATCTGGCCTTCGCCGCGCTGTGGACCGTCTGGGTGGTCCGCGCGGCGCGCGGACGGCCGCTGCGACTCGATCCCGGCCCGGCGCTCCTGTGGACGCTGGGCGCGTTGCTGCTGGTCTTCACCGTTGTCCGGAACCTGCCCTTCGGTGGCTGGCTACATCCTTGATCAACTGATGAACGTCCAGGTACTGGGACCGGCGTCAACCGGATGCGAGGACTACGCCTTCCTCCGGATACCATCGCAGTGACCACCCGTTTTCGTCATCGCATCGGGAAGGGGGCCGCTCGCGTGAGTGTGCTCGACGAGATCATCGACGGAGTCCGTGCCGACCTCGCGGAGCGGCAGGCGCGCGTCAGCCTCGACGAACTCAAGGAGCGCGCCGCGAAGGCTCCCGCTGCCAAGGACGGGGTCGCCGCGCTCAGGGGCGACGGCGTCAAGGTGATCTGCGAGGTCAAGCGGTCCAGCCCCTCCAAGGGCGCGCTGGCCGCGATCGCCGACCCGGCCGGACTCGCCGCGGACTACGAGGCGGGCGGCGCGGCCGTCATCTCCGTACTGACCGAGGAGCGGCGCTTCGGCGGCTCGCTGGCCGACCTGGAGGCCGTCCGCGCCCGCGTCGACATCCCGGTGCTGCGCAAGGACTTCATCGTCACGTCGTACCAGCTGTGGGAGGCCCGGGCCTACGGCGCCGACCTCGCGCTGCTCATCGTCGCGGCCCTCGACCAGCCGGCCCTGGAGTCGCTGATCGAGCGCGCGGAGTCCATCGGCCTGACCCCGCTGGTCGAGGTGCACGACGAGGACGAGGTCGAGCGGGCCGTGGACGCGGGCGCCAAGATCATCGGCGTCAACGCCCGCAACCTGAAGACCCTCGAGGTCGACCGCGGCACCTTCGAGCGCATCGCGCCCGAGATCCCGTCCGCCCTCGTCAAGGTGGCCGAGTCCGGCGTACGCGGCCCGCACGACCTCATCGCCTACGCCAACGCCGGCGCCGACGCGGTCCTGGTCGGCGAGTCCCTGGTCACCGGCCGCGACCCCAAGTCCGCGGTGGCCGACCTGGTGGCGGCGGGCGAACACCCCGCCCTGCGCCACGGGCGCGGCTGATCCTTCGATAGGCTTGGCCGCGATGACGCTCACGACGACCACCACGGACAGGTACGCCCGCCTCGCGCGCGGCTGCCGCCCCCGTGGTTGCCGCGCGCCCGCACGCAGGGTGCACGGCCGCCGCGTGCGGTACGTCATCGGTGACGAACCGGGCCAGGTGAACGGCCGTCGATGGCAGCGCCCCTTCAGGGGCGCGGGACAGTTCTGAATATGCGGCTCCGCCGCGCGGGCGCGACCAGCCACAACGGTCCCGCAGCCGTCTGACGATCCCCCGCCCCACGGCGAACAGTGTTCTTTCATCGGCACTCACCGTGAGGTAGACGCATGCCCAGCGAGTTCTTCATCCCTGACCCCCAGGGTCAAGTCCCCAGCGCCGAAGGCTACTTCGGCGCCTTCGGCGGCAAGTTCATCCCGGAGGCCCTCGTCGCCGCCGTGGACGAGGTCGCCGTCGAGTACGACAAGGCCAAGCACGACCCGGAGTTCGCCCGCGAACTGGACGACCTGCTCGTCAACTACACGGGCCGGCCGTCGGCGCTCACCGAGGTCCCCCGCTTCGCGGAACACGCGGGGGGCGCCCGGGTCTTCCTCAAGCGCGAGGACCTCAACCACACCGGCTCGCACAAGATCAACAACGTGCTCGGCCAGGCCCTGCTCACCCGGCGCATGGGCAAGACCCGGGTGATCGCCGAGACCGGCGCCGGCCAGCACGGTGTCGCCACGGCCACGGCCTGCGCCCTGTTCGGCCTCGACTGCACCATCTACATGGGCGAGATCGACACCCAGCGCCAGGCCCTCAACGTGGCCCGCATGCGCATGCTCGGCGCCGAGGTCATCGCCGTGAAGTCCGGCAGCCGCACGCTGAAGGACGCGATCAACGAGGCGTTCCGGGACTGGGTCGCCAACGTCGACCACACCCACTACCTCTTCGGTACGGTCGCGGGCCCGCACCCCTTCCCGGCCATGGTCCGCGACTTCCACCGGGTCATCGGCTTGGAGGCCCGGCGCCAGCTCCTGGAGCGCGCCGGACGGCTGCCCGACGCGGCCGTCGCCTGCGTCGGCGGCGGCTCCAACGCCATCGGCCTCTTCCACGCCTTCATCCCGGACGAGGGCGTCCGCCTGATCGGGTGCGAGCCCGCCGGGCACGGCGTCGAGACCGGCGAGCACGCGGCCACCCTGACCGCGGGCGAGCCCGGCATCCTGCACGGTTCGCGGTCCTACGTCCTCCAGGACGACGAGGGCCAGATCACCGAGCCGTACTCGATCTCGGCCGGTCTGGACTACCCGGGCGTCGGCCCGGAGCACTCCTACCTGCGCGACAGCGGCCGTGGCGAGTACCGCGCCATCACCGACGACGCGGCCATGCAGGCGCTGCGTCTGCTGTCGCGGACCGAGGGCATCATCCCCGCGATCGAGAGCGCCCACGCGCTGGCCGGCGCCCTGGAGGTCGGCCGGGAGCTGGGCAAGGACGGGCTGATCGTGGTCAACCTGTCCGGCCGCGGCGACAAGGACATGGACACGGCCGCCCGCTACTTCGGCCTGTACGACACCGACGCCGAGGTCGCGGCGAACGCCGCCGACACCGCCGAGATCGAGGGGGACGCCAAGTGAGCGGGAACATCCAACTGCTGGCCGACACCCTCGCCACCGCCAAGGCGGAGGGACGCGCGGCGCTCATCGCCTACCTCCCGGCCGGATTCCCGACCGTGGACGGCGGCATCGAGGCGATCAAGGCCGTCTTCGACGGCGGCGCGGACATCGTCGAGGTCGGTCTGCCGCACAGCGACCCCGTCCTCGACGGTCCGGTCATCCAGACCGCCGACGACATCGCCCTGCGCGGCGGGGTGAAGACCGCCGACGTGATGCGCACGGTCCGCGAGGCCCACGAGGCGACCGGGAAGCCGGTGCTCGTGATGACGTACTGGAACCCGATCGACCGCTACGGCGTCGAGCGGTTCACCGCCGAGCTGGCGGAGGCAGGCGGCGCCGGGTGCATCCTGCCCGACCTGCCGGTGCAGGAGTCGGCGCTGTGGCGGGAGCACGCCGAGAAGCACGGGCTCGCCACGGTCTTCGTGGTCGCGCCCAGCAGCAAGGACGAGCGGCTGGCGCGGATCACCGCGGCGGGCAGCGGCTTCGTCTACGCCGCCTCGCTGATGGGCGTCACCGGTACCCGTGAGTCGGTCGGCGCGCAGGCGCAGGACCTGGTCGAGCGGACCCGGGCCACCGGGACCGGGCTGCCGGTCTGCGTCGGGCTCGGCGTCTCCAACGCCGTCCAGGCGGCCGAGGTCGCCGGCTTCGCCGACGGCGTGATCGTCGGCTCGGCCTTCGTGAAGCGGATGCTGGACGCGCCGGACCACGCGGCCGGTATCGAGGGCGTCCGCGCGCTCGCCGGGGACCTCGCCAAGGGCGTGCGCGGACAAGGGTGACGACTCGCCGCCAGGCGGGACATGTCGTACAGGTCACTCGAACGGGTGGACCTGGGACCGGGGAGGCGCTGGGCGCCTCCCCGGTTCGTTTCCGGGGTGTGAGCGAGAAGAACCGTGAGGGAAAGCGCACCGCCCGGGAGAAGCTGGCGGTCGAGCGAGAGAAGCAGAAGTCCGCGGAGAAGCGCCGGCGCGCGCTGATCGTCGGCGCGAGCGTCGTCTGCGTGCTGGGGCTCGCGGCGGTGATCGGAGTGATCGCCGCCAATGCCGGCAAGGACGACGGCAGCGACTCCGCGGGCCCCGTCGTCGCGCCCTCGGGCGCGCAGGGCGAGGACGGCCTGGCGCTTCCGGTCGGCAAGGACAGCGCCCCGTCGACCCTCGTCGTCTGGGAGGACTTCCGCTGCCCGGCCTGCAAGTCCTTCGAGGACACCTACCGCTCGACGATCCACGAGCTGACCGACGCGGGCCAGCTCAAGGTGGAGTACCACCTCGCGACGATCATCGACGGCAACATGGGCGGCACCGGCTCCCGCAACTCCGCCAACGCCGCGGCCTGCTCCCAGGACGTCGGCAAGTTCGCCGACTACCACGACGTGCTCTACCAGAACCAGCCCCCCGAGACCGACGACGCCTTCGCCGAGAACGACAAGCTGTTCGAGCTGGCCGCGAAGGTCGACGGGCTGGACACACCCGCCTTCCGCACCTGCGTGGAGAAGGGCACCCACAACAGCTGGGTCGCGAAGTCCAACGCGGCCTTCCGCAGCGGCGGCTTCACCGGCACGCCGACCGTCCTGCTCGACGGCAAGAACATCTACCAGGACCAGTCGATGACGCCCCAGAAGCTGAAGGAGCGGGTGCAGGAGGCGGCCAAGGGATGAGGCGCCGGGCCCGCCTGTTATGGAGCCGTAGCCGGGCTGCCCGACGCGGTCCCGGTCCGGCAGGGTAGCGTCGACCCTGCCATGGAACTTGCCTACATTCCCAGCCCGTCGCGCGGTGTGATCCACCTCGGCCCCATTCCGCTGCGAGGCTACGCGTTCTGCATCATCATCGGCGTCTTCGTCGCCGTCTGGCTCGGCAACAAGCGCTGGATCGCCCGCGGCGGCCGGGCCGGCACGGTGGCCGACATCGCGGTGTGGGCCGTCCCCTTCGGCCTGGTCGGCGGGCGCCTCTACCACGTGATCACGGACTACCAGCTGTACTTCAGCGAGGGCCGTGACTGGGTGGACGCCTTCAAGATCTGGGAGGGCGGCCTCGGCATCTGGGGCGCCATCGCCTTCGGCGGTCTGGGCGCCTGGATCGGCTGCCGGCGCCGGGGCATCCCGATGCCCGCCTACGCCGACGCCGTCGCCCCCGGCATCGCCCTGGCGCAGGCCATCGGCCGCTGGGGCAACTGGTTCAACCAGGAGCTGTACGGCAAGGCCACCGATCTGCCGTGGGCGGTGGAGATCACGTCGTCCTCGGACGGGCGGGTGCCCGGGACGTACCACCCGACCTTCCTGTACGAGTCGCTGTGGTGCATCGGTGTCGCGCTGCTCGTCATCTGGGCGGACCGGAAGTTCACGCTGGGCCACGGACGGGCGTTCGCGCTGTACGTCGCGGCGTACTGCGCGGGCCGCTTCTGGATCGAGTACATGCGCGTCGACGAGGCCCACGAGATCCTGGGCCTGCGGCTGAACAACTGGACCGCGCTGGTGGTGTTCCTGCTGGCGGTGCTGTACATCGTGCTGTCGGCCAGGAAGCGCCCCGGCCGGGAAGCCGTGGTGGAGCCGGGTGCGGCCGACCCCGGCGCCGAGGCCGACGAGGACGGGGACGGGGACGAGGTCGAGAAGGAGAAGGCTGACGCCGACTCCTCCTCCGGGGTGAAGGACGAGGCCAACGACGAGGCCGGGTCGGCGAAGAAGAGCTGACCGGCCGGTCGTACGACCGTGCAGGGCGCCCGGAGTGTTCCGGGCGCCCTTCGTCGTGTCAGCCGCGGCGGGCCGCGAGGGACAGGGTGCGGTGGGCCGCCGTCACCACCGCCGCGTCGATGAAGCTGCCGTCCGGGAGCGCCTGGGCGCCCGGGTGGGCCGAGGCCGCCTTGACGACGGCTTCCGCGCGGGCCAGTTCCTCCTCCGTGGGGAGGTAGGCCCGCTCGATCACCGGGAGTTGGCGGGGGTGGATGGCCGCCCGGCCCAGGAAGCCCAGGGCGCGGCCGTGGGCGCAGGTGGCCGCCAGGCCCGCCAGGTCGCGGGTGTCGGGGTGGACCGACTGGGGCGGCGGGGGCAGGGCCGCCGCTCGTGCCGCGACGACCACTCGGGAGCGGGACCAGTCGAGGCCCGCGTCGGTGCGTACACCCAGGTCGGCTCCGAGGTCCGTCTCGCCCAGGGCGATGCCGTGCAGTGCCGGGTGGGAGCGGGCGATGGCGTAGGCGTGTTCGACGCCGAGGGCCGATTCCAGGAGGGCGTACAGGGGGTGCGGGGTGGACCGCGCCACGCGGCGGATCTGCTCGGGCGAGGTGATCTTGGGCAGCCGCAGGGCGGCGACGCCGGGGAGACGGGCCAGCGCCGCCAGGTCCGCTGCCGCCAGCGGGCCGTCCAGGGCGTTCACCCTGACGTGCACCGGGAGCGGCTGGGGGTCGGCCAGGAACTCGGCCGTGGCGGCTCGGGCGTACTCCTTGCGCTCGGGGGCCACGGCGTCCTCCAGGTCGACGACCACGACGTCCGCGCCGGCCCGCAGGGCCTTGGTCACGATGTGCGGGCGGTCGCCGGGGGCGTACAGCCAGGTCAGGGGCGTGGTCATACGGCGCCCTCGGTGCGCAGGGCCGCGACCTCGGCCGCGGTCAGGCCCAGCTCGGCAAGGACGTCGTCCGTGTCGGCGCCGTGCGGGCGGCCGGTCCAGCGGATCGCGCCCGGGGTGCCGGAGAGCCGGAAGAGGACGTTCTGCATGCGCAGCGGGCCGAAGTCGGGGTCGTCGACCGTGGTGATGGTGTCGAGGGCCTGGTACTGCGGATCGGTCATGACCTCCCGTACGTCCTGGATGGGAGCCACCGCCGCCTCCGCCTTCTCGAAGGCGGCGACGACCTCGTCCCGGGTGCGCTCGGCGATCCAGCCGCCGACCGCCCGGTCCAGGACGTCAGCGTGGCGGGCCCGGTCGGCGCCCGTGGCGAACCACGGCTCGTCGATGAGTTCGGGCCGGCCCACCAGGCGCATCACCCGTTCCGCCACCGACTGCGCCGAGGTGGAGACGGCGACCCAACTGCCGTCCGCCGTGCGGTAGGTGTTGCGCGGGGCGTTGTTCGCGGAGCGGTTGCCGGTGCGCTGCTGGACGTAGCCGAGCTGGTCGTACCAGGTGGGCTGGGGGCCGAGGACCGACAGCATCGGCTCGATCAGCGCGAGGTCGACGACCTGGCCCTCGCCGGTGCGCTCGCGGGCGGCGAGGGCGGTGAGCACGGCGTACGCCGTCGCCAGGCCCGCGATCGAGTCGGCGAGGCCGAACGGCGGGAGCACCGGGGGCGCGTCCGGTTCGCCGGTGAGCGCGGCGAAACCGCTCATCGCCTCGGCGAGGGTGCCGAAGCCGGGGCGGTGGGCGTACGGGCCGAACTGGCCGAAGCCGGTGACGCGGGTGAGGACCAGACGGGGGTTGACGGCCGACAGTTCGGGCCAGCCCAGGTCCCACTTCTCCAGGGTGCCGGGGCGGAAGTTCTCGATGATCACGTCCGTGGTGGCGGCGAGGCGCAGCAGTGTGGCGCGGCCGCCCGGCGTCGACAGGTCGAGGGTGATGGTGCGCTTGTTGCGGCCGAGGTGCTTCCACCACAGGCCGATGCCGTCCTTGGCCGGGCCGTGGCCGCGGGACGGGTCGGGCCTGGTGGGGTGCTCGACCTTGATGACCTCCGCGCCGAAGTCACCGAGCGCGGTGGCGGCGAGCGGCCCGGCGAAGAGGGTGGCGAGGTCGAGGACGCGCAGTCCGTGCAGCGGTGCCTGGCTCATGAGGTGTACTGGCTCTCGATCTCGGGGCGGCGGGGCATCGACTCCGATGCCCCGGGCCGCTGCACCGACAGCGCCGACGCGGCGGCCGCCCACGCCAGCGCGTCCGGCATCGGGCGGCCCTCGGCGAGCGCCACCGCGAGGGCGCCGGCGAAGGTGTCGCCGGCGCCGGTGGTGTCCACGGCGGTGACCTCGGGGGCGGGGACCGTGAGCGGTTCGGCGCCGCGGGCCGCGTACAGGCAGCCCGCCGCGCCCAGGGTGACGACGACCTCCGGGACCTCCTCGAGCAGGGCCAGGGCCGCCGAGCGCGGGTCGGTGCGGCCGGTGAGGGTGGCGACCTCGTGCTCATTGGGCAGCAGCAGGTCGGTGGCGTTGAGGAGGTCGACGGGCAGCGGCTGGGCGGGGGCCGGGGTGAGGATCGTCCGGACGCCGTGGGCGCGGGCCGCGAGCGCGCCCGCGAGGACGGCGGCCAGCGGGATCTCCAGCTGGAGCAGGAGCGCGTCGGCGGAGGCGATGAGTTCCTCGTCGCCGGGGGCGAGGTGGTCCACGGTGCCGTTGGCGGCGGGGATCACCACGATCGCGTTGCCGCCGTCGTCGTCGACGACGATGTGGGCGGTGCCGGAGTCGCCCTCCGTGGTGCGCAGACGGCCGGTGTCGACGCCGGCTTGCTCCAGGGTGGAGCGCAGCCGGGTGCCGAAGGCGTCGTTGCCGACCGCGCCGATCATCGAGACGGTGGCGCCCGCGCGGGCCGCGGCGACGGCCTGGTTGGCGCCCTTGCCGCCGGGGATCGTGCGGAACTCGCGGCCGGTGACCGTCTCGCCGCGCTGGGGTGCCTTCTCGACGAAGGCGACGAGGTCCATGTTCGTGCTGCCGAGGACGACGATATGGCTCATGGGCGGAGTGCCTCCCGGTGGGTGAGCTGGGCCAGGGTGTCGAAGCCGGTGCCGTGGAAGTCGCCGACGGAGGTGGACAGCCGGTTCTTGAGCGGGGCCGTCCAGTGGTCGGGGAGGGCGGCGGGGTCTCCTGCCAGCAGCCCGGCGATGCTGCCGGCCGTGGCGCCGTTGGAGTCGGTGTCCCAGCCGCCGGACACGGCACGCGAGACGGAGCCGGTGAAGTCGCCGTCGGCGTGGGTGAGGGCGGCGGCGATCAGGGCGGTGTTGGGGACGGCGTGGACCCAGTGGGACGCGGCGTGGACGGTGTGGAGTTCGTCCACGACCGTGTCGAAGTCCGTGTGCCGCCGGGCGAGTTGTACGGCGTGCTGGATCGCGCGGGCGAGGCGGGACGCCGGGGGGACGACCGTGAGGCCGGTGGCGAGGCAGGTGTGGACGGTCTCGGTGCCGGTGGCCGCGCGGGCGATGGTAGCCGCGACGAACATCGCCGCGTAGACGCCGTTGGCGGTGTGGGTGAGGGTGGCGTCCCGGTGTGCCTGTTCCGCGGCCGCGGCGGGGTCTCCCGGGTGGGTCCAGCCGTGCAGGTCGGCGCGGATCAGGGCGCCGATCCATTCGCGGAAGGGGTTGCGGTGGTGGGCGGTGCGTGGGGGTTCCAGGCCGGTGAGGAGGTTGCGGTAGGCGATGCGTTCGGCGGTGAAGGTGCGGCCGGCGGGGAGTTCGTCCAGCCAGAGCGTGGCCACGTCGGTGGTGGTGAAGGCTTTTCCGTGGCGTTGGAGGAGGAGCAGGTTCAGGAGGGGGTAGTTGAGGTCGTCGTCCTCGGGCATGCCGTCGATGTTCTCGGCGAGGGAGGTGGGTGCGGAGCGGCGGTTCCAGGGGTGGGCGGTGAGGAGGTCCTCGGGGACGCCCTTTGCCGTGAAGTAGGTGGTGGGGGGCCAGTTGCCGGTGGACTTGGCGAGGGCGCGGATGGCTTCGAGGGGCAGTTTCTCGACGGGCTTGCCCAGGAGGCAGCCGACTGCCCTGCCCAGCCAGGCGGCTTCCAGGGCCGGGACGGGGGCGGCGGCCTGAGCTGCTGGAGCGGTCGGCCAGGAGGGGCAGGCGGCTTTGATCCTCGGGAGGTCTGTCGGTTCCTGGTCCGTCAAGCTGCTGGGTAGGTCCGCCAGTTCGTCCAGCAGGTCCTCTGCCAGGAGGCGGAGGTAGCGCGATGCCGGTTCGGGGGACGCGCCCGACCGCTGCGGGGCCTCCAGGCCGCCCGCCGCCTTCCAGCGGGCCGCGACTCTCGACGGTTCCCTGCCGTCCTGCGCCGCCTGGCGCAGCTCGTGGCCGATCAGGTCCTCCGGCTGGACCCAGGTCAGGCGGAGCATGTCGGGACTCCGAGCCGGGAGAGCGCCTGTTCGTGGGCGCGGCGGCGGCGTACGTCCGCGGCGAAGACCTCCCGGGTCACCTCGGCCAGGACGCGGGCCGGTCCCCACAGGTCCAGGCGGCTGGCGTCGGCCACCTGCTTCGACCAGTCCTCGGGGACCGGGTGGCCCAGGGCGCCGGACACGGCGCCCGCCATGGTGGCGATGGAGTCGCAGTCCCGGCCGTAGTTGACCGAGCCCAGGACCGCCCGGCGGTAGTCCCCCGAGGACAGCAGCACCATGCCCAGGGCGATGGGCAGTTCTTCGATCGCGTGCAGCCGGGACGGGCGGCGGGCGCCGAGGGACGGGGAGCGGTAGTCGGCGCCCACCGTGTCGTAGGGGGCGACCGCCTGGCGCAGGGGCGTCAGCGCCGACTCGAACTCGCTGTGCCGCGAGGCGACTTCGCAGACCTTCTCGATGGCTTCGCGCGTGCCGTCCTTCGCCAGGGACAGGCAGGTGGCGATGACCGACTCGGGAGTGGCCCCGGGTGCGCAGGCCGCCGCCACCGCCGCCGCGAGGACTCCCGCCGCCTCGCGGCCGTACGACGACTGGTGGGCGCCCGCGATGTCGAGGGCCTCGGCGTAGGCGGCGGCCGGGTTGGCCGCGTTGACCAGGCCGACCGGGGCCATGTACATCGCGGCGCCGCAGTTCACGATGTTGCCGGTGCCGGCCTCCCGGGGGTCGGCGTGGCCGTAGTGGAGGCGGGCGACCAGCCATTTCTCGGCGAGGAAGAGGCGCTGGAGGGGGAGTGCCTCGGCCTCCAGTTCCGGGATCCAGCGCGGGTTGGTCATCAGGTCCGGGACCAGGTGGTCGGCGACGGCGTAGGCGTCGAGGTGGTCGCGGACCGTGGCGTAGACCCTGATCAGGGCGTGGGTCAGCAAGGTGTCGTCGGTGACGTGGCCGTCGCCCTTGTGGTACGGCGCGATGGGGCGGGCCGTGCGCCAGGCGCCGCCGTTCCAGGGGCCGACGATGCCGTGCACCCGGCCGCCGTGGCGTTCGAGGATCTGGTCGGGGGAGTAGCCCTCGACCGGGCCGCCCAGGGCGTCGCCGACGGCGGCTCCGACGAGCGCTCCGGTGATCCGGTCGTCCAGGCTCGCCTCGTGGGGGTTTTCTGGTGCTTTGGACTTCATGTGCCGCATCATCCTCCTGCCCCGGCCGGTTGCGTGGCTTCGAGGAGTTCGGCGAGTTCCACGAGGTCGGTGCCGGTGAGGCGGGGGAGGGCGCAGCCGGACAGGGTGCGGCAGGCGTCGCGCCAGGAGGCGGGGATCGCGGCGCCGCCGCCTAGGGCGCCGGTGAGGGCGCCGACGAGGGCGGGGGCGGAGTCGGCGACGCGGGACAGACAGGCGGCGGCGGGGACCGCCTCGGCGATCCGGCCCTGGGCGGCGGTGGCCAGGGCGAGGGCCACCGGGACGGTCTCCGCGGCGGCGATGCCGTAGCTGTAGACGTGGTCGACGATCTGGTGCTCCAGCTGGGGGATGAGGGCGAAGGCGCTGTCGGTGTCCCGGGCGAGGGCGAGGGCGTGCCGGGCGTTGCGGCCGATCTCGGTTCCGGCCGGGAGTTCCGCGAGTGCGGCGGTGACGCAGGCGTCGGTGCCGGCGCCGGACAGGGCCAGGGCGAGGGCCGCGGCCATGGCGCGGGCACCGTGGACGCCGTCGCCGTCCTGGGTGTAGCGGGCGTCGAACTCGGCGAGTTCCGCGGCGAGTCGGGGGTCGCCGGGGTGGGCCACCGCGAGGACGCAGGCGCGGATGCAGGCGGCGTCGTCGAAGAAGTGGGGGTTGTCGTGGCCGGTGGCGGGCGGGCGCAGGCCGGTGGCGAGGTTGCCGAGTCCGGCGCGGACGGAGATGCGGGCGCGCAGCGGGAGGACCGCGGACTCGATCTCGGGGGCGCGGTCCGCCGCCGCGGCCACCTCGCCGGCCGCGGCGTTCCAGGTGAGGTCGATGGCCGCGCGCATACGGCGGTGGCGGCTGAGGTCGCCGAGGGCGGTGTCGTCGCCGGCGCGCAGGACGGCTTCCGCGGCGAAGGCGGCCCATTCCGCGTCGTCGGAGGGGCCCAGGCGCAGGGGTTCGGAGGGCTGGTTGAGGGCGATGGGGACGGGGAGGGTGGTGGTGGCGTTCTGTTCGGCGAAGGTGTCGAGTTCGCGGGTGAGGCGGCGGGTCCACTCCGGCATGCGGACGGCTCGGTGGCGGGCGGCGGGCCAGCCGGCGGCGTCGCCCGCGGCCAGGCCGAGCAGGAGGCCCTCGGTGCGGCGGGGGCCTTTCGCCTCCGCCGTCCCCACCCGCCCCATCCCCAGGGGCGCGGTCCCTTCGAGCCCGCCCGGGGGTTCCGTCCCCTGCACCCCCGGGGGCCCGGCGAAGGCCTCGTCCTCGAACGCCGGACGGGCTGGGTTGAGCATCATTTCGGTACCTCCGACAGCAGATCCGCCACATCCAGTACGTGGTGGCCGCGCATCGCCGGCAGGCAGCTGCCGCGGGCCGGGCCGATCGCCGCCGCCCACTCCGCCGGGATCGCCGCGGCGCCCTCCGTGGCCCCCGCCAGCGCGCCCGCCACCGCCGCCGTCGTGTCCGCGTCGCGGCCCATGTTCACCGCCGTCAGGACCGAGTGGACGAAGTCGCCGTCCGCCGCCGCGTAGGCGCCGAAGGCCAGCGCCACCGCCTCCGGGGCCAGGTCGGTCCAGGGGTAGCCGCCGATGACCACCGCGGAGCGGACCGCCCGTTCGCCCCGGTGGGCCACCGCCACCGCCCGGCGCAGTGAGCGGGCCGTCCAGGAGTCGTCGGGGATCACCGCGAGCGCCGATGCCACCACCGCGATCGTGGGGGCGCCCGCCATCGCCGCCGCCACGCCCGCCGCCACCGCCTGGCCGCCGTAGATGCCCTCCCCGTCGTGGCTCACCGAGCCGTCGATGGCCACCAGGCGGGCCGCCTCGGCCGGGCGGCCCGCGGCGAAGACGCCGAAGGGCGCCGCGCGCATCGCCAGTCCGTCGCTCCAGGCGTGCCGGTGCTGGGCGGAGATGGGGGCCGCGAGGCCGCGGCGCAGGTTCTCCAGGGTGCCGCGTTCGCTGAAGCCGGCGCCGCGGAACTGCCCCTCCTCCCGGTCCGCGATCAGCTCGTGCCACGCCGCGTCCACGTGCGCGGGCGTGAGCGCCGAGCCGTGGCGGGCCAGCAGCAGGCCGGAGAAGAGCGCGTACTCCGTGTCGTCGGTGCCCGAGGGGGTGTCGGCGACGTAGCCCGTGATGCGGCCCCAGCGGGCCCGGATCTCGGAGGGCTTCATGTTCTCCGCGGGGGCGCCCAGCGCGTCGCCCACCGCCAGGCCCAGGAGCGCGCCGCGCGCCCGGTCGCGGAGTTCGGCGGCGTCCCCCGGCGCCGGAACCGAGGGGATGCAGGCGATCGATGCCATACGCGGCCTCTCCTCCGGGGGCGTCCGCACAGGGCGCGGAGCCACTTGGCGGATGTGTCCCACGGGAGGGGGCCGGGAGAGCCTTCCGGGTCCCAGCGTCACCCGGTCGACATCTGTGCGGGATATCTATCGAATGAGCGCGAAACTGCAAAGGTGCAGGTTAGACGAGCCTTTCCTTGCTGGCGGCGAGGGGATGAGCGGCGTAGATTTGGTGTTGTCGAAGAATGGAACTTGTCCAAACTTAACCTTACCTAAGCTTCAGGGGGATCACCCGCATGGCCATCATCGAGACCGAGGCGGCGCTGCACGAGGCGCACCGGGACAACCACACGCACCGCGATGTGAACGGCGGCTGGCTGCGCCCCGCCGTCTTCGGTGCCATGGACGGACTCGTCTCCAACCTCGCTCTGATGGCCGGCGTCGCCGGCGGTCAGGTCAGCCATCGGACGGTGGTGCTGACCGGGCTCGCCGGCCTGGCCGCCGGTGCCTTCTCCATGGCCGCCGGCGAGTACACCTCCGTCGCCTCGCAGCGCGAGCTGGTAGAGGCCGAGCTGGACGTCGAGCGGCGCGAGCTGCGCAAGCATCCGCAGGACGAGGAGGCCGAGCTGGCCGCGCTGTACCGGGCCCGCGGGGTGGACGCCGAACTGGCCCGGGAGGTCGCCCGGCAGCTCTCCCGCGACCCCGAGCAGGCCCTGGAGATACACGCCCGTGAGGAACTCGGGATCGATCCGGGCGACCTGCCCTCGCCCGGCATCGCGGCCGTGTCGTCCTTCGGCGCCTTCGCGCTGGGCGCCCTGCTCCCCGTACTGCCGTACCTGCTCGGGGCGACCGCGCTGTGGCCCGCCGTGCTGCTCGCCCTCTTCGGGCTCTTCGCCTGCGGTGCCGTCGTGGCCAAGGTGACGGCGCGGACCTGGTGGTACAGCGGTGTGCGGCAACTTGCCCTGGGTGGTGCGGCGGCCGGTGTGACGTACGCCCTGGGCAGCCTGTTCGGGACGGCCGTAAGATAACGAGACTGGAACTTATGCGAGGGGCCGCATGGGTACCCGTTACTCGCTGGTTTCGAACGCTTAACCACCGGGCATGACCCGTAAGCGCTGTGGGCAATGGTGCCTGCCGCGCACCTGTGCGAGGTGGGCGACGACGCTCTCCTCGCCGCCGCCCGACGGGCACCGATCTGATCGATCTTGTCCCTGTCGGTCCCCATCACTTCCGGCCGTTGATCGCGGCCCTGCCGTCACCCCGCGGCGTCCCGCATGCTGGAACGGAGTATCCGGTTCCCGAGAACCGCTCCATCATGTAACCTGCACGAAATTTTGATCTCAGCGCGTATCTCGGCGCGGATCATCCGCAGAGGGCCAACGTCGTCCCTCGGCACCAGCCACACGCCACTGACGACGACGGGAGAGCCGATGCGTACGCCGCGCCAGCCGTCCCAGCATTCCGCGAATGGCCAGAACTGGTCCTTCATGGATGCTCGCCCTGCTGCGCAGGGTATGTACGACCCCCGCAACGAGCACGACGCCTGTGGCGTCGGCTTCGTGGCCACCCTCACCGGCGAGGCGAGCCATGCGCTGGTCGAGCAGGCGCTCACCGTTCTGCGCAACCTGGAGCACCGCGGTGCCACCGGCTCCGAGCCCGACTCGGGCGACGGCGCGGGCATCCTGTCCCAGGTGCCGGACGCCTTCTTCCGCGAGGTGGCCGGCTTCGAGCTGCCCGCGGCCGGTGCGTACGCCGTCGGTATCGCCTTCCTGCCGGTGGACGGCATCGAGGACGCCGTCTCACAGATCGAGACGATCGCCGCCGAGGAGGACCTCACCGTCCTGGGCTGGCGCGAGGTTCCGGTCGCGCCCGACCTGCTCGGCGCCACCGCCCGTTCCACGATGCCCGCCTTCCGGCAGATCTTCGTCGGCGACGGCGTCGCCCAGGGCATCGACCTCGACCGCAAGGCCTTCCTGCTGCGCAAGCGCGCCGAGCGCGAGGCCGGCGTCTACTTCCCGTCGCTGTCCGCCCGCACGATCGTCTACAAGGGCATGCTGACCACCGGCCAGCTGGAGCCCTTCTTCCCGGACCTGTCCGACCGCCGCTTCGCCTCCGCGATCGCGCTCGTGCACTCCCGGTTCTCCACGAACACCTTCCCGTCGTGGCCGCTCGCCCACCCGTACCGCTTCGTCGCGCACAACGGCGAGATCAACACCGTCAAGGGCAACCGCAACTGGATGCGGGCCCGTGAGTCGCAGCTCGTCTCCGAACTGTTCGGGGAGGGCAAACTCGACCGCGTCTTCCCGGTCTGCACGCCCGACGCCTCCGACTCCGCCTCCTTCGACGAGGTGCTCGAACTCCTGCACCTGGGCGGCCGTTCGCTGCCGCACTCCGTGCTGATGATGATCCCGGAGGCGTGGGAGAACCACGACTCCATGGACCCGGCCCGGCGCGCCTTCTACCAGTTCCACTCCACGATGATGGAGCCCTGGGACGGCCCGGCCTGTGTCACCTTCACCGACGGCACCCAGGTCGGCGCGGTGCTGGACCGCAACGGTCTGCGCCCCGGCCGCTACTGGGTCACCGACGAGGGCCTGGTCGTCCTCGGCTCCGAGGTCGGCGTCCTGGACATCGACCCCGCGAAGGTCGTCCGCAAGGGCCGCCTCCAGCCCGGCAAGATGTTCCTCGTCGACACCGCCGAGCACCGCATCATCGAGGACGACGAGATCAAGGCCCAGCTCGCCGCGGAGAAGCCGTACGCGGAGTGGCTGGAAGCCGGCGAGATCGAGCTGTCCGACCTGCCCGAGCGTGAGCACATCGTGCACACCCACGCCTCGGTCACCCGCCGCCAGCAGACCTTCGGTTACACCGAGGAGGAGCTGCGGATCATCCTGGCGCCGATGGCGAAGGCCGCCGCCGAGCCGATCGGCTCGATGGGCACCGACTCGCCGATCGCCGCGCTGAGCGACCGCCCGCGGCTGCTCTTCGACTACTTCACCCAGCTGTTCGCGCAGGTCACCAACCCGCCGCTGGACGCCATCCGCGAGGAGCTGGTGACCTCGCTGCGCTCCTCGCTGGGCCCGGCCGGCAACCTGCTGGAGCCGACGGCCGCGTCCTGCCGCACCGTCACGCTGCCGTTCCCGGTGATCGACAACGACGAGCTGGCCAAGCTCATCCACATCAACGCCGACGGCGACATGCCCGGCTTCAAGGCCGCGACCCTCTCCGGCCTGTACCGGGTCTCCGGCGGCGGCGACGCCCTCGCCGCGCGCATCGAGGAGATCTGCGCCGAGGCCGACGCCGCCATCGAGAACGGCGCCCGCCTGATCGTCCTGTCGGACCGCCACTCCGACGCCGAGCACGCGCCGATCCCCTCGCTGCTGCTCACCGCGGCCGTCCACCACCACCTCATCCGCACCAAGCAGCGCACCCAGGTGGGCCTGCTGGTCGAGGCCGGTGACGTCCGCGAGGTCCACCACGTCGCCCTGCTCATCGGCTTCGGCGCCGCCGCGGTCAACCCGTACCTGGCCATGGAGTCGGTGGAGGACCTGGTCCGCGCCGGCACCTTCCTGCCCGGCATGGAGCCCGAGCAGGCCATCCGCAACCTGATCTACGCCCTCGGCAAGGGCGTGCTGAAGGTCATGTCGAAGATGGGCATCTCCACCGTCGCCTCCTACCGCGGCGCCCAGGTCTTCGAGGCCGTCGGTCTCGACCAGGCCTTCGTGGAGAAGTACTTCAACGGCACCGCCACCAAGATCGGCGGCGTCGGCATCGACGTCATCGCCAAGGAGGTCGCCGCCCGCCACGCCAAGGCGTACCCCGCCTCGGGCATCGCCCCGGCGCACCGCGCGCTGGACATCGGCGGCGAGTACCAGTGGCGCCGGGAGGGCGAGCCGCACCTGTTCGACCCGGAGACGGTCTTCCGCCTCCAGCACTCGACCCGCACCGCGCGCTACGACATCTTCAAGAAATACACCGACCGCGTGAACGAGCAGTCCGAGCGCCTGATGACGCTGCGCGGCCTGTTCGGCTTCAAGTCGGACCGCCGGCCGATCCCCGTCGACGAGGTCGAGCCGGTCTCCGAGATCGTCAAGCGGTTCTCCACGGGCGCCATGTCGTACGGCTCCATCTCCAAGGAGGCGCACGAGACCCTCGCCATCGCCATGAACCAGCTGGGCGGCAAGTCCAACACCGGTGAGGGCGGCGAGGACGCGGACCGGCTGTACGACCCGGCGCGCCGGTCCAGCATCAAGCAGGTCGCCTCCGGCCGCTTCGGAGTGACCTCCGAGTACCTGGTCAACGCCGACGACATCCAGATCAAGATGGCCCAGGGCGCCAAGCCCGGCGAGGGCGGCCAGCTGCCCGGCCACAAGGTCTACCCGTGGGTCGCGAAGACGCGTCACTCGACGCCGGGCGTGGGGCTCATCTCCCCGCCGCCGCACCACGACATCTACTCCATCGAGGACCTGGCCCAGCTGATCCACGACCTGAAGAACGCGAACCCGCAGGCGCGGATCCACGTGAAGCTGGTCTCCGAGGTCGGCGTCGGCACGGTCGCCGCGGGTGTGTCCAAGGCGCACGCGGACGTCGTGCTGATCTCCGGCCACGACGGCGGCACCGGCGCCTCGCCGCTGACGTCGCTGAAGCACGCCGGTGGCCCCTGGGAGCTGGGCCTCGCCGAGACCCAGCAGACCCTGCTGCTCAACGGTCTGCGCGACCGCATCGTCGTGCAGACCGACGGCCAGCTGAAGACCGGCCGGGACGTCGTCATCGCCGCGCTGCTCGGCGCCGAGGAGTTCGGCTTCGCGACCGCGCCGCTCGTCGTCTCCGGCTGCGTCATGATGCGCGTCTGCCACCTGGACACCTGCCCGGTCGGCATCGCCACCCAGAACCCGACCCTGCGCGACCGGTTCTCCGGCAAGGCCGAGTACGTCGTGAACTTCTTCCGGTTCATCGCCGAAGAGGTCCGCGAGATCCTCGCCGAGCTGGGCTTCCGCTCCATCGAGGAGGCCGTCGGCCACGCCGAGGCGCTCGACGTGAGCCGCGCCGTCGACCACTGGAAGGCACAGGGCCTGGACCTGTCCCCGCTGTTCTACGTGCCGGAGCTGCCCGAAGGCACCCCGCTGCACCAGGTCATCGAGCAGGACCACGGCCTGGAGAAGGCGCTCGACAACGAGCTGATCAAGCTCGCCGCCGACGCCCTCGCCGCGGACTCCGCCACCGACGCCCAGCCGGTGCGCGCCCAGGTCGCCATCCGCAACATCAACCGCACGGTCGGCACCATGCTCGGCCACGAGGTGACCAAGAAGTTCGGTGGCGCGGGCCTGCCCGACGACACCATCGACATCACCTTCACCGGCTCGGCCGGCCAGTCCTTCGGCGCCTTCCTCCCGCGCGGTGTCACGCTGCGCCTGGAGGGCGACGCCAACGACTACGTCGGCAAGGGCCTCTCCGGCGGCCGGGTGATCGTCCGTCCCGACCGGGGCGCCGACCACCTCGCCGAGTTCTCCACGATCGCGGGCAACACCATCGCGTACGGCGCGACCGGCGGCGAGCTGTTCCTGCGCGGCCGGACCGGTGAGCGGTTCTGCGTCCGCAACTCCGGTGCGACCGTCGTCTCCGAGGGCGTGGGCGACCACGGCTGCGAGTACATGACCGGCGGTCACGCGGTGGTGCTCGGCGAGACGGGCCGCAACTTCGCGGCCGGCATGTCGGGCGGTGTCGCCTACGTCATCGACCTCGACCGCGACAACGTCAACGTCGGCAACCTCGACGCGATCGAGGCGCTGTCGGACCACGACCGGCAGTGGCTGCACGACGTGGTGCGCCGCCACGCCGAGGAGACCGGCTCGACGGTCGCCGAGAAGCTGCTCGCGGACTGGGACACGTCCGTGGAGCGCTTCAGCAAGATCATCCCCAGCACGTACAAGGCAGTGCTCGCCGCCAAGGACGCCGCCGAGCGAGCCGGTCTCTCCGAGACCGAGATCACCGAGAAGATGATGGAGGCGGCGACCAATGGCTGATCCCAAGGGCTTTCTCAACCACGGCCGCGAGGTCGCCACGTCCCGCCCGGTCGAGGAGCGGCTGCGGGACTGGAACGAGGTCTACGTCCCCGGCTCCCTGCTGCCGATCATCAGCAAGCAGGCCAGCCGCTGCATGGACTGCGGCATCCCGTTCTGCCACAACGGCTGTCCGCTCGGGAACCTGATCCCGGAGTGGAACGACTACGCCTACCGCGAGGACTGGTCGGCCGCGCAGGAGCGGCTGCACGCGACCAACAACTTCCCGGAGTTCACCGGCCGGCTCTGCCCGGCGCCCTGCGAGTCGGCGTGTGTGCTCGGCATCAACCAGCCGGCCGTCACCATCAAGAACGTCGAGGTCTCGATCATCGACAAGGCGTGGGAGACCGGTGACGTCGCCGCGCAGGCCCCCGAGCGCCTGTCCGGCAAGACGGTCGCGGTCATCGGCTCGGGCCCGGCGGGCCTGGCCGCCGCCCAGCAGCTCACGCGGGCCGGTCACACGGTCGCCGTCTACGAGCGCGCGGACCGGATCGGCGGACTCCTGCGGTACGGCATCCCCGAGTTCAAGATGGAGAAGCGGCACATCAACCGCCGTATCGAGCAGATGCGCGCGGAGGGTACCCGGTTCCGTACCGGCATCGAGATCGGCCGCGACCTCAAGGCGACCGACCTGAAGAAGCGGTACGACGCCGTCGTCATCGCCGCCGGTGCCACCACCGCCCGCGATCTGCCGGTCCCCGGCCGGGAGCTGAAGGGCATCCACCAGGCCATGGAGTACCTGCCGCTGGCCAACAAGGTGCAGGAGGGCGACTACGTCACCACGCCGATCTCGGCCGAGGGCAAGCACGTCGTCGTCATCGGCGGCGGTGACACCGGCGCCGACTGCGTGGGCACCGCCCACCGCCAGGGCGCGGCCTCGGTGACGCAGCTGGAGATCATGCCCCGCCCGAACGACGAGCGGGACACCGTCTCCCAGCCGTGGCCGACCTTCCCGCTGCTGTACAAGGTCACCTCCGCGCACGAGGAGGGCGGCGAGCGGGTCTACTCCGTCTCCACCACCCACTTCGAGGGCGACGAGGACGGCAATGTGCAGTGGCTGCACCTCACCGAGGTGGAGTTCCTCGACGGCAGGCTGACCCCGAAGCCGGGCACCGAGCGGAAGATCCCCGCCCAGCTGGTCACCCTCGCCATGGGCTTCACCGGCACCGACCGGGAGAACGGCCTGGTGGAGCAGTTCGCCCTGGAACTCGACGAGCGCGGCAACATCGCCCGCGACGCCGACTTCCAGACGAACGTGCCGGGCGTGTTCGTCGCCGGTGACGCGGGCCGCGGCCAGTCGCTGATCGTGTGGGCCATCGCCGAGGGCCGCTCCGCCGCCCGTGGCGTGGACCGCTTCCTGACCGGCGCCAGCGACCTGCCGGCCCCGATCCGCCCGACCGACCGGGCCCTGATGGTCTGACGGTCCGTCGAGGACCGTTCGAGAAACGTCCCGTACAAAGGCGTACGGAACACAGACGGCGCCTGCCCTTTGTCCCCGACCGGACGACTGGGCAGGCGCCGCCGCCTTGCTCAGGACACCTGGTACCGGTCCCCGTACATGCGCCAGGCCAGCGGGGTACGCAGCTCCATGTTGCCGTCGTGGAGCCACTCCCGCTGGGCCGTGTCGATCCGGCTGGTGTCGGCGGTGGACTTCTTGCGCTGCATCGCCTGCTTGCGTATGTCCAGGAAGATGTCGAGGTACGCCTTCTCCGAGCCGCCCCTCGACGGCTGCTTCGCCTCGTTCAGGGCGCGTTCGCGCAGGCCGTAGAAGCCGTTGGGGCTCGGGTCCGGGCCGTGCAGGACCATCGCGTCGTAGTAGACGAACTGCCCCAGCGTGCCGAGGCCGTCGAGCTTGGCGAGGCGGACCGCGGGGTTGAAGTAGACGCGGTCGCGCTCCTTGTCCTGGGCGGTGCGGAAGGCCGCCTTCTTCGACTCCGCCTTCCAGGCCGTCGGGAACCCCGGGTCCAGGCCCTCGTGCGAGTCCGTGCCGTCCACCTCGCGCAGGGCGGGCAGATAGCGGGCCAGGCCGTTGTCGGGGTGCGCCTCGGTGTACCGCTCGACGAGGGCGAGCAGGTCGTGGGTGCCGGTGCAGAAGCCGATGATGCCGGCCGTGTAGCCGCATCCGTCGCCGTTGTCCTCGACGCTGCCGTAGCCCAGGCGCCAGTTCAGGCTGGAGAACTCGGCCGTGGCCGTGATCTGCAGGGCCAGCTCCTTCTTCGCCGGGGCGGCGAGGCCCGGCGGCAGGCTCGCGAGCATCTTCTCGTCCGCGGCGCGCTCGGTCTCGGCCCGCTCCTTGGCCTCCTCGCGGGCCAGCTGCGCGGCCGAGACCGGCGGCTTCGCCGGGCTCTGCGCGGAGTCGGTGGGCATCAGGAAGTACGCCGCCGCCGTGAGGGCGACCGGCACGGCCGCGAACGTCAGGATTCCGGTACGTCTCACTTCAGTCCTCCCCCCGTGCGCGATGGCGACAGCAGGTCGTGACGCTGGACTGGGGTTCCAAGCCGGCTCCTCGAAAGGCGATGGGACGGTGGGTGAGCCGGTGGGGACGGCGGCGTACAAAGTAACCAACAGCTGTGGATGCCGGGAGAGGCGGGTCAAGTGTGACGTAATCTCGGCAGCCGGTCGGTCGAGTCAAGGGGGAAGCCGATGGCGGCGATCAGTCTCAGCAAGGTGGAGGAGACCGCGCCCGCGCTGGTCAGCCTGTACAAGAGCGCCGGGGTGTCGCTGGCCAAGCACGGTCTGGACGGGCTGCGGGCCGCGGTCTACCTGGTGGTCGACTACTCCGGTTCCATGAAGCCGTACTACAAGGACGGCAGTGTGCAGGCGCTCGCCGACCGGGTGCTCGGCCTCTCCGCGCACCTCGACGACGACGGCCGGGTGCCGGTGGTGTTCTTCTCCACCGACGTCGACGCCGAGACCGAGATCGCCCTCGCCGATCACCAGGGGCGGATCGAGCGGATCGTGGCCGGGCTCGGGCACATGGGCAAGACCAGCTACCACCTCGCCATGGACGCCGTGATCGACCACTACCTCGACAGCGGCGCCCGGGAGCCCGCCCTGGTGGTCTTCCAGACCGACGGCGGCCCGATCAACAAGCTCGCCGCGGAACGGTATCTGTGCAAGGCGGCCCGGCTGCCGCTGTTCTGGCAGTTCATCGGCTTCGGGGACCCCTCCAGCAGGCAGTTCGAGTATCTGCGCAAGCTCGACGAGCTGTCCGTGCCGGACAAGCGGGTCGTCGACAACGCCGGCTTCTTCCACGCCGGGCGGGACCCGCGCAAGGTCTCCGACGCCGACCTGTACGACCGCCTGGTGGGGGAGTTCCCGAAGTGGCTGGTGGCGGCGCGGGCCCAGGGGATCGTCCCGCCGCGCGCCTGAACCGGCGCCGGGGCGGACGGGCGGCCCGGGATCCACTGGGAGGTCACCGGTGGCGTGTACTCCCACCGAGGACGACGGCCCGGCACTCGTCCGGGCCGCCCCAGGCGGTGCGCAGGGCGCGGGCCTTGGTCAGCCAGAGCGACAGGTCGCACTCCGCGGTGTAGCCGATCGCGCCGTGCAGCTGGAGGGCGGTACGGGCGGTGGCGTACGCCGCCTCGCAGGCGGTGACCTTGGCGGCGGCGATGTCCTCGGCGGTGCGGGTGAGGGCGGCGCCGAGGACGAGGGGGCGGGCGAACTCCAGGGCGGTCCTCGCGTCGGCGAGCTGGTGCTTGACGGCTTGGAACGAGCCTATGGGGGCCCCGAACTGGCTGCGCCGCTTGACGTGGGTGACCGTCCGGGCGAGAAGGGCCAGGCCGACGCCGAGGGCCTGGGCGGCGGTGAGGAGACGGGCCAGGGCCAGGGCGCGGCCGGCGGCCGGGGTGGCGGTGAGGAGTTCGCCCGCGGCCAGGGCGGTGAGGCGGCGGGCGGGGTCGATCGACGGGCGGACCGGGCCGTGGCCGGAGCAGCGGAACAGGCCGTCGGGGGTGAGCAGGAGCCGCAGGTCCGCCACGTCCCCGTCCAGGGCGTACGGGCCCCCGCGGGCCACCGTCGCCATGTCCCCGTCCAGGGCGTACGGGCCCCCGCGGGCCACCGTCGCCAGGAGCTCGCCGGAGACGAGCCGCTCGGGCTCCGGGAGCAGCGCGGCGGCCGTGACGGTCTCGACGAGCGGGCCGGGCACCGCATGCCGGCCCAGCTCCACGAAGGCGAGGGCGAGTTCGACCGGGCGGAGGCCGAGGCCGTCCTGTTCCTCCGGCACGGCGAGCGCGAACACCCCGGCCCCGGCGATACGGCCCCACAGCGCCCGCCCGCGCGCGTGCTCGCCCCGGCTCCAGTCCCGTACGACGGCCGGAGTGTCCGCCGCGCCCAGCATCGCGTCCAGGGAGGCGGTGAACGCCCGCTGCTCGGCGTCGGGCAGGAAGCGCATCAGCGGCGTCCCTTCGGCAGGCCCAGCAGGCGTTCGGCGATGATGTCCCGCTGTATCTCGTTCGTCCCGGCGTAGATCGGGCCCGCGAGGGCGAAGACATAGCGCTCGGCCCACTCGGTGTCCGCCAGCTCGCCCTCCTCGCCGAGCAGATCGAGCGCCGTCTCGTGCAGGGCGATGTCGTACTCCGACCAGAACACCTTGTTCAGGCTGGACTCGGGGCCGGTCCGCTCGCCGTCGAGGCAGCGGGAGGCCGCCGCGTAGGTGAAGAGCTGGTAGGCGCGGGCGCCGATGAGGGCGTCGGCGACGCCTCTTCTCGCGGTCTCCGGCTCGCCTCGCGCCCGCCACAGGCGGTCAAGTCGCTCCGCGCTCGCCAGGAACCGTCCCGGCGAACGCAGCTTCAGCCCCCGCTCGGCGCCCGCCGTGGACATCGCGATCCGCCAGCCCTGCCCCGGCTCGCCGATCACGTCCTCGTCCGGCACGAACACCTCGTCCAGGAACAGCTCGGCGAAGGCCGGTCTGCCGTCCAGCCGGCGGATCGGGCGGACCGTGACACCGGGCGCGCGCAGGCCGAACATCAGGTACGTCAGCCCCTGATGGGGTTCCGGTGCCTCCGGGTCGCTGCGGAACAGGCCGAACGCGCGGTCCGCGAAGGCCGCCCGGGACGACCACGTCTTCTGGCCGGACAGCAGCCAGCCGCCGGCCACGCGCGTGGCCCTCGCCCGCAGCGACGCCAGGTCCGAGCCCGCCTCCGGCTCCGACCACGCCTGCGCCCAGACCACCTCGCCGGACGCCATCGGCGGCAGCACCCGCGCCCGCTGCCGAGCCGTACCGAAGTCGAAGAGCGTCGGCGCGAGCAGGCTGATGCCGTTCTGCGTCACCCGGCCCGGCGCCCCGGACGCGTAGTACTCCTCCTCGAACAGCAGCCACTGGACGAGGGAGGCGTCCCGGCCGTTGTACTCCGCGGGCCAGTCGATAACCGACCAGCGCGCCCCGGCCAGTTCGGCCTCCCAGGCGCGGTGCGCCGCGAAGCCCTCCTCGGTCTCCAGGGACGGCAGCGGCTCGGCCGGCACCCGTGCGCGCAGCCAGGACCGGGCCTCCGCGCGCAGGGCGGTCTCCTCCTCGGTGAACGTGAGATCCATCGGCCGCCACTCCTTCCCTAACAAGTGTTTGGTAGGTTAGCGTGCCCCTATGACAGGCGTCGAGAGCCCGGCGTACGTCCCCGGGCACGGGCTGCTGAAGGGCCGTACCGCCGTCGTCACGGCCGCCGCGGGCGCGGGCATCGGCGCGGCGACCGCGCGCCGGTTCCTGGAGGAGGGCGCGCGGGTGCTCCTCAGCGACGCGCACGTCCGGCGGCTGAAGGAGTACGAGGCCGAGCTGGGGCGGGAGTTCCCGGGGGCGGTGACGGCCGTCGCCTGTGATGTCACCGACGAGACCCAGGTGACGGCCCTGTTCGACACCGCCGTCCAGGAGCACGGGCGGCTGGACGTGGTGGTCAACAACGCCGGGCTCGGCGGGACTGAAGCCCTCGTCGACATGACCGACGAGCAGTGGTCGCGGGTCCTCGACGTGACCCTCGGCGGCACCTTCCGCTGCGTCCGGGCCGCTCTGCGGCGGATGCGGGAGACCGGCGGGGTGATCGTCAACAACGCCTCCGTGCTGGGCTGGCGCGCACAGGCCGGGCAGGCGCACTACGCCGCCGCGAAGGCGGGCGTCATGGCGCTGACCCGGTGCGCCGCGCTGGAGGCCGCCGCCTACGGGGTGCGTGTCAACGCCGTCGCCCCGAGCCTCGCCATGCATCCGCACCTGGCGAAGGTGACCTCGCCGGAACTGCTGGCGGAGCTCACCGCGCGCGAGGCCTTCGGGCGGTACGCCGAACCCTGGGAGGTGGCCAACGCGATCGTCTTCCTGGCGTCCGGCTACTCCTCGTACCTGACCGGAGAGGTCGTCTCCGTCAGCAGCCAGCACGCCTAGGACGAGAATGGATCCGTGCCGACCAAGAAGAAGCCCCAGGTGACCGCCGCCGCACCCGCCCGGCGCCGGGAACTCCTCGACACCGCCGCCGAGGTCTTCGCCGAGCAGGGCTACAACGCCACCACCGTACGCAAGATCGCGGACCACGCGGGCATGCTCGCGGGCAGCCTCTACTACCACTTCGACTCCAAGGAGTCGATGCTGGAGGAGATCCTGCGCACCTTCCTCGACGAGCTGTGGGACGGCTACGACACCGTTCTCGGCGCCGCCCTCGGGCCGCGGGAGACCCTCGAAGCGCTGGTCACCGAGTCGTTCCGGGAGATCGACCGGCACCGCGCCGCCGTCGCGATCTACCAGAAGGAGAGCAGGCAGCTGGTGGCGCAGGAGCGGTTCGCGTTCCTCGCCGAGTCCCAGCGCCGGTTCGAGACGGCGTGGCTGTCCACGTTGGAGCGCGGGGTCGCGGCCGAGGTGTTCCGGGCCGACCTCGACGTCCGGCTCACCTACCGGTTCGTGCGGGACACGGTGTGGGTCGCCGCGTCCTGGTACCGGCCCGGCGGACACCACAGCCCCGAGGAGATCGCCCGGCAGTACCTGTCGATGGTGCTGGACGGGATCGCCGTACGCACGTAACCCAATGGAGAGTCCGGGGAGTCGTCATGGCCGAGGCATACATCGTCGAAGCGGTCCGTACGCCCGTGGGGCGGCGCGGGGGAGGGCTCGGCCGGGTGCATCCGGCCGACCTCGGCGCGCGGGTGCTGAAGGAGCTGGTGGCGCGTACGGGCGTCGACCCGGCGGCCGTCGAGGATGTCGTCTTCGGGTGCCTGGACGCCGTGGGGCCGCAGGCCGGGGACATCGCGCGGACCTGCTGGCTGGCGGCCGGGCTGCCCGAGGAGGTGCCCGGGGTGACCGTCGACCGGCAGTGCGGATCCTCCCAGCAGGCCGTGCACTTCGCCGCCCAGGCCGTGCTCTCCGGTACCCAGGACCTGGTCGTGGCCGGCGGGGTGCAGAACATGTCGATGATCCCGATCGCGTACGCCACCCGGCAGGCCGCCGAGCCGCTCGGGCTGACCCAGGGCCCCTTCGCGGGCAGCGAGGGCTGGCGGGCGCGGTACGGCGCGAAGCCGGTGAACCAGTTCGCCGGCGCCGAGATGATCGCCGCGAAGTGGGGCATCAGCCGGCGCGAGCAGGAGGAGTTCGCGCTGCGGTCCCACGAGCGGGCGGTGCGGGCGATCTACGAGGGGCGCTTCGACCGGGAACTGGTGCCCTACGGCGACGTCGTGGCCGACGAGGGGCCGCGCCGGGACACCTCGCTGGAGAAGATGGCCGCGCTGCGGCCGGTCCTGGACGGCGGCACGATCACCGCCGCCTGCTCCTCGCAGGTCTCCGACGGCGCGGCGGCCCTGCTGCTCGCCTCCGAGCGGGCGGTGCGCGAGCACGGGCTCACGCCCCGCGCGCGCGTGCACCATCTCTCGGTGCGCGGCGAGGACCCCATCCGGATGCTCACGGCGCCCATCCCGGCCACCGCGCACGCCCTGAAGAAGACCGGCATGACCATCGACGCGATCGACCTCGTCGAGATCAACGAGGCGTTCGCGCCGGTCGTCCTGGCCTGGCTGAAGGAGACCGGCGCCAACCCCGAGCGGGTCAACGTCAACGGCGGCGCCATCGCCCTCGGCCACCCCCTGGGCGCCACGGGCGTCCGCCTGATGACCACCCTCCTGCACGAACTGGAGCGCACCGGCGGCAGGTTCGGCCTCCAGACCATGTGCGAGGGCGGGGGACAGGCGAACGTGACGGTCATCGAGCGGCTGTGACCCGCCGCAGGGTGTGCGCCGCCTCCGTCATGATGCGGTCCACCAGTTCCGCGCACGAGGGCAGGTCGTCGATGACTCCGGTGACCTGGCCCGCCGCCATCACCCCGAGGTCCGTGCGGCCGTCCACCATCGACGCCCTGAGCAGCATCGGCGTGTTCGCGGCGAGCAGCACCTGGCTCCAGGTCAGGTCCTTGCCCCGCTTCAGGGCGCGCCCGTCCTGGATCATCCGGCGCCAGGACAGCCCCGACAGCCGCCGGAACCCCGCGGCCCGCCGTACGGCCTGGCACAGGGCCCTGGCCCGGCCGGAGCGCTCCAGCGACTCGACGAGGCCGGTACGGAGCATGCGGTGCGGCAGGCCGTCGACGGCCGTGGTGACGGTGACGTCCCGGACCGTGGCCGCCAGATAGCGCGCCTTCACCGCGTCCGGGACCGTCGAGTCGGAGGTCAGCAGGAAGCGCGTGCCCATGGCGACGCCCGCCGCGCCGTAGGCCAGCGCGGCGACCAGGCCCCGCCCGTCGAAGAACCCGCCCGCCGCCACCACCGGGATCCGCACCGCATCCACCACCTGCGGCAACAGCACCGTCGTGGCCACCTCGCCGGTGTGCCCGCCGCCCTCGCCGCCCTGCACGATCACCGCGTCCGCGCCCCAGCCCGCGACCTTCTCGGCATGCCGTCGCGCGCCGACGGTCGGGATCACCAGCACCCCCGCCTCCTTCAGCCCGGCGATCAGCCCGGGGGAGGGGGCGAGGGCGAAGGAGGCGACCCGGACGCCCTCGTCGATGATCACCTGGACGCGGTCGGCGGCGTCCGAGGCGTCCGCGCGCAGATTGACGCCGAAGGGCGCGTCCGTACGGGACTTGACCTCGCGGACGGCCTCGCGGAGCCGGTCGACGGTCATCGTGGCGGAGGCCAGGATCCCGAGCGCGCCCGCCTCGGCGGTGGCGGAGACCAGCCGGGGCCCGGCCACCCAGCCCATCCCGGTCTGCACGAGCGGATGCCGGACCCCGACGAGCCGGGTGAGCGCGGTCTCCATCAGCGGTCCACCTCCCGCGCGCGGGTGTTCTCCGGGTCGATCTCCGCACGGATCAGCCGCAGTTCGCGCGGGGACGGATCGCGGGTGTACGGCACCTCGTCCGGGACCGTCAGCGCGAAGCCGGTCGCCTCCCGGACCTCCTCGACGGTGACGCCGGGGTGCAGCGAGGCCAGCCGCATCGAGCGGTCGGGGGTGGCGAAGTCGAAGACGCCGAGGTCGGAGACGACACGCGGAACGCTGTGGTGGCGGGCGCCTGCGGCACGGTCGTAGCCCACTCCGCAGACCATGTCGACGCGCTCGACGAAGACCCGCCGGGAGTGGCGCGGGATCCAGTAACTGGTGGGGTTGTTGAGCGTGTTGACCGGCGCCCCGCGCACCCCGAGGAGCTGCCGCGCGGGCCTGGACCAGTCCCCGATGCAGGAGATGTTCTGATTGCCGAACCGGTCGATCTGGCTCGCGCCCATCATCACGTGCCGCCGCCCCCCGGTGACCCAGGCGAGGTGCTGCCGGTACGGCAGCCAGCCCTCGACGGTGCCGTCCGGGCGGACGAGCATCGCCTCGCCGTCGGTGAGCAGCAGGTCCGGGGAGAACGTCAGCCGGGCGAGGCGGGCGCCTGCGGAGGGGATCAGGCCCATGGGGCTCGCCAGGATCTCACCGGCCCCGCGCCATGCCTCGGCGCAGGCGATGACGCAGTACTCGGCCCGGGTGGCGGTCATGCCGTCCTGCTCTCCTTGAGGTACCGTTCGGCGAACTCCGGCCAGGGCGTGGTCGCGTACTCCCGCTGTACGGCCTCGTCGCGGCCGTAGTCGGGGGCGCAGGAGGTGAAGCGGGCGCCGCGGGGGGCCTCGATCACGCCGGTGACGGTGTGCCGTGCGATCAGCAGGGTCTGGGGCGCGGCCTCCTTCGTCAGCTCGGCGGTGTCGACGATCCGCTCGCAGGAGACGTACGCGGTGTCCGCCGCCGCGCAGAAGAGGTCGTCGAAGTACGGGTCGGGGCCCAGGTACTGGCCGTTGCCCCGCCGGTCGGCGCGGTTGACGTGGACGAGGGCGGCGTCGAGCCGCAGCGCGGGCATGGCGACGAAGGTCTCGCCGTCCTCGTACGGCGAAGTGACCGTGCGCAGGCCGGGGTTGACCCGCATGACGTCCGAGCCGAGTCCGGCGCGCACCGGGAGGAAGGGCAGCCGGTGGGCGGCGGCGCGCAGGCCCCACAGGAACATCGCCTCGTCCACCTCGGTGAGTTCGAGGGTGCCGTGCTCGCGGGCGGCGCGGTAGTGGGGTTCTAGGGGGATGGAGTCGAGGGTGACGAAGGGGGCGACGAGCCTGCGGACACGTCCGGCGGCGGCGAGCATGCCGACGTCGGGGCCGCCGCAGGAGACGATCGTGAGAGCGGTGATCTCCGTGCGGAGCAGTGCTCTGACCAGGGCCATCGGTTTGCGGCGGGAGCCCCAGCCGCCGATGCCGAGGGTCATGCCGTCGGACAGCCGGGAGACGGCCTCGTCGGCGGTCATCGTCTTGTCGGCCAGCGTGCTGTCGGTCAGTGTGCTGTCGGCCAGCGTCCTGTCGTCCAGCGTCCTGTCGGTCATGCGGGCGCCTCCCCGAAGGTGTCCCGGACCCGGTCCCCGACGCCGCTCACGCTCGCCTCGTAGGTGAAGCCCTGCTCGAAGCGGTAGCTGCGGTGGACGTCGACGGGGTCGATGCCGTTGAGGGCCGCTTTGGCGAGGCGGAGCAGCTCGCCGTCCTTGGCGGCGATGTCCCGGGCCAACTCAAGGGCCGCGCCCAGGAGTTCCGGGCGGGGGACCACCCGCCACACCGAGCCGTGGGCGTGCAGCTCGGTCGCGGTGGCCGTGCGGGAGGTGAAATACAGCGCGCGCATGAGGTGTTGCGGCACGAGCCGGGCCAGATGGGTGGCGGCGCCCAGCGCGCCCCGGTCCAGTTCGGGGAGGCCGAAGGTGGCGTCCTCGCTCGCGACGATCGCGTCCGCGTTGCCGGCCAGTCCGATGCCGCCGCCCAGGCAGAAGCCCTGCACCGCCGCCACCACCGGGACCTCGCACTCGTACACGGCCGAAAAGGCCTCGTAGCAGCCGCGGTTGGCGCCGATGAGCGCGGTCCGGCCGTGGGCCTGGATCTCCTTGATGTCCACGCCCGCGTTGAAGCCCCGCCCCGCGGCGGCCAGCACCACGCACCGCACCTCCGGGTCGCGGCCCGCCGTGCGGACGGCGTCGGCGAGAGCGAACCAGCCGGTCGCCGGGAGGGCGTTGACGGGCGGGTGGTCGACCGTGACGACGCGGATCCCCTTTTCCGGGGACGAGGTGGAGACACTCATGGGCGCATCAGCTACCTTCCACCTAACGTTTGTTAGGTGGAAGGTAGCAGCGGATGGAGCTGAACGGGAAGCTCGCCGTCGTCACCGGCGGTACGCGCGGCGTCGGCGCCGGGATCGCCCGGGCCTTCGTGGCGGCGGGGGCGGAGGTGATCGCGGCCGCGCGCCGGGCGCCGGAAGTGCCGTGTGAGGGAGTGGAGTTCAGGGCCCTGGACGTACGGGACCCCGCATCGGTGCGCCGGTTCTTCGACGGGCTGCCCCGGCTCGACGTCCTGGTGAACAACGCGGGCGGCACCCCGTACCGGCTGCTGACCGGGGCGGACGCGGAGCGGCACGCGCGCGTGCTGGAGCTGAACCTGACCGCCCCGCTGACGGTCTCGCTCGCCGCGTACGGCCTGCTGCGGCGGGCCCGCGGGAGCGTGGTGATGATCGGCAGCGTCAGCGGCGGCCGGCCCTCGCCGGGTTCGGCTGCGTACGGAGCGGCCAAGGCGGGCCTGGAGAGCCTGGCCCGCTCGATGGCGGTGGAGTGGGCGCCGGAGGTCCGGGTCAACACGCTGGTGGTCGGGATGGTCCGCACCGAACTGGCGCACCTGCACTACGGCGGCGCGCGGGGCGTCGCGGCGGTGTCGAGGACGGTCCCGCTGGGCCGGCTGGCCGAGCCGGCGGACGTGGGCGCGGCGGCGGTCTTCCTCGCCTCGGACGCGGCGGCGTATGTCACCGGGGCGGCGCTGCAGGTGCATGGGGGCGGGGAGCGGCCGGCTTTTCTGGATGCGGCGGCTGTGGGGGAGGTGTGAGGGGGAGCGGGGTGCTGGTGGACGGGGGCGGGCTTTCTGGGAGCGGCGACTGTGGGGGAGCGGGTGCTCGTGCAAAGGGGCGGGAGCGGCCGGCCCTTCTGGGCGCGGCGACTGTGGGGGGAGCGGGGTGCTCGTGCGGCGGGAGCGGCCGGCTCTTCTGGGCGCGGGGATGAGGGGGCGGGGTGCTGGTGCCGGTGCGGGGACTGTCGAGAGGGAGGCGTGGGATGAGCGGAGAGCGCGGATCGTTGTCGTCGGCGCGGGTAACTGCCCGGAAGCGGGGCTGAGATGACCGGACTCTGCGACGGACGGGTCGTCGTCGTCACCGGCGCCGGGCGGGGCCTCGGCCGGGCCCACGCGCTCGCCTTCGCGGCGGAGGGGGCGCGGGTGGTCGTCAACGACCTCGGCGTCGGCCTCGACGGCACACCGGACCCCGAGGGCCCGGCGGGGCGGGTCGTCGAGGAGATCCGCTCGGCGGGCGGCGAGGCGGTGGCGCACGGCGGCGACATAGCGACGACGGCAGGGGCCGCCTCGCTGATCCGGACGGCCCTGGACGCGTACGGCCGCCTGGACACCCTGGTCAACAACGCCGGGTTCCTGCGGGACCGGATGCTGGTGAACCTCGGCGAGGAGGAGTGGGACGCGGTGGTGCGCGTCCACCTCAAGGGCCACTTCCTGCCGCTGAGACACGCGGCGGCGCACTGGCGGGCGGAGGCCAAGGCGGGGCGCACCCCGACGGCGAGGATCGTCAACACCAGCAGCGGGGCAGGTCTGTCGGGGGCCGTGGGGCAGGGCAACTACAGCGCGGCGAAGGCCGGGATCCTGGCGCTCACGCTGGTGGCGGCCGCCGAACTCGGCCGCTACGGCGTCCAGGTCAACGCCATCGCCCCGGCCGCCCGCACGAGGATGACGGAACGCACCTTCGCCGACACCATGGCGGCCCCCGCATCGGGCTTCGACGCGATGGCCCCGGAGAACGTCTCCCCCCTGGTCGTCTGGCTCGGCTCGGCCGCGAGCGCGGGAGTGACGGGTCGTGTCTTCGAGGCGGAGGCCGGCCGCATCACGGTGATGGAGGGCTGGCGAAGGGGGCCGACCGCGGACAAGGGGGCCCGCTGGGACGCACGGGAGGCGGGGGAGACGGCGGTGAAACTACTGGGGGAGGCGGAGCCGCCGGGGGCGGTGTACGGGGCGTGACCACGCACTCGCAGCCGACTCCCCGGCCACCACGAACCCCACCCGGTCCCCCGCCCCCGGCGGAGCCCTACGTGTCGCACTCCAGAACCGTCCGGCACAGCCCGCACCGCGCCCGCACCCGCCCCCGCACCGGTACCCGGATCCGCTGGTGGCACGTCGGACAGGGGAACGACACCCGCAGCCCGCCGCCGTCCGGAGTGAAGGTGTACGGCGCGCCCGGTGCCGGTCCGCCGCCCCCGTGCCGCCGGTCGCGGGCGTACCGGCGGCGCCCCGCCCAGCCCGCCGCCGTCAGCGGGGGCTGCTGCTCGTCGCGGCGGGCCTGCGCCATGCCCTTGCCGTACGCCGTGTACGCCTGCGGACTGGTGAACCACACCGAGGGATCCTCCCCGAAGACCAGCGCCCGCTTGGCGAGGACATAGCCGAACTCCTCCGGCGTCAGATACCCCAGCTTCTGCGACGACGCCCCGTCCTCCCGGTACGCGTCCAGCAGCAGCCACCCCGCGCCCAGGTACGTCGTCGCGGTGTCCGTGAGGATCTCGTTGTCCCGCGTACCGGGGAACGACAGATCCAGCCGGTGCAGATACACATGCATGATCTCGTGGGCCAGCGCCGCCCCGATGTCCCGCCGATGCGTCCGGAACCGGTCGTTCAGCTCCACGAAGTACTCGGGTCCCGCGGCGAGTTCGACGTTCGCCGCATGCGTCATCTCACGGAAGCTCACGATGATCCGGGCGTCCGGCAGCCGGTAGTGCCGCACCAGCTCGCGGGCCACCCGCTGGGTGCCCAGATACAGGTCGTCGGTGTCGCAGAACGCCACGTCCGCCGGGACCACACTGCTCGCGAACGTCTGGACGGTGTCGTACGACAACCGCTTGTACAGCGCGGTGATCGCCGCCCGCACCGTCTGAAGGTGTGGGTAGCCGTGCTCGACCGGTCCGCCGTTCGCCACGTCCGAACCCCCAAGACGCCTGAACCCGATTCCACTCTACGGGGAGGTGAGGGATATTTCCCCGCTCGGGTTCCCTTCCCGGTACGTGAGATCCGTCCTTGTCATGCCCCCTCCTCGATCTTCATACTGCGGGCCGCCCAACCCCCCACGAAAGGACATGCGTTGACCCATAACATGCCCACGAGAAGCGGCGGCCTGACGCTGGTCAAGCGAGCCGTGGCGCTCGGTGCCGTCACCCTCGCCGTCGCCTCCCTCCAGCCCCTGAGCACCGCCCAGGCCGCGGACACCCGGGTCGTAGGAGGAACGCCCGCGGCGCAGAACGAGTTCCCCTTCATGGTCCACCTCTCGATGGGCTGCGGCGGGGCGCTCTACAAGAAGGACATCGTCCTGACCGCCGCCCACTGCATGGACGGCTCCGGCAACAACAACCGCATCACCGTCACCGCCGGTGTCAGCGACCTCAACTCCTCCTCGGCCATCAAGGTCAAGTCGACCAAGGTCAAGGTGGCCCCGGGCTACGACGGCACCGGCAAGGACTGGGCGCTGATCAAGCTCGCCAAGCCGATCGACAAGCCCACGCTGAAGATCGCCACCACCGACCGCTACAACCGCGGCATGTTCACGATCGCCGGCTGGGGCGACACCCAGGAAGGCGCGGGCACCGGCACCACCAAGATGCGGAAGGCCACGGTGCCGTTCGTCGCCGACCGCGTGTGCAAGCGCCACTACGGCAACCGGCTGGTCGCGAAGGAGGAGCTCTGCGCCGGCTGGACGCGCGGCAGCGTCGACACCTGCCAGGGCGACTCCGGCGGCCCGATGTTCCGCAAGGACGACGCCGGCAAGTGGATCCAGGTCGGCATCGTCAGCTGGGGCGACGGCTGCGCCCGCGCCGGGGTGCCCGGCGTCTACACCCAGGTGAACACGTTCGCCGCCGACATAGCCCGGGCCGCGTCGGCCCTGTAGGGACGCGGCCACGAGCACGGCGTGCGCCGCGCGCCCTCACCGTCAGGGAGGGCGCGCGGCTCACACGCCCCGCAGGGCGGGCGCCTGCGCCGACGCGCTCTCGAACTCCAGCACCCGCACCTCGTTCTCCCCCTCGCGCAGCACGGGACCCGGCACGAACAGCGCCTCCTGCGGCCCCGCCGCCCAGTACCGGCCGAGATTGCAGCCGTTCACCCACACGAACCCCCGGATCCAGCCCGGCAGTTCCAGCAGCGCGTCCCCGGCACCCCGGACGGTCACCGTGCCCCGGTACAGCCCCGGCGCCCCCGTGCCGTCGAGCTCCCGGAACGGCACGGCCGACACCTCGTCCAGGTCGTCGAGCCGCAGCCCGCGCGCGCGTACGTCGTGCAGATACTGCCGCTCGTGCAGGATCCCCCCGGTGATCCCCTTGGCCTCCCCGCAGCGCGGCCCGTAGTTGACCCGCCCCAGCGACTCCACCCACAGCTCCACGCGCGCGTGCCCGCCGACCGGCTCCGGGAGCCGTTCGTCCTCCTCGGTGAGGACCCCGGCCCGCTGTCCGTCGACGTACACCACCGCGATGTCCCGCAGCCCGCGCGCGGTCAGCGGATACGGCTGCCGCGGCCCCGGCACGCGCACCTCGTAGCGCACCAGCCCCCGGTCCACGTCCAGTTCCTCGAACGTCGGCGGGACGGGCCCGGACACCTCCGCACCGCCCCGGGCCTCCAGTACGGCGTCCAGGGGCGCCCAGCCGGTCAGGCGGGCCGCGGCCGGGGCGGCCAGCCGGGCGGGCGGGGGAGGGGGCTCGGGGAGCGGGCCCTCGGCGTACTCGGCGAGGACCTCGCGGAAGGCCCAGAACTTGGCCGTGGGCCGCCCGGCCTCGTCGATCGGGGCGTCGTAGTCGTAGCTCGTCACGTCCGGCTCCAGCGGCCCGTCGTGCAGCTCGCCGCCGCCCCGGTTGGCGCCCGCCCAGCCCGCGAAGCTGGTGCCGCCGTGCGCCATGTACAGGTTGACCGAGGCCCCGCACTCCAGGATCTCCCGCAGCACCGAGGCGGCGTCCAGCGGATCCCGTACGACGTGCTCGGCGCCCCAGTGGTCGAACCAGCCGCACCAGAACTCCATGCACATCAGCGGACCCCCCGGCCGGTGCCGGCGCAGCGCCTGGAACGCCTCCCGCGCGTGGGAGCCGAAGTTCACCGTGGCCAGGACGCCCGGCACCGAGCCCCCGCTGAGCATGTGGTCCTCCGGGCCGTCCGAGGTGAACAGCGGGACCGTCACCCCCTGCGCGCGCAGCAGCTCGGCCAGCCACGCCAGATAGGCGGCGTCCGAGCCGTAGCTGCCGTACTCGTTCTCGACCTGCACCATGATCACCGGGCCGCCGCGGTCCACCTGCCGGGCCACGACCTCGGGCAGCAGCCGCCCGAACCAGTCCCGCACCGGACGCAGGAAACGCTCGTCACGCGTGCGTGCGTGACCGGGCACCCAGTGCGGCAGCCCGCCGTTCTCCCACTCGGCGCAGATGTACGGGCCCGGCCGCACGATCGCCCACAGCCCCGCCTCCCGGGCCGCGTCCAGGAAGCGGCCGAGCGCGGCCACGTCCCGGAACTCGCCGGGCCGGGGCTCGTGCAGGTTCCAGGGCACGTACGTCTCGACGCAGTTGAGGCCCATCGCCCGCAGCGTCGCCAGCCGGTGGCCCCACTGCTCCTCGTGCACCCGGAAGTAGTGCAGCGCGCCGGACAGCAGCCGCACCGGCCGCCCGTCCAGCAGAAAATCGGTGTCCCCCACCGCGAAGTCGTTCATGCCGCCACCCTCACCCCTGGCGGCGACCGGATCCATGGACAAAGATCGGCGCTGGTTGGACGGAAGAGAACGCGGGAGAGCACGATGTACCACACCTGGATGCGTTTCTTCACGCCCGGCCCCGTCCATCACCGCCTCGGACTGGTCTGCCTCGGCGTCGGCCTCCAGTACGGCGCCCTGCCCACCGTCGGCCCGCGCACCCTGGACCACCATGTCGCCGTCGTCATCAGCGCCGGCCGCGGCTGGTACGAGGGCCCCGACGGCCGCCGTACCACCGTCACCGCGCCCGCGCTGCTGTGGCTCACCCCCGGCGTCCCGCACCACTACGCCCCCGACCCCGCCACCGGCTGGGACGAGGGGTTCGTCGACTTCACCGGGCCCGCGACCGCCACGTACACCGAACTCGGCTGCATCGAACCGGACCGCCCGGTGGTGCCCCTCACGGACGCCGCGGGCCCGCGCGGGGTGATCGCCCGGATCGCGCGTGCCGCCCGCCGCGACAACCCGCTGCTGGAGGTCGAGACCGCGGCCGCCGTCCACGAGCTCCTCGTCGCCCTGCGCCGTGCCCGCGCCGACCTCGCCCCCGACGGCGACCAGGTCCTCAGGGCGCTCGCCCGGGACGCCTGCACCCCGATGACGGTCGCCGAGCACGCCGCCCGGCACGGCATGACCCTGACCGAACTGCGCGCCGCCGTCCGCCGCGGCGCCGGACGCGGCCCCAAGGACTATCTGCTCGGCATCCGCCTGGGCCGCGCCAAGGAACTCCTCGCCGCCACCGACCTGCCCGTCGCGGCCGTCGCCCGGCGCGTCGGATACGACGATCCGGCCTATTTCTCCCGCCTGTTCACCCGCCGCGTCGGCATGCCCCCCGTCCGTTTCCGCACCCAGCAGGGCCGTACCGTCCCCGGCGGCTGGAGCGACCGGGTTCCGGATCCGGACGATCCACCCATGATCGAAGGGCCCGGGGCTTTGTAGGGTGGTCGCCCATGACCACCAGCAACACCGGAACCGGTGACGTCGACCCCGCCGTCCGCGCGGAGCTCGCCCGCCTGCGCGACAGCATCGACAACATCGACGCGGCCGTCGTCCACATGCTCGCCGAGCGCTTCAAGTGCACCCAGCAGGTCGGCCACCTCAAGGCCGCCCACCAGCTGCCGCCCGCCGACCCGGCCCGCGAGGCCCGGCAGATCGCCCGGCTGCGCACGCTCGCCGAGAACGCCAAGCTCGACCCGGCCTTCGCCGAGAAATTCCTGACCTTCATCATCGCCGAGGTGATCAGGCACCACGAGAACATCGCCGGGACCACCGAGAACACGGTCAACGGCGCTGCGCCCACGGCGAACTGACCCTCTCCCCGGGCGACGGGGAGGTGACAGGGCCGCCCGCACGGGGCATGCTGCGCTGTGCACTCGTTGTCAGTCGGCGGGCACGCCCCGTCAGCGTCATGGACACACGCTGGTGGTCCCATGCGGGAGGGACGTCGGACCATGCCGTCGGATGCCAAGATCCTCATCGTCGACGACCATGAGGACACGCTGTACGCGCTGGAGAGCGCCCTGGCCCCGCTGGGCTACCAGCTCAGCCGCGCCACCTCCGGCGACGACGCGCTCAAACAGGTGCTGCGCGGGCAGATCGGGCTGCTCCTGCTGGATGTGCGCATGCCCGGCGTCAGCGGCCTGGACGTGGTGCGCTACCTGCGCCGCCTCGAACAGACCCAGCACATTCCGGTCATATTATTGACCGGCTTCGGCCCGGACCAGGAACTGACGTCGATCGCCTTCGGACTGGGCGTCGCCGACCTGGTGATGAAACCCATCGACCCCTGGGCGTTACGCACCAAGGTCCGCTACCTCTACGACGCCTACCGCCGCCACCGCGCCCTGGAGCAGGAGGTCCGCGACCTGCGCGCGCTGGTCAAGGACCAGGCCGGCACCGGCGCACCCGTCCTGCCCCACCCCGACTCCCGGGTCCCGCCGCAGCGTGACATCTCCGGCGCCCGACCGGCGCAGGACCGGACATAGGCCGCGTACCGATCCGCCTCTGTGCCTTGCCGGTGCCATCAGGCAGCATGGCCTGCATGTCCGTACTGACGCGCGACGAAGCGCAGACCCGTGCCCAGCTCATCGACGTCCGCCGCTACACGATCGAACTCGATCTGACCACGGGCGACGAGACCTTCGACTCCGTCACCGTCATCGGCTTCGCCACGCGCGCCGGCGCGGACACCTTCGTCGAGGTCAAGCCCGCGGAACTGCGCTCGGTCACGCTCGACGGACAGCCGCTGGACCCGCGGACCCTGGACGGCAACCGGCTGCCCCTGAAGAACCTCACCGCCGGAGAGCACGAACTGCGCGTCGAGGCCGCCATGCGCTACTCCCGCACCGGCGAGGGCATGCACCGCTTCACCGACCCCATCGACGGCGAGACCTACGTCTACACCCAGCTGTTCATGGACGACGTGCAGCGCGTCTTCGCCGCCTTCGACCAGCCCGACCTCAAGTCCGTCTTCGAGCTCACCGTCAAGGCCCCCGAAGGCTGGACCGTGCTCGCCAACGGCCGCACCGAGCACACCGACGGCGTCTGGAGGGCCGCGCCCACCCCGCTGATCTCCACCTACCTCGTCGCCGTCGCCGCCGGACCCTGGCACTCGGTCACCACCGAGCACCGCGGACTGCCCTTCGGCCTCCACTGCCGCCGCTCGCTCGCCCCCTACCTCGACGCGGACACCGACGAACTCCTCGACATCACCAAGCAGTGCTACGACCGCTACCACGAGAAGTTCACCGAGCCCTACCCCTTCGACTCCTACGACCAGGCGTTCGTCCCCGAGTTCAACGCCGGCGCCATGGAGAACCCGGGCCTGGTCACCTTCCGCGACGAGTTCGTCTACCGCTCCGCCGTCACCGACACCGAGCGCCAGACCCGCGCCATGGTCATCGCCCACGAGATGGCCCACATGTGGTTCGGCGACCTCGTCACCCTGCGCTGGTGGGACGACATCTGGCTGAACGAGTCCTTCGCCGAGTACATGGGCTACCAGACCCTCACCGAGGCGACCCGTTTCACCGACACCTGGACCGACTTCGGCGTCGTCCGCAAGGGCTGGGGCTACGACGCCGACCAGCGCCCGTCCACCCACCCCGTCGCCCCCGAGGCCGTCGACGACACCGCCTCCGCACTGCTCAACTTCGACGGCATCTCCTACGCCAAGGGCGCCTCCGCACTGCGCCAGCTGGTCGCCTGGCTCGGCGAGAAAGACTTCCTCGCCGGGATCAACACCCACTTCGAACGGCACAAGTTCGCCAACGCCACCCTCGCCGACCTCATCGACTCCCTCGCCGCCCACACCGACCGCGACGTGCACGCCTGGGCCGACGCCTGGCTGCGCACCACCGGCGTCGACACCCTCACCCCGCGCGTGACGCCCGCCACCGACGGCACCTGCACCCTGCGGGTCGAGCACACCGGCAGCCGCCCGCACCACATCGCCGTCGGCCTCTACGACCTCGACGTCGCCGACGAAGGCCGCCACCTGCTGCTGCGCGAACGCCTCGACCTCGACATCCCGCAGAGCGAGCCGCGGCCCATCGGCAAGCGCCCCACGCTCCTGCTGCTCAACGACGGCGACCTCTCCTACGCCAAGGTCCGCTTCGACCCCGACTCCTTCGAAGGCGTCCGTACGGCCCTGTCCGGACTGCCCGAGCCGCTGACCCGCGCGGTCGTCTGGAACGCCCTCAGGGACGCCGTCCGCGACGGTGAACTCCCGGCCGCCGCCTACCTGGACACCGCCCGCACCCACCTCCCGCACGAGACCGACCTCGCCCTCGCCCAGGGCGTCCTCGGCTTCGCCTCCGGCCAGGTCGCCGACCGCTACCTCGCCCCCGAGGAACGCCCCGCCGCCCTGGCCTCCCTCGCCTCCCTGTGCCGCGACCTCATCCGCCGCACCGAGGACGGCGACCACCCCGGCCTGCGCCTGATCGCCGTACGCCACTACATCGACGTCACCGCGCACCCCGAGCCCATCGCGGCCTGGCTCGCCGACGGCACCGTGCCCGGCGGCCCCGAACTCGACCCGGAACTGCGCTGGCGGATCCTGTCCCGGCTCGCCGTCCTCGGCGCCGCCGACGAGAGCGCCATCGCCGCCGAGCTGGAGCGCGACCCGAGCGCCACCGGCCAGGAGGGCGCCGCCCGCTGCCGCGCGGCCCTGCCCGACGCGGCGGCCAAGGCACGCGCGTGGGACGCGATGTTCGCCACCGACGACCTCTCCAACTACCTGTTCACCGCCACCGCCCAGGGCTTCTGGCAGCCCGAACAGGCCGATCTGGTACGGGAGTACGTGCCGCGCTACTACCGGGACGCGGTCGCCGTCGCCGCCCGCCGCGGCCCGGCCATCGCCGATGTCGTCGGCCGCTGGGCGTTCCCGGTGTACGCCGTCGACGGGGAGACGCTGAGCCTGGGCGAGACCTGTCTGCGCGAGGCGGACCCGATCCCGGCGCTGCGCCGCAAGCTGGTGGATCAACTGGACGACCTGGCGAGGGCGTTGCGGGTGCGGCAGATCTAGCGCCCCACGGGCGGCTCCGGCTCCGGCACGTCTTCCCCGCACGGAAGTACCCCCTTTCGGGTTCCGAACCCCGGGCTTTTCGGACACGTCGCGCCATGGGCGTACAAGCTGGTCCCCATGAGCATGCCGCCCCTCGCCTCGGGACCCGAAGGCCCGCCCGCCCTGGGCCCGTTGCTCGACACCGTCCTCGACGCGCTGCGGGACGGCACCCGGGCCCGCGGCGGCCCGCTGCCCACGGGCGGCCCGGAGGCGGTGGCGGCCCGGGTCCGGGAAGCCGTGGGCGACCCGCTGCCGGAGGAGGGCGCCCCGCAAGCCCTGTACGCCCTGGTGCGGGCGGTGGCGGAAGGCTCGGCCGACCCGGCGCACCCCCTGTGCGCGGCCCACCTGCACTGCCCGCCCCTGGCGGTGGCCACCGCGGCCGACCTGGCCGCGAGCGCCCTGAACCCGTCCCTGGACTCCTGGGACCAGGCCCCGGCGGCATCCGCGCTGGAAGCCCTGGTCACCAGGGCACTCGCGGCACTGGTCGCGGGCCCGGGCGGCGCCCCCGCAGACGCCCTGGTCACCACCGGCGGCACCGAGTCCAACCAGCTCGCCCTCCTCCTCGCCCGCGAAGCGCGCCGCGGAATCCGGCTGATCCACGGCGCCAACGCCCACCACTCCCTCCCCCGCGCCGCCTGGCTGCTCGGCCTCCCCGAACCCGTCGTCGTCCCCGCCCCCGCCGGCACCCTCGACCCCGCCGCCCTGGACGAGACCCTCACCCGCCTCCCGGGACCGCACCTCGTGGCCGCCACCGCAGGCACCACCGACGCCGGCCTCATCGACCCCCTCCCCGAGATCGCCGCCCTGTGCGCCCGCCACCACGCCCGCCTCCACATCGACGCGGCCTACGGCGGCGGACTGCTCTTCAGCGACCGGCACCGGCACAAGCTGCGCGGCCTGGACGCCGCCGACACCGTCACCCTCGATCTGCACAAGCTCGGCTGGCAGCCGGTCGCCGCCGGACTCCTCACCGTCCGCGCCCCGCACGACCTCACCGCCCTGCACCAGCACGCCGACTACCTCAACGCCGACGACGACACCGACGCCGGCCTCCCCGACCTCCTCGCCCGCTCCCCGCGCACCACCCGCCGCCCCGACATCCTGAAGATCGCGGTCACCCTCAAGACCCTCGGCCGCACCGGACTGGGCCGCCTGGTCGACCAAGTCTGCGACCGGGCCGCCGAGTTCGCGGACCTCGTCGACCGGCACCCCGGCTTCCAGCTCTACGGACGCCCCACCCTCAGCACGGTCGCCTTCCGGCCCCGCACCGCCTCCGACGACACCGTCGCCGCCGTACGCCGCACCCTCCTCACCGACGGCCGCGCGGTCATCGGCCGGGCCCGCCTCGACGGCCGGCTGTGGCTGAAGGTCACCCTCCTCAATCCCCGCACCAGCCAAGGCGACCTGGCCGCCCTGCTGAACCTCGTGGAAGGAACCACCCCCCGATGAGCCCCACCTCCGACACACCCCGCGACCTGGTCGGCATCGGCATCGGCCCGTTCAACCTCTCCCTCGCCGCCCTCGCCCACCCGCTCGCCGAACTCGACGCCGTCTTCTACGAACAGCGCCCCGCCTTCACCTGGCACCCCGGCCTGCTCATCGAGGGCGCCACCATCCAGGTCCCCTTCCTCGCCGACCTGGTGACCCTCGTCGACCCCGCCAGCCCCTGGACCTTCCTCAACTACCTCAAGAGCCGCGACCGGCTCTTCCCCTTCTACTTCGCCGAGCGCTTCCACATCCAGCGCGCCGAGTACGACGCCTACTGCCGCTGGGTGTCGCAGAACCTGCCCGCCCTGCACTTCGGCCACCAGGTCGACGCCGTCCGCTTCAACCCCGAACGGGACGTGTTCGAGGTCGACTTCACCCAGCTCGACGCCGACGGGGAGGCCGAGGCACTGGGCCGCACCTACACCCGGAACATCGTCCTCGGCATCGGCACCGAGCCGTACGTCCCCGACCCGCTCAAGCCCCTCGTCGAGGCCCCCGGCGTGCCCGTCCACCACGCCGCCGACTACCTCGACCACCGCGCGGAACTGCTCGCCGCCGAACACATCACCGTGGTCGGCTCCGGCCAGTCCGGCGCCGAGATCTTCCTCGACCTGCTGCGCGCCCGCCCCGCGGGCCGCGAGCGGCTGCACTGGATCGGCCGCAGCACGGCCTTCGCACCCATGGAGTACTCCAAACTCGGCCTGGAGCACTTCACGCCCGACTACACCCGCTACTTCCACGCGCTCGGCGAACCCGCCCGCGACCGGCTCCTCACCTCGCAGTGGCAGCTCCACCGGGGCATCGACGCCGGCACCCTCGCCGCCATCCACGACGAGCTCTACCGCCGTACGCTGGACGGCGGCTGGCCCGACACCGTGCTCACCCCGGGCGTGCGGGTGCGCACCGCGGGCCGGATCGCCACCACCAAGATCGAACTGCACCTGGAACACACCGAGCAGCACACCCGCGACCGCCTCACCACCGACGCCGTCGTCCTCGCCACCGGCTACCGCGAACGCCCCCTCGACCGCATCCTCGCCGGACTCGACCCCTACCTGCGCCGCGACAGCCGCGAACGCCCGCGCGTGGACCAGCAGTTCCGGCTCGTGCTCGACCCCTCCGTCACCGGCTCCGGCTGCAACATCTACGTCCAGAACGCCGAACGCCACACCCACGGCGTCGGCACCCCCGACCTCGGCCTCGCCGCCTGGCGCAGCGCGACCGTCCTCAACTCCCTGACCGGCAAGGAGACCTACCCTCTGCCCGGCCGCACCGCCTTCACCACCTTCGGCCTGGACGCACAGCAGCCCCAGATCCCCTCCGCACGCCGGCCGCAGGCACTGACGCCGCTGCGGGACGGGATCTGAGGCCGCATCACCTCAAGGTCAGAACACCGGCGTGCCGTCCCGCGTGAGCCGCCAGTCCACCGACGCGAAGTCCTTCGGGTCCAGCACCCCCTTCGCCGTGACCCACTCGGCGATCCGGGTGCGGATCTCCGTCGACTCCGACCACACCTCCGGAGCCGAGGCCACATGCGGGAACGCGCCGCCGCCATTGGCCCGGTAGTTGTTCACCGCGAACACGAACCGCTGCGCGTCGTCCAGCGCCGCACCGCCGTAGGTCAGGTTCCTGATCCGCGACCCGGCCGGCTGGGCGATGTCGATGTCGTACGACAGACCCGACACGTAGTCGTAGTTGTAGTCCGGACGGTTGTCCGCGTTGGTCAGCTTGTCGACGTCCACGGCCGCACCCGCCGCCGTCCGCACGAAGTACTCCGCCGAGTACTCCAGGTACGCCTTGAGCTGCGCGCCCGTCATCACCTTGGCGACCAGCGTGTTGTCGTACACGTACAGGCTCGACAGGTCCCGGATGGTCACCTGGCCCGCCGGGATCGCCGAGGTGCGGGAGAACGGCGACGCCTGCGCGAGCACCGGCAGCGAGGCGTGCTCGGTGCCCGCCAGCGCGGCCCTGACCACGTCCTCCTGCACCTTGGTGATCAGATCGATGATCGGGGCGTCCCGGTAGCGGGCGTCCACCGTGGTCAGCGTCTCGGTGGCGGTGCCGACGACCTGGTTGACGTACGCCACCACCTTGTCGTGCTCGTCGTCGAGCAGCCGGGTGATCTCCGGGTCGTCGGCGACCGTCCTGGAGTCCCGCACGCTCGCCGCGACCGACTCGACCGTCCAGCGGCCCTTGTCGAGGACCAGCTCGATGTCGAACAGCGACAGCCGCTGCGCGTAGCACAGCGGCTCCGACAGGATCACCGTCCTGCCGGTCTGCTCGTTCGTCACCTTCAACTCGACGATCTCCGTGTGCGCGTGGCCCACCAGGATCGCGTCGATGCCCGGCACCTTCTGGGCGACCAGCGCGGCCGAGTTCTCGATGTACGGCAGCTGGTCACCGTAGGACGAGGTGCCCGAGGAACCGGAGTGCGCCGAGACGACCACCACGTCCGCGCCCATCGAGCGCAGCTTCGGCACCCACTTCGCCGCCTGCTCCTCCAGACCGGGGAAGGTCATCCGGCCCTGCACATGAGCCTTGTCCCAGATCGCGATGCCCGGGTTGGTCAGCCCCAGCACCGCCACCTTGACCGGCGGGGCACCCTTCACCCGGAACGTCTTCATGAAGTACGGCGGGAAGGCGGGCTTGAGGGTCTTGGCGTCCAGCGCGTTGGCGCCGAGCAGGGGGAAGTCGCACTGCTCCTCGAACTTGCGCAGCGTCTCGATGCCGTAGTTGAACTCGTGGTTGCCCAACGCCACCGCGTCGTACCCGATGGCGTTCATCGCCTGCGCCATCGGGTGCACCGGACCGCCCTCGGCGGTGATCGGCTCGACCTTGGCGTAGTAGTACGTCAGCGGGGTGCCCTGGATGGTGTCGCCGGCGTCCAGCAGCAGCGTGTTGCGGCGGCCCTTCTCCTCGCGGACCTGCTCGACCAGGGTGGCGATCCGGGCCAGGCCCTTGGCGTTGCCCCTGGCGTCGGTGTACTCCGCGTCCTTGAAGTAGTCCCAGTTGAAGATGTTGCCGTGCAGATCGGTCGTGCCCATCACCGTCAGCGAGTACCGCTTGGCGGGCCGGGGCCCCTTCCTTTCCCCGGCGGCCCCGGCCGCGGGCGCCGCCGCACCGGCCAGCGCGACCCCCGCTCCGGTCACGGCCGACTTCTTCAGGAACTTCCGACGGTTCAGGGGCATGTCGCGGTTCTCCTCGGGATGGTCCATGACGCGCGTAGATCCCGGGCGTGACAGCGGACCGACGCGCGTAGATTCTGTCCCGGACAGGGCGACCCGCAACAGGTCCGCGAGATTGCGATCTGATGACCCGAGCTGTGAGCCGGCTGTCCGCACCCGGCCAAGCGGTGACACAGTGGGGCGTATGACCACCCCCACCGCCCTGCCCTACGGCACCCCCGACGCCCCCCGCATCGCCGTACGCGGCGAGGCCCACCTCGAAGTCGACCCCGAGATCGGCCGGATCGGCATCACCGTCGCCTCCCGGGGCCGGGACCGCCGCACCGCCCTGGAGGACCTCACCCGGCGCAACGCCACCGCCCTGGACCTGGTCAAGTCCTACGGCGACGCGGTGGAACGGCTGGAGAGCGGCGCCTTCTCGGTCCGGCCCGAGCTGACCAAGCACGGCCGCGGCGAGCGCGTCCGCACCTACCACGGCACCGTCCATCTCACCGCCGAACTCACCGACTTCACCGCGCTGGGAGAACTCGCCACCCGCCTCGCCGACCTCGAACTCACCCGCGTCGACGGCCCCTGGTGGGACCTGCGCCCCGACTCGCCCGCCCACCGCCGGGCCCGCGAGCAGGCCGTCCGCGAGGCGGTCCAGCGGGCCCGCGAATACGCCGAGGCACTCGGCACCTCACTCGCGGCGCTGGTGGAACTCGCCGACATCGGCGCCGAGGACGGCGGACCCCGCCCGATGGCCGCCGCCGGACGGATGCGGTCCATGGCCTTCGCGGAGGCCGCCGAGGACACGGTGGCCGCCCTCGACCTGGAACCCCAGCGCCAGCACGTCCACGCCGAGGTCAACGCCCGGTTCACCATGCGACCGCCGACGTTGTGAGCGAAATCCCCCGGAATTCGCTCATCAGAGCGCCCCGTCGCACAATTCAACACTTGTCAATAGCCCTTCACGAAAAGGTTGTTGAGTAGTCATGCGGGGCCAATTCGCTACCCGTCGGTAAGCAATAGGCTCGAAACATGCGCCGAGCGAAGATCGTTTGTACTCTGGGGCCCGCCACGGACTCGTACGACCAGATCAAGGAACTGGTCGAGGCCGGAATGGACGTCGCCCGCTTCAACCTCAGCCACGGCGGATACGCCGAACACGAGGAGCGCTACCACCGCGTACGCAAGGCCTCCGACGAGACCGGCCGCAGCGTCGGCCTCCTCGCCGACCTTCAAGGCCCGAAGATCCGCCTCGGCCGCTTCACCGAAGGACCCGTACTCCTTGAACGCGGCGACACCTTCACCATCACCGTGGAAGCCGGCGCCCAGGGCGACCGCGAACACTGCGGCACCACCTACACCGGCCTGGCCGCCGACGTCACCCCCGGCGAGCGCATCCTCGTCGACGACGGCAAGGTCTGCCTGGAGGTCACCGCCGTCGACGGCCCCCGCGTCCGCACCACCGTGATCGAAGGCGGCATGGTCTCCGACAACAAGGGCCTCAACCTGCCCGGCGTCGCCGTCTCCGTCCCCGCCCTCTCCGAGAAGGACGAGGCCGACCTCCGCTGGGCGCTGCGCACCGGCTTCGACGTCATCGCCCTGTCCTTCGTCCGCTCCGGCCGCGACATCGAGGACGTCCACCGCATCATGGACGAGGAGGGCCGCCGCCTCCCCGTCATCGCCAAGGTCGAGAAGCCGCAGGCCGTCGAGGCCATCGACGACATCGTCGCCGCCTTCGACGGCATCATGGTCGCGCGCGGCGACCTCGGCGTCGAAATGCCCCTCGAACAGGTCCCGATCGTCCAGAAGCGCGCCATCAAACTGGCCAAGCGCAACGCCAAGCCGGTCATCGTCGCCACCCAGATGCTCGACTCGATGATCGACAACTCCCGCCCGACCCGCGCGGAAGCCTCCGACGTGGCCAACGCCGTCATCGACGGCACGGACGCGGTGATGCTCTCCGGCGAGACGAGCGTCGGCAAGTACCCGATCGGAACCGTCCGCACCATGGCGAAGATCGTCGAAGCGGCCGAGGAAGACCTCCTCGCCAAGGGCCTGCCCCCACTGACGGACCGCAACAAGCCCCGCACCCAGGGCGGAGCGGTCGCCCGGGCGGCAGCCGAGATGGGCGACTTCCTCGGCGCCAAGTACCTCGTCGCCTTCACCCAGTCCGGCGACACCGCCCGCCGCCTCAGCCGCTACCGCTCCCCGATCCCGCTGCTCGCCTTCACCCCGGAACAGTCCACGCGCTCGCAGCTGAACCTGACGTGGGGCGTGGAGACCTTCCTCGGCCCGCACGTCGAATCCACCGACGCGATGGTCGAGCAGGTGGACGAGCTGCTCCTGAAGTACGGCCGCTGCCAGAAGGGCGACACGGTCGTCATCACGGCAGGCTCGCCCCCCGGAGTCTCCGGCACCACGAACCTGGTCCGCGTCCACCACATCGGCGAGGACGACAGCCCCAAGTAGGCCCGCTTGTTCAGTGCTTGGGTCCGACGTGGGCGTCCATGAGGGCTACGGAGGCTTTGCGGGCGACGGAGATGTTGTACGGGTTGCCGTGACGGGTGCAGTGCGTCCACTCGACGCCGAGGGCGTCCAGGGTGTCGGTGTAGAGCCGTCGGATGTCGTCGGACACGTTGGTGAAGAAGTACCGCGGATACTCATAGCGCTTGCGCTCGCCACCGACCATCCGGGTCGTCCAGTTGGTGATACGGCAACCGTCGGAGTGGATGAGCCCGCGGACGAATTCCCAGGGGTGAGCGTCGACGATCTCCTGTTGCCAGGGTTCGAGGATGATGCGGCGTTCGTGCTTCCTGCCGGGGCCGTGCTGAGGGAAGAGGCAGTGGAGGTGCTTCGAGTAGACCTTCACGTTCCGGCAGCCGGTTCTGCGGACGCGGCAGACGGAGTTGTCCGGGAATACCGCGCGCATGGGCTCGCTCGCACTCGTCCATGAGGCCTGTCCATGACTCGGCGCAGGTGATCATGAGATTCGGGACGTGGTGCTCGGAGTAGTGGCTGATGTGGCCGTCGCCGAGGTACAGGCCGAGTAGGTAGCTGTATGCCTCTTGGTCGAGGTCCCGCCCGTCGCAGCGCGGGCACTTCGGGTCGTGTTTTCCGGGACACTCGCCGTGTTTGGCTCGGTCCATGTGCTTCCAGTAGCCCACGGTTCCCAGTGGGACGTTGAAGCGCCGCGCGACGTCTGCGTTTTTCATGCCGGTGCGCAACAGCGTGACCGCCCTTTGTCGCACATCAGTCCCGTGAAAGTGCATGCGGCCACTTTGTGCCACTCGTAGTGACCATGTGCAGCAAAGAGCGGATGTTCACGAGAACGTGAGCATCCGCCCGGGGTCTGAGGTGCCGGGTGCGGGATTCGAACCCGCAAGCCCTCTCAGGCAGAGGTGTTTGAGACCTCCGTGTATACCGTTCCACCAACCCGGCTGGTAGCTGGCTGCCCGGGAAGTGTACCGGGTCATCATGCGCGCTCGCAGCTAGGTAGGCTCTAGGGGCAGCCCCCAGCCTGCCGAAACAAGGAGCGCCCCCGTGACCGCCCCCGAGTCGCCCCAGCCCGTAGACGCGCCCGACGACGACAAGTCGCACGTGCCTCCGCTGACGACCCGTGTCGTCATCGCCGAGGACGAGGCGCTGATTCGGCTCGATCTCAAAGAGATGCTCGAAGAAGAGGGGTATTCCGTCGTCGGTGAGGCGGGCGACGGGGAGCAGGCGATCGAGCTGGCCCGGGAGCACAAGCCCGATCTGGTGATCCTCGACGTGAAGATGCCCAAGCTCGACGGGATCTCCGCCGCGGAGAAGATCGCCGAGGAGAGCATCGCCCCGGTGCTGATGCTCACCGCGTTCTCGCAGCGCGACCTCGTCGAGCGGGCGCGGGACGCCGGGGCGATGGCGTATCTGGTGAAGCCGTTCAGCAAGAGTGATGTCGTACCGGCGATCGAGATGGCCGTGTCGCGGTTCACCGAGTTGAAGGAGTTGGAGAAGGAGGTCGCGGACCTCACCCAGCGGCTGGAGACGCGCAAGCTGGTGGACCGGGCGAAGTCGGTGCTGCAGACGGAGTACGGCCTGAGCGAGCCCGCCGCTTTCCGGTGGATCCAGAAGACGTCGATGGACCGGCGGATGTCGATGCAGCAGGTCGCCGAGGCCGTCATCCAGGACGCCGCGGAGAAGAAGGCGGCCAAGGGCTAGTCCAAGAAGCGTGTACGACGAAGGCCCGCACCCCCCGCCGGGGGTGCGGGCCTTCGTCGTAGGGGATCAGTCCTCGCCGAGGTAGGCCTTGCGGACCGACTCGTCGTGGAGGAGGTCCTGGCCGGTGCCGGACAGGACGATGTTGCCGACCTCCATGACGTGGCCCTGGTCGGCGAGCGAGAGCGCCGCCTGGGCGTTCTGCTCGACCAGCAGGATCGTGGTGCCCTGGGACTTCAGCTCGGCGATCGTCGCCATGATCTTCTGCATCATGATCGGCGACAGGCCCATGGAGGGCTCGTCGAGCATCAGCAGCTTCGGCTGGGACATCAGGGCGCGGCCCATGGCCAGCATCTGCTGCTCACCGCCGGAGAGGGTGCCCGCGGCCTGCTTGCGACGTTCGCCGAGGATCGGGAAGAGGTCGTAGGCGCGCTGGATGTCCTTCTCGATGCCTGGCTTGTCATTGCGCAGGAAGGCGCCGAGGCGGAGGTTGTCCTCGATGGTCATGCGGGGGAAGATGTGCCGCCCCTCGGGGGAGTGGGCGAGTCCCAGCGAGACGATCTGGTGGGCGGGGTACTTCTTCAGCGACTTGCCGTTGAACTTGATCTGGCCGCCGACCGGCTTGAGCAGGCCGGAGAGGGTGCGCAGGGTGGTGGTCTTGCCGGCGCCGTTGGTGCCGATGAGGGTGACGACCTGGCCTGCGTCGACGGTGAAGGAGATGCCCTTGACGGCTTCGATCTTGCCGTAGGCGACCCGGAGGTCTTCCACTTCGAGGAGTGCGGTCATCGGTCGTTCTCCTTGCCGGGCGCGGCGTCCGTCGTGGCGTCGGCCTGTGTCTCTGCGGCCTCGACTTCGGCGGCCTCGTCGGCGCCGGGGGCGCTTTCGAAGGGTTCGCCGAGGTAGGCGGCGACCACGCGTTCGTCGCCCTGGACGGTGGCGCTGTCGCCTTCGACGAGCTTTTCGCCCTGGACGAGGACGGCGACGCGGTCGCAGAGGTTGAAGATGAACCGCATGTCGTGCTCGATGACGAGGACGGCGATGCCCTTGTCCCGGATGGCGAAGACGAGTTCCTCGGTGGCCCGGGTTTCCTGGGGGTTCATGCCCGCGGTGGGTTCGTCGAGGAGGAGCAGGCTCGGTTCGCTGGCCAGCGCTCGCGCGATTTCGAGCTTGCGCTGTTCGCCGTAGGGCAGGTTGCGGGCGAGGTGCTCGGACTTGGCGGCGAGGCCGACGAACTCCAGGAGTTCCATGGCGCGGGCGCGGGAGGCGGCTTCGGCCTTGTGGAAGCCGGGGCCGCGCAGCAGGGCGGACCAGAGGCCTTCCTTGGTGCGGGTGTGACGGCCGACGAGGACGTTCTCCAGAACGGTCATGTTGGCGAAGAGCCGGATGTTCTGGAAGGTCCGGGCGATGCCGGCGGCCGTGACCTTGAAGGACTTGGGCGGCAGGACGGTGCCCCGGTGGCGGACCTCTCCCTCGGTGGGGATGTAGAGGCCGGTGAGGCAGTTGAAGAAGGTGGTCTTGCCGGCGCCGTTGGGGCCGATGAGCCCGACGATCTCGCCGCTGTTGACGGTGAGGTCGACGTTGCGTACGGCGGTGAGGCCGCCGAAGCGCATCGTGACGCCGCGTGCGTCGAGGACGGGGGTGCCGGGGGTGGCGGCGTCCGGGGTGTTCTGGGTGGTGGTGTCGGTAGTCATGGTGGTCAGGCCCCTGCCTTGCTGAGGACTGTGGGCGGTTCCGCGTCTTCGTGGAATTCGAGCTGGCGGCGCCGGTTGGGGATGAGGCCTTCCGGTCGGAAGCGCATCAGCAGCACGAGTGCGACGCCGAAGGCGAAGAGCTGGTAGTCGCCGAGGAACTGGAGCTTGGCGGGGATGAGGTAGAGCAGGGCGGCGCCGACGAGGGGGCCGCTGATGGTGCCCATGCCGCCGAGGACCACGGCTGCCAGGAGGAACGCGGAGTTGGGCGGGACCACGTGGGCGAACTGGTACTGCTCGGGGGTCACGGTGTAGGTGACGTGGGCCTGGACGGTGCCGGCGAGTCCGGCGAGGGTGGCGCCGAGGGCGAAGGCGATGAGTTTGACGCGGAAGCCGTTGATGCCCATGGCTTCGGCGGCGGTCTCGTCCTCGCGGATGGCGACCCAGGCGCGGCCGATGCGGGAGTCGGCGCTGCGGCGGAAGACCACGACGACGATGAGGGTGATCAGCAGCATCAGCAGGAAGTAGTTGGAGAACCGGCCGATGGTGACGCCGAGCATGTTGTGTTCGGCGCCGAAGTCGAAGCCGAGGATGTTGAGGTTGGGTACGGAGGAGATGCCGTTGGAGCCGTTGGTGATGTCGGGTCCGGAGGTGCCGTCGGTGTTGAGGACGGTGATGCGGAAGATCTCTCCGAAGCCGAGGGTGACGATGGCGAGGTAGTCGCCGCGCAGCCGCAGGGTGGGGGCGCCGATGATGACGCCGAAGACCATGGCGACCGCGGCGCCGAGGAGGGCGGAGAGCCAGAACGGCAGGTGGAGGTCGAACGGCGAGGAGGGGGAGCCGGAGACCATGGCCGCGGTGTAGGCGCCGACGCCGAGGAAGGCGACGTATCCGAGGTCGAGGAGGCCGGCGAGGCCGACGACGATGTTCAGGCCCAGGGCGACGGTGGCGAAGATGAGGATGTAGACGCCGATGGTGGCGTACCGGTCGTCGGACTGGGTGAAGGGGAAGGCGGCCGCCGCGACGAACGCGCCGATCATCGTCACGTTGCGGTGTTTGGCGGTGATCGCGGAGATGCGGCCCAGGAGTCCGGCCTTGGCGCCGGCGGCGAAGCCGAAGCCCGCGGTGATGAGGAATCCGATGAAGAGTTCGTCGTATTCGGTGCCGATGCCGTAGGTGAAGACGGTCAGGCCGATGGCGAGGGCCGCGACGATGACGAGGATCTCGGCGTAGGCGGGCAGGGCGCGGGCCGGGGCCTTGACGGGTCCGGTGGCGACGGAGGCCCGCAGGATGCTGAGGTTGTGCCGGGTGTTGTGCCGGACGTGTTCCCAGGCGGTGTCGTCGGGGTCGACGGGGTCGGGCGCGGGCCGCTCGAAGGGGAGGGCGAGGGCGCCCAGGAGGGCGGTGAGGGTGGCCGCGGCCGCCACGTAGCCGCCGGGTTCGAGGTTGACGACGCCGCCGAGCTTGGTGCTGATGGCGATGACGGTGTACCAGGCGGTGACGAAGGCGCCGAGCGCGGCGAGCTTGATGGCGCTGTCGGCGCCGGCCGGGATGAGCCAGCGCAGGCCCTTGATGCCGTAGGAGGCGAGGCCGAAGAGGGCGGTGAGGGCGCCGCCGATGAGGACGAGGACCTGGAGGCCGCCCGGGTAGCCGTAGACGGTGAGGTCGCCGGGGAACTCGTTGGTCCAGGTCCAGGCGAGGAAGGTGGAGAGGATGGTGAGGACGCCGCCGCCGGTGGCGAGGGCACGTCCGATGTGCGGCGGGATGCCGACCAGGCCGGTGGGGGTGCCGGTGGTGGGGGTCCCGGCGCTTTCGGGTGCGGTGGTCTGTGTGGTCATCGGTGTCACGCCCTGTCCGCGACGCGCTCGCCGAGCAGGCCCTGTGGCCTGAACAGCAGTACGAGGATGAGGAGTACGAAGGCCCAGACGTCGGCCCAGGACTGGCTGCCGAACTTGTCCATGCCGGGGATGTCGGCGATGTAGGCGGTGGACAAGGATTCGGCGATGCCGAGGACGAGGCCGCCGAGCATGGCTCCGTAGATGTTGCCGATGCCGCCGAGGACGGCCGCGGTGAAGGCCTTGAGGCCGAGGATGAAGCCCATGCGGAAGTCGATCTGGCCGTACTTGAGGCCGTAGGCGACTCCGCCGACCGCGGCGAAGATGGCGCCGAGGGCGAAGGCGACCACGATGATGCGGTCGGTGTTGACGCCCATGAGCTTGGCCGTGTCGGGGTCCTGGGCGGTGGCCTGCATGCCGCGTCCGGTGCGGGTCTTCATGACGAAGTAGCCGAGGATCGCCATGCTGATGGGGGCGGCGAGGAGCAGGAAGATGTCACCGGTCTGGATGGTGACGCTGCCGATCTCGAAGGGTCCGCCCTCGATCTGCGGGAACTTGAGCGGGGAGTCGGCCTCGGGGTACCAGGCCCAGACGGCCTGCTGGAGGGCGAGGGAGAGGCCGATGGCGGTGATCAGGGGGGCCAGTCGGGGGGCGCCCCGCAAGGGGCGGTAGGCGAATCGTTCCGCTCCCACGGCGACGGTGGTGGAGACGAGCATGGCGCCGATCAGCATCAGGGGCAGCGCGATGGCCATGGAGGTGCCGTCGGGCAGGATGTAGAGATAGACCGTGATGGCGCCGAACGCCCCGGTCATGAAGATCTCGCCGTGGGCGAAGTTGATGAGCTGGACAATGCCGTAGACCATTGTGTAGCCGATGGCGACCAGCCCGTACATGGATCCCAGTAGCAGGCCGTTGACCAGCTGCTGCGGCAGTTCGTTCACCGCATGTCCTCCGAGACTTCGGATGTCGAGTGGATGGGGCCGTATGTGAGTCCGCGCGGGGCGCCTGTAATGCGGCGCCCCGCGCGGCTCAAGGGGGTGGTGCGGTGGGTCAGCCGGTGTAGGTGCCGGACTTGACGGCCTTCCACTCGCCGTTCTCGACGGCGTAGACCGTGAGCTGCTTGTTGGTCGTGTCGCCGAACTCGTCGAAGGCGACCTTGCCGGTGACGCCGTCGAAGCTGACGTTCTGGACGGCGGCGGTGACCTTGGCGCGCGCGTCGTCCGGCAGCTTGCCGTCGTTGTCCTCGACGACCTTCTTCACGGCCTCGATGATCGACCAGGTGGCGTCGTAGGAGTAACCGCCGTAGGCCGCGAAGTCCTCCTTGTAGCCCGCCGCCTTGTAGTCGGCGACGAACTTCTTGGCGGAGTCCAGCTCCTCCAGCGGGGCGCCCACGGAGGTGGCGAGGTCGCCGTCGCTGTCGTTGCCGGCCAGCTCGATGAAGGTCGGGTCGAAGATGCCGTCGCCGCCGACCAGCGGGACCTTGACGCCCGCGGCCTTGATCTGCTTGCTGAGCGGGCCGGCCTGCGGGTACTCGCCGCCGTAGTAGACGACGTCGGCACCGGACTTCTTCACCTTGGTGGCGACCGCGGAGAAGTCCTTGGTGTCGGGGTTGATGTGCTCGGTGCCGACGATCTTGCCGCCGAGCTTCTTGAACTCGTCGGTGAAGGTGGCGGCGAGACCGGCGCCGTAGGTCTTCTTGTCGTCGATGACGAAGACCTTGGTCTTCTTGCTGTCGTTGTAGACGTACTGCGCGGCGAACGGACCCTGGATGGCGTCCGTGGTCGAGGTGCGGAAGTACGACTTGTAGGTGCGGACCTTGTTGGTCTGCCAGTCGGCGCCCTGGGTGAGGCCGGGGCCGGTGTTGGCCGGGGAGACCTGGACCATCTTGGCGTCTTCGAAGACCTTCTGCATGGACTCGGCGACCGAGGAGTTCAGCGGACCGACAGCGCCGATGACGTTTTTGTCGGCGACGAACGTGGCGGCGTTCTGCTGGCCGGAGGAGGGCTGCGCCTGGTCGTCGAGCGCCTTTATCTCGAAGGTGACGCCGTCGACGTAGTTGTCCTTGTTGGCCGTCTTGGCGGCGAGGTCGGCGGAGTTCTTGATGCCGAGACCGAGCGCGGAGAGGTCACCGGTCAGCGGGGCGTCCACACCGATGATGACCTTGGTGCCGCCGCCGGAGTCCGAGCCGCCGTCGTCGTCGCGCGAGCCACAGGCGGTGAGGGTGAGTGCTCCTGCCGCCAGCGCGGCGGTGATGGCGATGAGCGAACGTTGACGCACGATCAGTCCTTTCCCTGGCGCGGCCCTTCCCTCTGGAAGCGGCCGAGTCGAGCGCTGGGCCGAAGTGACAATCCGACGGCGCGGTGACTGGGCGTGACTCTAGGCGTGTGAGGGGAACGTGGAGGAGTACCTGGCGAATGCTGTGACGCTCTTGTTATGACACGACGTAATGCAGAGCGGTACTGAGTGGGTAGATCTGCAGGATTCCGTACGGTTCGCCCTGTCCGCATTCTGAGAAGTTGCAGGCCCGGTAGACGTTGTTCAGGCGTCTCAGGGGTTTTGGTAGTGACAACTATTTGGTGCCGCAGGCTACCCGCAGGGCGTGTGAGAGATCCCGTGCGTAACGTGAGCCCAGGATGAAACTGTGCATCTGTATTGCGCGTGTATTACGTAGAGTTACGTCCAGAAAAGGCAGTCCGGCGTTCCCGGGTATTTTTCCGCAATCCGTCGCCCGCAGGGTGATCGTGACCTTGCGGGATGATCCCGCCCCGGTCCGGAAGGGCGGTCGCGGGGAGGCGGTCACGGTGAGCCCGGCATAGGGCTGACTGATCGCGGTCACGGTGACGGGCGGGCCGGACAGCACGCTCAGTGCCACGTCGAAGCGGAAACCGGCGGCCTCGGCGGGGCCGCGGGAGGCCGTCCTGCTCAGGTACCGGATGTCGACGACCTGGGAGGGGTACGGCGGGGCGGCGGCAGGGGGCGGCTGCGGCCGGGTGGCGTACAGGTAGCCGCCGCCCGCGAGGAGGGCGGCCGCTGTCCCGGCCGCGACAGCGGCGCGGCGGTGCCGGCCGAGTAGGCGTCCGAGTGGCGCCGGCCGTCCGCGCGATGGCGTGAACTCCGGTGCAGGGCACGGCTCTTGTACGTGGGTTCCCTCGCCCGGCTCGACCGGGCCGACGCCGCTCACTGCCACGGCCCGTTGCTCGGGCCGCCGTTGCGGTACCAGCGCACGCAACCCTCGTGGGCGCGGCGGTCGATCAGCGCGTCGGCCGCCCGCTCACCGCGGCGCGCCTTCTCGGCCCGCGCGGCGTCCACGACGTCCCGCAGGACTTCGTACTGTCCGTTCGACAGCCCCATCGACTGGTAGTCGCCGTAGGTGTCGCCGTCCAGGACCTCCCGTGACCAGTGGGCGACGAGCCGGGTGCACAGCTCCTCGGGCGGTGTGGTCCGCGGGGACGGCGAGGTGCCCGCGGGGCCGTCCGCCGGCGTCCGCGAGCCCGTGTCCGCGCATCCGGTGATCGCGCCGGCGGCCAGGAGTGCCGTCAGGAGTGCCATCAGGACTGCCGGCCGGAGTGCCTGCCGGAGTGCCGACCCCGCCCTGCGGATCCGTCCCATCGTCATGGCCCGACGCTAGGCGCGCCGGGCCCTGTTGGGCCAGAGCGGCGGCCGGAGCGGCGGGGCAGGGGACCTTGGCTCAGGCGGTGGTGCCACCGTCGAAGCGCTCCGCGTCACTGCGCGTGACATCCCGCAGCAGACAGGTCAGCCGGGCCGTGCACACGCGCTTGCCGTGCTCGTCGGTGATCACGATCTCGTACGTCGCGGTGGAGCGGCCCCGGTGCACCGGCGTGGCGACGCCCGTGACCAGGCCCGAGCGTGCCCCGCGGTGATGCGTGCAGTTCAGGTCCACGCCCACGGCTATCTTCGAGGACCCTCCGTGCAGCATCGACCCCACGGAGCCCAGCGTCTCCGCCAGCACCGCGGACGCACCGCCGTGCAGCAGGCCGTACGGCTGGGTGTTCCCCTCCACGGGCATCGTGCCGACCACCCGGTCCGCCGACGCCTCCAGGATCTGCACGCCCATCCGCGTCCCCAGGTGCCCCGCCGAGAAGAGCGCCGGCAGATCCACCCCGAGCGCGGCGTACTCGTCGATGACCTCCTGCGGGAACTTCACCTGCTGCTGCTCGCCCATGGGTGGCACTCCGTTCGTCGTCGGTACTGAGCAAACGCTCAGTCGGCCGCCGATTGTTCCAGACGCACCACGACGGACTTGCTGGCCGGGGTGTTGCTGGTGTCCGCCGTGGCATCCAGCGGCACCAGCACATTGGTCTCGGGGTAGTACGCCGCCGCACACCCCCGGGCCGTCGGATAGAGCACCACCCGGAACCCGGGAGCGCGCCGTTCGACCCCGTCCCGCCACTCGCCGACGAGATCGACGTACGCCCCGTCCGCCACGCCGAGCGCGCGGGCGTCCTCGGGGTTCACCAGCACCACCCGCCGCCCGTTCCTGATCCCCCGATAACGGTCGTCGAGCCCGTAGATCGTGGTGTTGTACTGGTCGTGCGACCGCAGCGTCTGCAGCAGCAGCCGCCCCTCGGGCAGCTCCGGATACTCCACCGGCGCCGCGGTGAAGTTGGCCTTGCCGGTCGCCGTCGGGAACCGCCGCTCGTCGCGCGGCGCGTGCGGCAGGGCGAACCCGCCAGGACGCGCCACGCGCGCGTTGAAGTCCTGGAACCCCGGGATCACCCGCGCGATCCGGTCCCGGATCGTGGCGTAGTCCTTCTCGAACTCCTCCCACGGCACCCGGCTGTCCGGCCCGAGCACCCGCCGCGCCAGCCTGCAGACGATCGCCGGCTCCGACAGCAGCCGTGGGCTCGCCGGTTCCAGCCGCCCGCGCGAGGCGTGCACCATGCCCATGGAGTCCTCGACGGTCACGAACTGCTCGCCGCTGCCCTGCAGATCACGCTCGGTACGCCCCAGCGTCGGCAGGATCAGCGCCCGCGCACCGGTGACCGCGTGCGAACGGTTCAGCTTCGTCGACACGTGCACCGTCAGCCGCGCCCGCCGCATCGCCGCCTCGGTCGCCGCCGTGTCGGGCGAGGCGGAGACGAAGTTGCCGCCCATCGCGAAGAAGACCTTCGCCCTGTCGTCCCGCATCGCGCGGATGGCCTGGACGACGTCATAGCCGTGCTCCCGCGGCGGCGCGAACCCGAACTCCCTCTCCAGCGCGTCCAGGAAGGCCGGCGCGGGCCGCTCGAAGATGCCCATGGTGCGGTCGCCCTGCACATTGGAGTGCCCGCGCACCGGGCACACGCCCGCGCCCGGGCGCCCGATGTTGCCGCGCAGCAGAAGGAAGTTGACCACCTCGCGGATGGTCGGCACGGCGTGCTTGTGCTGGGTCAGGCCCATCGCCCAGCAGACGATCGTCCGCTCGGAGGCGAGGACCATGCCCAGGGCCCGCTCGATCTCCTCCCGGGACAAACCGGTCGCGGTGAGCGTCTCGTCCCAGTCGGCGTCCCGCGCGGCGGCCGCGAAGTCCTCGTAACCGTGCGTGTGCGCGCGGACGAACTCCTCGTCGACGGCGCCCTCGGTCTCCAGGATCAGCTTGTTCAGCAGCCGGAACAGCGCCTGGTCGCCGCCGATGCGGATCTGGAGGAACAGATCGGTGAGGGCGGCGCCCTTGAACATGCCCTGCGGGGTCTGCGGGTTCTTGAACCGCTCCAGGCCGGCCTCGGGCAGCGGGTTGACGCTGATCACCTTGGCGCCGTTCGCCTTGGCCTTCTCCAGCGCGGAGAGCATCCGGGGATGGTTCGTGCCGGGATTCTGCCCGGCCACGATGATCAGGTCGGCGCGGTAGAGGTCCTCCAGCAGGACGCTGCCCTTGCCGATGCCGATGGTCTCGATCAGCGCGGAGCCCGACGACTCGTGGCACATGTTCGAGCAGTCCGGCAGGTTGTTGGTGCCGAACTCGCGGGCGAAGAGCTGATAGAGGAACGCCGCCTCGTTGCTGGTCCGCCCGGAGGTGTAGAAGAGGGCCTCGTCCGGGGAGGCGAGCGCCGTCAGCTCCTCGGCGACGATGTCGAAGGCGCGCTCCCAGGTGACCGGCTCGTAGTGGCTGCCGCCCTCGGGGAGGTACATGGGGTGGGTCAGCCGCCCTTGCTGGCCCAGCCAGTAGCCGCTGCGGGTCGCCAGGTCCGCGACGGAGTGCGCGGCGAAGAATTCCGGGGTCACCCGGCGCAGGGTGGCCTCCTCGGCGACCGCCTTCGCGCCGTTCTCGCAGAACTCCGCGGTGTGCCGGTGCTCCGGCTCCGGCCAGGCGCAGCCGGGGCAGTCGAAGCCGTCCTTCTGGTTGACCCGCAGCAAGGTCAGCGCGGTCCGCTTGACGCCCATCTGCTGCTGGGCCATGCGCAGGGTGTGCCCGATGGCGGGCAGCCCCGCCGCGGCGTGCTGCGGCTCGGCGACCTGCGGCGCGTCCTGAACCGGATCACCCTTGGGCGGCTTCGTCGCCATCGCACGCTCTCCTTATGACTGCGTGTGTGAGGTACGTCTCCGATCCTCGCACGTGTCAGTGACAACGCCCGTTCCCGGGTTCGCCGCCGGTCGCGAGCAATGGTTGCGGGAACCGCCCGGCCCCCGCCGATCCGGCCGTGGGCTCCGACTGTCAGTGCGGCGTGGCAGGATCGGGGACGTGGCAGAGACAGCATCGAAGAAGACCGAAACGAACCCCGGCGGCAGCCGTCCGCGGCTGATGCTCATGGACGGGCATTCCCTGGCCTACCGCGCGTTCTTCGCGCTGCCCGCGGAGAACTTCACCACCGCGACGGGCCAGCCGACGAACGCCATCTACGGCTTCGCGTCGATGCTGGCGAACACGCTGCGCGACGAGGCGCCCACGCACTTCGCGGTCGCCTTCGACGTGTCCCGCAAGACATGGCGCTCGGAGGAGTTCACCGAGTACAAGGCGAACCGCTCCAAGACCCCCGACGAGTTCAAGGGCCAGGTCGAGCTGATCGGCGAGCTGCTGGACGCGATGCACGTCTCGCGCTTCGCGGTCGACGGCTTCGAGGCCGACGACGTGATCGCCACCCTCGCCACCCAGGCCGAGGCCGCGGGCTTCGAGGTGCTGATCGTCACCGGCGACCGGGACTCCTTCCAGCTGGTCAGCGAGCACACGACCGTGCTGTACCCGACCAAGGGCGTCTCCGAGCTGACCCGGTTCACCCCGGAGAAGGTCTTCGAGAAGTACGGGTTGACGCCCGCGCAGTACCCCGACTTCGCGGCCCTGCGCGGCGACCCGTCCGACAACCTGCCGGGTATCCCGGGCGTCGGGGAGAAGACCGCCGCGAAGTGGATCAACCAGTTCGGCTCGTTCGCGGAGCTGGTCGAGCGGGTCGACGAGGTCAAGGGCAAGGCGGGCCAGAACCTCCGCGACCACCTGGAGGCGGTCAAGCTCAACCGCCGGCTGACCGAGATGGTGTGCACGGTCGAGCTGCCGAAGACGGTCGCCGACCTGGAGCGCACGGCGTACGACCGCAAGGCCGTCGCGATGATCCTCGACACCCTGGAGATCCGTAACCCCTCCCTGCGGGAGCGGCTGCTGGCGGTCGACCCGGGCGCCGAGGCGGCCGAGGAGACCCCGGTCGTCGCGGACGGCGTGGAGCTGGACGGCAAGGTGCTCGGCACCGGCGAGCTGGCCCCGTGGCTGGCCGAGCACGGCACCGCGCCCCTCGGTGTCGCCACCGTCGACACCTGGGCGCTCGGTGCCGGCTCGGTGGCCGAGGTCGCGCTGGCCACGGCCGGCGGTCCGGCGGCCTGGTTCGACCCGTCCCAGCTGGACGAGGCCGACGAGAGCGCGTTCGTGGCCTGGCTGGCCGACGCCGCCCGTCCCAAGGTCCTGCACAACGCCAAGGGCGTGATGCGTGTCTTCGCCGAGCACGGCTGGAGCGTGGACGGCGTGACCATGGACACCGCCCTCGCCGCCTACCTGGTCAAGCCGGGGCGGCGCTCCTTCGACCTGGACGCGCTGTCCCTGGAGTACCTGCACCGCGAGCTGGCCCCCGCCGCCGCGGCCGACGGCCAGCTCGCCTTCGGCGCGGACGACGGCGCCGAGGCCGAGGCGCTCATGATCCAGGCCCGCGCGGTCCTCGACCTGGGCGGCGCCTTCGAGGGGCGGCTCCAGGAGGTCGGCGCCGCCGATCTGCTGCGCGACATGGAGCTGCCCACCTCCGCGCTGCTGGCCCGGATGGAGCGGCACGGCATCGCCGCGGACCGGGCCCACCTGGAAGCGATGGAACAGATGTTCGCGGGCGCCGTGCAGCAGGCGGTGAAGGAGGCGCACGCGGCGGCCGGGCACGAGTTCAACCTCGGCTCGCCCAAGCAGCTCCAGGAGGTCCTCTTCGGCGAGCTGGGCCTGCCCAAGACGAAGAAGACCAAGACCGGCTACACCACCGACGCCGACGCCCTGGCCTGGCTCGCCTCGCAGACGGACAACGAACTCCCGGTGATCATGCTCCGCCACCGTGAGCAGGCGAAGCTGCGGGTCACCGTCGAGGGCCTGATCAAGACGATCGCGGCGGACGGCCGGATCCACACCACCTTCAACCAGACGGTCGCCGCGACCGGCCGGCTCTCCTCGACGGACCCCAACCTCCAGAACATCCCGGTCCGCACCGACGAGGGCCGCGCGATCCGCCGGGGCTTCGTGGTCGGCGAGGGCTTCGAGTCCCTGATGACGGCCGACTACAGCCAGATCGAGCTGCGGGTGATGGCCCACCTGTCCGCCGACGAGGGCCTGATCGAGGCGTTCACCTCGGGGGAGGACCTGCACACCACGGCCGCCTCCCAGGTCTTCGCCGTCGAGCCCGGCGCGGTGGACGCCGAGATGCGCCGCAAGATCAAGGCGATGTCCTACGGCCTGGCGTACGGCCTGTCGGCCTTCGGTCTCTCCCAGCAGCTGAACATCGAGGCGGGCGAGGCCCGTGCCCTGATGGACGCCTACTTCGAGCGCTTCGGCGGTGTACGGGACTACCTGCGCCGAGCCGTCGACGAGGCGAGGGCGACGGGCTACACGGCGACCCTCTTCGGCCGCCGCCGCTACCTCCCCGACCTCAACAGCGACAACCGCCAGCGCCGCGAGGCGGCCGAGCGCATGGCCCTCAACGCCCCCATCCAGGGCACGGCGGCCGACATCGTCAAGATCGCCATGCTCAAGGTCGACGAGGCGCTGCGCGAGGCCGACCTGAAGTCCCGCATGCTGCTGCAGGTCCACGACGAAATCGTCCTGGAGATCGCCCCCGGCGAGCGGGACCGGGCGGAGGCCCTGGTCCGCGAGCAGATGTCCAACGCGGTCCGCCTGGACGTCCCCCTGGGCGTCTCGGTAGGCGCGGGCCAGGACTGGGAATCAGCAGCACATTAGAGCGAGCGCCCCGAAGGGGCGCGGGGAACTGCGACAAGCCACAGACAACCCGCGCCCCGAAACAAACAGCAACCAGGCAGACGCGAGGCAACATCACCCAGGTGGCCCCCGCAGAAACGCCACGCCCCAACCCAGACGGTCAGGATGCGGGCATGGGCATACGCACACCCCTGCTCCACCGCCGGACGGCCAACGCGCCGACGGCCAGCACCCCGCGCATCCCCACCGGCTTCACGGCAACGCTGCTCCTGTGGGCGGAGCTCATCGCGCTCGTCCGCCTCCCCCGGTACCGGCCCCGACCGGCACCGGGGCCGGGCGCCACACCCTGACCGCGACGGCGTACACCAGCACCCCGACCACCAGTCCCGCGCCCGCCCCGAAGCACACCGTCGGAATCAGCTCCCAGGGCTTCGCGCGGGACCCCAAGTACGACCACCAGCGCACCGCCCGCTGCACCGCGCACACCACCCCGCAGCCGGCCAGCAGCGCCCCGGCGAGCCACCGGTCCCGCGAGGACAGCACCGGCACCCCGGCCTGCAGGACCCCGGCCGGAATCCGCCGCAGCGCCACCGCCAGGAACCCCACGACGACGGCCGCCGCCACCGCCGAACCGCCGTACTGGAGATACCAGTACAGAGGGGACCCCGCGAACTCCGCGCCGAGGACCGGGAACAGCCGCATCCCCCAGCGGTCGAGGTGCGTGAACGCGTCCCAGACGACATGGGTGAGCGCGCCGAGGACCGCGGAGACGTACCACCACCCCACCAGCTCCGGCCGCACGCGCGCGCGGGCCGCACCGCAGCGCAGCAGTGCGGCCACCCGGCCCTGCCGGGCCGGCGGCAGCAGGGCCACCAGTGGCTCACGGATGAACAGCCACAGCCCCACCAGCGCCCAGGAGATGGCCACATCCACCGTGAACACGCCCGCGAAGGAGTGCGTCACGTCGCCGAACTCCATCGCGCCGGGCACCGCGCCGCCCGCGTAGTAGGTCAGGTCGGGCCCGAACGACCCCGCCACCAGGACGGCCGGGACCAGTCGTCCCCGGCCCGTTCCGTCGGTGCGCACGGCGGGCAGCACGGCCGCCGCATGGCTGAGGGTGAACGGCACCGATGCTCCTCGCTGCGGGACATGATCGACCCGCCCAGTATCACGCATGGCCAACTGGTGAATACGGGACGCGAACGGGTGCCCGTGACGCGGAAGTTGTCGTAGGGTCACTTGGGCCGGTGCGCGGGGAGCGCGGCCGATCTACGGACAAAAACGGACGGATGCTCGGGGGCGGACCACCGAACGGCCCCGCCAGCGCAACCCCCAGGGCGGGTCGTTCGTCACAACAGGGCGACGGGACAGACAGAGACGGGCGCTCGGCGTCCGCAGGAGGGGTTCACTCTATGTCGGCGCAATTCGGCAGGAGGCTGTACAAAGGTGCGGCCACCGCCGCCGTGGCCGCATTGGCGGTCGCGGCGCTGTCCGGCTCCCAGGCTCCGGGTGTGACGGTCGACGAACAGGGGAGACGGACCACGTCCGACACCCAGCCGACCCCCGACGCGGCCGGTGGGAGCGCGACCGGCAACTCGCCGTACTACACCGACCTGCCGCCCCTGGACAGCCCCGAGCCGTCGCCCAGCGCGGGCGGCGGGGGGACGGGCTCCACGGACTCCGAGTCCGGGATACCCGCGACCGTCCTGGCCGCCTACCAGCAGGCCGCCGCCTCGCTGCGGGAGGCCAAGCCGGGCTGCAACCTGCCCTGGGAGCTGCTCGCCGCCATCGGGCACGTCGAGTCGGGCCACGCCCGCGGCGGCCGGGTGAACGCCAACGGCACGACCACCTCCCCGATCCTCGGCCCGCAGCTCAACGGCATCGGCTTCGCGAACATCAGCGACACCGACGACGGCGCCTACGACGGGGACAGCTCCTACGACCGTGCCGTGGGGCCGATGCAGTTCATCCCGTCGACCTGGGAGTGGGCGGGCCGCGACGGCAACGGCGACGGCAAGAAGGACCCCAACAACATCCACGACGCCGCGCTCGCCGCGGGCCACTACCTGTGCCGCTTCGGCTGGGACCTGTCCGACGGGGCCGACCTGAAGAGCGCGATCCTCAGCTACAACAACTCCACGGACTACCTGAACACCGTCCTGGCGTGGCTGGAGCACTACCGCAAGGGCGTCGACGCGATCCCCGACGGCACCGGCACCGTGCCCGAGGACCGCAGCGACGGCCACGCCGGGGCCCAGGGGCAGCCGTCGCCCCCGGCCTCGCGACCGCCGAGCACGCCGCCCACGACGCCCCCGCGGACGACTCCGCCGCCGTCCACGCCGCCGTCGACACCCCCGCCCACGAACCCGCCCACGAACCCGCCCACCACGCCGCCCACCACGCCTCCGGGGACCCCCACCGACACGGTGCACCACCTGGAGGACGCCGGTACCGCCGAGCTGACCGCGATGGCGGGCGACGCCTTCGGCGAGAAGATCAGCACCCGGGCCGAGACCTCGGCCGGCAAGGGCGTCGGCAAGGTGCGGATCCGCTTCACCATCGTCGGCGACACCGACGCCGTCTTCACCGGCGGCGAGAAGTACGCCACCGCCCTCACCGACAGCAGCGGTACAGCCACGGCGCCCGCGCTCCGGGCGGGCGAGGAGACCGGCGAGTTCACCGTCCGGACGACCGTCGTGGGCCGCTCGGTCGCCGGGCTCGACTACACGGCCACGGTCACCGAACGCGCCGCCGACACCCTGGCCCGTACCGCCGAGACCGCGCTGACCTGCGCCCCGGGCGGCGAGTTCGCTAGCCAGGTGGAGGTGAAGGCCACCTACAAGGGAGCCGTCGCGGACGGGGTCGCGGCCACCGCCACCCTGATCACGTCGGCGGACGACCCGACGGCGAACGACAAGGGCCCCTACTTCAAGGACGCCGCCGGAAACCCCGTCCGCTCCCTGACCGGCCTCAAGACGGACGCCGACGGCCTGCTGAAGCTGCCGAAGCTGTACGCCGACGACACCGCCGGCACCTTCCTGCTCCGCATCAGCACCGCCGGCGGCGCCACGCTGACGGTCGAACTCACCGTGGCGGCGGCCGAGTCGGCGTCGCCCACCCCGTCCGCGAGCCCCAGCTCCAGCCCCACCTCCAGTCCCACCTCCAGCTCCAGCCCCAGCTCCAGCCCCAGCGCGTAAGGACAACCCCAGGCGGCGCCCCTCCGGAGCGGAGGGGCGCCGTCGTCGTGTGCGACGTGTTCTCATCTCGCCCGCCGGTTGCTACGGTGCCGGACCTGACGATGTATCAGCTCCGGCCCGTCGGGAGGCACCGTGCGCGCCCTGATCGCCGCCGCGACCGGCCTCGCCGTCGCACTCGCCCTGGTGTTCACGCTCACCGCGCTGGGCGCACCGGCCGGCGAGACCTCCCCGAAGCCGCTGCTGACGACGGTGCCCGCACACCCGTAACCGCCCGGGAGGGAGGCCGAGATGCGCCGCAAGGCCAGTCTGCTGCTGCTCGCCTTCGCCGTGTTCTTCACCGCGCTGTCCCCGATGCTGCGCTGGTACGCCTTCCCGCGCCTGGCCAAGGTCCCCCCGAACCAGTACCAGGACATGGTCCTGGAGGCGAAGGGCGCCACCCTCCTCGACTACGGGACCCTGAAGGCGAGGAAGGTCTCCAAGGTCACCATCGTGCAGACCCTCAAGGGCAACGTGGAGGCCTCCGAGCGGATCGAGCGGACGGCGGGCCGGGACGTTGTCGTCTGGGAGGGCCTCTCCTACGTCCAGGGCCCCGACGGCGAGATGGTCTCCCGGATCCCCGAGCGCTACATCTTCGACGCCCACACCCAGGAACCCGTCCACGCCCCCGGCGAGATGGTCGACGGCGACCCCGTGCGCCGCGAGGGCATCGAGTTCAAGTGGCCCTTCCTGACGGAGAAGCGGTCCTACGAGTACTTCGACGCCCAGACCCGCACCTCCGCGCCCATCCACTACCGGGGCACCGAGGACTTCCGCGGCGTCGAGGTCTACTACTTCGAGCAGACCGTCCCGTGGACGGAGGTGCCGTACCCCAAGAAGATGCCCGTGGACGGCATCACCCCCGAGACCCTCGCCGGCACCGGCACCACCCGCTGGTACACCACCGTCCGCAAGTTCTGGGTCGAACCCCTCACCGGCGCCCCCGTCTACGGCGAGGAGCTCCACAAGGAGGAGCTGCGCGGCGGCACCCTCCTCGGCGACCGCGACAAGGTCACGGCGTTCGCCGGCCACGTGAAGATGCGCGAGGACTACATCGAGCACACCGTCGACCTGGTGAAGTCCAACCGCACCCTGATCCTGCTGCTCACCTCCTACCTCCCGTGGGGCTTCCTGGCCCTCGGCGTCCTCCTGCTCTCCCTCTCCCTCTACCTGGAGGTCCGAGGCCGCCGCCCCGAGGACCCGGCCCCCACCGGCGCCACCGAGCCGCAACCCGCCAACGCCTGAACCCGGCACCCGAGTTGTGCGGTCCCACCGCCAACGCCCTGCTTGTCCTTCAGCTCCCGCCCGCCTGACGCCGGGCCCGGGCCGCCGTGTGCCGGGTCGGCTCGGCGGTCGCGGGATCCTCCGGCCACGGATGCTTCGGATACCGCCCCCGCAGCTCCGCCCGCACTCCCTTGTATCCGTCCTTCCAGAAGGACGCGAGGTCGGCCGTGACCGCCGCGGGGCGCCCCGCGGGGGACAGCAGGTGCACCAGCACCGGCACCCCCGCCACCGACGGCGACTCGTGCAGGCCGAACATCTCCTGGAGCTTCACGGCGAGAACGGGCTGTTCGGGGTTCGTGTAGTCGATCCGGATGCTGGACCCACTCGGCACGGTGAGACGCTCGGGCGCCAGCTCCTCCAGGCGCGCCGCCGCACCCGAGGCCCACGGCAGCAGTCGGTTCAGACCCTCCCCGGCACTGATCCGTCCGAGATCGCTCCGCCGCCTCGCACGGCTCAGCTCCGGCTCCAGCCACTCCGCCACGCGCGCGTGGAGCGCATCGTCGGAGACATCGGGCCACGGGTCCCCTACGTGCGTCCGCAAGAACGCCAGCCGCTGCCGCAGCACGACCGCCTCCGCCGACCACCGCAACAGGCCCAGCCCCTCCTGCCGCAGCCCCTCCAGCAGGGCATCGCGTACGAGGGAGGCGTCGGCGTTCCTGAGCGGGCGCACCGTCAGCTCGATCGCGCCCAGCCGCTCCACCCGGCGCGCCACGACGTCCCCGTCCGCCCAGTGGACCTCCTCGCCCTCCGAATACAGGGGAGCGGCCGCCTGCCGGGCCGTCTCCTCGTCCACCACGGCGGCCAGCTGCACGCGCGCGTGCCCCTTGCCCACCGGACGGTCCGCCACGGCGACCGCGAGCCAGGGCGCCCCGCGCAGCGGCGAGCCCTCCCGCAGCTCCGCCCGGGTCCCGGAGGCCATGAGGACCGAACCGCCCTCGACCCTGCCCACCCGCTCGGGAAACGCCAGTGCGGCCACCGCTCCGGCCAGCGCGTCGTCGCCTTCCCCGGCGACCGCCGCCCCGCCGGCGCTCCGCAGCCGCCGTACCTCCGCCCGCCACCGCCCGGCGTAGGCGTCACCGCCGCGCCGAGCGGCACGCAGAGCCGCCGCCAGGTCGTCGCCGTACTCCCGTGGCGGCTCCTCGGACAGCAGCGCCACCACCTCGGCCCCGGCGCCGGAGGTGTCCAGCAGCGCCCGCCCCAGCCGAGGGTGCAGGCCCAGCCCCGCCAGCCGTGCTCCGCGTTCCGTGGCCCGCCCGTCGGCGTCCACCGCCCCGATCGCCGACAGCACCGAGCGCGCCGCCGCCATGGCCCCCGCCGGGGGAGGGTCCAGCAGGGCGAGGCCGGCCGCCGACGGGTCTCCCCAGCACGCCGCCTGGAGCGCGAACGCCGTCAGGTCCGCCACCTTGATCTCGGGGGAGGGGAAGCGCGGCAGCCGCGTGTCCTCCGCCTCCGTCCAGCAGCGGTACACCGCGCCCGGCGCCTCCCGCCCGGCCCGGCCCGCCCGCTGCCGTCCCGCCGCCTGCGAGGCCCGTACCGTCGTCAGCGCGCTCAGCCCGCGCGCGTGGTCGACGCGCGGCTCCCGCGCGAGACCGGAGTCCACCACCACCCGGACCCCGGGAACCGTCAGCGAGGACTCGGCGACGGAGGTCGCCAGCACCACCCGGCGCCGGTCGCCGCCCGCCGACAGCACCGCGTCCTGCACCGCCGCCGGGGCGCGGCCGTGCACCTGGAGCACCTCCGCCCCGCCCAGGTCCCCCAGCTGTCCGGCCACCCGCGCGATCTCGCCGACGCCGGGCAGGAAGCAGAGCACGTCCCCGTCCCGCTCGGCCAGCGCCCGCCGCACCACCGCCGCCACATGCGCCAGCAGCGCCGGATCGACGCGCATGCCGTGCGGCGGCCGTACGGGACGCGCCGGCGGCGCCCACACCACCTCCACCGGGTACGAGACGCCCTCGGCCTCGATCACCGGGGCGCCGCCCAGCAGCCGGGCCCAGCCGTCGGCGCCCGTCGTCGCCGACGCGGCCACCAGCCGAAGCTCCGGCCGCAGCGCCTGCCGTACGTCCCACAGGAAGGCCGCCGTCGTGTCCGCGTCCAGATGCCGCTCGTGGCACTCGTCCAGGACCACGACGTCCACGCCCGCTAGCTCCGGGTCGCGCTGGACGCGCTGCAGCAGCACCCCCGTCGTGACGACCTCCACGCGTGCGTGCCGCCCGACGACCCGCTCCCCGCGCACGGTGTACCCGACGCTCTCGCCGGCCTTCTCGCCCAGCAGCCACGCCATCCGCCGGGCGGCGGCGCGGGCGGCGATCCGGCGCGGCTCCGCGACCACGACCCGGCGCGCCGGGCCCTCGCCGAGCAGCCCGGCCAGCGCCAGCGGGACCAGGGTCGTCTTGCCGGTACCGGGCGGGGCCACCAGCACCGCGGTGCCGTGTACCTCCAGGGCGCCGGTCAGACCGGGCAGGGCACTGCGGACGGGAAGGGCGTCCAGGGCGTCGTAACGGATCACACGCTCAGTCTCTCCCCCAGCCTCCGGCCGGGGGCGCCCCCATCTCGCTTCGCTCGCAGACGAAGATCGCCGTCCCCGGGATCAGGTTGCCGCGCAGCGGGGACCAGCCGCCCCACTCCGCGGTGTTCCAGGCCGGCCACTCCGGCTCGACGAGGTCCACCAGGCGGAGGTCCGCGGCGACCACGTCGCGCACCCGGTCGCCGATCGTCCGGTGGTGCTCCACGTACACCGCCCGGCCCTCGTCGTCCTGCTCGACGTAGGGCGTGCGGTCGAAGTACGAGGCGGAGACCGACAGGCCCTCCGGGCCCGGCTCGTCCGGGAACGCCCAGCGGAAGGGGTGGGTGACCGAGAAGACGAACCGGCCGCCCGGCCGCAGCACCCGGCGCACCTCGCGCAGCACCAGCACCGGGTCGGCGACGAAGGGCAGCGCCCCGTACGCCGAGCACGCCAGGTCGAAGGTGCCGTCGGCGAAGGGGAGCGCGCCCGCGTCGGCGCAGACCAGGGGGAAGGAGCCGCCGATCCGCAGCGCGTGCTGGAGCTGGCGGTGGGAGAGGTCCAGGGCGACCGGGCGGGCGCCCTGCGCGGCCAGCCAGCGCGAGCACTGCGCCGCGCCGGCGCCGATCTCCAGGACGTCCTTGCCCTTCAGCTCCTCCGGCGGGCCGAGCAGCTCGGCCTCCACCTCGTCCAGGCCCTCCGGCCCCCAGACGAAGCGGTCGTCGCCGAGGAAGGTGCCGTGCTCGATCTGGTAGTCGTCGGCGTTGCGGTCCCACCAGCCCCGGTTGGCCCGGGAGCTCTCCGTGACCCCGGCGGCACGCCGAGTGGCCTCCGCCTCGGCCTCGGATCCGGGCGCGGCCTCGTTCGATACGGGCTCTTGGATGATCGGCTCCCTCGTCGTACTCTTCCGTCCAACCCGTCGCGGAGGCCGTCACGAATGGGGCGCCATCCGGCGCGCGTGGCCTCCTGAGACAGGTTTTGTGCCGGGTATGCGGCGATCCGCCCCGGGTGTGCGCCTTCGCGCATTGACCCTGCCCGGCTGCCCCCGTATGCTACAAGTTGCGCTGCGGGCCTGCGCTCCTCAGACGTAGCAGGCTGCGCTCGCATCTGTTGTATGTCCCCTCGGTTGTCGAGGCGCCATCACCAGTCGGTTGGTGAGGCGCTTCCTTGGCTGTCCGGCTTCTTCAGAGCGAAACGGGCTCCCGGCGTAAGCAGTACCTACGACTCACCGTCCGTACCGGAGCCCTTTCCCACATGACGAGCAGCACCGAGACCACCTCTACCACTCCGCAGGTAGCGGTCAACGACATCGGTAACGAGGAAGCCTTCCTCGCCGCGATCGACGAGACGATCAAGTACTTCAACGACGGCGACATCGTCGACGGCGTCATCGTGAAGGTCGACCGGGACGAGGTCCTGCTCGACATCGGTTACAAGACCGAAGGTGTCATCCCGAGCCGCGAGCTCTCGATCAAGCACGACGTCGACCCCAATGAGGTCGTCGCCGTCGGTGACGAGATCGAAGCCCTTGTTCTCCAGAAGGAGGACAAGGAAGGCCGCCTGATCCTCTCGAAGAAGCGCGCCCAGTACGAGCGCGCCTGGGGCACCATCGAGAAGATCAAGGAAGAGGACGGCATCGTCACCGGTACCGTCATCGAGGTCGTCAAGGGTGGTCTCATCCTCGACATCGGCCTCCGTGGCTTCCTGCCGGCTTCCCTCGTCGAGATGCGCCGTGTCCGCGACCTCCAGCCCTACGTGGGCAAGGAGCTCGAGGCCAAGATCATCGAGCTGGACAAGAACCGCAACAACGTGGTCCTGTCCCGCCGTGCCTGGCTGGAGCAGACCCAGTCCGAGGTCCGCCAGACGTTCCTCACGACCCTGCAGAAGGGTCAGGTCCGTTCCGGCGTCGTCTCCTCGATCGTCAACTTCGGTGCCTTCGTGGACCTGGGTGGCGTCGACGGCCTGGTGCACGTCTCGGAGCTCTCCTGGAAGCACATCGACCACCCCTCCGAGGTTGTCGAGGTCGGCCAGGAAGTCACCGTCGAGGTCCTCGACGTGGACATGGACCGCGAGCGTGTCTCCCTGTCGCTGAAGGCGACCCAGGAAGACCCGTGGCAGCAGTTCGCCCGCACCCACCAGATCGGCCAGGTCGTGCCCGGCAAGGTCACGAAGCTGGTTCCGTTCGGTGCGTTCGTCCGCGTGGACGAGGGCATCGAGGGTCTGGTCCACATCTCCGAGCTGGCCGAGCGCCACGTGGAGATCCCGGAGCAGGTCGTCCAGGTCAACGACGAGATCTTCGTCAAGGTCATCGACATCGACCTCGAGCGTCGCCGCATCAGCCTCTCGCTGAAGCAGGCCAACGAGGCCTTCGGTGCCGACCCGGCCTCGGTCGAGTTCGACCCGACGCTGTACGGCATGGCCGCGTCGTACGACGACCAGGGCAACTACATCTACCCCGAGGGCTTCGACCCCGAGACCAACGACTGGCTCGAGGGCTACGAGACCCAGCGCGAGGCCTGGGAGCACCAGTACGCCGAGGCGCAGACCCGCTTCGAGCAGCACCAGCAGCAGGTCATCAAGTCCCGCGAAGCCGACGCCGCTGCCGCGGCCGAGGGCGGCGACACGGCGGGTGCGGCTCCGGCCGCGTCCGGCGGTGGTGGTGGCTCGTACTCCTCCGAGGGCCCGGACAACTCCGGTGCGCTGGCCTCGGACGAGGCGCTGGCCGCGCTTCGCGAGAAGCTCGCCGGTGGCCAGAGCTGAGCTGACGCTCACTGAGCAGTAGCTCGTGACTGAGGGACCGTACCTTTCGGGGTGCGGTCCCTCGGTGTTTCGGCTGCGGTGCCTTGTCTGCGGGCCGGTGGGGGGCTTGTCTTCATGATCGGGGGAATGCCGCCGCCGCCCTCCGCGTTGTTCCGTGTGAACACGAGGAGGAGCGGTCACTGTGCTTGATCCGCAGGGTTTGTACGCATGGGAGCCGAAGGGCCTGGCCGTCGTCGACATGGCGCTGGCGCAGGAGTCGGCGGGCCTTGTCATGCTCTACCACTTCGACGGATACATCGACGCGGGCGAGACCGGCGACCAGATCGTCGACCGGCTGCTCGACTCGCTGCCCCACCAACTCGTGGCCCGGTTCGACCACGACCGGCTCGTGGACTACCGCGCCCGCCGCCCGCTGCTGACGTTCAAGCGCGACCGCTGGAGCGACTACGAAGTGCCGGCCATCGAGGTACGGCTCGTCCAGGACGCCACCGGAGCACCCTTCCTGCTGCTGTCGGGCCCCGAGCCGGACGTGGAGTGGGAGCGCTTCGCCGCCGCCGTGCAGCAGGTCGTGGAGCGGCTCGGTGTCCGGCTGTCCGTCAACTTCCACGGCATCCCCATGGGCGTCCCGCACACCCGCCCGGTCGGCCTCACCCCGCACGGCAACCGCACCGACCTCGTCCCGGGCCACCGCAGCCCCTTCGACGAGGCGCAGGTGCCGGGCAGCGCCGAGTCGCTGCTGGAGTACCGCCTGATGGAGGCGGGCCACGAGGTCCTCGGCGTCGCCGCGCACGTCCCGCACTACATCGCGCGCTCCCCGTACCCGGACGCGGCGCTGACCGTCCTGGAGTCCATCACGGCCGCGACCGGCCTGGTCCTGCCGGGCATCGCGCACGCCCTGCGCACCGAGGCGCACCGCACCCAGACCGAGATCGACCGCCAGATCCAGGAGGGCGACGAGGAACTGGTGGCCCTGGTCCAAGGTCTTGAACATCAGTACGACGCGGCGGCGGGCGCCGAGACGCGGGGCAACATGCTCGCCGAGCCCGTGGACATCCCCTCGGCGGACGAGATCGGCCTGGAGTTCGAACGCTTCCTGGCGGAGCGCGAAGGCGACGGCTGACCCCGACGCCCAGGGCCTAAGCTCTGGACATGTTGAAAGTTGGCCTGACCGGCGGTATCGGTGCCGGCAAGAGCGAGGTGTCGCGGCTGCTCGTCGCGTGCGGCGCCGTACTGATCGACGCGGACCGCATCGCCCGGGAGGTCGTGGCCCCGGGCACGCCCGGGCTGGCCGCGGTCGTGGCCGCGTTCGGCGAGGACGTGCTGGCCGAGGACGGCAGCCTGGACCGCCCCAGGCTGGGCTCCATCGTCTTCGCCGACCCCGACCGGCTCGCCGTACTGAACTCGATCGTGCACCCCCTGGTCGGCGCCCGCTCCCGCGAGCTGGAGCAGGCCGCCGCCGCAGACGCGGTCGTCGTCCATGACGTCCCGCTGCTGACGGAGAACGGCCTGGCGCCGCTGTACGACCTCGTGGTAGTCGTCGACGCCGCCCCCGAGACCCAGCTCGACCGGCTCGTCCGGCTGCGCGGGATGACCGAGGAGGACGCCCGCGCCCGGATGGCCGCCCAGGCGACGCGGGAGAAGCGCCGCGAGATCGCGGACATCGTCATCGACAACGACGTACCGCTGGAGGAGCTGCGGCAGCGGGTGCGGGAGGTCTGGGCCGAGCTGGAGCGCCGGGCGCACGCGTCCCGGGCGGCTCAGGAATAGCGGCCTGGCGCCGGGGCGTTGAAGCCCCTGAGTGAGGGAAGGACTCTGCCGTGCCCGAGACCAGCGGTTCCACCGGACGTACTCCGGAGACGCATGTCATCGACTTCCGCGCCGCCGAGCATCTGCTCGCCGCGCGGGACCCGCGGGGCGCGGTGAAGCTGCTCGACGGTGTCATCGCCGCGCACCCCGAGAACACCGCCGCCCGTCTGCTGCGCGCGCGGGCCTTCTTCGCCGCCGCGCAACTGCGGCCCGCCGAGCTGGAGTTCACCATCGTCCTGGAGCGCGAGCCGGACAACGCGTTCGCGCACTTCGCGCTCGCCCGCACCTATGAGCGGCAGGCCCGGCACGAGCAGGCCAAGCGCCACTTCCGCCTGGCGGCCGCGCTGGACCCCAACCCGCAGTACCTCCGGGCGGCACGGTTCGAGTCCTGAGCGTCAGCGGTCGGGCGGGTGGTACGGCGGTACGTCGGGGCCCGGCTGGTAGTGCGGGCCCTGGCGGATGTGCCGGACGACGAGGAACAGGTCCACGGTGACGACCAGCGCCAGGACCCCGCAGGCCACGGCCCAGCCGGTGCGGCCCGCCACCGCGAAGGCGGCCGTACCGAACACCGCCCAGACCAGCCCCCACACACTCAGCCAGAACCGCGTGCGCAGGGCACTGCGCGCGGTCCTCGGTTCACTGCCCGTACGCATCGGGATCACCACTCCCTCCTTCGGAACGTACTCTTCGAAACGCCGATCACCAAGAGGGGGCCCTGCCGTGCTGCCTGATGCCGACGATCTGCCCGAGATCCTGATCGACCTCGCCGTACCCCACGAGGACATCGGGGTCCTCGTCCGCGTGCGCCGCAGAGTCACCGACGATCCCGAACTCAGGCGGTTCCTGGAGGCGTCGGTCGAGGAGCTGGTCCGGGACCTGGGGACGATCGGGGCCAGGGCCGAGCTGCCCGAGCTGGACTGGCCCGCCGGCCCCCTGCAGCGCTGCTTCCCCGTGTACGTCTTCGTCGCGGCGCTGCCCCACACGCGCGCCTACCACCGCGAACGCGGTGTCCCCGCCGAGGTGACCCGGCGCACCCTCGCCGACCTAGGCCGGAACATGGCCGTGCACCGCCGGCGGTACGGCCGGGCGGGCCTCCAGGCGCCGAGGTGGCTCACCCACCACTTCCGCGGCGAGCTGTACCAGCTCGGGCGGCTGCAGTTCGAGCGGTCGCGCACCGGGCGGGCGCTCGCCGGGGCCGGGCCGGACCCGGACGCCCTGTGTCTCAACCTCCACATCCCCGACTTCCACGGCCCGCTGACCCCGGTCGCCTGCGACCGCTCGCTCGCGCTGGCCCGGGAGTTCTTCGCCCGCCACTTTCCCGAGGAGCGGTACCCGGCCGCGCAGTGCCACTCCTGGCTGCTGGATCCGCAGCTCAAGCGGTACCTGCCGGCCGACTCCAACATCGTGCGCTTCCAGGAGCGGTTCCGGATCGTCCGCGACGACGGGGAGGAGGCCGACACCGAGCCGGTGCAGTTCGTGTTCGGGGACCCGGATCTGCCCGTCGAAGGGCTGCCGCGGCGCACGGCGGTCGAGCGGGCGGTGGGGGACCATCTGCGGGCGGGCGGCCACTGGTACATCGGGCACGGCTGGTTCCCGCTGGAGGGGGCAACTCCCGCCGGACAGCGATGAGTTTCGCGGCGCACCGCGGTCTATCCGTGTGACAGCGACACCGACGCCGTACCCAGGAGAACCCGATGTCCGAGACCGCCGCCACCGCTCCCGTCATCGCCGAGTCCGCGACCGCCCGTGGGCGCCGGGCCCGGATCGCCCTGCGCGGGCTGCAGATCCTGCTCGCGCTGTTCTTCGCCGTCGCGAGCGCCCTGCCGAAGCTGATCGCGCACTCCACGGCCGTGGATGCCTTCGACGAGCTGGGCTGGGGCAACGCGGGCATGTACACCATCGGCGCCCTCGAACTCGCGGGAGCGGTCGCCCTGTTGATCCCGGTGCTCCAGTCGGTGGCCGGGATCGCGCTGAGCGGGCTGATGGCCGGCGCGTTCGTGGTCCAGATGTCCGCCTTCGAGGGGGAGAACGCCGCCACGCCGCTCATCCTGATCATCCCGCTCGCCCTGATCGCCTGGGCGCGGCGCCGCCACAACGCCGAGCTGCTGCGGCTGGTGCGGCGGGCGTGACCCACGGCGTACGTGCGGCGACGGCCGTGTCCGACGGGCCCCGGGCCCGGGCCGGACGCGGCCGCCGCCGCACGTCCGTGCTCGTCAGCGGGGGCCGGGGCGGCTGCTGCCCTTCTCCAGGGCGCGCAGCCGTTCCAGCTCGCGGCGGTCCCGCTTGGTGGGGCGGCCGGCGCCGCGGTCTCGGATACCGGCCGGGGCGACGGCCTCGCGCGGCGGGGGCGGCGGGGAGTTGTCGACGTAGCACAGGACCGCGACCGGGGCGCCGACCCGCTTGCGGATCAGGCGCTTGACCACGACGATCCGCTCCCGGCCCTCGTGCCGCAGCCGCACCTCGTCACCCACGCGCACCGCGTGCGCGGGCTTGACCCGCTCGCCGTTCACCCGCACATGGCCGCCCTTGCAGGCGGTGGCGCCCGCCGAACGCGTCTTGATCAGCCGTACCGCCCAGATCCAGCTGTCGATCCGCACGCTCTCGCCGGCCTGCGGTCCGGCCGCCTCGGCAGCCGCCACGGCGGCGGCGGTCTTCGCATCCGCAGCCGGGGAGGTCGCGGCGTCCTTGTCCTCGTCACCCTCGGAAGCCATGGCACCGACCTTAGCCGCTGACCGGCGGGGCCGACCTGGCCTTTTCGGCGGGCTTACGGTGGAGCCATGGACGCCCTCGTGGAACTGGACCGACGGATCGCGGGCTGTCGGGCCTGTCCTCGGCTGGTCGCCTGGCGGGAGGAGGTGGCCCGGACCAAGCGGGCGGCCTTCGCCGACCAGACGTACTGGGGCCGCCCGGTGCCCGGATTCGGCCCGCCGGACGCCCGGCTGCTGATCGTCGGCCTCGCCCCCGCCGCGCACGGCGGGAACCGCACCGGCCGCATGTTCACCGGCGACCGCTCCGGGGACGTGCTCTATCAGGCGCTGTACGACGTGGGCCTCGCCTCGCAGCCCACCGCGGTCGCCGCCGACGACGGACTGGAGCTGTACGGCGCCCGGGTCACCTCGCCCGTGCACTGCGCCCCGCCCGCCAACAAGCCCACGCCCGGCGAGCGCGACGCCTGCCGGCCCTGGCTGGTGCGGGAGCTGGGGCTGCTGCGGCCGACGCTGCGGTCGGTGGTGGTGCTCGGCGCGTTCGGCTGGCAGGCGGCGCTGCCCGCGCTGGCGGCGGCGGGCTGGGCGATCCCGAGGCCCCGGCCGGCCTTCGGGCACGGGGTGCGGGTGCCGCTCGACGGTCTCACCCTCTTCGGCTGCTTCCATGTCAGCCAGCGCAACACCTTCACCGGCCGGCTCACCCCGGAGATGCTGCGCCAGGTGCTGCGGAGCGCGGCTCGGGAGGCGGGGCTGTGAGCGCCGGAAGCCTGGCCGGGGGCTTCCACACGTACCGTACGTCCGGCTCGTGTTCCTCGTTGTCGCGGCCGTCGGTGTGCTCGGTGGCGACGAAGCCGTGGCGTTCGTAGAAGCGGTGGGCGGGCTTGTTGATCTGGAAGGTCCAGAGGTTCAGACCGTGCGGGCTCCGCTCCTTGGCGAGCCGGACGAACCGGTCGCCGAGGCCGCGGCCGCGCCAGTCGGGGGCGAGGTAGAGCTGGGAGAGGAGCTCGCCGTGCAGGACCATGATCCCGACGATCGCGCTCTCGGCCTCGGCGACCCACGTCTCCTGCCGCGGGACGACGAACTCACGGATCCAGTCGCGCACTTCGTCGTCCGAATGCGGCCGCACGACGGTCGGCAGCGCGGCGTCGAAGGAGCGCAGCCAGACGTCGGCCACGGCGGAGGCGTCGTCGGCGGTGGCCCTGCGCAGGGTGATCACCGGGCTTCCTCCGGTACGACCGCGGTGGCGGTGATCTCCACCAACTGCCCGGTGTAGCCGAGGCAGGCGACCCCGATGAGGGTGGACGAGTGCGGTCCGGCGCTGAGTCCCGACGCCTCGACGACCTCCCACACGGAGGAGAGCACGGAGGTCTCACTGCTGACGACGTACACGTCGGTCGACAGCACGTGCGTCAAGTCGCTTCCGACAGAAGCCAGTTGAGCCTCCAGGTTGGCGATCACCTGCTGGGCCTGCCGTACCGGATCCTCCTCACCGACGATCTTCCCCTCGGCATCGAGCGGCACGGACCCGGCGAGGAAGGCGAGCCTGGTACCGGCCTCGACGACGGAGGCGTGGGAGTAGGTGGGGGGTGGGAAGAGGGCGGGGTTGGTGACGCGCTGGATCATGGCGGCTCCCGGGTGGTGCGGTGCGGAGTCTGGCGTGCGGCGTGCGGACAACCCACCGATCCTCGGGCGCGGGGCCCGGCACCGCATCCGATTTTCCGGCGCTCCAGCGCCCCCACGCACTGACGGATAACCATTCGACACCGGCGCCCGCCCCCGCGACCCTGTAGCCCAGCCATGTCACGCACCGTCCACCACGTCCCGGGCCGCCAGCGCACCGGCCCGCCCTACTGGCCCCAGGGCATCGCGGGCCCGTGCACCCGTCACTCGCTCGCCGAACTCCGCTACACCCGGCGGGAGTTGGCGCAGGCCGCACGCGAGGGCCGGCGTGCCCGGCCGAGGCCGCTGCTGCGGAGCTTCGCCGCGTACCGGTACCCGCGGGGCCTGGGCGAGCGAGGGGTGAGCCCGTACGAGTCGCGGGCGCGGGCGGGGCTCAGGTCGTTCCGCGTCACGGCGGTCAAGCAGTTGCGAGCCGCGTCTGCCGGAACCCTCGAAAGGGTGGCCGAGACCCTGGACCACCCGCCCACACGGCACCGCCACCGCGACCTCTGGGAGGCTTGAGCCACCATGCCCGACTTTCTCCCGTCGACGGCGGACCGCCTGGCCGCCCTCCCCACCGTGCGGGCGGTGGCCCTGGGCGGATCCCGGGCCCAGCACACCCACCGCCCCGACAGCGACTGGGACTTGGCGATCTACTACCGGGGTCCCTTCGACCCGGCCGACCTGCGCGCGGTGGGCTGGGAGGGCGAGGTGTCGGAGATCGGCGACTGGGGCGGCGGCGTCTTCAACGGCGGCGCCTGGCTGACGATCGACGGCCACCGCGTGGACGTGCACTACCGGGACCTGGACGTCGTGGAACACGAACTCGCGGAGGCGGAGCGGGGGCGCTTCCGGGTGGAACCGCTGCTGTTCCATCTGGCCGGGATTCCCAGCTACTTGGTGGTGGCGGAGCTGGCGATCAACCGGGTGCTGCGCGGTGAGCTCCCGCGCCCGGCGGGCTATCCGGCGAAGCTGCGGCGTACGGCGAGCGAGCGCTGGTACGGCACGGCCCGCGCGACCCTGGCCTACGCCGAGGCGAACCACGCGCCGGCGGGCCGCCTCACCGAGGTGGCCGGTGCCCTCGCCACCGCCGCCGTCCAGACGGGACACGGGGTGCTGGCGGCGCGGGGGGAGTGGGTGACCAATGAGAAGTGGCTGCTGGAGCGGGCGGGACTGCGCACCCTGGACGACGTCCTCGCGTCGCTCCCTGCCGCACCGGACCCGGAGGCCCTGATCCAGGCGATCCACCGGGCCCAGGCGCTGTTCGAAGAGGCGAGCCGGGAACGATAGCGTTCATAAAGAACATGGCGTCACCAAGCATTGTCACGCGGGGGTAATACACCCGTTGCTCAACCTCCGGCTTTCCGGTCTACCGTCGGGGCACACCAGAAAGCCCGGCCACCGTCGCCCGAAGGCACACCCCGCCCTCGTCCGGACAGGAGCCCCGTGTCCCGCCCCGTTTTCGCCCTGCCGCCCTGGCTTGCTCATGCTCTTCGTGCTCAGCGGGGGCCCGTTCCCTGGAGTGCTGTCGGGCGGGGCGGGCTGGCGGCCGGGCCGTTGCTGTGCGGGGCCGTTCTCGCCGGTCAGGCTTCCGTCGGGGTGGTGGCCGCGATCGCCGCCATGCTCGCCGGGATCAACGACCGGCCCGGGAGCCGGCGGGCGGCCGTCAGGCGGATGGGGGTGCCCGCGGTCGCGGGGGCCGCCGGGCTGCTGGTCGGCACGTACGGCGGGGAGCGCCTGGGGGCCGTCGGGCTCACGCTGCTGCTCACCCTCGTCGGGCTGCTCGCCGGCGCCGTCAGTGCCGTCGGGCCCGTGGCCTCCGGTGCGGGGACCCAGTTGCTCGTCGCTTCCGCGATCGGCGCCGGGATGCCGTTGCCGGAGCCGGGATGGCAGCGGGCGCTCGCCTTTCTGTGCGGGGCCGGGTGGCTGCTGGTGCTGCGGCTCGTGCTGCCCGGTCCCGGATCCTTCGCCGGCGACTTCCGGTTCGACGGGGAGCGGGCCGCCGTCGCGTCCGTCTACGACGCCATCGCCGCTCTCCTCGATAGCGCCGGTACCGACCGGGCCAACGCGCGGCGCGCCTCGCTCACCGCGGCGCTCGATCACGCGCAGGACGCCCTCGCCGGGCCCCGGCTGCGGCGGTACGCCTCCTCCTCCGCCGAGCGGCGCCTGCGTGCGCAGTACGCCGCCGCCCTTCCGCTCGCCGAGGCCGCCACGGCGCTCGCCTGGGCCGGGGAGGCGGTACCGGCGCGGGCCGCGGAAGGGCCCCGGCGCCTCGCCTCCGCCGTACGCGCCAACACGGCCACCGGACCACTGCCCGCGCCGTCCCGGAGCGGGCCCGCCCTGCGCGCCCTCGACGACGCCCTGCTGCGTGCCGCCGAGACCTTCGACCGGGGCGAAGGCGGCGCGGATCTGCACACCCGGCGGCGGTCCCTGTCCTCCCTGGTCCGCAGCGTCCTCGGCGCCGGTGGGCGGGAGTACGGCCTTCGGGTCGCCCTCTGCTTCGGGGCCGGCGTCGCCGTCGCGCAGGGCCTGCACCACTCCCACTGGTACGGGCCGCACACGCACTGGTACTGGCTGCCCGCCACCGCCGTCTTCCTGGTCAAGCCCGATCTCGGGCCGCTGGTGTCCCGGGTGCTGTGCCGGGCGGCCGGGACCGTACTGGGGGCGCTGCTCTTCGCCGGGTTCGCCGCCGTGCTGCCCCGGCCGGAAGGGCTCGTCGCGCTGGTCGCGGTGTGCGGTGCGCTCATTCCCGTCGCCACCCGGCACTTCGCCGCCCAGACCGCGGTCGTCACGCTGCTCGTCCTCGCGCTGGTGATGGTCGGGGGCGAACCGCAGGCCTCCGCCGGCCGCATCGGGGAGACCCTGCTGGCCTGCGCGATCGTGCTGGTCGTAGGACATCTGCCGATGCCCGGGCAGCGGGGCGGGGGAGTGCAGGCGCGGCTCGGGGCGGCGGAGAACGCGGCGCGGGCCTATCTCGCGCATGTGCTGCGGGAGGCGGATGGCAAGGCCGGTGGGGCGGACGGTGGGGCCGGTGGGGCGGACGGTGGGGTTGGTGGGGCGGACGGTGGGGTTGGTGGGGCGGACGGTGGGGTTGGTTGGAGGGATGGCGGGGTCGGTGGAGCGGGCGGCGGGGTCGGTCGGGGGGATGGCGGGGTTGGTTGGGGGGATGGCGGGGTCGGTGGAGCGGGCGGCGGGGTCGGTCGGGGGGATGGCGGGGTTGGTTGGGGGAATGGCGGGGTTGATGGAGCGGGCGGCGGGGGCGGTCGAGCGGGGCGTGGCATGGACGGCGCGGCCGGCGGCGGCAGCCGGGTCGGTGGCGATCCCCGGGTCACCCGTTGGACCCTCCGCCGCGAGGCCTACCGCACGCTCGCCGAGGCCCGGGCCGCCATCTCCCTCGCCGCCGCCGAGCTTCCGCCGCTCGCCCGGCACGCGGAGGGGACCGAGGAGGTGGCCGGTGCTCTGGAGCGGCTCGTGGACACCACCACCGCCTGTGCCGTCCATCTCGACGACTCCGGCCGCCTCACCTCCCGGTACGAGCGGCAGCTCACCGGAGCGGTGGACGAACTGGCCGCACTCCGCCGCGCGGGCTGATCCGCACCCGGCACCGAGGACGCGCGCCGACTGACCCGAGCCCGTGCCCCCGGTGCGCGCAGGCAGACCGACGCGCCGTCCCCGATACGCGCCGGCTGACCCGCGCCCGCACACCCGGTGCGCGCCGGCTGACCCGCGCCCGCACATCCGGTGCGCGCAGCCGAAGCAGGCCCCCACTCCCGGCGCGCGTCAGCTGAACCGAGCCGCACGCGCCGGTGGGCGCAGGCCGAAGCTCGCCCGCACTCCGACGCGCGCTAGCCGAAGCCGAGCCCGCTCGCATCCCCGACGCCCGCTAGCCGAACCCGAACCCGCTCGCATCCCCGACGCCCGCTAGCCGAACCGAACCCGCTCGCATTCCCGACGCGCGCTAGTCGAACCGTGCCCACACCGGCGCATGGTCCGAGCCGGGCTTTCCCCGGCGGTCCGTCGGGTTCGGGCCGATCGACGGCAGGTGCGGGGCGTTCGCGCCGGGGAGGCCCGTGCCGGACTCCGTCACGCGGTGGACCAGGCGGTGGCTCAGCAGGACGTGGTCGATCAGCTCGCGGCGGCCGGAGTTGACGCGGGAGAAGCGCTGGGCGGCGGGGATCAGGGGTGCGGTGTTCCACAGCCGTACCGCGTCGCCCCGGTCCGGGGTGTCGAAGCCCGCCGTGCCGATCTCCGAGCCGGGCGGGCCCAGCAGCATCTGGGTCGTGGCCGCCTGGACCTCGTCGTTCAGGTCGCCGACGACCGCCACGTCCCGCTCCTGGCCCGCGCCCGCCAGCAACTCGTCCGCGAGTGCCCGCAGCGCCGCCGCCTCCGCCGCCCGGCGGTAGAGCGCGTACGCCCCGAAACGCGCCCGCTCACCCTCGTCCCGCGGCTGGAAACGGTTCCCGGGGTAGCTCAGCAGCTTCGACTTCAGGTGGCAGACCGCGGCGCGCAACGGCCCCGCTTCCACCGCGAGGAAGCCCCGCCCCGCCACCGCGGTGTCCCCGCCCGTGTCGTCCACCTGCACGGGCCGCAGCTTCCGCGGGAACGCCGTCGTGTCGGCCAGCACCCGCAGCGGCACCCTGCTGAGGAAGCCGACCCGGATTCCCCGGCCGTCGGGATGCTCCGAGAGCGCGGTGTGCCAGTCGCCGCCCACCCTGTCGGCCAGATCGCCGAGCGCCGCCGGATCGCCGACCTCCTGCACGCCGAGCAGCGTCGGGCCGAGTTCCGTGATCACGGCGGCCAGGGCGGCCAGTTTCGCCTCGTAGGCGGCCTTGTCCTTGGGGCCGGACGGGCCACCGGGCAGGAAGAGGTTCTCCAGGTTCCAGGTGCCGAGGAGCATGCCGGGCCCCTTTCCGGAAGCCGTTGCGGTGGGCGGTGGTGAGGCCAGGGTGCTCGCCCGGTGCGGTTCGCGACAGAGCTGCGGCGACATGCGCGGTCCGGGTCACACCGGGCGTGTACGCCGTCGTACGTTGGCGGCATGACGTCGACCGTCGCCGAGCTCATCATCACCGGATGCACCGTCCTGCTGCACGACGATCAAGAGCGGATCCGCTTCGAGGAGGACGCCGCGATCGTCGTACGGGACGGGGTGATCGAGGCCGTCACGGGTGCCGCGGAGGTGGTGGACCTGCCTGCCGTGGAGCGGCTCGACGGCCGTGGTCAGGTCGCCCTGCCGGGGCTCGTCAACTGCCACACCCACGCCCCGATGGTCGCGCTGCGCGGGGTCGCGGAGGACCTGCCCACCGAGCAGTGGTTCAACGACGTCGTCTGGCCCGTCGAGTCCAACCTCACGAGAAGGGACGTGGAGCTGGGGGCGCGGCTCGCCTGCGCCGAGATGATCCGCGGGGGAGTGACCTGCTTCGCCGACCACTACTTCGCCATGGACACCGTCGCCCGGGTCATCGAGGAGTGCGGCCTGCGGGCCCATCTCGGCGAGGCCTTCTTCTCCTCCCAGGGCCCGCAAGGCCGGGAACGCTCACTGGAGTTCGCCCTCCGGCACCGGGGCGGCCGTATCACCACCGCCCTCGCCCCGCACGCCCCCTACACCGTCACCGACGCCGATCTCGCCGCCACCGCCGCACTCGCCCGCGAACACCACCTCCCCGTCCATCTGCACGCCGCCGAGAACCGCGACCAGACCGAGGCGAGCCTGGCCCGGCACGGAGTCACACCCATCGAGGTCCTCCGCCGCACCGGGATCCTCGACACCGACGTCCTGATCGCCCACGGAACCGGCATCCTGGACGCCGACCTGCCCCTTCTCGCGGAGGCCGGCGGCCAGGTGTCCGTCGCCACCGCTCCCCGCGGCTACCTCAAGTTCGGCTGGCCCACCACCACCCCGGTGCGCGCCCTGCGCGAGATCGGCGTCCCCGTCGGACTCGCCACGGACGGCGCCGCCTCCAACAACTCCCTCGACGTCTGGGAGTCGATGGCACTCACCGCGCTCATCCAGAAGTCGACGACCGGTGACCCCCGCTGGCTGACGTCCCGTCAAGCCCTGCACCACGCGACCCTGCAGAGCGCGCGGGCCGTCGGACTCGGCGACCGGATCGGCAGCCTCGCCCCCGGCCGCCGGGCGGACATCGTCCTGGTCGACCTGACCGGCCCGCACACCCAGCCCGTCCACGACCTCGCCGCGACCCTCGTGCACAGCGCCCGCTCCTCCGACGTACGCACCACGATCGTCGACGGCCGTGTCCTGATGCGCGACCGCGAGCTGCTGACCCTCGATGTCGGCGCGGTGGTGGGGGAGTTGACGGAACGCCTGCCGGGTCTGCTCGACCGGGGCCACGGCAGGCGGATCCAGGAGTACGACACCTAGACGCGCGGCCCTCGGAAAGGTCCCGCCAAAAAATCTTGGGTACGAGCGATGAGTTCCGCTCCTCCCCCCGGTCACCCCTCGGAACGGACCGTTCGCACAGGAGGGGCCCATGTCGCTTCCGGAGATCGTCTCGCGCGCTCAGTGGCGCGCGGCACGCGAGGAGTTACTGCTCAGGGAGAAGGCGGCCACGCGCGCGCGTGACGCGCTCAACGCCGAGCGGCGTCGGCTGCCCATGGTCGAGATCGACACGGAGTACGTCTTCGAGGGCGGCGACGGCAAGGCCACCCTCCTCGATCTCTTCGAGGGACGGCACCAACTCGTCGTCCACCACTTCATGTTCGCGCCCGAGTGGGAGGCCGGCTGCCGCAGCTGCTCGGCGTTCCTGGACCAGGTCGGCCATCTCGCCCATCTGCGGGCCCGCGGCACCTCGTTCGTGGTGGTCTCCAGAGCGCCGTACACCCGGATCCTGCCGTTCAAGGCGCGGATGGGCTGGACGCTGCCCTGGTTCTCGTCGTACTGCAACGACTTCAACCGCGACTTCGAGGTGACCCTGGAGCAAGACGGGGAACCCGTAGAGCGACCCGGCGTGAGCTGCTTCCTCAGAGTCCGCGACCGGGTGTTCCACACCTACTCGACGTTCGAGCGCGGGCTGGACGGTCTTGGCTCGACCACCAGCTTCCTGGACCTGACCGCGCTGGGACGGCAGGAGGAGTGGGAGGAACCCGAGGGGCGTGCGTCGTCCCTGGGGGCGCCCGCGGGAAGTGAACGCGTGCGCTATCACGATGAGTACGAGGACTGAGGCGGAAAGTAACCGAAAACTACATAAAGCTGGGGCCCCGCTCACCCTCTGTGGTGAACGAGTGTCAACAATGTCTCAGTCCCGTCACTTCGCGAAGCGTTCACCCCGCTGTTGGCGTTTAACTCTTCGAGTACAGCGCTAGATGGAGGTGCAGGGTGAACAGGCGAACGGTGCTTGAGCGCTTTCCCGCCGGCGGTCCGCGAGGCTCCTGGCCGGCGGAGGAGTTCGCGCAGGCGCGGCGTCGGGAGGGCCTGGACGCCGAGGTCGTGATGGACCTGGCGACGGACACCTTCCTGGTGATCGTGCGCAGCGAGATGACCGTCGACGCGGCCGCCTGAGCGGCGCCCCGAAGGGGCGCGGGGGACTGCGCGACCAGCCACGGCGTATCGGCAGCCGAAAGCCGGCCTCCCCGCGGAGCGCTACGCGCTGACCGGCCGGGCCCAGGGCGGATTGGTCCCCGTCAGCCGGCACAGCGCCAGGTACAGCGGGATCGGCGGCGTGTAGGGCACCGCCCCCTCCGGCCGGTGGATCAGCCGGACCTCGTCCGGAACCACCGCGCCCGTCGCGTACCGGCACGGCTCCGGCCACTCCAGCGCGTAGTCGGAGTCGGACGGGACGATCCACCACCAGTACGCGTCATCGGCGTAGACACACCCCACCTGAGGCAGCCGGGGCAGGATGAGCGGCCCGAGGCGAGCGGGTACGGCCACCGCGTCGAAACCCAGCGGTGTGGTCATCCCTTCCGGTACCGCCAGCCTCGACGGCTCGAGCCGCGGCGCGAGCCCGCGGCGAAGTCGGACCAGTGTGTCCAGGTTCAGTACCTGACCGCCGCCGGACGTCACGCTCACGCAGGCCCCCCGTCCTCGTCTTCGCCGTCGGATCCCCCGGCGGGGCCGCCCGGCTTGGGCCGGGCCCCCCAGCCCAGGTCGTTGCGCGGCCCGGTGTCCTCGCGAGGCGCCTCCGCCTTGCGCGGCAGTTCCGCCCACACCAGCAGGCCGGGCCCGTGCTCATGGACGCCCCAGGAGTGGCAGAGGGCGTCGACGAGGAGCAATCCCCTCCCGTGCTCCTCGTCGCCGCGCTGCGCCGCCGGGTGGGGCTCACCCGGTGCGCACCCCTGGTCGCGCACGGCTATTCGCACCAGGTCGTCGCCGTCGTGCAGCTCGCAGACGACGTGCCTGCTCGCCGTGTGCACGATGGCGTTGGTGACGAGTTCGGAGACCACCAGGGCCGCCGTGTCGCAGGTGTCCTCGCAGACCGACCAGCCGGTCAGCCGGGCCCTCGTCAGGCGTCTGGCCTGCGCGGGGGAACCCGGATGTGCGGCCAGCTCGAAACGGAACCGGCGCTCGGCGGGGCCCGGCTGAGGGCCTACCGCCGTGGCGGCACCGAGGCCGAGCAGGCCTGCGGCGGCGTCTGTTCCTAAGGGCGCGGACGGAATCACGCTTGCCACTATCGCCCCGCCGTGAACACTTGGCAAGTGTCACTCTGAAAAATGCAGAGTGCTGTGTGACGCGGTGGATGGCCGTGGCACACTGCTCGCAACAGCATGTCGAGCGGCGCCAATTGGGATCGCCGGAGGTCTGTCCAGATCTTCGAATAGGTCTTCGAATGGCGCCGCAGGGCTGTCAGGATTCATTGGTGGAGGTGGGAGCGTGAGCGAGCCGCGGTCCGCGCCGACGGTCGGCCAGGTCGTCCTCGGCCGGCGCCTGCTGGACCTGCGGGAACGCGCCGGGCTCAAGCGCGAGGAGGCCGCCCGCGTCCTGCGTGTCGCCCCCGCCACCGTCCGCCGGATGGAGATGGCCGAGGTCGCCCTCAAGATCCCGTACCTCCAGCTGCTGCTGAAGGCCTACGGGGTCGGTGACGAGGAGGCCGCGGCCTTCGTGCAGCTCGCCGAGGACGCCAACAAACCCGGCTGGTGGCAGCGGTTCCACGACATCCTGCCGGGCTGGTTCTCGATGTACGTCAGCCTGGAGGGGGCCGCGAGCCTCATCCGGTCGTACGAGCCCCACTTCGTGCCCGGCCTGATGCAGACCGAGGACTACGCGCGCGGGGTGCTGCGCTCGGGCGCCATCGGCCAGACCAAGCCCGACGACATCGAACGCCATGTGGCGCTGCGCATGCAACGCCAGGATCTGCTCACCCGGCCCGACGCCCCCCGCATGTGGGTGGTCATGGACGAGACCGTGCTGCGCCGCCAGGTCGGCGGCCCGGAGGTGATGCGTGCCCAGATCGACCGGCTGCTCGAGATGACGAAGCTGCCCAACGTGACGCTGCAGGTCGCCCCGTTCGAGAGCGGGCCGCACCCGGGCACGTACGGGCCGTTCGTGCTGTTCCGATTTGCCATGTCAGAACTGCCGGACATGGTCTACAGCGAGTACCTGACCGGCGCCGTCTACCTGGACGCGCGCCCCGAGGTGGCGACCCACCTGGAGGTCATGGACCGCATGGCGGCGCAGGCCGCTACGGCGCATCGCACGAAGGAGATTCTCCGGGATCTCCGCAAGGAGCTGTGAATGGATCGCATCAAGCCGCGGATACCCGTCTACAACGGCATGCCCGCGCGGGAGTTGGGCAGCGAGGGCTGGCACAAGCCGTGGAGCGGCGGTAACGGCGGCAACTGCCTGGAGGCGATGAAGCTTGCCGACGGACGGATCGCCGTCCGTCAGTCGACCGACCCGGACGGGCCGGCGCTGATCTACACCACCGACGAGATGACGGCATTCATCGAAGGCGCCAAGGCGGGGGTGGCGGACTTCCTGATCTCCTGAGGCAGTCCCTTCATCGGGTGTGCCGGTCGCCTTGCTAAGACACTGAGTTGCTGTGCTGCATTGCTGATTGACCGAAAAGCAGCCCTGCTGGACACGCGGGAGGAGATTCACCGATCCGGAAACGCCGCACAGAGGGCGTCCAGAGCAGCCGTGTAGGCGTGCTCGGAGGGCGTGGCATAGCCGACGACCAGCCCGTCATGGGCCGGTACGGCCGTCTCCGCGGCTCCCGGATGCCGGAACGCGGCGAGCCCGTCGAGGGCCACGCCGAGCCGCCCGGCCCGCTCGACGGTGGCCGCCTCGGACCCCGGCGGCAGCCGCAGCACCGCGTGCAGCCCGGCCGCCACCCCGGTGACCTCGATGTGCGGCGCCCGAGCGGCGAGCGCGGCGACCAGCCGGTCCCGGCGGCTCCGGTACCGCTGCCGCATGCGCCGCACATGACGGTCGTAGGACCCCCGCGTGAGGAAGTCGGCGAGGCAGAGCTGGTCGAGCACGCTCGCCCAGCCCTCCCGCTCGCCCTTGGCCGCGAGCACACCCTCGACGTACTCGCCGGGCAGCACCATCCAGCCCAGGCGGACCGCCGGGGACAGGCTCTTGCTGACCGACCCGACGAAGATCACCCGCTCCGGGTCGAGCCCCTGCACGGCGCCGACGGGCTTGCGGTCGTAGCGGAACTCCCCGTCGTAGTCGTCCTCCACGATCACCGCGCCACGCGCGCGTGCCCAGTCGATCACCGCGGCGCGGCGGTCGGTGTGCAGCGGCCCGCCGGTCGGGAACTGGTGCGCGGGCGTGAGCAGGACGCCGCGCTCGCGGGTGAGCCGGTCGACCCGGGCGCCGTCCTCGTCGAGAGGCAGCGGCACGGTCCGCACCCCGGCACCGGTCAGCAGCTCCCGGTGGAAGGGCAGCCCGTACGCCTCCACGGCCAGCGCACCGCGCAGCACCCGCCCCTCGACGAGGAGCCGCAGCGCGTGGGCGAAGCCGGAGCAGATCACGATCCGGTCCGGATCGCAGCGGACGCCACGCGCGCGTGCGAGGTACTCCGCCAGCGCTTCCCGCAGCTCGACCCGGCCGGCCGGATCGCCGGGCCCGAACACCTCGTTGGGCGCCTGCTGCACGGCCCGCCGGTAGGAGGCGAGCCAGTCCGCGCGCGGGAAGCCCGACACGTCCGGGGTGGCCTGGCGCAGGTCGTGGCGGGGGCCACGCGCGCGTGGAGGGGTCCTTAGCGGAGGTTTCACGGCGTGTCGCGGCGGTTCGGCCCGTTCGGCGACCCGCGTGCCCGAGCCCTGACGCGCGGTGAGCCAGCCCTCGGCGACGAGCTCCGCGTACGCGTCGGCCACGGTGTTCCGGGCGACACCCAGGTCGGCGGCGAGTGACCGGTACGGCGGGAGCCGGGTGCCGGGGGCGAGCCGGCCACCGCGGACGGCGTCGCGCAGGGCACGGATGAGGGCGGCCCGTCTGCCGCCGGGGCCGGACAGCTCCAGATGCAGGTCGGCGCCGATCCGCTCGGCGGAATTGACCCATGATTCGGACACGAAAATGCACCCTACAGGGGGTCTTTCCGGGCCGTAGGTTGACGGCATGACGACGAACACGCCGGTCAACACCGACACGCCCCGCATCAACTTCGCCCGGACCGCCTCGAAGGCCTTCCGCGCCCTCGTCGGCTTCGACGCCGCCGCCCGCGAGGGCCTGGACCCGACGCTCGTCGAACTGGTCCAGATCCGTGCCTCGCTGCTCAACAACTGCGCGTACTGCCTGCACATGCACACCAACGACGCCCGCAAGGCCGGCGAGAGCGAGGACCGGCTGCACATGGTGGCGGTCTGGCGGGAGGCCCGGCACTTCTTCTCCGAGCGCGAGCAGGCGGCGCTGGCCCTGACGGAGGCGGTGACGCTGGTCTCCGAGGGCGGTGTCCCGGACGCCGTCTACGCCGAGGCCGCGGCCCACTTCGACGAGGAGGAGCTGGCCCGAGTGCTGGCCCTCATCTTCACGATCAACACCTGGAACCGCGTGGCGCTGGCCACGGGAAAGGTCGCGGGGACGGACGAGCGGTAGGCGCCCGCCCCGATGCGGGGCCTGCACGGCCGTCGGGTGGTCGTGCGGCGTCGATGTGGGGCCTGGAGGGGCATTGGGTGGTCGTGCGGCGTCGATGTGGGGCCTGGACGGGCATCGGGTGGTCGTGCGGCTCGATGTGGGGCCTGGACGGGCATCGGGCGGTCGTGCGGCGCCGATATGCGGGGCCTTACACGGTCATCGGGCGGTCGTACGGGGAGATCGGCGCCGGCAGCCGCGAACTCCCCGTCAGATACCGGTCCACCGCCGCGGCGACCGCCCGCCCCTCCGCGATCGCCCACACGATCAGCGACTGGCCCCGGGCGGCGTCCCCGGCGGCGAACACCCCGGGGACGGCGGTGGCGAAGCCGGCGTCCCGCGCGATCGTGCCGCGCGGCTCCAGCTCAAGACCCAGCTGCCCGATCAGCCCGTCCTCCCGGTCGGGCCCCGAGAAGCCGAGCGCGAGCAGGACCAGATCGGCCGGAATGGCCCGCCCGGTGCCCGGCACCGGCCGACGGCCCGAGTCGACCTCGGCCAGGTGCAGGGACCGTACCCGCCCCTCCGCGTCCCCCGTGAAGCGGAGCGTCGACGCCGCGAACAGTCGCGCGTCCGCGTCCGCCGCCGGGGCGGTCCGCAGCTCCCCGGCCTCCTCGTGGGCCGCCGAGAGCCGGTAGATCCTCGGATACGTCGGCCAGGGCTCGGTGTCGTCGTCGCGCTCGGCGCCGGGCTGGGCGTAGATGTCGAGCTGGGTCACCGAGGCGGCGCCCTCCCGTACCGCCGTGCCCAGGCAGTCGGCGCCGGTGTCCCCGCCGCCGACGATCACGACGTGCTTCCCGGCGGCGGACATCGGCGATGCCGGAAGGTCGCCCTCGCACACCCGGTTGGCCAGCGGCAGATACTCCATGGCCTGCTGGATCCCGGCCAGCTCCCGCCCGGGCACGTCCAGTTCACGCCACGCGGTCGCACCGGTGGCGATCACCACGGCGTCGTGGCGGGTGCGCAGTTCGTCCGCCCCGACGTCCCGCCCGACCGCCGTGGAGGTACGGAACCGGGTCCCCTCGGCGCGCATCTGTTCGATACGGCGCTCCAGTCGGGCTTTCTCCATCTTGAACTCGGGGATGCCGTACCGCATCAGCCCGCCGATGCGGTCGTCCTTCTCGTACACGACGACCGTGTGCCCGGCCCGGGTCAGCTGCTGCGCCGCCGCGAGCCCCGTGGGCCCCGACCCGATCACCGCGACCGTCCGTCCCGACAGCCGGTCCGGCGGCCGGGGCGGGGCGAACCCCAGTTCCCAGGCGCGGTCGGCGATCGCGCACTCGACGTTCTTGATGGTGACCGCGGGCTGGTTGATGGCGAGCACACACCCCGCCTCGCAGGGCGCCGGGCACAACCGGCCGGTGAACTCGGGGAAGTTGTTGGTGGCGTGCAGCCGGTCGGCGGCCGCCCGCCAGTCCTCCCTCGACACCAGGTCGTTCCACTCCGGGATCAGATTGCCCAGCGGACAGGCGTCGTGGCAGAACGGGATTCCGCAGTCCATGCACCGGTCGGCCTGCTTGCTGACGATGGGCAGCAGCGCGCCGGGGACGTACACCTCGTCCCAGTCCCGGACCCGCTCCTCGACCGGCCGGCGGGGCCAGTCCTGGCGGGGTGTGGTCATGAATCCCTTGGGATCGGCCATGGCCGTCTCCCTCGCGTGCGGAGCGGGGCCGTACGTCATCGGTCGGCACTCTTCCGGCCACGATACGTCTCGGTAGCCCCTTGCGCTTTCGCTGAGCCCGTGGCGTTTTCGCTCAGGTGAGGGCCAGGACGTAGCAGATCGTGGCGGCGGCCGAGGCGACCGTGCGGACGTGGTTCCAGGCCGTCCACTCCCGCACGTACGCGGTCCAGTACGTGGCGGCCTCGCGGGTGCCCGCCTCCACCTTCGTCAGCGCGTCATTGCGGGGCACGTTGGCGAGGACGGTCACCCCGAACGAGCCGAACAGGTACAACGCGCTGCCCAGCAGCAGCTCCACCGTCCCCTCGTCCGGCCACACCACGAACGTCACCACGGCGAGCACGGCGCACAGGGCCGCCGAGCCGATGAACACGGTCATGAAGGCGGGGGTCACCGCTGCCACGTTGATCGCCTGCATCGCCGCGACGCCCTGCGCGGGCGGCAGCGCGGCGAGCCCCTTCATCACGAAGGCGGAGAACGCGCAGAACGCCCCGGCCACCAGGCCGGTCCCCAGCACGCCCAGCACGGTCAGTACGAAAAACGGTCCCTCGATCATGCGACGTCAACTCCCCAGTCCCGCCGGGATCATCCCCGGCACCGCCCGTCACCACAAGTGAAATCCGCCGCGCCGACGGATCCCATGGCCGAGTGCCGCGAGGGCATACGCGAGCGTCCAGAGGGGGGCGGGCTGGGGCTGCGGGCAGGCGGGCAGGGCTGCGGGCAGGCCGTCAGGGCTCTGGGCAGGCGGGCTGGGCTCCGGGCGGGCCGTCAGGGCTCCGGGTGGGCCGGGCGGGTTTCCGGGTGGGTCGGGTAGGGCTTTAGGTGGGTCGGGCGGGTTTCCGGGTGGGCCGGGCAGGGCTTCGGCCGGGCCGGCGTCCGGGTGCCGGGCCGGTGTCCGGGTGGCCCGGTCAGCCCGCCTCCGCCGCCGGCTCGCGCCACTCCCTCAGTACGGTCTCCACCGCCGCCGCGATCCGCCGCCGGGCCTCGCGCCGCGGCACCCCGCTCATCAGCAACTGGTCGTACGACGTGTCCGTGTGCCGCACGGACGCCACCACCGCCGAGATCACCGCCCCCTCGGACAGCGCCCGCCCCGCCGCGCTCCGGCCCACCCGCCCGCTGCCCCGCGCCGAGGCGTGCGCGGCGGTCGCGGCCGCCCGCTCCGGCGGGCACCCCGGGAACAGCCGCCGGATCTCCGCCGCGAACGCCTCCGCGAACCGCCCGTCCTCGGCCTCCCTCCGCCGCGCGTCCCGCTGCCGTCGGCGCCGCCTGGCCTCCGCGTCCGCGAGGCACCGCTCCTCGGCCCGGGCCAGCCCCGCCTCCTCGACGAGAACGCCCTGCCGCTCATAGCGGCCCTTGCGCCGGTTGAACCGCACCACCACCGCCGACAGGCCGCTCTCCTGCCGGGACCTGCGGGTCAGCGCGGTGTCGCCACGCGGCACGAAGACCAGATGCCCGAGGTCCGCGCAGCCGAGACACCGGGGCGTCCCGTCCTCCAGCACGAGCAGCGACAGCGGCCCGCCCCGGCACTCCGCGCAGTGCCGCCGCCGGAGCGGCTGGATCACGAGAAGTCCGCCGCGGTGCGGGGGAGTTGCCAGGTGCTCCATACGCGGTTCCTTCCCCCCGACGTGGACCGACACCACCCTCCTCCCGGCCCCTGACGCATCATGGGCCCTGTGCGACTCGAAGCGATCACCTGGGAACGGCTCGGCGACCTGCTCGCCGACCGGCTGCTCGACCTGAAGCCCGCCGACGGCGCCCCCTGGCCGCGCATCGCCCTCGACGGCGCCCCCGCGGCCCGCCCGGGGGACCTCGCGGAACGCGTCGCCGAAGCCCTGCGCACCCGCGGCCGTCCCTCGCTGGTCGTCGGCGCCGAGGGCTTTCTGCGCCCCGCCTCCCTCCGGCTGGAACACGGCCGCCGGGACGTGGAGGCCTACTACGACGGCTGGTTGGACACCGGCGCCCTGTGGCGCGAGGTCTTCGGCCCCCTCGAACCCGGTGGCGACGGCCGCGTCCTGCCCGACCTGTGGGACCCGGTCACCGACCGGGCCACCCGCAGCCCTTACGTCCGACTCCCGCCCGGCGGTGTGCTGTTGCTGCACGGCCCCCTGCTGCTGCGGCACTGGTTCCCCTTCGACCTCTCCGTCCACGTCCTCCTCTCCCCGGCCGCCCTGCGCCGCCATACCCCCGAACCCGACCACTGGACCCTCCCCGCCTTCGCGCGCTACGAGGACGAGACCGACCCGGCCGCCACCGCCGACGTCCTGGTCCGCGCCGACGACCCCCGCCACCCGGCCTGGAACGGCTGATCGGCGGGCCCGCCCCGGGCCGAGCGGCTGATCGCAGGGTGATCGGCGGACCCGGCACCCGGACCGAGCGGCTGATCGGCGGTCGACCGGTGGGCCCGGCACCCGGACCGAGCGGCTGATCGGCGGGCCCCGCCGGGGTTCCGGCGGTGAAGGTGCGGGCGCTGTCCGGGACGGCGAGAATGTAGGGCGCCGGGACTAGCGGTGCGCCCTGCGCCGCGCCGGCCGTCCGGCACAGGGAGGTACTCCATGACCACTGCCGGAGACATCATGCACCGCGGAGCCCAGTGGATCCCGGCGCACGAGACCCTGGACCACGCCGCCCAGCTGATGCGCGACCTCGGCGTCGGAGCGCTGCCCATCAGCGACGCGAACGAACGCCTCTGCGGCATCCTCACCGACCGCGACATCGTCGTCGGCTGCGTGGCCATGGGGCACGACCCGGCCAAGGTCACCGCCGGCGAGATGGCCCAGGGCACCCCGCGCTGGATCGAGGCGGACGCCGACGTCGGCGAGGTGCTCCGGGAGATGAAGGAGCACCAGATCCGCAGGCTCCCCGTCATCGAGAACAAGCGCCTGGTCGGCATGATCAGCGAGGCCGACCTGGCCCGGCATCTGTCGGACGACCAGATCGGCGCCTGGGCCGAGAGCGTCTACGCCCGGACCCCCGCGCACTGAGGACCGTCCCTCGCACCCCCGGCCGGGCAACCGCCGCCGGGGGTGTCGGCGCGCCCTACAGCCAGCCGTTGCGCCGGAACCCGCGGTACAGCGTCAGACACGCCACGGCTATCACCCCCATGACCAGCGGGTAGCCGAACTGCCAGTGCAGCTCCGGCATGTGCTCGAAGTTCATGCCGTAGACCCCGCAGACCATCGTCGGTACGGCGACCAGCGCGGCCCAGGCCGTGATCTTCCGCATGTCCTCGTTCTGCGCGACCGTGACCTGCGCGAGGTGCGCCTGGAGGATCGAGTTGAGCAGCTCGTCGAAGGAGGCGATCTGGTCCTTGACCCGCAGCAGATGATCGGTGACGTCCCGGAAGTACGCCTGTATCTCCGGATCCACCACCCGTATCGGCCGGGTGGCGAGCTCCTCCAGGGGTCGCGCCAGCGGTGCCACCGCCCGCTTCAGTTCCAGCAGTTCACGCTTGAGCTGGTAGATCCGGCCCGGGTCGACGCGGGCGCCGGCCTCCGCGAACACATCCGTCTCCACCTGGTCGAGGTCCCCCTGCACGGAGTCGGTGACGCTCAGATACTCGTCGACCACATGGTCCGCGATGGCGTGCAGCACCGCGGCCGGGCCCTTGGCGAGCTGCTCGGGCTCGGACTCCAGCCCCTCGCGCAGCGGACCCAGTGAGCCGTGCCGCCCGTGCCGCACGGTGATCACGAAGTCATGGCCGGTGAAGACCATGATCTCGCCGGTGTCCACCACCTCGCTGGTCGCCGTGAGCTCCTCGTGCTCGACGTAGCAGACCGTCTTGAACACCGCGAACAGCGTCTCGTCGTAGCGCTCCAGCTTCGGACGCTGATGGGCCTCGATCGCGTCCTCGACGGCCAGCGGATGCAGCTCGAAGAGCTCGGCGATGTCCGCGAACTCCAGGTCCGTCGGCTCGTGCAGACCCAGCCAGACGAAACCGTCGCCGTGCTTGCGCACCTGCTCCACGGTCTCGACCAGATCGCCGCCCCCCGGAACCCTCCGGCCCTCGCGATAGCTCACGCAGTTCACCACGGAGGAGCCCAGCGGGGAGCGAGCCGGGTGGCTCAGGTCGACGCGGCGCCGCCGCCGGGCCAGCCGCGCCACCTTGCGCAGGCCGCCGACCGTGCCGAGGCTCGTGACCTTCCGCAGATTTCCTGCCATGGACATCTGGATCTCCTTGCGTGCCGTGCGTGGATCTCCTCGCGCCGCTCTTCCCGCGCTGGTCGCGCCAGTCTGCCAGTTCGGCGTGAGAGCCGGGTGAGCCTGTGGGAGCATCGCATTCCGCTTGGTTCCCGGCTGTGGACAAACCCGGTTCGGCCGGGTCGCGAACCGGGTCCGGGTGCGCGTCGACCCCTTCGGACAAGAGGGATAACTGGGATGATCCCGGCATGACGCGATCCGACGGGTACCTCCTGGACAACCGGCAGCGTGAAGCGGGCGAGCGCTTCGACGCCTTCGCCGCACTCTTCGATCCCACCACCTTCCGGCACTTCGAGTCCTTCGGCATCGGGTCCGGCTGGCGCTGCTGGGAGGTCGGCGCGGGCGGCACCTCCGTGGTGTCGTGGCTGGCCAAGAAGGTCGGACCGACCGGACGGGTGGTGGCAACGGACATCGACACCTCGCGGGTCGCCGCGGCGGCCCGGCCGCCCGTGGAGGTGCGGGTCCACGACGTGGGAACCGAGCAGCCGCCCGGGGAGGGCTTCGATCTGGTGCATGCCCGGCTCGTCCTCGTCCATGTCCCCGACCGGGCAAGGGCGTTGCGGTTCATGGTCAGCGCCCTGCGGCCCGGCGGACGACTGCTGGTCGAGGACGCCGATCCCGCCCTGCAGCCCCTGGTCTGCCCCGACGAGTACGGCCCCGACCAGCAGCTGGCGAACCGTCTGCGGCAGGGCTTCCGCAAGCTCCTCGCCGACCGCGGCGCCGACCTCTCCTACGGGCGCGGACTCCCGCGGCTGCTGCGGGAGACGGGGCTTCAGCGGGTGCAGGCCGACGCCTACTTCCCGCTGAGCTCCCCGGCGTGCGCCGCGCTGGAGTCGGCGACGATCCGGCAGGTTCGCGAGCAGCTCGTCGCCGCGGGCTTCGCCACGGACGCGGAGATCGACCGCCATCTGAGCAATGTCGCCTCGGGAGGGATGGACCTGGCCACGGCGCCGATGATCTCGGCGTGGGGGCGCAAGGGGTAAGGGGGAGTGGGGGTCAGGGGTGTGGCCGGGGTGCCGGTGCGCGGTGCCCGGCGCTCGATCCGGGGCGCGCCCGGTCCGTGCCGTCAGTCCGTCCCCGGCGGTCTGCCGCCCACCCGCTCCACCGCCAGCGCCCCCGCCCTGCACCCCTCCCGCGCCGCCTCTACCGGCTCGGCGCCCCGGACCAGGGCCGCCAGGAACGCGCCGGTGAAGGCGTCACCCGCCCCCGTGGTGTCGGTCGGCGTCGCAGGCGCCGCCGGTATCCGGGCGGACACCGCGCCGGCCCGCGCCACCAGCGCACCGCCCGCGCCCCGCTTGACGACGAGCGGGACATGGCGGCTCAACTTGGCCGCCGCGTCGGCCGCGTCGGGCAGCCCCGTCAGCAGACACGCCTCGTCACGGCTGGGCAGCAGCACGTCGACGCCGTCGACGAGCGTCAGGAAGCGGTCCACACCCAGCTCCACCAGGAACCCGGCCGAGGCCGGGTCCAGACTCACCGGCACGCCCCGCGCGCGTGCCGACTCCAGGGCCACCGCCACCAGCGCGCGGCTCGGTGCGGAGAACAGCAGGTAGCCCGACAGGTGCAGCCGGGCGACCCCGTCGAGCAGCGCGTCCGACCAGTCGCCGGGCTCCAGCCGCAGCGAGGCGCCGCTGTCGGTCAGGAAGGTCCGCTCGGCCGCTGCACCGGTGTCCACCAGGCAGATCACCGTGCCGGTCGGCGCGTCCGGGTCGACGACCAGCCGGGGCCGCACACCGCCGGCGGCCAGCTCCCGCTCGTGCCAGGCCGCCGCGTCAGCGCCCACCCGCCCGAGCAGCCGTACCTCCACGCCCGAGCGGTACGCGGCCCAGCAGGCCACGTTGGCGCCCGCGCCGCCGGGCACCGTACGGATCACGGCGGCCGTGTCCGTGCCCGAGGCGAGCGGTCCCCGGTGCCGGGCGATCACGTCCGTGACGACATCGCCGACGACCAGCAGGGCACCGTCCGGCACGGTCGTCATGCCCGGGCCCGGGCCGCCGCGATCCGCGCCGCCAGCCGTACGTTGCCGCGCACCGCCGCCAGATTGGCACTGAGCGAGGCCCCGTCGGTGTGCCGCACCAGGTAGTCGAGCAGGAACGGGGTGACCGCCTGACCGGTGACCCCCTCCTCCTCGCACGCGTGCAGCGCCTCGGCGAGCACACGCGCGTGCAGCTCGGGGTCCAGTTGCTCGGCCTCCGGGACGGGATTGGCGACGATCAGCGCCGACTCCGGGCCGCCGAGGGCGTCCTGGGCGCGCATCACCTCCGCCGCCTCCTCCGGCGACCGCAGCGTCCAGTCCACGGGATGGCCCGAGTCCGACAGGTAGAAGCCGGGGAAGCGGTCCGTGCCGTACCCGGCCACCGCGACACCCAGCGTCTCCAGCCGCTGGAGCGTGGCCGGCACGTCCAGGATCGACTTCACGCCCGCGCAGACCACCGTGATGCGGGTGCGGGCCAGCAGGCCCAGGTCCGCCGACTCGTCCTGGGTCACCATCCACTCCCGGTGCACCCCGCCGAGCCCGCCCGTCGCGAACACCCGCACGCCCGCCAGGGCCGCCAGCAGGGCCGTCGCCGACACCGTGGTCGCCCCGCTCGCCCCGGCCGCCACCGCGAGCGGCAGATCACGGTGGCCCAGCTTGCGGATCCCGTCCTCGTTGGCGACCCGCTCCAACTGCTCCTTGTCGAGGCCGACATGGGGGCGCCCGTCGAGCACGGCGACGGTCGCGGGCACGGCGCCCTCGCGCCGTACGACGTCCTCCAGCTCCAGGGCCACCTGGAGATTGCGCGGGCGGGGCAGCCCGTGCGCGATGATCGTGGACTCCAAAGCCACCACGGGTCGCCGCGCGCCGATCGCGTCCCGCACCTCTTCCGACACCACCAGCACCACGCGCCCGCCTCCTGTCCGTCGCTTCTCCCTCATCCCTGGCGGGCCCGGCGCCCGGTCAAACCACTTGCGGCCGGTGAGGGACGACACCAGCCTGGGACGCATGACCGACCACACCGCACGACTCGACCATGTCGTCCTCTGGGTGAGCGACCCGATCGGCTCGGCCGAGTTCTACGAGAAGACGCTCGGCACGGAGCCCGTACGACTCGCGGAGTACGCCACCGGACAGGTGCCCTTCCCCTCGGTGCGGCTCAACGAGGAGACCATCATCGACCTCATGCCGCTGGCCATGGCCGAACGCATGAAGATGCTCGCGGGAGCCGCGCAGAGCGCGGGCCACCCGGTCAACCACATCTGCGTCGCCCTCCCGGCGGACGGCTTCGACGCGCTCCTCGGCCGCCTGGAGGAGTGCGCGGTACCGGTCTCCGACGTCACCTTCGACTCCTTCGGCGCCCGCGGCCTGGCCAAGCGCAGCTTCTACTTCCGCGACCCGGACGGGAACGTCTTCGAGGCCCGCCACTACGACTAGCGGCCGGACGCACCGCACGCGGCGCCGAGGCGCTCAGAACAGCGGCTCGGGCAGCACGCCTTCCAGGGCGAGCAGCTTCCGCTTGGTCTCCAGGCCGCCCCCGAAGCCGCCGATGCCGCCGTCGCTCTCCACCACCCGGTGGCAGGGCACGACCACCGGCAGCGGATTGGCGCCCATCGCCATGCCGACCGCCTGCGCGGCGCCCGGCTGCCCGACCCGCGCGGCCAGATCGCCGTAGCCGACGACCGAGCCGTACGGCACACCGGCGGCCAGTTCGCCCAGCACCTGCCGGTGGAAACCCGAGATCAGCGACCAGTTCAGCGGCAGCTCGAAGTCATGGCGCTCGCCCGCGAAGTAGGCCGTCAGCTGGCGTATCGCCTCGGCGAGCAGAGGGGAGCCGGGCGCCTGGACCGGCTCGGCGCCCAGCCGGGACGCGAGCCGGTCCAGGGCCCTCTCGCGCACCGCGTCGGTGGCGTGGAAGACGACACTGACCAGGCCCTCGCGGGTCGCGGCCAGCAGCAGCGGACCGATGTCGGTGCCGACGACCGCCCATACGACCTGCCGCTCGTACTGCCCATGGCTGTCCATGCCTCCCACCGTACGGTCCGGCACTGACAACGCCGGGCTCCCTTCAGCCCGTCACCTGCCGCGCACCGCGTCCCGCACCACGTCCGGCCTGTTGGTGATGATGCCGTCGACGCCGTACCCGGCCACCCGCCGGGCGTTCACCGCGTCGTCGACGGTCCAGGTGAAGACCTCCAGCGGCTTGCCGTGCGCTCCGGTGAAGGCGTGCACGGCGGCGACGTAGCCCGTGGAGAGCGAGGTGTGGGAGGGGTTGATCTGGTCGGTGAACTCGGCGTACCGGGGCAGGTCCGCCACGGCCGGTGTGCCGAGGAACCCGGTCTTCACCGCCGGCTTGAGGTCGTGGACGGTCCGCACGCTGTCCGCGCTGAAGCTCTGCACGATCAGCCGGCCCAGGTGACGCCGGTCGAGCCAGCCCTCGTTGCCGAGCACCTTCAGGGTCTGCCGTTCGATGCCCGGGTACAGGCCGGGGTTCTTGATCTCCAGGAGCAGCTTCTGGCGGTGCCGTTCGACGCGGTCCATGTACTGCTCCAGCGTCGGCACGCGCGCGCCCGCGTACGCGGGGCCGAACCAGCTCCCGGCGTCCAGGCGGGCGATCTCGTCGGCCGTGAAATCCTTCACCTTCCAGGGGGCCCGGCCGGGGAAGACCTTCTTCACGTCGGTCGTCCGCCGCAGGTTGTCGTCGTGGAGGACGACCAGCACGCCGTCCTTGGTGCGCTGGACGTCGTTCTCGACCCACCGGACGCCGAGCCGGGCCGCCGCGTCGACGGCGGCGAGGGTGTTCTCGGGCGCGTAGGCCGAGGCGCCCCGGTGGGCGAGGACGGTCGGCGGTGTGCCGGTGACGTCCGCGCGGGTGTCGGCGGGCGGCAGCAGGAAGGCGACGGTTCCCAGGAGCGCGGTGGTCGTGACGGCAACAACGCGCGCGGGCATGGGTACTCCTTTTGACGAGCGTCACGGACGGCTCCACTCTGGCAGCAGCGCGTCAACATCAGGGGGTTGCAGAATGGCCATGGACTGAAGGGTTGCCCAGGTCCGTTCACCACTGCCGCACAACTGGGGCAGGGCCGTGTTTCTTTGCCGGAAAGTCGTTCGACCATTCCGGTTGAGGTCATACTCTCTGCCTCGGCCCTGGCCGCTCGGGCGGTCCTGGGAGGGGGGCGGATATCAGCACATTCCGGGACGCAAGAGGGCGGAAGGACAGCCGCGCATGCAGGGCACGGTCGACGGATTCAGCTACGGCCTCGTCACACCGCTGGTGGCCTACCTCATGGCCTGCCTCGGCGGTGCCCTCGGCCTGCGCTGCACCACCAGAGCGATGCTCCTCACCCGCTCCTGGCGCCCCGGCTGGCTCGCCCTCGGCTCGGCGGCCATCGGTTCCGGCATCTGGACCATGCACTTCGTCGCGATGATGGGGTTCACGGTCCAGGAGACGCCGATCCACTACGACAGGCCGATGACGTTCGCGAGCCTCGCCGTCGCCGTCGTCATGGTCGGCATCGGGATCTTCATCGTCGGCTACCGGGGCGCGCGCGGCGCCGCCCTGTTCACCGGCGGCACCATCACCGGACTCGGCATCGCCTCCATGCACTACCTGGGCATGGCGGGCCTCCAGCTCAACGGCAAGCTGGAGTACAACACCCTCACCGTCGCCGCCTCCGTCGCCATAGCCATGGCCGCGGCCACCGCCGCCCTGTGGGCCGCCGGACAGGTCAGGGGCTTCCTGTGGAGCGTGGGCGCGAGCCTCGTCATGGGGCTCGCCGTGAGCGGCATGCACTACACCGGCATGGCCGCCCTCAGCGTCCATCTGCACACCACCCAGGACACCACCACGGGCGACTCGCCGGCGTCCCTGCTCGCGCCCATGATGATCGGCCCGCTCACCTTCCTGCTGCTGGCCGGAGTCGTCGTGATGGTCGACCCCCTGATGGTCATGGGCAAGCCCGGCCTGGCCCCCGTGGACGACAAGCCCGGCATCCCCGCCCACACCGCCGCCGCCCACACCGCCCGCCGGCCCCCGCTCCGCACGCGCCGCACCCTCGGCGACAACCGCCCCCGCACCCCGCAGAACCGCTGATCGGGACGCGTTGTCAGTGGGGGGCCGTACGGTGGATGCATGCGGCCCGTTTCCAGCATCGAACGCACGGTGGCGCCCTTCGAGGTCGTCAGCTCCTACCAGCCCAGCGGCGACCAGCCGCAGGCCATCGCCGACCTCGCCCGGCGCATCAAGGCAGGTGAGAAGGACGTCGTCCTGCTCGGCGCGACCGGCACCGGCAAGTCCGCCACCACCGCGTGGATGATCGAGCAGCTCCAGCGCCCCACCCTGGTCATGGCGCCGAACAAGACCCTGGCCGCCCAGCTGGCGAACGAGTTCCGCGAGCTGCTGCCGAACAACGCCGTCGAGTACTTCGTCTCGTACTACGACTACTACCAGCCCGAGGCGTACGTCCCGCAGTCGGACACCTACATCGAGAAGGACTCCTCGATCAACGAGGAGGTCGAGCGGCTGCGCCACTCCGCCACCAACTCGCTGCTCACCCGCCGCGATGTCGTCGTGGTCGCCTCGGTCTCCTGCATCTACGGCCTCGGCACCCCGCAGGAGTACGTGGACCGGATGGTCCCCCTCAAGGTCGGCGAGGAGATCGACCGCGACCAGCTGCTGCGCCGCTTCGTGGACATCCAGTACACCCGCAACGACCTGGCCTTCAGCCGCGGCACCTTCCGCGTGCGCGGCGACACCATCGAGATCTTCCCGGTCTACGAGGAGCTGGCCGTCCGCATCGAGATGTTCGGCGACGAGATCGAGGCGCTGTCCACCCTGCACCCGCTCACCGGCGAGATCATCAGCGACGACCAGCAGCTGTACGTCTTCCCGGCCTCGCACTACGTCGCCGGCCCCGAGCGCATGGAGCGGGCCGTCAACGACATCGAGAAGGAGCTGGCGGAGCGCCTCGCCGAGATGGAGAAGCAGGGCAAGCTGCTGGAGGCCCAGCGCCTGCGCATGCGCACCACCTACGACCTCGAGATGCTCCGCCAGATCGGCACCTGCTCCGGTGTCGAGAACTACTCGATGCACTTCGACGGCCGCCTGCCCGGCTCCCCGCCCAACACCCTGCTCGACTACTTCCCGGACGACTTCCTGCTCGTCATCGACGAGTCCCATGTGACCGTGCCGCAGATCGGCGCGATGTACGAGGGCGACGCCTCCCGCAAGCGCACCCTCGTGGACCACGGCTTCCGGCTGCCCTCCGCCCTGGACAACCGCCCGCTGAAGTGGGAGGAGTTCCAGGAGCGCATCGGGCAGACGGTCTATCTGTCGGCGACCCCGGGCCAGTACGAGCTCTCGCGCTCCGACGGCGCCGTGGAGCAGATCATCCGCCCCACCGGCCTGATCGACCCCGAGGTCGTGGTCAAGTCCACCGAGGGCCAGATCGACGACCTGGTGCACGAGATCCGCAAGCGCACCGAGAAGGACGAGCGGGTCCTGGTCACCACGCTCACCAAGAAGATGGCCGAGGACCTCACCGACTACTTCCTCGAACTCGGCATCCAGGTGCGCTATCTGCACAGCGACGTCGACACCCTGCGCCGCGTGGAACTGCTGCGCGAACTGCGCGCCGGTGAGTACGACGTGCTGGTCGGCATCAACCTCCTGCGCGAGGGCCTGGACCTGCCCGAGGTCTCCCTGGTGGCCATCCTCGACGCGGACAAGGAGGGCTTCCTGCGTTCGGGCACCTCCCTCATCCAGACCATCGGCCGCGCCGCGCGGAACGTCTCCGGCCAGGTCCACATGTATGCCGACAAGATCACCCCGGCGATGGAGAAGGCCATCGACGAGACCAACCGCCGCCGGGAGAAGCAGATCGCGTACAACAAGGCCCGGGGCATCGACCCGCAGCCGCTGCGCAAGAAGATCAACGACATCGTCGCGCAGATCGCCCGCGAGGACGTCGACACCGAGCAGCTGCTCGGTTCCGGCTACCGCAAGACCAAGGACGGCAAGGGCGCCAAGGCCCCGGTGCCCGCGCTCGGCGGCAAGGCCGCCAAGGGCGGCACCAAGGGCAAGGCCAAGCAGACCGTGCCCACCGACCGGCCCGCCGCCGAGCTCACCGAGCAGATCGAGGAGATGACCGCGCGGATGCGCGCCGCCGCGGCCGACCTCCAGTTCGAGATCGCGGCACGGCTGCGCGACGAGGTCTCCGAGATGAAGAAGGAACTGCGGCAGATGAAGGAGGCGGGCCTGGCCTGAGAGGACAGTGGGGACCGCGCGGGCGCGCGAGTGTTGCAAGACCGACACAAAGTGCGGCCCTGGGTACGGCACTGTCAGTGCCCCTGCGTAGGGTTCTCGTCATCCGCGGACTCCGCGGCAACAGGGGACAGTTCGAGAGGGGAATCAGCGCGTGACCGTCAACATGACCAAGGGTCAGGCCATCAGTCTGCAGAAGAACGACGGCGGCAGCCTGACCGCGGTGCGCATGGGTCTCGGCTGGCAGGCGGCCCCCCGGCGCGGCCTGTTCGGCTCGCGCACCCGGGAGGTCGACCTCGATGCCTCCGCCGTTCTGTTCGCCGACAAGCAGCCGGTCGACGTGGTCTTCTTCCGTCACCTGGTGAGCGACGACGGCTCGGTCCGGCACACCGGTGACAACCTGGTCGGCGGTGTCGGCCAGGGCGGCGACGACGAGGCGATCCTCGTCGACCTGCAGCGGATCCCGGTCCACATCGACCAGATCGTCTTCACCGTGAACTCCTTCACGGGCCAGACGTTCCAGGAAGTGCAGAACGCGTTCTGCCGCATCGTCGACGAGACCAACGGCCAGGAGCTGGCCCGCTACACCCTCGCCGGCGGTGGTGCCTACACCGCGCAGATCATGGCGAAGGTGCACCGCAACGGCCCGGGCTGGACGATGACCGCCATCGGTACGCCGGCCAACGGCCGCACCTTCCAGGACCTGATGCCGGCGATCCTGCCGCACCTGTAGGCCCACCGGGCGAGCAGCACACACCACCACGAGATCAGCGACACAGGGGGACGAAGGCGATGACGGCCGAGCTGGTGCGGGGGCAGAACCACCCGCTTCCCCAGTCCCGTCTCGAGATCCGGGTCTCGGCCGGCGCGCCGGTCGTGGCGGGCGCCACGCTCAGCGACGAGAACGGCAAGATCCAGGGCAGCGAGTGGGTGGCCCATCCGGGCGCGCCCACCCTGCCGGGCCTGGAGGTCTCCCGGCAGGCGGCCGCCGACCATCGCCTCGCGGTGGACCTGGACGCCGTGCCGGAGGCCGTGCACCGGGTCAGTGTGCTGCTCGCCCTGCCCACCGGCGTGGGGGGCCCGGTCCGCTTCGGCGCGGTCGCCGCCCCCTTCATCGCGGTCACCGGCCTCGACGGCTCCGAGGTGGCCAGCTACACCATCACCGGACTGGACGCCGAGTCGGCCGTCGTCGCCCTGGAGCTCTACCGCCGCCAGGGCGCCTGGAAGGTGCGCGCCATCGGCCAGGGCTACGCGGGCGGCCTCGCCGAACTCCTCGCCGACCAGAACCTGCCCGAGGCGGGTCTGCTGGCCGGGGGCATCAACGACGCGGTGGCCCAGGGCGTGGCCCGATCGGTCCAGGCCCCCCTCCAGGGCGACCGCTCCCGGCAGCCGGCGGCCCCGGCCGTCGGCCCCGACCAGGGCGGCACCGCGCCCACCTCGCCGTACGCCACCCAGGGCGGCCCCGCCGTACCGCCGACGCCGACGCCCGCCACATCGCCGTACGGCGGACAGCCGCCGCAGCACACCCCCGCGGCCGGCTACCCGTCCGGGCCCGCGGACCCGCCCACCACCGGCGGCATCGACTACAGCCACCCGGGCCGGCGGAGCACCGCCCCGCCGCCGCCCGCCCCGCCCGCGCCCCCGGCCCGGCCGGGTCAGCCCGGGCAGCCCGTCGCGGGCGACGCCACCGGCTGGTCCATGGAAGAGCGGCTCTACAACCAGGTCTGGGGCATGTTCGAGGACCTGGCCCGGTCGACGGCCGCCTACCGCAGCGCCGTCGACTTCGCCGACTCGCGCATGGAGAAGGAGCTCGACCAGGTCCTGTCCGACCCGCGCAGCCGGATCGGCGGCCAGGGCGACGCGGCGCGCGAGGCGGCCCAGGCCAAGCACGCCCAGCTCGTGGACCAGGCCAGGGCCACCCTCGACCGGGACCTCGCCCAGCTCACCGCCGAGTCCGACGTCGTCGAGCCCGCCCTGCCGGCATCGTACGCGCGCTGGGACAACCCCGTCTGGCACGCCTACCGCGTGCCGATGGAGACGCCCATGGCACTGCGCCTGGGCGATCTGCACCTGCCCGAGAGCGATCCGCTGCGCATACCGATGCTGGTCCGGCTGCCGCTGGAGCGCGGTCTGTGGATCGACAGCGGAGCGTCCGGGTCGCTCGACGACGCCTTCCACGACTCCCACGACCTGCGCCGGCTCGCGCTGGAGACGGCCGTGGCCCACGCGGCCCGGCTGCTCGCCGTCTACCCGGCGGGGGACTTCACGGTCCATGTGATCGACCCGGCCGGTTCCGGCGCCCAGGCGCTCGCCCCGCTGGTGCAGACCGGTGTGCTCGCGGCGCCGCCCGCCGTGGGGGCGGCGGGGGTGACGGAGGTCCTCGGCAAGCTCACCCAGCGCGTCGACCTGGTGCAGATGGCGGTGCGCGGCGGTGCGTCGGAGTCGCTGCCGCCCGGCTTCGACACCGCCGAGCAACTGCTGATCGTCCATGACTTCCCGCACGGCTTCGACGACCGCGCCGTGAACCAGCTGCGCTACCTCGCGGACGAGGGGCCGTCCGTCGGCGTCCACCTGATGATGGTCGCCGACCGCGAGGAGGCATCCGCCTACGGGCCGCTGCTGGACCCGCTGTGGCGTTCGCTGCTGCGACTGACCCCGGTGGCCGAGGACCATCTCGCCGACCCCTGGGTGGGCCACGCCTGGACCTACGAGCCCCCGCTCGTGCCGCCCGGCAGTCAGGTGCTCCAGCAGGTGCTCACCCAAGTGGCCGCAGCGCGCCGTTCTTTTGACCGATGAGCTGATCCAGGCTTTACAAAGCAACCGTAAAGCCTCATTGACCTGGTCTTTTGGGTCTTCCTTTACTTCCCTCTTTACCAATCCTTGGTGATTGGGTACTCTCGTTGGTGCGGAGGGGAGTACTCCCTGACTACTGCGGCGTCCCCGTCAATACGGATCAGGCCAGATCCCGGGGCGTCGGCCCGTGCGCGGGTGGAAGAGACCTCCGGCAGCGACGACGCTGACATTTGCCGTTACGTACTGCCGGAGGCGCAGTGGATGTTTCCCTGACCCTGTGGGTCCTGACGATCGTGGGCCTTGCCGCCCTCATCGCGGTCGACTTCTTCATCGGCCGCAAGCCGCACGACGTGTCCATCAAGGAAGCCGGGATCTGGACCGCCGTCTGGATCATCCTGGCCGGTCTCTTCGGCCTCGGCCTGCTGATCTTCGGCGGCGGCCAGCCCGCCGGTGAGTTCTTCGCCGGCTTCATCACCGAGAAGTCGCTGAGCGTCGACAACCTCTTCGTCTTCGTCCTGATCATGGCGAAGTTCGCCGTGCCCTCGCAGTACCAGCAGCGAGTGCTCCTCATCGGCGTGCTGATAGCGCTGGTACTGCGCGCGATCTTCATCGCCGCCGGTGCCGCGATCCTCGCCAGCTTCTCCTGGGTGTTCTACCTCTTCGGCGCCTTCCTGATCTGGACCGCCTGGAAGCTCATCCAGGAGGCCCGGGCCACCGCGGACGACGAGGAGTACGAGGAGAACAAGCTCCTCAAGGCCGCCGAGCGCCGCTTCGGAGTCGCCGACCGCTACCACGGCACCAAGCTGTGGATCCAGGAGAACGGCAAGCGGGTCATGACCCCGATGCTGGTCGTGATGCTCGCGATCGGTACGACGGACGTCCTGTTCGCCCTGGACTCCATCCCCGCGATCTTCGGCCTGACCCAGGACCCGTACATCGTCTTCACCGCCAACGCCTTCGCCCTGATGGGTCTGCGGCAGCTGTACTTCCTGATCGGCGGCCTGCTCAAGAAGCTGGTCCACCTCAGCTACGGCCTGTCGATCATCCTCGGCTTCATCGGCGTGAAGCTGGTGCTGCACGCGCTGCACGAGTCCGGGGTGCACGTCCCGGAGATCAGCATTCCGGTCTCGCTGGGCGTGATCTGCTCCGTCCTGATCGTCACCACGATCACCAGCCTCCGTGCTTCCAAGAAGCAGGCGGCGGCCGAGGCGGCGCAGAAGGGGAGCGAAGGCGCTCCGAAGGACAGCATCGAGGCCTGACGGCTTCGGGCGCAGAGACGACCACCACCGGGAGGGGTGCGCGGCGATTGCCGAGCATCCCTCCCGGTGCTTGCGTTGTTCGGATACGGCGACACCCAGCAACCCCCGCCAAGGCGCACGGGCCCCCGGCACGGCCGACATGCGGCGCCCGTCCGCCTTTGCGACGATCGCTCCATGATCGCTCGGCTCAGGTCGCTCACCACCCGGTGGACGGTCGTCGTGCCGGTGCTCGCGGTAATCCTGCTGGTCCTCACCTGGGGCCGGGACCTGCCGGGCGCGATCGTCGCGCTGGTGACCGTGGTGCTCGCCGGAGCCGTCCTCGCCGCCGTCCACCACGCCGAGGTCGTCGCCCACCGGGTGGGCGAACCCTTCGGCTCCCTGGTCCTCGCCGTCGCGGTGACGGTCATCGAGGTCGCCCTGATCGTCACCCTGATGGCGGACGGCGGCAGCAAGGGCGCGACGCTGGCCCGGGACACGGTGTTCGCCGCCGTGATGATCACCTGCAACGGCATCGTCGGCCTCTGCCTCCTGGTCGCCTCCCTGCGCCACGGCATCGCGGTCTTCAACCCCGAGGGCACCGGCGCGGCCCTGGCGACCGTCGCCACCCTGGCCACCCTCAGCCTGGTCCTGCCGACCTTCACCACCAGCCAGCCCGGCCCGGAGTTCTCCAGCCTCCAGCTGACCTTCGCCGCGCTCTCCTCGCTCGTCCTGTACGGCTTGTTCGTGGCGACCCAGACCGTGCGGCACCGCGACTACTTCCTGCCCATCACCCGGCACGGCGAAGTGATCACCGCGGACGACCACGCCGACGCGCCCTCCGCCCGCACCGCGCTGATCAGCCTGGGCCTGCTGGGTCTGGCCCTGATCGGCGTCGTCGGACTGGCCAAGGCGGTGTCGCCCACCATCGAGACCGGGGTGGAGTCGGCCGGCCTCGGGCACGCCGTCGTCGGTGTGATCATCGCCCTGCTGGTGCTGCTGCCCGAGACGATCGCCGCGCTGCGCTCCGCCCGCCGCGACCGGGTGCAGACCAGCCTGAACCTCGCGCTCGGCTCGGCGATGGCCAGCATCGGACTGACCATCCCCGCGGTCGCCCTGGCGACGATCTGGCTCTCCGGCCCGCTCGTCCTCGGCCTGGGCGCCACCCATATGGTGCTGCTCGCCCTGACGGTCGTGGTGAGCTCCCTGACCGTGGTGCCGGGGCGCGCCACGCCCCTCCAGGGCGGCGTGCACCTGGTGATCTTCGCCGCCTACCTGGAACTCGCGATCAATCCATGACCGGCGCCGGCGCCACCGCCCGCGCGGGGCGCGTCTCCGGCAGCAGCGCGAAGCAGCCCAGACTGACCAGCGCGATCCCGGTCAGATACGCCCCCACCCCCCACGGCACCCGCCCGCCCTGCTCGGCCAGCGCGGTCGCCGCGATCGGGGTGAGCGCGCCGCCCAGGACCCCGCCGAGGTTGTAGCCGACCGCGGCGCCCGTGCAGCGCACCCGCGGCTCGTACAGCTCCGGCAGATAGGCGGCGATGACGGCGAACATCGTGATGAACGCCAGCATCGCGCCGAGGAAGCCGAGGAACATCAGCAGGGGCGCGCCGGTGGCGAGCAGCGCGACCATGGGGAACATCCACACCGCGGCCGCCGCGCACCCGGCCAGGCACATCGGCCGTCGCCCGTACCGGTCCCCGAGCAGCGCCGCCACCGGGGTCAGCGACCCCTTCACCAGCACCGCGCCCATGATGCAGACCAGCATCACCGTACGGCTGACCCCGAGCCGTTCCGTCCCGTAGGCGAGGGACCAGGTCGTCACCGCGTAGAAGATCGCGTACCCGACCGCCAGGGCGCCGGCCGTCAGCAGGACGAGCCGCCAGTGGTCGCGCACCACCTCGGCGAGCGGCATGCGCGCGTGGTCGTCGATCTTCAGGAACTGCGGGCTCTCGGTGAGCGACGACCTGAGCCACAGCCCCGCCACGGCCAGCACCCCCGCCGCCCAGAACGGCACCCGCCAGCCCCAGGCGGCGAACTGCGCCTCGGACAGGGTCGCCGCCAGCGCCAGCGTCACCCCGTTCGCGAGCAGAAAGCCGACCGCCGGGCCCACCTGCGGAAAGCTCGACCACAGCCCGCGCCGCTCGGCCGGCGCGTGCTCCGCGGTCAGCAGGACGGCCCCGCCCCACTCCCCGCCGAGCCCGAGCCCCTGCAGGAAGCGCAGCACCAGCAGCAGTACGGGCGCGGCCACCCCGATCGTGTCGTACGTCGGCACACAGCCGACCGCGACCGTGGAGGCGCCGGTCAGCAGCAGGGAGGCGACGAGGACCGGCCGCCGTCCGTGCCGGTCCCCGATGTGCCCGAACAGCACCGAGCCCAGCGGCCGGGCGAAGAACCCCACCCCGAACGTCCCGAACGCGGCCAGGGTCCCCGCCACCGGCGAGAAGGTGGGGAAGAACAGCGGCCCCAGAACCAGCGCGGCGGCGGTCCCGTAGACGAAGAAGTCGTAGAACTCGATGGCGGTCCCGGCGAGCGAGGCTGCCGCGAGCCGGAGCATGGAGGGCGCTTTTACGGTGCGTGCATCGTGCATGCCGCGTCAACTACTCACGGTCACGGAGGGTTACGGGGGCGCGGGCGCCGGGCCTCAGTACGTGACGGTGATGCGCCGGGCCGGTCCGTCGACCCGGACCAGACCGCCGTAGGGGATCACGAGCTGCGGATCGGTGTGTCCGAGATCCACGTCGAAGACGATGGTCGTGGTGGGGGCATACACCTGCATGGCGCGCAGGACGGCGTCGCGCTGCTCCTGGGCGTAACGGGCCGCTTTCCGCGGACCGTTGGGGCGCTCGAAGGACCAGGTACGCGCGCGGCCCATCAGCAGCGCGGAGAAGCGCTGGAGAAGGCCGCGCTCGCCCATGCCGCGCAGGGTGCGGAAGACCTCGGTGCCGCTCGGCAGCTCCTCCGAGGTCTCCAGGAGCAGCACGCCGCCGTCGAACTCCGCGAGGTCGCGCGGGATCTCCCGGTCGGCCATCAGCATCCAGGCGAGGATCTCCAGACAGCCGCCCCAACTGCGGCCCTCCACCACACGGTCGGCGTTCACCCACGTCCAGTCGGCGGCGGGCCGCGTCTCCGGCTCGGCGTCGAAGGTGGCGGGGTCGGCCCAGTCGCCGTTGATGTCGTTCCAGCGCTCGGCGGGCCGCAGTTCATAGGCCCCGGAGGTGAACAGCGCCGCGCGCAGGGAGTCGGCGGTCTGCGGGTGCATGGCGCCGGGGCGGCCCAGCTCGCACATCACGGACCCGCCGTGATAGCTGACGATGCCGGTGGCGCGCAGGAAGGCGAGCAGGTTGGTGTTGTCGCTCATCCCGAAGAACGGCTTGGGGTTGGCGCGGATCAACTCCCGGTCCAGGAAGGGCAGCACGGTGATCTGATCGTCGCCGCCGATGGACGCGATGACCGCCTTGATGTCCGGGGCGGCGAAGGCGGCGTGGATGTCGGCGGCCCGCTCCTGGGGCGACGAGCCCATCCGGCGGGTCGCCGGGTACTCCACCGGTTCCAGGCCGTATTCCTTGCGCAGCCGCTCCAGGCCCAGTTCGAAGGGGAGCGGGAAGAGACCGGGCAGACCGCTGGAGGGGGAGATGACGGCGATGCGGTCGCCGGGGGAGGGCTTGGGGGATACGAGATCGTCGTCATGCCGGGCAGCGTAGGGGCCGTCGCCGCGCCCACGCACCGTGATAAACCGGGTCTGAGCAGCGGTCCCCCCGAGGCCGCTGGACCCCGAACGGACCGGAGGAACCGTGCCCCGCACCCTGGCCAACGCCCCGATCATGATCCTCAACGGCCCCAACCTGAACCTGCTCGGCCAGCGTCAGCCCGAGATCTACGGCTCCGACACCCTCGCCGACGTCGAGGCGATGTGCGCCAAGGCGGCGGCCGCGCACGGCGGAACGGTGGACTTCCGCCAGTCCAACCACGAGGGCGAGCTGGTCGACTGGATCCACGAGGCGCGGCTGGACCACTGCGGGATCGTCATCAACCCGGCCGCCTACTCGCATACCTCCGTCGCGATCCTGGACGCGCTCAACACCTGTGACGGGATGCCGGTGTTGGAGGTCCACATCTCCAACATCCACCAGCGCGAGTCCTTCCGCCACCACTCCTACGTCTCGGCGCGCGCCGACGGGGTGATCGCCGGATGCGGTGTGCAGGGCTATGTCTTCGCCGTCGAGCGCGTCGCGGCGCTCGTGGGGGCGGCGCAGGCCACCACGTAACCGGCCACGCTGTAACAGGCGCCGCCCATGGAGGCGCGCCCCTTACCGGCGCTCGGGCTGGGCGCCCGCCCGGGCCGCCGGCCGAGGGCGGGGAAAGAGACCGGCGGCCCGTGCCGCGCAGGAGCCGTCATCCTGAGCGGGCCGCTTCCAGTGGACCGCGCGACGGCATGCGCCGGGAGCGCGCGCAGGGCGCGGATGCGTGCGAAGGCTTCACACGGGGCGCGCGCAGGAGAGTCCGCGCCCCGCGCGTACCCCCGGTTCACCGCCTCCGTGCGTACCCGCGGTTCCCCACCCCCGCGCGGACCCGCGGTTCACCGCCCCCCCGCGCGGACCCGTCGTTCACCACCCCCGTGCGCGCCACTCCGGCAGGTGCGGTCGCTCCGCGCCCAGGGTCGTGTCGTTGCCGTGGCCCGGGTAGACCCAGGTCTCGTCCGGCAGTACGTCGAAGAGCTTGGTCTCGACGTCGTGGAGCAGGCTGGCGAACGCCTGCGGATCCTTGCGGGTGTTGCCCACGCCGCCCGGGAACAGGCAGTCCCCGGTGAAGACATGGGGGTGGCCGTGCGGGTCGTCGTAGACGAGGGCGATCGAACCCGGGGTGTGCCCGGCCAGGTGGCGTGCGGTGAGTTCCACGTGCCCCACCCGGATCACGTCCCCGTCGTCGACCAGGACGTCGGTCGGCACCGGAATGCCCTCGGCGTCCGCACGCCCCGCGTACGTGCGCGCGCCCGTGGCCGCGACGACCCGCGCGAGCGCCTGCCAGTGGTCGCCGTGCTGGTGGGTGGTGACGACGGCGGCGATGCCGTCGTCGCCGATCATGCCGATCAGCGTGTCCGCGTCGTTCGCCGCGTCGATCAGCACCTGCTCGTCCGTCGCCCGGCAGCGCAGCAGATAGCAGTTGTTGTCCATCGGGCCGACCGCGATCTTGGTGATCATCAGGTCCTTGAGCTCGTGCACGTCCGCCGGGCCCCCGACCGTCACCTCTCCGCTGTACGTCATGGCGGCAGCCTATAGCGGGGGAAGCGCGGGCAGGGGTCCGCCGGCCGCCGTGAGCGCCGAGCCGTCGCGGCGGCCGCAGAGCCAGCCGAGCACGTCCGCCGGACGCCCGCCGACCGTGATCGCCGCCCCCTCGGCGCGGCCGCTGCGCAGCACGGGACCGCCCTCCGCCTCGATGACCAGAGAGGGGACGTCCGGGTGGCCCAGGAACCGCTCGGCCAGGAAGTCGCTCTCGCGCCGGACGAACTCCTCGGGGAGATCCTCCAGCTCGTACCCGATCCCGAGGTCCACATGGTGCAGCTCCACCTCGACCCACCGCCGGAACGGCACCCGGGACGCGGAGTCGGTGACGCCGTTGCGCAGCTCCACGGTCCGGGACCAGTCCGCGGGGGCCTCCCCGGTCCGCGCGAACCGGGCCGCGCTCTCGCGGACGTCCGCGAGCTGGACGTCCAGGGCGCGCGGCGCGTCCCGCTCGATGTCGGCGTCCCGCGCGTCGGCGGAGGCGTACATGGGGCGCCCTTCGAGCACGTTCACCAGAGCGTCCGCGTTGCGGGCGAGGTGGGCGAGGACATGGCCGCGGGTCCAGCCGGGCAGCCGTGACGGCTGGGCGACCGCGGCGTTGTCCAGCTGGGCGGCAGCGGTGAGCAGTCGTTCGGTCGCGTCACGTACAGACGCCAGGTCATGAGCGTGATCAATCATGCCGCTGACCTTAGTCCTGCCACACCTTCGGGTGAAGGTGATGAAGCGGTGCCGAAATTCGAATGCGCGTGCTATATGGTCGGAAGCGGCGTCGGGCATGCTGGAGAGCCGGGGATTGTTAACGCATCCAGGAATCCGACCGGCGTTGTCAGTGGCTCCCCCTAGTCTGGGAAAGACGGGGGCCTCGCCCCTGTCACTTCCCTCAAGAAAGGTGCGGACCGGCGTGGCCGACCGTCTCATCGTCCGTGGCGCGCGCGAGCACAACCTCAAGAATGTCTCGCTCGACCTGCCGCGCGACTCGCTCATCGTCTTCACGGGCCTGTCGGGGTCGGGCAAGTCCTCGCTGGCTTTCGACACCATTTTCGCGGAGGGCCAGCGGCGCTATGTGGAGTCGCTCTCCTCGTACGCCCGCCAGTTCCTCGGCCAGATGGACAAGCCCGACGTCGACTTCATCGAGGGCCTGTCGCCCGCGGTCTCCATCGACCAGAAGTCGACCTCGCGCAACCCGCGCTCCACGGTCGGCACCATCACCGAGGTCTACGACTATCTGCGCCTGCTCTTCGCGCGCATCGGCAAGCCGCACTGTCCCGAGTGCGGCCGCCCCATCGCCCGCCAGTCGCCGCAGGCCATCGTCGACAGGGTCCTGGAGCTGCCCGAGGGCAGCCGCTTCCAGGTGCTGTCCCCGCTGGTGCGCGAGCGCAAGGGCGAGTTCGTCGACCTCTTCGCCGACCTCCAGACCAAGGGCTACTCCCGCGCGCGGGTGGACGGCGAGACGATCCAGCTCTCCAGCCCGCCCACGCTGAAGAAGCAGGAGAAGCACACCATCGAGGTGGTCGTCGACCGCCTCACGGTGAAGGACTCCGCCAAGCGCCGGCTCACCGACTCCGTGGAGACCGCCCTCGGCCTGTCCGGCGGCATGGTCGTGCTCGACTTCGTCGACCTCCCCGAGGACGACCCCGACCGCGAGCGCATGTTCTCGGAGCACCTGTACTGCACGTACGACGACCTCTCCTTCGAGGAGCTGGAGCCGCGCTCCTTCTCCTTCAACTCGCCCTTCGGCGCCTGCCCCGAGTGCACCGGTATCGGCACGCGCATGGAGGTCGACCCCGAGCTGATCGTCCCGGACGAGGACAAGAGCCTCGACGAGGGCGCCATCCACCCCTGGTCCCACGGGCACACCAAGGACTACTTCGGCCGGCTGATCGGCGCCCTCGCGGACGCGCTGGGATTCCGGACCGACATCCCCTTCGCGGGGCTCCCGCAGCGCGCGAAGAAGGCGCTGCTGTACGGGCACAAGACGCAGATCGAGGTCCGGTACCGCAACCGGTACGGCCGGGAGCGCGTGTACACCACGCCCTTCGAGGGTGCCGTCCCGTTCGTCAAGCGCCGGCACGGCGAATCCGAGTCCGACGCCAGCCGGGAGCGCTTCGAGGGCTATATGCGCGAGGTGCCCTGCCCCACCTGTGCGGGCACGCGCCTGAAGCCGATCGTCCTCGCGGTCACCGTGATGGAGAAGTCGATCGCCGAGGTCGCGGCGATGTCCATCAGCGACTGCGCGGACTTCCTGGGCAAGCTGAAGCTCAACGCCCGCGACAAGAAGATCGCCGAGCGTGTGCTGAAGGAGGTCAACGAACGGCTCAGGTTCCTGGTCGACGTCGGCCTGGACTACCTCTCGCTGAACCGCGCGGCCGGCACCCTCTCCGGCGGCGAGGCCCAGCGCATCCGCCTGGCCACCCAGATCGGCTCCGGCCTCGTCGGCGTCCTGTACGTCCTCGACGAGCCGTCCATCGGTCTGCACCAGCGCGACAACCACCGGCTGATCGAGACCCTGGTCCGGCTGCGCGACATGGGCAACACGCTCATCGTCGTGGAGCACGACGAGGACACCATCAAGGTCGCCGACTGGATCGTCGACATCGGCCCCGGCGCGGGCGAGCACGGCGGCAAGGTCGTGCACAGCGGCTCGCTGAAGGAACTGCTCGCCAACACCGAGTCGCAGACCGGCCAGTACCTCGCGGGCAAGAAGGCCATCCCGCTGCCCGACATCCGGCGCCCGCAGGACCCCTCCCGTCGGCTCACGGTGCACGGCGCCCGGGAGAACAACCTCCAGGACATCGACGTCTCCTTCCCGCTGGGCCTGTTCACCGCCGTCACCGGCGTGTCCGGCTCCGGCAAGTCGACGCTGGTCAACGACATCCTGTACACGCACCTGGCGCGCGAGCTCAACGGCGCCCGCAGCGTTCCGGGGCGGCACACGCGCGTGGACGGCGACGACCTCGTCGACAAGGTCGTACACGTCGACCAGTCGCCCATCGGCCGCACCCCGCGGTCCAACCCGGCGACGTACACCGGCGTCTTCGACCACGTCCGCAAGCTGTTCGCCGAGACCACCGAGGCGAAGGTCCGCGGTTACATGCCGGGCCGGTTCTCCTTCAACGTCAAGGGCGGCCGCTGCGAGAACTGCGCGGGTGACGGCACCATCAAGATCGAGATGAACTTCCTCCCGGACGTCTACGTCCCGTGCGAGGTCTGCCACGGCGCCCGGTACAACCGGGAGACCCTGGAGGTCCACTACAAGGGCAAGAACATCGCCGAGATCCTGAACATGCCGATCGAGGAGGCCATGGACTTCTTCGAGGCCGTCCCGGCGATCAACCGCCACCTCAGGACGCTCAACGACGTCGGTCTCGGCTACGTCCGCCTCGGCCAGTCCGCGACCACCCTGTCCGGCGGTGAGGCCCAGCGCGTGAAGCTCGCCAGCGAGCTCCAGAAGCGTTCCACCGGCCGCACGGTCTACGTTCTCGACGAGCCGACCACCGGTCTGCACTTCGAGGACATCAGCAAGCTGCTGAAGGTCCTGTCCGGCCTGGTCGAGAAGGGCAACACGGTCATCGTCATCGAGCACAACCTCGATGTGATCAAGACCGCCGACTGGGTCGTCGACATGGGCCCCGAGGGCGGCGCCGGCGGTGGCCTGGTCGTCGCCGAGGGCACGCCCGAGGAGGTCGCCGCGGTCCCGGCCAGCCACACCGGCAAGTTCCTGCGGGAGATCCTCGGCGCCGACCGGATCAGCGACGCGTCCTCCGTGCGGGCCCCGCGCAGGGCGGCGGCGAAGAAGACGGTCGCGGCCAAGTCGGCGGCGAAGAAGACGGCCACCGCCCGGACCACCAAGTCCAAGGCCGCCGACGGCACGACCGCCAAGAAGGCCGCCGGAGCCACCAAGAAGGCGGCACCGGCGAAGAAGACGACCCGGGCCCGCAAGGCCTGAGCCCGTCCGGCCCCACCCGGCCACGCGCCCCCGCGGAATCCTCCCGCGGGGGCGCGCCGCGTCTCGGCTTGCGCCGACTGGGGGCATGCCGTGTCAGTCGGTGGCGACCGGGGCGGGCGTGCCGTCTCGGCCGGTGTCGGCCGCGGGGCGTGCCGTGTCTCGACTGACGTCGACTGCGAGGCGTGCCGTGTCTCGGCCGGTGTCGACTGCGGGGCGCGCCGAGCCTCTTCAGGCGTCGGCCGGAAGTGCGCCGAGCCTCTTCCCGCGTCGACCGCGGAAGCGCGCCGCGGCTCAGCCGGCGTCCGGCGCCCCGGCCAGTTCGGCGGCGTACGGCGGTTCCGCGCCCGCGCGCGAGCAGGTGACCGCCGCCGCGCGGGCCGCGAACCGCAGCAGGTCCGTCCAGTCGTCCGCGCCGAGCCCCGTCACCGCCCGGGGGGACAGCGCGCCCCGGACGGCCAGCCCGTGCAGCAGCGCCGCGTTGACGGTGTCCCCGGCCCCGATCGTGTCCACGACGTCGACCTTCTCGCCCGGTACCGAGTGCTCCCCGCCGTCCCGGGTGAAGACGGTGAGCCCGTCGCCGCCACGGGTGACCACCACGGCCGCGGGGCCCTCGGCCAGCCACTCGCGCGGGGTGCCGCCGAGCCACTCGGCGTCCTCCGCGGACAGCTTGAGCAGCGACACCGAGGGCAGCCAGCCGCGGAACCGGGCCCGGTAGACGTCCGGGTCGGGGATCAGTCCCGGGCGGATGTTCGGGTCGAGGGCGGTGAACACACCCTGCGCGGCGGCCGCCCGCATCAGCTCCTCGTAGGCGGTGGCGCCCGGCTCCAGGACGAGTGAGCAGGTCCCGAAGGACACCGCGCGCGTGCCTGGCGGCAGCGCGGCGGGCGCGGTGAACAGCCGGTCGGCGGTGCCGTCGACGTAGAAGGAGTAGGCGGCCGAACCGCCCTCGTCGACGGTGGCGACCGCGAGCGTCGTCGGCTCGGGTCCGCGCTGGACGGCCGACACATCGACCCCGTCCCGGCGCAGCCCGTCCAGCAGGGCCTCGCCGAAGGCGTCGAAGGACGTGCGGGAGCAGAAGGCGGTGGGGGAGCCGAGGCGGCCGAGGGCGACGGCCGTGTTGAAGGGGCCGCCGCCGAGCGCCGGCCGCAGGCTCGCCAGGGCGCCCGTGCCCTGCGGCACGAGGTCGATCAGTGCCTCACCGGCGACGACGATCACGAGGCGGTTCCTTTCGGAAGGTGCGGGAGGTCCGGCGGCTGCCCGGGGCAGCCGCACGAGGTGCGGTGGACGAAGGCGCAGTCGAGCCGCACGGTCCGGGCGGGCCGGTCCGGCTCGGCGAGCCGGTCCAGCAGGACCCGTACGGCCTGTGCGCCCAGCTCCTTGCTGGGCTGGGCGATCGCGGTGAGCCGGGGGGTGAACAGGTCGGCCCAGGCGAAGTCGTCGAAGCAGCACAGGGCGATGTCGTCGGGCACGGACAGGCCGCGCTCGCGCAGGGCGCGCAGGGCACCGATGGTCATCGCGTTGTTGGCGGTCACCAGGGCCGTGGGCGGCGCGGCGAGGTCCAGCAGGGCGGCGGTCGCGCGTTCGGCGCCGGGGGACTCGGAGTCGCCGTGCGCGATCAGGCGCTCGTCGTGGGCGAGACCGGCGTACGCCAGACCGTGCCGGTAGCCGGTGATCCGCTCGCTGGTGGTGCTGAGCCCGGGGCGCCCCGCGACCAGGCCGATCCGCCGGTGGCCCAGCTCCGCGAGATGGGTGACGAGCCGGGTCGTGGGTTCGGCGCCGGCCGCGCACACCTGGTCGAAGTGCGGCGCGGCCCCGTCGTCGACCAGCCGGTCGAGGAACACCGTCGGGACGTCGTGCCGCCGCAGGTAGGCCAGCAGCTCGCGCGGATCGGCGGAGGGCGCGACGATCATGCCGTCCACCCGCCGCTCGTGCAGCAGCTGCACGACCTTGCGCTCGTGCCCGGGGTCGTCGTGCGGGTCGGCGATGAGCAGGCTGTAGCCGTGCTCCAGGGCGCCCGCCTCGACGCCCTGGAGGATCTCCGTGAAGAAGGGGTTGCTGATCGCCGACACCGCGAGGCCGATGGACCGGGTGCGCGCGGTCACCAGGGAGCGGGCCAGGGAGTTCGGGGTGTAGCCGAGCCGGTCGATGGCGTCCAGGACGGCCTGCCGGGTGTGGGGGAGCACCGGGCGGGTGTCGTTGAGCACATGCGAGACGGTCGCCACGGAGACCCCCGCGTCACGGGCCACGTCGGCCATGGTCGGCATCGGGGTCTCTCCCTCCGGGCGCTGCTCTCGCTGCTCCTGGCCGGGAAGGTATCCCATTCGGCGGCACACGTAAACGCTTGCGCAAGCGTTTACGTCCCGGCCTCGCCGTCCCCCGTCTCCGCTCGCCCCGGCGCCGGTCCCGCCCTCCCCGGCCGGTATCGTCGCCCTGCCCGCCCCCTGACCAGTGGAGCCCCCTATGCCCGGCCGCCCGACCCCGACCCGTCGTACCGTCCTGCGCGGAGCGGCCCTCACCCCTGTCGCCGGGCTCGGCCTGGCCGCCTGCTCACCGGGCGGCGGGACGACGGACGCCGAACCGAGCGCGCCCGTCGACCTCGGCGCGGAGAGCGAGGTCCCCAAGGGCGGCGCGAAGCTGTACCGCGAGCACAAGGTGGTCGTCAGCCGGGACGCGAACGGCGCCCTGAAGGCGTACAGCACGATCTGCACGCACGCTCTGTGCCCCATCAACAAGCTGGACGGGACGAAGCTCGTCTGCCCCTGCCACGGCAGCGAGTTCGACGCCACGAGCGGCGAGGTGCTGCACGAGCCGGCGAGCGCGCCGCTGAAGGAGCTGCCGGTACGGGCCGAGGGCGGCCGGATCGTGGCGGGCCCGGCCCCCACCGCCTGAACGGAGGCGGGCGAGGGGCGAGCGGCCCACGCTCACTCCTCCCAGTCCCAGCCGATCCCCACGATGCCCGTCCGCAGCCGGGGCTCGACGAGGTGGACCGAGTGGTGCCGCGGGCTGAGCGGAAGCTCCTGACGGCCGCTGCGCGGGGCCGCGGCCGAGTGCTGGGCGAACCGGTGGCAGCGCACCGGCGGACAGTGCTCGTCGAAGCGGACCTGAAGGGCGTACTGGCCGCCCGGGACGCCGAACCCGCGCGCGTACTCGTGGGACACCCCGGCGGTGCCGTCCTCGACGCCGTACCGGAACAGGAAGGTGTCGCCGGAGCGCAGGCGGGTGTCGAAGAGCAGCTCGGCGACGAGGACGCCGGTGTCGTGGTGGTACCGGACGCGGCCCGTGCGGCAGTTCTCCAGGGCCTGCACGCGCATGAGGTCCGGCGTGCAGCCGGGGTCGCCGTGGTACACGGCCGTGCAGCGGTCGACGCCGTCCCGGTGGGCGCGCACGATGTGGTGTGCCTCGCGGCCCGCCAGTTCCCGCCGCGCGCCGATCCGCACCCGCTCGTGCAGCCCCAGGGTGTGCAGCCCGCCGTCGGCCGGGGCGTCCAGCTCGGCCAGCAGCCCCGCCAGGACGCCGTCGGCCTCGACCAGGGAGCGGTAGGAGCGGACCGCGGGCCGCCCGGCGGCCGGCTCGTCGCCCTCCGCCAGCAGCCGGATCAGCGACTCCTCCGGCAGCTGGAGGATCTCCTCCAGCGCCCGCACCGCGCGCAGCGACTCGGGGCGCTGCGGCCGGCGGGCGCCCTGCTGCCAGTAACTGAGGCTGGTGACGCCGACCTTGACCCCGTAGCGCGACAGATGGTGCTGCACGCGCTGGAGCGGCAGCCCGCGCGCGGCGATGGCGGCGCGCAGGGCGACGTGGAAGGGGCCGCCGCTGAGCACCGCGTCCAGGGCCGGGTCCGCGTGCGTGACCCCGGCCACGTCCGGCACCGCGGGGACGGCGGTGACGTCCGCCTGCTGAGTGGCGTGCGGCATGCGGGGGCCTTTCTGGGCAGCGTTCACGACGGCTGGTCGGACCGTTCGCGCGGGCGGCAGAGGCCGGGCCCGAGTTCCCCCGCATTGAAGCGTGTTGACCAAGCCCCGACAACACCTGATGCCCAACCGTGCCCATGGCGGTCCGCCGGCGTTGTCCACAGCCTCGTCGCGCTGTCACCCCTCGCCAGTAGGGTGTGAAACATGGCCGACCCCTCCAGCTACCGCCCCAGGCCGGGACAGATCCCGGACTCCCCCGGGGTCTACAGGTTCCGTGACGAGCACCGCAGGGTGATCTACGTCGGAAAGGCGAAGAGCCTGCGCCAGCGCCTGGCGAACTACTTCCAGGACCTGGCGGGCCTGCACCCCCGCACCCGCACCATGGTCACCACGGCGGCGTCCGTGGAGTGGACGGTGGTGTCCACGGAGGTGGAGGCGCTCCAGCTGGAGTACTCCTGGATCAAGGAGTACGACCCCCGGTTCAACGTCAAGTACCGCGACGACAAGAGCTACCCCTACCTCGCGGTGACGATGAGCGAACAGTTCCCGCGGGTGCAGGTGATGCGCGGTCACAAGAAGAAGGGCGTGCGCTATTTCGGGCCGTACGCCCACGCGTGGGCGATCCGCGACACCGTGGACCTGCTGCTGCGCGTCTTCCCGGTGCGCACCTGCTCGGCCGGGGTCTTCAAGAACGCAGCCCGCACCGACCGCCCCTGTCTGCTCGGCTACATCGGCAAGTGCTCCGCGCCCTGCGTCGGCCGGGTCTCGCCCGAGGAGCACCGCGAACTGGCCGACGAGTTCTGCGACTTCATGGCCGGCCGCACGGGCACGTATCTGCGCCGGCTGGAGAAGCAGATGGTCCAGGCGGCCGACGAGATGGAGTACGAGCGGGCCGCGCGCCTGCGCGACGACATCGGGGCCCTGAAGAAGGCCATGGAGAAGAACGCGGTCGTGCTGGCCGACGCGACCGACGCCGACCTGATCGCCGTCGCCGAGGACGAGCTGGAAGCCGCCGTGCAGATCTTCCACGTCCGCGGCGGACGCGTGCGCGGCCAGCGCGGCTGGGTCACCGACAAGGTCGAGGAGATCACCACCGGTGCCCTCGTCGAGCACGCCCTCCAGCAGCTCTACGGCGAGGAGAGCGGGGACTCCGTGCCCAAGGAGGTCCTCGTCCCGGCCCTGCCCGACCCGGTGGAGCCGGTCCAGCAGTGGCTCACCGAGCGCCGCGGATCGGCCGTCTCGCTGCGCATCCCGCAGCGCGGCGACAAGAAGGCGCTGATGGAGACCGTCGCGCGCAACGCCCTGCAGGCCCTCGGACTGCACAAGACCAAGCGCGCCTCCGACCTGACCACGCGCTCGCGCGCGCTGGAGGAGATCGCCGACGCCCTCGGCCTGGACAGCGCCCCGCTGCGGATCGAGTGCTACGACATCTCCCACCTCCAAGGCGAGGACGTCGTGGCCTCCATGGTCGTCTTCGAGGACGGCCTCCAGCGCAAGGGCGAGTACCGCCGCTTCCAGATCAGGGGCTTCGCGGGACAGGACGACGTCCGGTCCATGCACGAGGTGATCTCCCGCCGCTTCAAGCGGTACCTCGCCGAGAAGGAGCGGACGGGGGAGTGGGCCGAGGGGGAGGACGCCCTCACCGAGGACGACGGCCGCCCCAGGAAGTTCGCCTACCCGCCCCAGCTCGTCGTCGTCGACGGCGGGCAGCCCCAGGTCGCCGCAGCCAAGCGGGCCCTGGACGAGCTCGGCATCGACGACATCGCCGTGTGCGGCCTGGCCAAGCGCCTGGAGGAGGTCTGGGTGCCCGGGGAGGACGACCCGGTGGTGCTGCCGCGCACCAGCGAGGGCCTGTATCTGCTCCAGCGCATCCGTGACGAGGCCCACCGCTTCGCCATTACCTACCAGCGCACCAAGCGCGCCCAGCGCTTCCGGTCCAGCCCCCTGGACGACGTACCGGGCCTCGGCGAGACCCGCAAGCAGGCGCTGATCAAGCACTTCGGTTCGGTGAAACGGCTGCGATCGGCGACAATCGACCAGATCTGCGAAGTTCCGGGCATAGGTCGTAAAACGGCCGAGACCATCGCCGCGGCCTTCGCCCAGGCGGCCCCGGCCGCGCCCGCCGTGAACACGGCGACTGGAGAGATCATGGAAGACACGGAGGACGGGGCGCCCGAGACGACCGCGGGCACCCCGGGGGAGCCCGTGACCGCGGGCACCCCGGACGAACGACGGGGGCAGGAGACATGACCGAGCAGGAGAAGCCCACAGCGGAGCGAGATCAGGCCCACATGGACCCGGGCGATGATCGGACCCGACAGCAGCCACCCAAGGAGAACGGAGCACAGGTGAGTACGGCCGGCGACACCGCCGCGGTCCCCGAGGCCACCATCCCCGAGCTGGTGATCATCTCCGGCATGTCCGGAGCCGGCCGCTCGACCGCCGCGAAGTGTCTGGAGGACCTCGGCTGGTTCGTCGTCGACAACCTGCCGCCGGCGCTGATCCCCACCATGGTGGAGCTCGGCGCCCGCTCCCAGGGCAACGTCGCCCGGATCGCGGTCGTCGTCGACGTCCGCGGGCGCCGCTTCTTCGACAACCTCCGCGAGTCGCTCGCCGACCTCGACACCCGGGGCGTCACCCGGCGGATCGTCTTCCTGGAGTCCTCCGACGAGGCCCTGGTGCGCCGCTTCGAGTCGGTGCGCCGCCCGCACCCGCTCCAGGGCGACGGCCGGATCGTCGACGGCATCGCCGCCGAGCGCGAGCTGCTGCGCGAGCTGCGCGGCGACGCCGACCTGGTGATCGACACCTCCAGCCTGAACGTGCACGAGCTGCGCGCCAAGATGGACGCCCAGTTCGCGGGCGAGGAGGAGCCCGAGCTGCGGGCCACCGTGATGTCCTTCGGCTTCAAGTACGGCCTGCCCGTCGACGCCGACCTGGTCGTCGACATGCGGTTCCTGCCGAACCCGCACTGGGTCCCGGAACTGCGGCCGTACACCGGTCTGAACGAGGAGGTGTCGGCGTACGTCTTCAACCAGCCCGGCGCCAAGGAGTTCCTCGACCGGTACACCGAGCTGCTGCAGCTGATTGCCGCAGGCTACCGTCGTGAGGGCAAACGCTATGTGACCATCGCGGTCGGCTGCACCGGAGGCAAGCACCGTTCGGTGGCCACCTCGGAGAAGCTCGCCGCACGGCTCGCCGCGCAGGGTGTGGAGACAGTGGTCGTCCACCGGGACATGGGACGCGAATGACAGGACGTACTCCGCGGCTGATCAGGGTCGGCCGGGTGGTGCCGGAAGGACGGATCGGCCGGCCCGTCGAGGCTCGTGGCGGCCGGCCGCGCCGCCGGGGCACCCAGCCCAAGGTCGTCGCCCTCGGCGGCGGCATGGGGCTGTCCGCCTCGCTCGCCGCGCTGCGCCGGATCACCGGTGACCTGACCGCCGTCGTCACCGTCGCCGACGACGGCGGCTCCAGCGGGCGGCTGCGCGACGAGCTGGGCGTGCTGCCACCCGGCGACCTGCGCAAGGCGCTGGCCGCGCTGTGCGGCGACGACGACTGGGGACAGACCTGGTCGCGGGTGATCCAGCACCGCTTCGCCTCCCAGGGCGACCTGCACGACCACGCGGTCGGCAATCTGCTGATCGTCGCCCTGTGGGAACAGCTCGGCGACCATGTCCAGGCCCTGGACCTGGTCGGCAAGCTGCTCGGCGCGCACGGGCGCGTGCTGCCCATGTCCGCCGTACCCCTGGAGCTGCAGGCCCTGGTCAAGGGGCACGACCCGGAGCGGCCCGAGGACGTGGACACCGTGCTGGGCCAGGCCACCGTCGCCCTCACCCCCGGTGAGGTGCAGTCCGTGCACCTGGTGCCGCACGACCCGCCCGCCGTCCCCGAGGCCGTCGAGGCCGTGCGGGACGCGGACTGGGTGGTGCTGGGCCCGGGGTCCTGGTTCTCCTCGGTCATCCCGCATCTGCTGGTGCCCCAGCTGCTGGACGCGCTGACGGAGACGAAGGCCCGCCGGGTGCTCTCGCTGAACCTCGCCCCCCAGCCCGGAGAAACCGAAGGCTTCTCCCCGCAGCGTCATTTGGAGGTTTTGGGACGACACGCCCCTAAACTCGCCCTGGACGTGGTGCTGGCCGACGAGGCAGCCGTGCCCGACCGCGAGGTGCTGACCGAGGCCGCCAAGCGGCTCGGGGCCGCGGTCGAGCTGGCTCCGGTCGCACGGGGGGACGGATCTCCACGGCACGACCCGGAGCTGCTGGCCGCCGCGTACGACCGTATTTTTCGGATGCATGGAAGGATCGGCCCATGGCGATGACGGCAGCGGTGAAGGACGAGATCTCCCGGCTCCCCGTCACCCGGACCTGCTGCAGGAAGGCGGAGGTCTCCGCCATTCTGCGGTTCGCCGGCGGCCTTCACCTGGTCAGCGGGCGCATCGTGATCGAGGCGGAGCTGGACACCGCGATGGCGGCCCGCCGGCTCAAGCGGGACATCCTGGAGATCTTCGGCCACAGCTCCGAACTGATCGTGATGGCACCGGGCGGACTGCGCCGCGGCTCGCGCTACGTGGTGCGCGTGGTCGCCGGCGGGGACCAGCTGGCCCGGCAGACCGGCCTGGTCGACGGCCGGGGCCGCCCGATCAGAGGGCTGCCCCCGCAGGTCGTCTCCGGCGCCACCTGTGACGCGGAGGCCGCCTGGCGCGGCGCCTTCCTGGCGCACGGCTCGCTCACCGAGCCCGGCCGCTCCTCCTCCCTGGAGGTGACCTGCCCGGGCCCCGAGGCCGCGCTCGCGCTCGTCGGCGCCGCCCGCCGGCTGTCCATCGCCGCCAAGGCCCGTGAGGTGCGCGGCGTGGACCGGGTCGTCGTCCGCGACGGCGACGCGATCGGCGCCCTGCTCACCCGGCTCGGCGCCCATGAGTCGGTGCTGGCCTGGGAGGAGCGCCGGATGCGCCGCGAGGTCCGCGCCACGGCGAACCGCCTCGCCAACTTCGACGACGCCAACCTGCGCCGCTCCGCGCGCGCGGCCGTCGCCGCCGGTGCCCGCGTCCAGCGCGCCCTGGAGATCCTCGGCGAGGAGGTCCCCGAGCACCTCGCCGCCGCCGGCCGGCTGCGCATGGAGCACAAGCAGGCCTCCCTGGAAGAGCTGGGCGCGCTCGCCGACCCGCCGCTGACCAAGGACGCCGTCGCCGGCCGCATCCGCCGGCTGCTGGCGATGGCCGACAAGCGCGCCCAGGACCTCGGCATCCCCGGCACCGAGTCCAGCATCACCGAGGAGATGGCCGACAACCTCGTGGGCTGACACCCGCTCGACACGCCGGTGACCGCGCCCCCTCGGGTGACGGTCACCGGCGTTTCCGGGTTCTTGAGGCACCCTTGACTCGATCATGAAGTGTCATGAGCCTGGCATCTGTTCGCTGACGTGGCGAACCCACGCAAGGGGGGTTCATGAGACACAGAGCGAGATCGATCCTCGCTGTCGGCGCGCTCCTGATCGGCGGAGCGAGCATCGCACCCATCGCCCAGGCACAGAACGGCAGTTCGGACGCACCGGACGCCGACGAGGTCAAGGTCTTCCGCGCCGAGGTCACCAAGAAGCAGATCCCGCTGCTGCTGGCCGCCGGACAGGACGGCCATGAACTCAGTGAGCAGGCGCCCGAGAAGGGCACCGCCACCATCGAGGTCTACCTCACCGACCAGCAGGCCGAGAAGCTGGAGAAGCAGGGCGTCGAACTCACCGAGCACACCCTGTCCGCCAGGGCCGAGCGGCGCGTCGAAGCGGCCGCGGACGGCGTCTACCGGCCCTACAGCGGCAGCGGCGGCCTGAAGGAGGAGATCCTCCGCGCCGGCCAGGACAACCCCGGCCTCACCAAGGTCGTCTCCCTCGGCAAGACCGTCCGGGGCCAGGACATCCTGGCGCTGAAGCTCACCAAGAACGCCAAGAAGTCCAAGGACGGCGCCAAGCCCTCCGTGCTCTACATGTCCAACCAGCACGCCCGGGAGTGGATCACCCCGGAGATGACCCGGCGGCTGATGCACCACTACCTGGACAACTACCGGACCGACAAGCGGATCAAGAAGATCGTCGACACCACCGAGCTGTGGTTCGTGATCTCGGCCAACCCCGACGGCTACGACTACACCTTCGAGGAGGCGGGCGACCGCCTGTGGCGCAAGAACATGCGGGACGTCAACGGCGACGGCACCATCAGCACCGGCGACGGCGTCGACCTCAACCGCAACTTCGCCTACAAGTGGGGCTACGACAACGAGGGTTCGTCCCCGAACCCCACCAGCCAGACCTACCGCGGTGACGCCCCCGGCTCGGAACCCGAGACCAAGGCGATCGACGCCTTCCAGAAGCGCATCGGCTTCGAACTCGGCATCAACTACCACTCGGCCGCCGAGCTCATCCTCTACGGCGTCGGCTGGCAGGTGGCCACGCACACCCCCGACGACGTGATGTACAAGGCGCTCGCGGGTACCCCCGAGAACCCCGCCGTCCCGGGCTACCACCCGCAGGTCTCCTCCGAGCTGTACACCACCAACGGCGAGGCGGACGGACACGCCGCCAACGTCAACGGCCTGGCGATGTTCACGCCCGAGATGTCGACCTGCCAGACCGCCTCGAACGTCGACCCGAACGACGCCTGGCTGCCCGGCGACTGCCAGTCCATCTTCAACTTCCCGGACGACGAGAGGCTGATCCAGCAGGAGTTCGCCAAGAACGTCCCGTTCGCGCTCTCCGTCGCCGAGTCCGCCGCCCACCCGGACCGGCCGTCCTCCCCGGTCGGTCTGAAGGCCGCCGACTTCACCCCGGCGCCGTTCACCACGTCCTACTCCCGCGGCGCCGACCAGGAGGTCTCCGTCGTCGCCCGCAAGTCCGTGCGCGACAAGGAGCTCAAGTACCGCGTCAACGGCGGCCGTACGCACGACATGGCGCTGCGGCCGTGGAAGGGCGGCGAGACCTACGGCGGTGAGGACAACCTCTACTTCGACGAGTACCGCGCCAAGGTCGCCGACGGCGACGCCGGGGACAAGGTCGAGGTGTGGTTCACCGGCGAGACCAGGAGCGGGAAGCCGGTCTCCAGCGAGCGCTTCACCTACACCGTGGCCGAACGCCCGCGCGCGGACACCCTGGTCGTAGCCGAGGAGGGCGCGGCCGCCACCCAGGCGCAGCTCTACGTCGACGCGCTCAAGGCCAACGGCCGCAAGGCCGCCGTCTGGGACGTGGCCACCCAGGGCGCGCCCGACGCGCTCGGCGTGCTCGGCCACTTCGACACCGTCGTCCACTACACGGGCGCCGGCGTCCCGGGCAACGCCACCCAGCTCCAGCTGCGCGCCTTCCTCAACGAGGGCGGCAGGCTGATCGAGGCCGGCGAACAGGCCGGCGGCAGCGTCGACCTCGGCGGCGGCAACCTGTCCAACGACTTCAGCCAGTACTACCTGGGCGCCTACAGCCGTACGTCCCTTCCCGACGCCACCGCCTTCGAGGGCGCCGGTGAACTCGCGGGCAGCAAGGGCACGCTGGCCGGGGCGCCGGGCAACCCGCTGAACGCGGCCGGTTCCTACAGCGTGACCTCCGAGACCCTGCCCGTGGACCGGTTCCCGCAGTTCGCGAGCGCCGGAGCGGGCCATTACCCGGGCACCGTCAACCCCTACGGCCCCTTCGAGGGCAGCTCCATGGCGGCCGTCACGCACAGCGACTACGCCTGGAACCGCCTCACCCGCACCATCGACCTGACCTCGGTGACCGCCGCGCAGGCACCCACCCTGCGCACCCGCATGCTGTGGAGCACCGAGCCGGGCTACGACCACGCGGTCCTGGAGGCCCGTACGGCGGGCGGCGACGACTGGACGACGCTGCCGGAGCAGGGCGGCGCGACCGGCACCGCGGTGCCCGAGGAGTGCTCGGCCGGGTACTTCATCCAGGCCCACCCCGCGCTCAAGCGGTATCTGACCCTCGCCGACGGCGCCTGCACCCCGTCCGGCACCAGCGGCTCCTGGAACAGCTTCACCGGGGCGTCGGCCGGCTGGCAGGAGGTCTCCTTCGATCTGTCCGCCTACGCGGGCCGGACCGTCGAGGTCTCGCTCGGCTACATCAGTGACCCCGGCTCCGGTGGCCGTGGCGTCCTCGTCGACAACGCCTCGGTCGTGATCGGCGGCACCGCCGTCGAGACCGAGGGCTTCGAGACGTCGCTGGGCGCCTGGCGCGTCCCGGGTCCGCCCGCGGGCAGCCCCGCCGTCGTCAAGGACTGGGCGCGGGTCGGCCGGCTCTTCCAGACGTACGGCGCGGTCACCACGGACGACACCGTGCTGCTGGGCTTCGGCCTGGAGCACGTCGTCGCCCCGGCCGACCGTGCGGCCCTGATCCGCAAGGCCCTCACCTCTCTCGACACTCCGTGACCGCACGATGACGGGGCGATAGCGCGAAGGGGCGGTCCGTACCCCTACTGGCGGGTACGGACCGCCTGCCCGTGTATGGGGCATCTCGATGTCACCTCGGGGGCCGCAGAGAGGTAGGGTCGTAGGCGGTCGGGGACATCCCAAATACAGCTCGCCGGCACCGCATGGCCGGCGTACCAACGAGGAGATCGGTTCGTGACGATCCGCGTAGGCATCAACGGCTTCGGTCGTATCGGTCGCAACTACTTCCGCGCACTGCTGGAGCAGGGTGCTGACATCGAGATCGTGGCTGTCAACGACCTGGGTGACACCGCTACCACCGCGCATCTGCTGAAGTACGACACGATTCTGGGCCGCCTCAAGCAGGAGGTCACCCACACCGCCGACACGATCACGGTCGACGGTCACACCATCAAGGTCCTGTCCGAGCGCAACCCCGCCGACATCCCGTGGGGCGACCTCGGCGTCGACATCGTCATCGAGTCGACGGGCATCTTCACGAAGAAGGCCGACGCCGAGAAGCACATCGTCGGCGGCGCCAAGAAGGTCCTCATCTCGGCTCCGGCCTCGGGCGAGGACATCACCATCGTGATGGGTGTCAACCAGGACAAGTACGACGCGGCGAACCACCACGTCATCTCCAACGCCTCCTGCACCACCAACTGTGTGGCGCCGATGGCGAAGGTCCTCGACGAGAACTTCGGCATCGTCAAGGGTCTGATGACCACGGTGCACGCGTACACCAACGACCAGCGCATCCTGGACTTCCCGCACAAGGACCTGCGCCGCGCCCGCGCCGCCGCCGAGAACATCATCCCGACCACGACGGGTGCCGCCAAGGCCACTGCCCTGGTCCTGCCGCAGCTCAAGGGCAAGCTCGACGGCATCGCGATGCGCGTCCCGGTTCCCACCGGTTCCGCCACCGACCTGGTGGTCGAGCTCCAGCGCGAGGTCACCAAGGACGAGGTCAACGCCGCGTTCAAGAAGGCCGCCGACGACGGCGACCTGAAGGGCTACCTGTTCTACACCGAGGACGAGATCGTCTCCTCGGACATCGTCAGTGACCCGGCCTCCTGCACCTTCGACTCCTCCATGACCATGGTCCAGGAGGGCAAGACGGTGAAGATCCTCGGCTGGTACGACAACGAGTGGGGCTACTCCAACCGCCTCGTCGACCTCACGGTCTTCGTCGGCAACCAGCTCTGATCCCCGGAGCAGGCACTTCGATGTGACAGCAGGGCTCGGGCGGCGCAGGGACGCGCCGCCCGGGCCCTGTGTCACGTACCGACCGGCCCTCTTAGGATCACGAGCATCACGAACACTTCTCGGGAGCCCTCTCAATGAAGACGATCGACGAACTCCTCGCCGAAGGCGTCACCGGCAAGCGGGTCTTCGTCCGCGCCGACCTCAACGTGCCGCTGGACGGCGCCACGATCACCGACGACGGCCGCATCCGCGCCGTCCTGCCCACCGTCAAGGCCCTCGCCGAGGCGGGCGCCCGCGTGGTCGTGGCCTCCCACCTGGGCCGCCCCAAGGGCGCCCCGGACCCGGCCTTCTCGCTCGCCCCGGCCGCCGCCCGGCTCGGTGAACTCCTCGGTGCCGAGGTGGCGTTCGCGACCGACACCGTCGGCGAGTCCGCCCAGGCCGTCGTCGCGGGCCTCGCCGACGGCCGGGTCGCCGTCATCGAGAACCTGCGCTTCAACGCCGGCGAGACCGCCAAGGACGACGCCGAGCGCGCCGCCTTCGCCGACCGGCTGGCCGCCCTCGCGGACGTCTACGTCGGCGACGGCTTCGGCGCCGTGCACCGCAAGCACGCCTCCGTGTTCGACCTCCCGGGCAAGCTGCCGCACTACGCCGGCCACCTCATCGCCACCGAGGTCGGCGTCCTGAAGAAGCTCACCGACGACCTCCAGCGCCCGTACGTGGTCGCGCTCGGCGGCGCCAAGGTCTCCGACAAGCTCGCCGTCATCGACCAGCTGCTCGGCAAGGCCGACCGCATCCTCATCGGCGGCGGCATGGCGTACACCTTCCTCAAGGCCAAGGGGTACGAGGTCGGCGGCTCCCTCCTCCAGGAGGACCAGGTCCCGGCCGTGCGGGAGTACATCGAGCGCGCGGAGGGGAACGGCGTCGAGCTGGTCCTCCCCGTCGACGTCCTCGTCGCCGGCGAGTTCCCGGACCTGAAGACCAAGGCCCCGGCCCACCCCACGACCGTCGCCGCGGACGCCGTCCCCGCCGACCAGCAGGGCCTGGACATCGGTCCGGAGACCCGCAAGCTGTACGCCTCGAAGCTCGCCGACGCGGCCACCGTCTTCTGGAACGGCCCCATGGGCGTCTTCGAGCACCCCGACTACGCCGAGGGCACCAAGTCGGTCGCCCAGGCGCTCATCGACTCCCCGGGCTTCACCGTGGTCGGCGGCGGCGACTCCGCCGCGGCCGTCCGCACCCTGGGCTTCGACGAGAACGCATTCGGCCACATCTCGACCGGTGGCGGCGCCTCCCTCGAATACCTCGAGGGCAAGACGCTCCCCGGCCTCGCCGCACTGGAGGACTGACCTAGATGAGCACGCGCACGCCGCTGATGGCGGGCAACTGGAAGATGAACCTCAACCACCTCGAGGCCATCGCCCACGTCCAGAAGCTCGCTTTCGCCCTGGCCGACAAGGACTACGAGGCCGTAGAGGTCGCCGTCCTGCCGCCCTTCACCGACCTGCGCTCCGTGCAGACCTTGGTCGACGGCGACAAGCTGAAGATCAAGTACGGCGCCCAGGACCTGTCCGCGCAGGACTCCGGCGCCTACACCGGCGAGATCTCCGGTGCGATGCTGGCCAAGCTGAAGTGCACGTACGTGGCCGTCGGCCACTCCGAGCGCCGCCAGTACCACAACGAGACCGACGAGATCGTCAACGCCAAGGTCAAGGCCGCCTACAAGCACGGCCTGACCCCGATCCTGTGCGTCGGCGAGGAGCTGGACGTCCGCGAGGCGGGCAACCACGTCAGCCACACCCTCGCCCAGGTCGAGGGCGGTCTGAAGGACCTCCCGGCCGAGCAGGCCGAGACCGTCGTGATCGCCTACGAGCCCGTGTGGGCCATCGGCACCGGCAAGGTCTGCGGCGCCGAGGACGCCCAGGAGGTCTGCGCCGCCATCCGCGCCAAGCTCGCCGAGCTGTACACCCAGGAGCTGGCCGACAAGGTCCGCATCCAGTACGGCGGCTCGGTCAAGTCCGGCAACGTCGCCGAGATCATGGCGCAGGCCGACATCGACGGCGCGCTGGTCGGCGGCGCCTCGCTCGACGCCGACGAGTTCGTCAAGATCGTGCGCTTCCGCGACCAGTAAGTATGCGGTAGCGGCGATCCGTCGTACCCTTGCGGGGGCACAGCCCGGTGGCTGTGCCCCTGTCGTCCATCCAGATCCGAGGAAGTTGGTCCAGCCGTGGTTATGGGGTTCTCGATCGCCCTGATCGTGTTCAGCGGTCTGCTGATGCTGCTGGTGCTGATGCACAAGGGCAAGGGCGGCGGCCTCTCCGACATGTTCGGTGGCGGCATGCAGTCGTCCGTCGGCGGCTCCTCGGTCGCCGAGCGCAACCTCGACCGGATCACCGTCGTGGTCGGTCTGCTCTGGTTCGCGTGCATTGTCGTGCTCGCCCTTCTGATGAAGGTGAACAACTGACCGGCACGCACAATCCGTACGTAAGGCCCCATGTTCGGTACGCGCAGCTGAGCGCCGCCTATCATGGGCCTTGCGTCTAGATGTGGGAGCTGTAACTCCAACCACTGGACGCGCGTTGGGCCTTACGTAGACTGAGGCGCTCGCAACGAAGCGAAACGCCGACTCGCTTCGCGGCACCATCACGCAGGGAGTTACGACCGTGGCAAGTGGCAACGCGATCCGAGGAAGCCGGGTCGGGGCGGGGCCGATGGGCGAGGCCGAGCGTGGCGAGTCCGCGCCCCGGCTGCGCATCTCCTTCTGGTGCTCCAACGGGCACGAGACCCAGCCCAGCTTCGCCAGCGACGCGCAGGTTCCCGACACCTGGGACTGCCCGCGCTGCGGCTTCCCCGCAGGGCAGGACCGGGACAACCCGCCGGACCCGCCGCGCACCGAGCCGTACAAGACGCACCTGGCGTATGTACGGGAGCGGCGCAGCGACGCGGACGGCGAGGCGATTCTCGCCGAGGCGCTCGCCAAACTGCGCGGCGAGATCTAGGAGTCGATGAACGGCCAGGCACCGGACGGTGCCTGGCCGAAGCGGTTTCACGGCCGCCTTCTTCGTGCTGTCGGTCATCGCGCTGATACCCGTGCTGATCAATTAGGTTGGGAACAGCGGGGACAGGGACGAAAGAAGGCTGAAGTCCGAGATGAACCAAGACGGCCGTACCAGGCTCAACCAGACGCCCGAGTGGACCGCTCTGGCCAAGCATCGCGAGGAACTCGGCGAGGTCGCCCTGCGCGACATCTTCGCCGCCGACCCCGGCCGCGGCACCGGCTACACGCTCCAGGTCGGCGATCTGTACATCGACTACTCCAAGCACCTCGTCACCGACGAGACGCTGCGCCTGCTGCGTGAGCTGGCCGCCGCCACCGATGTGTTCGGGCTGCGCGACGCGATGTTCCGCGGCGAGAAGATCAACGTCACCGAGGACCGGGCGGTGCTGCACACCGCGCTGCGCGCCCCGCGGGACGCGGTCATCGAGGTCGACGGCGAGAACGTCGTGCCGGGTGTGCACGCCGTCCTGGACCGGATGAGCGACTTCGCCGACCGGGTCCGCTCCGGCGCCTGGACCGGACACACCGGCAAGCGGATCAGGAACGTCGTCAACATCGGCATCGGCGGCTCCGACCTCGGCCCGGCGATGGCGTACGAGGTGCTGCGCGCGTTCACCGACCGCGAGCTGACGGTCCGGTTCGTGTCCAATGTCGACGGCGCCGACCTGCACGAGGCCACCCGCGACCTGGACCCGGCGGAGACGCTGTTCGTCATCGCCTCCAAGACCTTCACCACCATCGAGACGATCACCAACGCCACCTCGGCGCGCAACTGGCTGCTGGGCGAACTGAACGCCGGGCAGGAAGCGGTCGCCCAGCACTTCGTGGCGCTGTCGACGAACACCGAGAAGGTGGCGGAGTTCGGCATCGACACCGCGAACATGTTCGAGTTCTGGGACTGGGTCGGCGGACGCTACTCCTACGACTCGGCGATCGGCCTCTCCCTGATGATCGCCATCGGCCCGGACCGCTTCCGGGAGATGCTCGACGGCTTCCGGCTGGTCGACGAGCACTTCAGGACCGCCCCCGCCGAGTCCAATGTGCCGCTGCTGCTGGGCCTGCTGGGCATCTGGTACGGCAACTTCCATGACGCCCAATCGCATGCCGTGCTGCCCTACAGCCACTACCTGTCCAAGTTCACCGCCTACCTCCAGCAGCTCGACATGGAGTCCAACGGCAAGTACGTCGGCCGGGACGGGCGGCCCGTGGACTGGCAGACCGGGCCGGTGGTGTGGGGCACGCCCGGCACCAACGGGCAGCACGCCTACTACCAGCTGATCCACCAGGGCACCAAGCTGATCCCGGCGGACTTCATCGGCTTCGCCGAGCCGGTCGCCGAACTGAGCGAGGAACTGAAGGCGCAGCACGACCTGTTGATGGCGAACTTCTTCGCCCAGACCCAGGCGCTGGCCTTCGGCAAGACTCCCGAGGAGGTGCGTGCGGAGGGGGTGCCGGAGGAACTGGTCAGCCACAAGACCTTCCAGGGCAACCACCCGACCACCACGATCCTCGCCCGGCAACTGACCCCGTCGGTGCTCGGCCAGCTGATCGCCCTCTACGAGCACAAGGTGTTCGTGCAGGGCGCGGTGTGGAACATCGACTCCTTCGACCAGTGGGGCGTCGAACTCGGCAAGGTCCTCGCCAAGCGCGTCGAGCCCGCCCTCACCGAGGGCGCCGACGTCCCCGGTCTGGACGCCTCCTCCCAGGCACTGGTCGCCAAGTACCGGGAACTGCGCGGACGCTGAGCCGGAAAGCGGGCGGCGGAGCGTCGCCCGCTTCGACTAGACTCCCCCGACGATCAAGGAGACGATCACTCGGGGGAGTGCAAGTTGACCAGTCCTCAAGGGAGTTGGACCGGCGGCACGCTGACCGCGCGGGACTTTCTGAAGCCGCAGCGGGTGGCGCGGGCGATGTTCCACCCGCGATGGATACCGGCCTCGCTCGATGCGTCCGTCGAGACCCTCAAGCGGATCAGGATCATCGCCGGGGCGGTCGCGGCGGTGGGCGTCTACACCTTCGTCGAGGGCGGGTTCGCCTTCGACGAGATCCTGGAGAACGCGCTGACCGCGTCCGCGGTGCTGCTGCTGATCACGCCGCTCACGGTAGGCGTGATGCTCTACCGCTGGCGGCGCGCGGGCAACTGGCGGCTGGTGCGGCAGCCGTTGATGAACTCGCTGAAACTGCTGTTGCTGTTCATCGGCTCGGTCGTCACGACGGTGCTGCTGTTCCAGCTGTCCACGGCGATCGGGGGCCTCGCGATGCTGCCGTTCGGCCTCGCGGCGCTGTGGATGACCGGCTTCGTCGCCGCGGGCGCCTTCCGGGTCTCCGGCAACTTCTTCGGCACGGCCGCGGTACACCGGTGTCTGCCGCCGCTGCTCGCCACGGTGACGACCTGGCTGATGGCCCTTCCCGATCTCCTCACGGGTGATCTGCACGGCCTCGGCCTGGCGATGGGCATCCTGTTCATCCTGGGGGCGCCGGTGACCGTCACGAGCATCGCGCTGCTGGAGCTGGGGCGGCTGAAGCGGTACTACGGCATACGGCTGGACGCGCATCCGGCGACCCTGCCCACGGTGCTTCCGCCGATGCCGTCGGCTCCGCCGCCGTACGTTCCTCCGCAGGGCCATCCGTACCGGCCCTACGGGGTGTGACGGCCCTCGGGGTGCGTCAGGCCACGGCGCTCAAGGTGTCCGTCAGCCGGCGCCGGGCGCCGAACTCTTCGGCCGGCTGGGGCTGTTCGGCACGATTCCCGGCGTGGTGCTCTTCCACGTCGCCTACGGGCTGCCGTTCGCGGTGTTCCTGCTGCGGAACTACTTCGCGGAGATGCCCAAGGAGATGCTGGAGGCCGCGCGGATGGACGGCGGCGGGGAGTGGCGGATCTTCACCCGGCTCGTCCTGCCGGTCGGCCGGCCCGCGATCGCCAGCCTCGCCATCTTCCAGTTCCTGTGGGTGTGGAACGACATGCTGGTCGCCCTGCTCTTCGCGGACAGCTCGTCCCAGCCGCTGACCGTGGCACTGCAGTCCCAGATCCGGCAGTTCGGCACCTTCCAGCGGCACTTCGTGCAGGGAGTCATGGCCGGGTCGGTGAAGTAGGAGGAGCGGTGGGGGAGTTGCCTCCCCCACCGCTCTTCGTCCTTCCCCCGCCGCTCTTCGGCCTACGCGGAGGCCGGCGGGTACAGCGACCGCGGGAGCCGGCCGGCCGCCGCCGTGTCCAGCAGCCACAGGGTGCGCTGCCTGCCGTGCGCGCCCGCCGCCGGGGCCTGGACCTCGCCCGCGCCCGACAGGGCGATGGCCGCGGCCTGGGCCTTGTCCTCGCCGGCCGCCAGCAGCCACACCTCACGGGCCGCCCGGATCGCCGGGAGGGTGAGGGTGATCCGGGTCGGCGGGGGCTTGGGCGCGCCGTGCACGCCGACCACCGTCCGCTCGGTCTCGCGGACCGCTGGCAGCTCCGGGAACAGCGACGCCACATGCGTGTCCGGCCCGACGCCCAGCATCAGGACGTCGAACGTCGGAACCGCGCCGTGGTTCTCGGGGCCTGCCGCGCGGGCCAGTTCGGCGGCGTAGGCGGCCGCCGCCGCGTCCGCGTCGGCGCCGTACGGGCCGTCCGAGGCGGGCATCGCGTGCACCCGCTCGGGGGCCAGGGGCACCGAGTCCAGCAGGGCCTCGCGGGCCTGCGTGACATTGCGCTCCGGATCCCCCTCGGGCAGGAACCGCTCGTCACCCCACCACAGGTCCAGGCGCCCCCAGTCGATGGCGTCCCGGGCCGGGGCCGCCGCCAGCGCGGCCAGCACGCCGTTGCCGTTGCGGCCCCCGGTGAGGACCACCGACGCGGAGCCCCGGGAGGTCTGGGCGTCCACGATCTTCGTGATCAGCCGGGCCGCCGCGGCCTGCGCCATCAGCTCCTTGTCGTGGTGCACGACCAGCTGCGGAGTGCTCACTTCGCCGTCGCCTTCTTCGCGGGGGCCTTCTTCGCCGGAGCCTTCTTCGCGGCCTTCTTGGCGGGGGCCTTCGCGGCCTCCTCCACGGGCGTCTCCACCGCGACGGGCCCCTCTTCGGCCACCGCCTTCTCGGCCTCCGCGTTCAGCCGCTCCACCCCGAACTTCAGCGCCGAGGCGTAGGTGTCGTCCGGGTCGAGCCGCCGCAGCTCCTCCGCGATCAGCTCGGCCGTGTCCCGCCGCTTCAGCGCCACCGCACGGTCGGGCTGGCCCTCGATGGACAGCGTCGCCAGCGAGCCGTCCGCCCGGTCCAGCACGATCGGACCGCAGTCGGTGGCCATCCGCACCGCCGTCAGACCGGGACCCGCCGACAGCGACCGCTTCACGGGGACGTCGAGCCGGTCCGCGAGCCACATCGCCAGCAGCTCACAGCTCGGGTTGAACTCCTCGCCCTCCACCTCGACGCCCTTGACCTCGCACGCGACCTGGTCCAGCGCCGCGGCCAGCATCGAGCGCCAGGGCGTGATGCGGGTCCACGACAGGTCCGTGTCACCGGGGGTGTACGCGCCGGCCCGGGCCTCAAGGTCCCGCACCGGCTGCTCGGAGGCGTAGGTGTCGGTCACCCGGCGCTGGGCCAGGGCGCCCAGCGGGTCGCTGGCCGGGTCCAGCGGCGCGTTCACCGGCCACCAGACCACGACCGGCGCGTCCGGCAGCAGCAGCGGCAGGACCACCGACTGGGCGTGGCCGACGACATCGCCGTACAGCCGCAGCACGATCGTCTCGCCGGTGCCCGCGTCCGCGCCCACCCGCACCTCGGCGTCCAGCCGGGACTTCGTGCGGTCCCGGGGGGAACGCGAGACGCGCTTGATGACCACGAGCGTGCGCGAGGGATGCTCGCGCGAGGCGTCGTTGGCGGCCTTGAGCGCGTCGTACGCGTTCTCCTCGTCCGTCACGATGACCAGCGTCAGCACCATGCCCACGGCAGGCGTGCCGATGGCCCGGCGGCTCTGGACGAGGGCCTTGTTTATCTTGCTGGCCGTGGTGTCCGTCAGGTCTGTCTTCATGGCCGGCGCCAGCTCCGTCCGTCTCGCTCGAGCATCTCGTCCGCCTCGACGGGCCCCCAGGTACCGGCCGGGTACTGGGCCGGAGTGCCGTTCTTGTCCCAGTACTCCTCGATCGGGTCGAGGATCTTCCAGGACAGCTCGACCTCCTCCGTGCGCGGGAAGAGGTTCGAGTCGCCGAGCAGGACGTCCAGGATGAGGCGCTCGTACGCCTCCGGGCTGGACTCCGTGAACGACTCGCCGTAGGCGAAGTCCATGGACACGTCCCGGATCTCCATGGAGGTGCCGGGCACCTTGGAGCCGAAGCGGACCGTGACGCCCTCGTCCGGCTGGACGCGGATCACGATCGCGTTCTTGCCGAGTTCCTCCGTCGCCGTGTGGTCGAAGGGGGAGTGCGGCGCCCGCTGGAAGACCACCGCGATCTCGGTGACCCGGCGGCCGAGGCGCTTGCCGGTGCGCAGGTAGAAGGGGACGCCCGCCCAGCGGCGGTTGTCGACCTCCAGCTTGACCGCGGCGTAGGTGTCGGTCTTCGACTTGGCGTCGATGCCCTCCTCCTGGAGGTAGCCGACCGCCTTGGCGCCGCCCTGCCAGCCGGCCGCGTACTGCGCGAACACGGTGTCCCGGCCCAGGTCCTTCGGCAGCCGTACGGCACCGAGCACCTTGGTCTTCTCGGCGGCCAGCGCGTCCGCGTCGAAGGAGGCGGGCTCCTCCATGGCCGTCAGGGCCATCAGCTGGAGCAGGTGGTTCTGGATGACGTCACGGGCGGCGCCGATGCCGTCGTAGTAGCCCGCCCGGCCGCCGATGCCGATGTCCTCGGCCATCGTGATCTGCACATGGTCCACGAAGGACCGGTTCCAGATCGGCTCGAACATCGTGTTGGCGAAGCGCAGCGCCAGGATGTTCTGGACGGTCTCCTTGCCCAGGTAGTGGTCGATGCGGAAGACCTGGTCCGGGGCGAAGACCTCGTGCACGACCTTGTTGAGCTCCTCGGCCGACTTCAGGTCGTGGCCGAAGGGCTTCTCGATGACCGCGCGGCGCCAGGAGCCGCCGGTCTGGTCGGCGAGGCCGTGCTTCTTCAGCTGCTGGATGACCACCGGGAAGGAGCGCGGCGGCACCGACAGGTAGAAGGCGAAGTTGCCGCCCGTGCCCTGCTGCTTGTCCAGCTCCTGGATGGTGTCGCGCAGCCGCTCGAAGGCGTCGTCGTCGTCGAAGGTGCCCTGGACGAACCGCATGCCCTGGATGAGCTGGTGCCAGACCTCCTCGCGGAAGGGGGTCCGGGCATGCTCCTTGACCGCGTCGTGGACCTCCTGGGCGAAGTCCTCGTGCTGCCACTCGCGCCGGGCGAAACCGACCAGCGAGAAGCCCGGCGGCAGCAGACCCCGGTTCGCGAGGTCGTACACGGCGGGCATGAGCTTCTTTCGTGACAAATCGCCCGTGACGCCGAAGATGACCAGGCCCGACGGCCCCGCGATACGCGGGAGCCGTCGGTCTGCGGGGTCACGCAGCGGGTTGCTGCTCGACAAGATGTCAGCCCTCCGAGGGGGCGAGGCGCTGAAGCTCCGCCTCGGTCGACTTCAGCAGGTCGTTCCAGGACGCCTCGAACTTCTCGACGCCCTCTTCCTCCAGCAGCTGCACCACCTCGTCGTACGAGATCCCGAGCTTCTCGACGGCGTCGAGTTCGGCGCGGGCCTGCTCGTAGGTGCCGGCGACGGCGTTGCCGCGGATCTGGCCACCCTCCTCGGTGGCCTGGAGCGTGGCCTCCGGCATGGTGTTCACCGTGTTCGGCGCGACCAGCTCGTCGACGTACAGGGTCGGCTTGTAGGCCGGGTCCTTCACGCCGGTGGAGGCCCACAGCGGACGCTGCTTGTTGGCGCCCGCCTTCTCCAGCGCCAGCCAGCGGTCCGAGGAGAAGACCTCCTCGTACGCCTGGTAGGCGAGCCGGGCGTTGGCGACGCCGGCCTTGCCGCGGGCGGCCTTGGCCTCGTCGGTGCCGAGCGCGTCCAGCCGCTTGTCGATCTCGGTGTCCACGCGGGACACGAAGAAGGAGGCCACCGAGTGGATCAGGGAGAGGTCCAGACCCCTCTCCTTGGCCTTCTCCAGGCCCGACAGGTAGGCGTCCATGACCTGGCGGTAGCGCTCCAGCGAGAAGATCAGCGTGACGTTGACGCTGATGCCCAGGCCGATCACCTCGGTGATGGCCGGCAGCCCGCCCATCGTGGCCGGGATCTTGATCAGCGTGTTGGGCCGGTCCACCAGCCAGGCCAGCTGCTTGGCCTCGGCGACCGTCGGCTTCGTGTGGTGGGCCAGACGCGGGTCGACCTCGATCGACACGCGGCCGTCCTGGCCGTTCGTGGCGTCGAAGACCGGGCGCAGGATGTCGGCGGCGTCGCGGACGTCCGCCGTGGTGATCATGCGGACGGCCTCTTCGACGGTCACCTTGCGGGCGGCGAGGTCCGACAGCTGCTGGTCGTAGCCGTCGCCCTGCGAGATGGCCTTCTGGAAGATGGACGGGTTGGTGGTGACGCCCACGACGTGCTGCTGGTCGATCAGCTCGGCGAGGTTGCCGGACGTGATCCGCTTGCGCGACAGGTCGTCCAGCCAGATCGCGACGCCCTCCTCGGAGAGGCGCTTGAGTGCGTCTGTCATGGAATTACATCTCCTACGTGTCGTATGTGAGCGTCAGCGCTGGGCGGAAGCGAGGGATTCCCGCGCCTTCGCGGCCACGTTCTCCGCAGTGAAGCCGTACTCCTCGAAAAGGACCTTGCCGTCGGCCGAAGCACCGAAGTGCTCCAGGGAAACGATCCGACCGGCGTCCCCGACGTACTGGTGCCAGGTGAGCCCGATGCCGGCCTCGACCGCGACACGCGCCCTGACCGCGGGGGGCAGAACGCTGTCCCGGTACCCCTGGTCCTGCTCCTCGAACCACTCCACGCACGGCATCGACACGACCCGCGTCGGCACCCCGTCGGCCTCGAGCCGCTCGCGCGCCCCGACAGCCACGTGCACCTCGGAACCGGTCGCGATCAGGATCACCTCGGGCGTCCCGGTCGAGGCCTCGAACAGGACGTAACCGCCCTTGGCGGCGTCCTCGTCGGGCTCGTACGTCGGCACGCCCTGGCGGGTCAGCGCCAGCCCGTGCGGGGCACCCTTGCCGAAGACCTTCGTGTACCGCTTGAGGATCTCTCGCCAGGCGATGGCGGTCTCGTTGGCGTCGGCCGGGCGGACCACGTTCAGACCCGGGATGGCGCGCAGCGAGGCCAGGTGCTCGACCGGCTGGTGGGTGGGGCCGTCCTCGCCGAGACCGATGGAGTCGTGCGTCCACACGTACGTCACCGGCAGGTGCATCAGGGCCGACAGACGTACGGCGTTGCGCATGTAGTCGGAGAACACCAGGAAGGTGCCGCCGTAGACGCGGGTGTTGCCGTGCAGCGTGATGCCGTTCATCTCCGCGGCCATGGAGTGCTCGCGGATACCGAAGTGGATCGTGCGGCCGTACGGGTTCGCCTCCGGCAGCGGGTTGCCCGCCGGGAGGAACGACGACGTCTTGTCGATCGTCGTGTTGTTGGAGCCCGCCAGGTCGGCCGAGCCGCCCCACAGCTCCGGGAGCACCGGGCCGAGCGCCTGGAGCACCTTGCCGGACGCGGCACGGGTGGCGACACCCTTGCCGGGCTCGAACACCGGGATCGCCGACTCCCAGCCCGCGGGCAGCTCGCCCTTGCTGATGCGGTCGAACTCGGCGGCGCGCTCGGGGTTGCTGTTGCGCCACTCCTGGAAGGACTTCTCCCACTCCGCCTTGGCCTGACGGCCGCGCTCCAGCGCCTGGCGGGTGTGGTCGATCACCTCGTCGGTGACCTCGAAGCTCTGCTCCGGGTCGAAGCCGAGGACGCGCTTGGTGGCCGCGACCTCGTCGTCGCCGAGCGCCGAGCCGTGCGCGGCCTCGGTGTTCTGGGCGTTCGGGGCCGGCCAGGCGATGATCGAGCGCATCGCGATGAACGACGGCCGGTCCGTGACGGCCTTGGCCTGCTGGATCGCGGCGTAGAGGGCGGCCGGGTCGAGGTCGCCGTTGGCCTGCGGCTCGACGCGCTGCACATGCCAGCCGTAGGCCTCGTAGCGCTTGACGGTGTCCTCGGAGACGGCCGTCTCGGTGTCGCCCTCGATCGAGATGTGGTTGTCGTCCCACAGCAGGATCAGGTTGCCCAGCTGCTGGTGGCCGGCGAGCGAGGACGCCTCGGCGGAGATGCCCTCCTGGAGGCAGCCGTCACCGGCGATGCAGTAGATGTAGTGGTCGAACGGCGACTCACCGGCGGGAGCCTCCGGGTCGAACAGACCGCGCTCGTAACGGGCGGCCATCGCCATGCCCACCGCGTTGGCGACACCCTGGCCGAGCGGGCCGGTGGTGGTCTCCACGCCCGTGGTGTGGCCGTACTCCGGGTGACCGGGGGTCTTCGAGCCCCACGTCCTGAAGGACTTCAGGTCGTCCAGCTCCAGGCCGAAGCCGGCCAGGTACAGCTGGGTGTAGAGGGTCAGGGACGAGTGGCCCGCGGACAGCACGAAGCGGTCCCGGGCGACCCAGTCGGCGTCCGCCGGGTCATGCCGCATCACCTTCTGGAAGAGGGTGTACGCGGCGGGCGCAAGGCTCATCGCCGTACCGGGATGGCCGTTGCCGACCTTCTGTACGGCGTCGGCGGCCAGGACGCGGGCGGTGTCCACGGCCCGCTGGTCCAGCTCGGTCCACTCGAGGTCTGTGGTGGTCGGCTTGGTGCTCACCCTGGGTCAGGGCTCCTCTCCACATGTCACGCATGTCGAATTGCCGGTGCACGGGGCGCCCCGGCCGTTGTCGAGCCTACCCCCGTATGTACGTGCGTTTTTTCGAGTCATTCCAGACTGCCGGGACTCGTCGGCATCCGCCTCCCGACTGGTCCGTACCGCGTTCGGCAAGTGAATACGAAGCCGCTCGAACGAGTGCTCAATCGAGTGCCGGCCGGCTCTTCCAGCGGGGCGTGCCAACACGAGGCCACCCCCGCGAATGCCGGGGTCTGGGCAACGTCTACAGTGGCGTGGTACGCGCGAGCCTTTACCGGGACTTCACACCGCGAGGCTTGCTGGGATGTCTCTGTCAGGGGTGTGCGTGACGGCCGTTGAATCCCGTCCAGCGGGGATTATCGGGGCGAGCCAGAGCCCGAGCCGGCGGCCGATCGGGGCCCGGGTCAAGGCGTTCGTGGCGCTGACCAAGCCGCGGATCATCGAACTGCTGCTGATCACCACCGTGCCGGTGATGTTCCTGGCGCAGCAGGGCGTGCCCGATCTCGGCCTCGTCCTCCTGACCTGCCTCGGCGGCTATCTCTCCGCGGGCGGCGCCAACGCGCTCAACATGTACATCGACCGCGACATCGACGCCCTCATGGACCGCACCTCGCAGCGCCCCCTGGTCACCGGCATGGTCAGCCCGCGCGAGTGCCTGGCCTTCGGCATCACCCTGGCGGTCGTCTCCACGCTGCTGTTCGGCCTGACCGTCAACTGGCTGAGCGCCTGGCTCGCCCTCGGCGCGCTCCTCTTCTACGTCGTCGTCTACACGATGATCCTCAAGCGCCGCACCTCGCAGAACATCGTGTGGGGCGGCATCGCGGGCTGCATGCCGGTGCTGATCGGCTGGTCCGCCGTCACGAACTCGCTGTCGTGGGCGCCGGTCGTGCTGTTCCTCGTCATGTTCTTCTGGACGCCCCCGCACTACTGGCCGCTGTCGATGAAGGTGCGCGAGGACTACGCGCGCGTGGGCGTGCCGATGCTCCCCGTCGTCGCCTCCAACAAGACCGTCGCCAAGCAGATCGTGCTCTACAGCTGGGTCATGGTCGCGGTCTCGCTGCTGCTGACCCCGCTCGGCTACACGGGCTGGTTCTACACGCTGGTCGCCCTGGTGGCGGGCGGCTGGTGGCTGTGGGAGGCACACGCCCTGCAGAACCGGGCGAAGGCCGAGGTGACGGGCGCGAAGCTGAAGGAGATGCGGCTGTTCCACTGGTCCATCACCTATGTCTCGCTGCTGTTCGTGGCCGTCGCGGTGGACCCCTTCCTGAGGTAAGGGTCACTCCGCCCCGGGATCGCCCTTTGATCTACTCGTCGGTAGCATCCTGGCCATGGCAGACACGCAAGCGGTTGACGCGAAGGCCGAGCGCCGGGCGGCCAAGCTGGCCAAGCAGATCGGCGCCTTCTCCAAGGCACACGGCGGCGCCGAGGGCCAGGTGGCCTATCTCGGTGAGCGCGGCGCCCGGATCGTCCTCGTCGGCGAGGACGGCACCTGGGGCGACCTGGTGGCCCCGACGTACGCGATCGCCGAACAGGCGGTGAAGCAGGCCGGCATCACTGTTCACGAACAGTTCGACGGCGAGTTCGCGGCGAAGGTCAGGACGGGGCCGTACGAGTGGTCCCGGATGGCCGGAATCCAGGTCGGCGGACCGAAGAACGGCTGAGTAACTCCCTCAGGGGCGCGGGGAACTGCGCGACCAGCCACCGGTCGGCCCGCAGCCGACGAACAACGCGCACACCCCAAACCCTGACCCCGGTTCACCCGTTAAGCCCTGTAAAGGGTCCACACACGGGAGTCCGGATGATCGAAACGCCGTCCCTAGTGGACCAGTACTGCCACGGAGTGCTCCGCACCGAGCTGGGCCTCGGCACCTTCGAGGCCCGACTCGCCCGCACCGAGGGCCCGCCGGCCCCCGGCACGACCCTCTTCGACACGCAGACCGGTTTCGCCGTACGGCGCTGGTGCCCCCCGCTGCTCGGCCTGGAACCGCACTGCCCGCCCGCCCGCTATCTCGCCCGGCGCCGTGAACTGGGCGTCCTGGAGGCGGGCCGGCGACTGCTGCGCGGCAGCGGCATCACCACGTACCTGGTCGACACCGGCGTCCCCGGCGACCTCACCGGACCCGACGAACTGGCCAGCACCGGGGCCGCGCGGGCACACGAGATCGTCCGCCTGGAACTCCTCGCGGAACAGGTCGCCGACACCTCGGGAACCGTCGAGTCCTTCCTGGCCAACCTCGCCGAATCGGTGCACGGCGCCGCCGCGCACGCGGTCGCCTTCACGTCGGTCGCGGGCGTACGGCACGGCCTCGCGCTGGCGCCGGAGCCGCCGGGGCCCGGCGAGGTGCGCGGCGCGGCGGGGCGCTGGCTGGCCGCCCGCCGGGTGGGCGGCGAGGTGACCGACCCGGTGCTGCTGCGGCACCTGCTGTGGAGCGCGGTGGCCTCGGGGCTGCCGCTCCAGCTGCACGCGGGCCTGGGCGAGCCGGGCCTGCGCATCGACCGTACGGATCCGGTGCTGCTCACGGGCTTCGTGCGCGCCACGGCGGGCCTCGGCACGGACCTGGTCCTGCTGCACAGCTACCCGTACCACCGGCACGCCGCCCACCTGGCCGGCGTCTTCCCCCATGTCTACGCCGACTCGGGCGCCGCCCTGGTCCGCACCGGCGCCCGCACGGCGACCGTCCTCGCGGAGATCCTGGAACTCGCCCCCTTCGGCAAGATCCTCTTCTCCAGCGGCGGCCAGGAACTCCCGGAACTCCACGTCGTGGGCGCCCGCCTCTTCCGCGAGGCCCTCGCCCGGGTCCTCGGCACCTGGGTCGCGGACGACGCCTGGTCCCTGGCGGACGCCCAGCGCGTGGCGGGCCTGATCGCGGCGGGGAACGCCCGGCGGGTGTACGGGCTGGACTGATCGCGCCGCGGTCAGCCGGAGGCGGGTTCGAGCCGGTCGGCGAGGGCCGGGGCCGGGACGGCCGGGTCGGTGACCGGACGCTCGCGCAGCGCCAGCAGCACCCGCAGGACAGCGATCCACACCAGGCAGGAGCCGAACATGTGGAGGCCGACCAGGACCTCGGGCAGGTCCGTGAAGTACTGGACGTAGCCGACGGCACCCTGGGCCAGCAGGATCAGGAACAGGTCCCGGGTGCGGGCGGGCGGGCCCTTCGGCGCGTCGACCGCCTTGAGGACGAACCACAGGGCGAAGGTCAGGGTCACCACGATCCAGGCCAGGACCGCGTGCAGCTTGCTCACGCTCTCCCAGTCCAGCGGCATGCGCTCGACCTCGCTGGAGTCGCCCGCGTGCGGTCCCGCCCCGGTGACGACCGTGCCGACCGCGATCAGCAGCACGCTCGCCGCGACCAGGACCCAGACCAGCTGCTGCACCGCCTTGCCCACCAGCGGGCGGGGCTCGGTGTCGCCCTCCCGGGTGCGCTGCCACATCACCGTGGCGACCGCGATCAGCGCCGAGGAGAGCAGGAAGTGCGCGGCGACCGTGTACGGGTTCAGGCCGACGAGCACGACGATCCCGCCGAGAACGGCGTTGCCCATCACCACCCAGAACTGCGTCCAGCCCAGCCGGGTCAGGCTGCGCCGGTACGGCTTCTGCGCGCGGGCGGCGATGATCGCCCAGCCGACGGCCGCGCACAGCACGTACGTCAGCAGGCGGTTGCCGAACTCGATGTAGCCGTGGATGCCCATCTCGGCGGTGTTGTTGATCGAGTCCTCGGTGCACTTCGGCCAGGTGGGGCAGCCGAGCCCGGAGCCGGTCAGCCGCACCGCTCCGCCGGTGACCACGATGACCACCGACATGACGAGCGCGGCGAGCGCCGCCCGCCGGACCGTCCTGGGATCCGGGGTCCAGCGTGCGGCGATGAAGGCGAGCGGGTTGCGCACGGCCGCTACGGCGTCGGCGCGGGTCAGATTCGGCACGCGACCTATCGTAGGCCCGGGCTTGTGCACGCATTCACGAGGGGTTACTCCCAGCGGAAGAACTTCCCGGCCGCGGCCAGCCCGGCCACCGCCCACACCGCGAGGATCCCCAGGTCGGCCCAGGGCATCCCGGTGCCGTGCCGCAGCACGTCCCGCAGCCCGTCCGACAGTGCCGAGATGGGCAGCAGCGCGAGCACGTCCTGCGCCGCGTCCGGGAACCTGTCCAGCGGCACGATGACCCCGCCGCCCATGAGCAGCAGCAGGAAGACCAGGTTGGCGGCGGCGAGCGTGGCCTCCGCCGGGAGCGTGCCCGCCATCAGCAGGCCCAGGCCGGAGAAGGCGGCCGTGCCCAGGATGAGCAGGAGCACCACGGCCGCCGGATTGCCCCGCGGGTCCCAGCCGAGCGCGAAGGCGATCACCGTCACCAGGAGCACCTGGAGGACCTCGGTGACCAGGACCGACAGCGTCTTCGCCGTCATCAGGCCCCAGCGCGGCAGCGGGGAGGCGGCGAGCCGCTTCAGCACGCCGTAGCGCCGCTCGAAGCCGGTGGCGATGGCCTGGCCGGTGAACGCGGTCGACATCACCGCGAGCGCGATGATGCCGGGGGCGAGGAAGTCCACGGCCTCGCCCTCGCCGGTGTCGACGATGTCCACCGTTGAGAACAGGACCAGCAGCAGGGTCGGGATGATCACGGTGAGCAGCAGCTGCTCGCCGTTGCGCAGGAGCATCCGCGTCTCCAGCGCCGCCTGGGCCATGATCATGCGGGGGAGCGGGGCGGCCCCGGGCCTCGGTGTGTGGGTACCGGCGGTCATGAGCGCAGTTCCTTGCCTGTGAGCTCCAGGAAGACGTCTTCCAGGGTGTGCCGTTCCACCGAGATCCGGTCCGGCATCACCCCGTGCTGGGCGCACCAGGAGGTGACCGTCGCGAGCAGTTGCGGGTCGACCTTCCCGGCCACCCGGTACGAGCCCGGGGTCAGCTCGGCGGCCGTGCAGTCGGCGGGGAGCGCCTTGAGCAGGGAGCCGACGTCCAGGCCGGGGCGGCCGGAGAAGCGCAGGGTGTTCTCGGCGCCGCCGCGGCACAGCTCCTCGGGGGAGCCCTGGGCGATGACCCGGCCGGCGTCGATGATCGCCACGTCGTCGGCGAGCTGCTCGGCCTCGTCCATGTAGTGGGTGGTGAGGATGACGGAGACCCCGTCGGCGCGCAGATCGCGGACCAGGTCCCAGGTCGAGCGGCGGGCCTGCGGGTCGAGCCCCGCGGTCGGCTCGTCCAGGAACACCAGCTCGGGGCGGCCCACGACGGCCATGGCGAGCGCGAGCCGCTGCTGCTGGCCGCCGGAGAGCCGCCGGTAGGTGGTCCGGCCGCAGCCGCCCAGGCCCAGCCGCTCGATGAGGGCGTCCACGTCCAGGGGGTGGGCGTGCAGCTTCGCCACGTGGCGGAGCATCTCGTCGGCGCGGGCGCCGGAGTACACGCCGCCGGACTGGAGCATGACGCCGATCCGCGGGCGGAGTTCGGCGGACTGCCGCACCGGGTCCAGGCCCAGCACCCGTACCGTCCCGGAGTCCGGCCTGCGGTATCCCTCGCAGGTCTCGACCGTGGTCGTCTTGCCCGCGCCGTTGGGCCCCAGTACGGCGGTCACGCCCGCCCGGGCCACCAGGTCGAGGCCGTCCACCGCGGTCTTCGTGCCGTACCGCTTCACCAGGGCCCGGACCTGGACCACGGGGTCAGTTCGCATGGCTCAAGAGTCTAGTAGGGCTTGGTCAGGTCGGCTGGGGTGGTGCGTGTCCTTGGGGCCCGGTGTGGCGTTGAGAGTGTGTGACTCCGGACGAGATTGCTGCGGTG
>NZ_JBSFVD010000015.1:0-194342 GCF_053592135.1 Streptomyces sp. NPDC002784 | reverse complement strand
ACGCCAGTATCAAGCACGGCTCAGTCACTACAAGCGCCGTGGACACAGCCCTTGAAAACTGCCCAGCACTCAGAACAAGCACCGTTGCAGTACTAGGCCCTCACGTTCGGATCATCCCGGCGTCGCGGGTTCCTGGACCTCGCTGTTCGCCGAGGCCGCCGTGGACTGCGGGTCCACGGCGGCCTTCGTGCGCTCCCGGGCCGTGAGCGCCAGGTACAGCGCGCCTCCCACCGCGCCCGACAGCAGGAAGCTGCAGTCCACCCCGCCGGTCAGCGCGAGCAGCGGGCCCTCGTACGACGGCAGCGCCACCGCCAGCACGCCGACCGTCGCCCCGAGCGCCCAGGACACCGTCGCCGGGATGTTCCAGCCGCCGGTGAACCAGTAGATCCCGCCCCGGGCGCGCCGGTTGAAGACCTGGAGGGCCTCCGCGTCGTACACCCCCCGGCAGCGCGCGAAGCCGATCAGGGTGATGACCGCCCACGGTGTGCCGATCGCCGTCAGCAGCAGGACGAAGGAGGTCATCGCGTCCTGGGCGGTGGAGGCGTAGTGGCCGGCGAAGACACAGACCGTGGCGAGAACCGCGACCGTGTAGGTGGCGGTCGCCCGGGAGGCGCGCGGCAGGATGGCGTCCAGGTCGAGGCCCATGGAGTAGAGCATCAGACCCGCGTTGCCGACCGAGCCCGCGGAGGCGGCGAGCAGCAGCGGGACCAGGTACCAGGTGGGTGCCGCGTCGACGAGGGGACCGGCGTAGTCGAGGGCCGCGCCGGCCGCGTACGCCGTGAAAGTGCCGAAGAGCTGCGGGACGAGCAGGCCGAGGGCGAGGCCGAGCCAGGTGGCGTGCAGGACCTTGCGGGAGGAGTGGCGGGCCGGGGAGATGTAGCGGGTGTAGTCGCCGAGCAGGGTGATGAAGGCGATGGGGCCCGACAGGCCCGCGGCCACCGCGGCCAGCAGCCACGTCGGCCAGAACCCGCCCAGCAGATAGCCGCCGGCCTCGGGGAGCGCGGCGGTGCTGAAGCCGGGGGCGTAGGCGAGGACGCCGAGCAGCAGCAGGGCCGTCATGCCGACCGCGAGGACACGGGACAGGGCCAGCAGCACGCGGTAGCCGTAGACCGCGCCGGTGACCGTCGCCGCGGCGAGCAGGCCGTAGACCAGGCCGTAGGAGAGGTCGCTTGCGGGGACGCCGAACAGGCGGGTCAGGACGCCGAGCATCACGTCGCCGCCGATCCACACGGTCAGCGCGGTGTAGCCGAGGGCGAGCAGCAGCCCGACCACCGAGCCGACCAGCCGGCCGCGCACCCCGAACTGGGCCCCGGAGGAGGTGGACAGGTTCGTCGCCGTGCGCAGGGAGATCAGGGCGAGCGGCGCGGTCAGGGCGACGCCGACCGCCGTGCCCACCAGGATCGAGCTGACCGACGCCCACCAGCCGAGGCCGAAGGACGGCGGCAGCCACCCGAAGATGATCACGCCGAGGCAGAGATTCGACCCCACCAGGATCGAGACGAGGTCACGGGGTCCGCTGGTGCGTTCCTCGTCGGGGATGGTGTCGACTCCGCGCCGTTCCATCGGCATGGCTGGTCTCCCTTGATCGGCCGCCTGAGAAGTTAGAGCGACGTTCAATGTGACGTTTCCGGAGCTGGCACGTCAATGTTTCCCTCGTGCGAATCTGATGTTTAGAGTGTTGTTCTAACGACTGGAAGGCAAGGAGGTGCCCGCGTCATGAGACTGACTCCCACGGAACGTGACCGGCTGCTGCTCTTCGGAGCCGCCGAGCTGGCCCGTGCCCGCCGGGCCCGCGGTCTGCGGCTGAACGTGCCGGAGGCCACCGCCCTGATCGCGGACACCGTCTGTGAGGCGGCCCGGGACGGCCGGCGGCTGGCGGAGGCCGTCGAGGCCGCCCGCTCGGTGCTCGGTCCGGACGATGTGCTGCCCGGGGTCGCGGACGTGGTCACCGAGGTGCACGTGGAGGCCGTCTTCGACGACGGCTCCCGGCTCGCGGTCGTCTCCGACCCGATCGGCGCCGGGCTCGGCGCCGAGGCGCCGGGCGCGCTGCTGCCCGGCCCCGAGCACCCCGAGCCCGAGGCCGCCGTGCGTCTTCCGGTCACCAACACGGCCGCCGTACCGGTCTCCGTCACCTCCCACTTCCACTTCTTCGAGGCGAACCCGCGCCTGGACTTCGACCGCGAGCGGGCCTACGGCATGCGGCTCGCGGTCCCCGCCGGGTCCTCCGTGCGCTTCGGACCGGGCGAGAGCGCCGAGGTCGGCCTGGTGCCGATCGGCGGCGCCCGGATCGCGATCGGCTTCGCCGGGCTCGTCGACGGGCCGCTGGACGCGCCGGGAGCCAGGGAAGAGGCCCTGCGCAGGGCCGCCGCCTGCGGATATCTGGGCGTCCCCGGAGCGGAGGCCGCCCGATGAGCCGCCCCGGAGGCCACCCCGCCGAGGCCCGCCGCCTCACGCCGTACGAGTACGCCGCCACCCACGGCCCCCGCGCGGGCGACCGGATCCGCCTCGGCGACTCCGGCCTGACCGTCGAGGTCGAGTCCGACTCCCAGCGCCACGGCGACGAGTTCCTGGCCGGGTTCGGCAAGACCGCCCGTGACGGGATCCATCTCAAGGCCGCCGCCGTCCGGGAGACCTGTGACGTCGTCATCAGCAATGTCGTGGTGATCGACGCCGTCCAGGGCATCCGGAAGGTCTCCATCGGCATCCGCGAGGGCCGGATCAGCTCGATCGGGCGGGCCGGGAACCCGGACACGCTCGACGGGGTCGACGTCGTGGTCGGCACCGGTACGTCGATCGTGTCCGGCGAGGGGCTGATCGCCACCGCCGGTGCCGTCGACACCCATGTCCATCTGCTGTCGCCGCGCATCATGGAGGCATCCCTGGCCTCCGGCGTCACCACGGTCATCGGGCAGGAGTTCGGGCCCGTGTGGGGCGTCGGCGTGAACTCGCCGTGGGCGCTGAAGCACGCCTTCGGCGCCTTCGACGCCTGGCCGGTCAACATCGGCTTCCTCGGGCGGGGTTCGTCCTCCGACGGCGCGCCGCTGGTGGAGGCGCTCGCCGAGGGCGGCGCGTCCGGCTTCAAGGTGCACGAGGACATGGGCGCGCATACCCGGGCGCTGGACACCGCGCTGCGGGTCGCCGAGGAGCACGACGTCCAGGTCGCCCTGCACAGCGACGGCCTGAACGAGTGCCTGTCGGTCGAGGACACCCTGCGGGTGCTGGAGGGCCGCACCATCCACGCCTTCCACATCGAGGGCTGCGGCGGCGGACACGTGCCCAACGTGCTGAAGATGGCGGGCATTCCGAACGTCATCGGCTCCTCGACCAACCCCACGCTGCCCTTCGGGCGGGACGCGGTCGCCGAGCACTACGGCATGATCGTCTCCGTCCACGATCTGAAGACGGACCTGCCCGGCGACGCCGCCATGGCCCGCGACCGCATCCGCGCCGGGACCATGGGCGCCGAGGACGTGCTGCACGACCTGGGCGCGATAGGCATCACCTCCTCCGACGCGCAGGGCATGGGCCGCGCCGGCGAGACCGTCCGCCGTACGTTCGCCATGGCCGGGAAGATGAAGGCCGAGCTGGGCGACCCGGGCGTCGGCCACGACAACGAGCGCGTCCTGCGCTACATGGCCAAGCTGACCATCAACCCGGCCATCGCCCACGGACTCGCGCACGAGGTCGGCTCGCTCGAGGTCGGCAAGCTCGCCGACATCGTGCTCTGGCGCCCCGAGTACTTCGGCGCCAAACCGCAGCTGGTGCTGAAGTCCGGCTTCCCCGCCTACGGGGTGACCGGCGACCCCAACGCGGCCACCGACACCTGCGAACCCCTCGTCCTGGGCCCGCAGTTCGGCGCGCACGGCGCCACCCCCGCCGAGATCTCCGTCGCGTTCGTCGCCCAGGCCGCCCTCGACCAGGGCCACGACACCATGCCCACCCGGCGCCGCCGGGTCGCCGTACGCGGCACCCGCGGCATCGGACCGGCCGACCTGCGCCTGAACTCCCGTACCGGAGCCGTCGACGTCGACCAGCGCACCGGGCTCGTCACCCTCGACGGAGAGCCCCTGCGCTCCGAGCCGGCCGACTCGGTCTCCCTGAACCGCCTCTACTTCCTCTAGGACCTGAGATGACCTTCCGCATGCCCCCCGAGTGGGCTCCGCACGAGCGCACCTGGATGGCCTGGCCCGGCCCCAACCCCACCTTCACCACCGAGGAGGAGCTGGCCGAGGCCCGCGCCGCCTGGGCGTCCGTGGCCCGCGCGGTACGCCGCTTCGAGCCGGTGACCGTGGTGCACGGACCGGGACAGGGCGACTCGGCGCGCGAACTGCTCGGCCCGGACATCGAGTTGGCCGAGCGGGAGCTCGACGACGCGTGGATGCGCGACATCGGCCCCACCTTCGTCAAGGACGAGGAGGGCCGACTGGCCGCCGTGGACTGGGTGTTCAACGGCTGGGGCGGCCAGGACTGGGCCCGCTGGGAGCACGACTCCAAGATCGCCCGGCATGTGGCGGATCTGGCGGGGGTTCCCGTCCTGCCCTCGACGCTGGTCAACGAGGGCGGCGCGATCCACGTCGACGGCGAGGGCACGGTCCTGCTGACCGACACCGTCCAGCTCGGCGCGGGCCGCAACCCCGACTGGACCCGGGAGCGGGTCGAGGCGGAGATCCACGCCAAGCTCGGCACCACCAAGGCGATCTGGCTCCCGCACGGCCTGGCCGGCGACTACGGCATGTACGGCACCCAGGGCCACGTCGACATCGTCGCGGCGTTCGCCCGGCCCGGCACCGTCGTCGTGCACAGCCAGCAGAACCCGGACCACCCGGACCACGCCCGGTCCCGGCAGTACCTGGAGATCCTGCGCGGCCGGACCGACGCGAAGGGCCGCCGCCTGGAGGTCGTGGAGATCCCCGCGCCCACCGTCCTCAAGGACGAGGAGGGCGACTGGGTCGACTACTCCTACATCAACCACTACCTCTGCAACGGCGGAGTCGTCCTGTGCGCCTTCGACGACCCCCGCGACGAGATCGCGGCCGGGATCTTCCGGCGGCTGTTCCCCGAGCGGACGGTGACGCTGGTGGACGCCCGTACCATTTTCGCGGGCGGTGGAGGCATCCACTGCATCACCCAGCAGCAGCCGAAGATCTAGGAGCCGTCGGATGGCCGGTGCGCGCAAGCACGCGCCGCCGCGGGAGGACGTCCTTGCCGCCGCCATGGAGATGATCGCCGAGCGCGGTCTGGAGAAGCTCACCATGGCGGCGCTCGGCCGTGCGGTCGGCATGAGCAGTGGCCATCTCCTCTACTACTTCGGCTCCAAGGACGAACTGCTGCTGCAGACCCTGGAGTGGAGCGAGGGCCGGCTCGGCGCCGAGCGCGGCCGGCTGCTGACCGGGACCGGCCCGGTCCGCGAACGGCTCGATGCGTACGTCGACCTGTACGTCCCGGACGGCCATCGCGACCCGCACTGGACGCTGTGGCTGGAGGTCTGGAACCGCTCGCAGAACGCCGACGACACCGCCCGGGACCGGCAGGCCGCGATCGAGGGCGCCTGGCACCGCGACCTGGTCGCCCTGCTGGCCGAGGGGGTCTCCCGGAAAGAGTTCCGCCCGGTCGACCCGGACCGTTTCGCGGCCCGCCTCAGGGCCCTCCTCGACGGCTTCTCCATCCATGTGGCGATCGGGCTGCGCGGCACCGACCGGGCGCAAGTTCTCGGCCACGTGCAGGAGTTCCTCCGCGAGGGCCTCCTCGCGGACGTTTGACGGTACGCCCGGGTTGTACTCAATTCGACGGATTGACGCGGTGACGCTGGGTGCGTTTGTCTCGACGGAAGCCCTGGCACAGGGCCGGGGGAAGCATCACGGGGGAAACGTGCTCAGAACCATGCGTGGGGTGTCCGTCGCCGTGCTCGCGGGGACGATGGTCGCACTGTCGGCGACATCGGCGGCGCCGGCGCCGAAGCCAGGGCCCGAGCGGATCACGCTGACGGCGACGGGGGAACAGATCGGGACGGGGTCGGGCGGCGCGGCGCTCACCGCGGACGGGCGCCATGCCGCGTTCGTCTCGGCGGATCCGGACGTGGTGCCGGGGGACACCAACGGCCACAGCGATGTGTTCGTCCGCGATCTGCGCCGCGGCACCGTGGAGCGGGTCAACGTCACCTCGGACGGGAGCCAGGCGGAGGGGGGCTCGGGCAGCCACCGGGCGGAGATCAGCGCCGACGGCCGGTACGTCGCCTTCATGTCCTCGGCGAAGAACCTCGCCGAGTGGCCCTCCGGACCGCCCGCCGGCCATGTGGCGGACGTCTACGTCCACGACCGCCGCACCGGCCGCACGGAACGGGTCAGCGTCGGCGCCGACGGCGGCTCCGCCTGGGCGTTCGACACCTTCGACATGTCGGCCGACGGCCGGTACGTCGCCTTCGGCGCCTCGGCGCAGCGGATGGAGGGGGCCGCGAGCGACCAGACCCTCGCCTACGTCGTCGACCGCCGCACCGGCACCGCCCAGCGGGTCAGCGACCGCGTCCCGGCGGACTGGTACGTCCCGAGCGTCACCCTGAGCGCCGACGGCGGCCACCTGGCCTACGTGCAGCGGCACCCGCGCGGCGGGCGGCACGAGCTGTGGCACGTCGACCTGGGCACCGGGGAGCAGAAGCTGGTGAACGCGGTCGCGGGCGAGCCCACCGACGGCAGTCCGGCGGGCGTGACGCTCTCGGCGGACGGCCGGTTCGTCTCGTACACCTCCTTCGACGAGAGCGTGGTCCCCGAGGCGCCGGAGTACACCTGGGAGCTCTATCTGTACGACAGCCGCACGGAGGCGACCCGGTGGATCACCCACGACGGCGCGGGCGGGCTCGGCGCCGGTCTGCTCAGCCCCGACGGCAGCCGACTCGCCTACACCACCGAGACCCGGTCGGGCGACGAGGTCGTCGCGGAGAACGTCCATGTCCGGGATCTGCGGACCGGCCGTACCCAGCTCGTCACCCGCACCCCGGCGGGCGGACCGCAGACCGAGGGGTACGCGGCACCCAGCGGGTTCGCCCGGGACGGGCGGCTGCTGTCCGTCTACTCCGCCTCGCCCGAACTCGTCCCCGGCGACACCAACATGGCGGGCGACGGCTTCCTCTTCCGGCTGCGGTGACCAGCCGGAGGTTCGCATCCTGAGACGGCGGTGAGCGCGGGGGCGGTCTGTGCCAGACTGCCCCCGTGCTCTCGTTCGCCACGATTATTGGCAGCAGGCGCGCCGGTCCGCAGTGACCGCCACGTACCACCAAGTACGGGCGGACACCGTCGTCCTCGACCCGCGCGCAGACCTCTCGCACCCGCGAGGGGTTTTTCGCATTTCTGGCCCACCTGCAGCCGGGACCGCAGCGCGAGGGATCATGGGAGGACGGTGGAGCCGGTCATTCCGGTAAAGACCGAGATCCATACCTCAGGAGCCTTCAGACCATGACGGAAACCAGCGAGCTCGACGACTCGTTCCACGTCTTCGACACCACCCTGCGCGACGGCGCCCAGCGCGAGGGGATCAACCTCACCGTCGCGGACAAGCTGGCCATCGCACGGCACCTGGACGACTTCGGCGTGGGCTTCATCGAGGGCGGCTGGCCCGGCGCGAACCCGCGGGACACCGAGTTCTTCGCCCGCGCCCAGCAGGAGATCGACTTCCGGCACGCGCAGCTGGTCGCCTTCGGCGCCACCCGCCGGGCAGGCGCCAAGGCGGCGGACGACCCGCAGGTCAGGGCGCTGCTGGAGTCGGGCGCCCCGGTCATCACGCTGGTCGCCAAGTCCCATGACCGGCATGTGGAACTCGCGCTGCGCACCACCCTGGACGAGAACCTGGAGATGGTCCGGGACACGGTGTCGTTCCTGACGGAACAGGGCCGCCGGGTCTTCGTCGACTGCGAGCACTTCTTCGACGGCTACCGCGCCAACCCCGAGTACGCCAAGGCCGTCGTCCGTACGGCCTCGGAAGCGGGCGCCGACGTCGTGATCCTCTGCGACACCAACGGCGGCATGCTCCCGGCGCAGGTGCAGGCGGTCGTCTCGACGGTGCTGGCCGACACCGGCGCCCGGCTCGGCATCCACGCCCAGGACGACACCGGCTGCGCGGTCGCCAACACCCTCGCCGCGGTGGACGCGGGCGCGACGCACGTCCAGTGCACGGCGAACGGCTACGGCGAACGCGTCGGCAACGCCAACCTGTTCCCGGTCGTGGCCGCGCTGGAGCTGAAGTACGGCAAGAAGGTCCTCCCCGACGGGCACCTGCGGGAGATGACCCGGATCTCCCACGCCATCGCCGAGGTCGTGAACCTCACCCCCTCCACCCACCAGCCCTACGTCGGCGTCTCGGCCTTCGCCCACAAGGCGGGCCTGCACGCCTCCGCGATCAAGGTCGACCCGGACCTGTACCAGCACATCGACCCCGAGCAGGTCGGCAACACCATGCGGATGCTGGTCTCCGACATGGCGGGCCGCGCCTCCATCGAGCTGAAGGGCAAGGAGCTCGGCGTCGATCTCGGCGGCGACCGTGAGCTGGTCGGCCGGGTGGTCGAGCGGGTGAAGGAGCGCGAGCTCAAGGGCTACACCTACGAGGCGGCGGACGCGTCCTTCGAACTCCTGCTGCGCGCAGAGGTCGAGGGCAAGCCCCTGAAGTACTTCGGCGTCGAGTCCTGGCGGGCGATCGTGGAGGACCGCCCCGACGGCAGCCACGCCAACGAGGCCACCGTGAAGCTCTTCGCCAAGGGCGAGCGCATCGTCGCCACGGCGGAGGGCAACGGCCCGGTCAACGCCCTGGACCGCGCCCTGCGCGTCGCCCTGGAGAAGATCTACCCCCAGCTCGCCAAGCTGGACCTGGTCGACTACAAGGTCCGCATCCTGGAGGGCGTGCACGGCACCCAGTCCACCACCCGCGTCCTGATCTCCACCTCCGACGGCACGGGCGAGTGGTCCACGGTAGGCGTGGCGGAGAACGTCATCGCGGCGTCCTGGCAGGCACTGGAGGACGCGTACACCTACGGATTGCTGCGGGCGGGAGTGTCGCCGGCGCAGTAGGCAGGTCTCCAGGGCCGGGGGGTGCCGCTGGAACTCCTTACACGCGCCTGTCGCGCCGCGCGAGGGCGAGGAAGTCGGCCCAAGTGCCCGGAGCCACGGTGAGGGTGGGGCCGGTGTTCTTGGAGTCACGGATGTGGATGACGGAGGCCTGGGCGGCGACTTCGATGCAGTTGCCGCCCTCGCTGCTGCTGTAGCTGGACTTGATCCACTGAAGTGCGGTGCTCATCGGTCTCCTAGCAATCCGTGCACGAGGCGCGCGCTCTCCTCTGGTGAGAGGGCCTGTGACCGCAGCATTCCATACTTCAGCTGATAGTCGCTGACCTCGTCGGGATCCTCGACGAGGAAGCTGGCGCTCTGCACTTCCAGGTAGGCCAGAGGCTCGTGCTCCGGCGTCTCCAGCAGCACCAGGGGCCCGCCCAGGCCCGCGTGTGGTGTCGCGGACGTAGGCATGATCTGAAAACTCATGTGGATGGGTTCGGTGAGCTCCAGGATCTGGCGGAACTGCTCCCGCATCACGTCCGGTCCGCCGACAGGGCGCTGGAGGATGCTCTCCTCCAGGATGAAGTGGCATACGGGAGGCCGCTCCCGTTGCAGTACCAACTGCCGCTCCATGCGGGCGCTCACCCACTGCTCAGCCGTCTCGTTGCCGATGGCCGGGTACCGGTAGTCGAATACGGCACGGCAGTAGTCCTGTGTCTGGAGCAGTCCCGGAATCGCCAGACTCTCGTACGACAGGACGCTCACCGCCTCCTGCTCATGATCCACCAACGACTGCGCGAACTGCACCACCTTCTCCCGCACCGGCATCTCATCCACGAGCACCGCCAACGCGCCACCCGTGCCCAGCAGTTCATCGAGCTGCACCGCCCGGTCCGGCTGGAGCGCCATCCGCCCCTGCTCGATCGACCCCACCGTGTCCACGCTCACGCTCGCCCGCTCGGCAAGCTGCTCCTGGGTGAGCCGCGCCTTCTTCCGGTAGTGGGCGACCACCGCGCCCACCGCTCGCCAACTTCCCACCCTCTTGGGCTTCTTCGTGGTCTTCATGGCTGAGCCCTTTCCCCCACGCACGCACCGAGTCCTCGTAGTGAGGTCGTAGAAAACAGCGCTACGACCTCACTCCCTGCTCTACGGTAATCACTACCTGTGACAGTCGCCCCATGAGCGCCCAACCCCACCCCCTCCAGGCCCGCACCGCCTTCTACCTCCGTGACCGCAGATCCGTCCGCCAGGCCCGCCGGTTCACCCGCGAGGTCCTCGCCGACTGGATGGTCACCGAACGTGTCGACGACGTGCTGCTCTGCGTGAGCGAACTCGCCACCAACGCGCTGCTGTACGGCGTCCCGCCCGGCCGGGGTTACCTGCTCCGCCTCACCCTCGCGCCGGGCTCGGTGCTGCGGGCCGAAGTCCACGACAGCGGTCCCGGCGAGATGTGCGGACCGGAGGCGGCGCCGGACGCGGAGCAGGGGCGAGGGCTGCTGCTCGTGACGGCGCTTGCCGACAAGTGGGGCGTGTGGCAACGCGATCCGGGCAAGGTCGTGTGGTGCGAGTTCGGCTCCGACCGGCCCGCCCACGACCGGTCGGCGAGCAAAGGCATCCGCTTCCGGCGCGACGGCCGCGACGACGGCCAGAGGATCGCCTCGGAGTACCGCACGGGCCGGTTCGCCATGGACGGCGTCGAGTCGTACGGCCGGGCGGACCAGAGGCGAGGCTGATCGTCCGGCGGAAGGCGGTCACGCCCGGCCGCCAAGCCCTCCGCCGGGCGGCCTGAGCCGGCGGGCGGCACCGGGCCCGGCGGGATTGCCTCCCCCGGGCCCGGTACGTTTGCCCGTTTCGTCGGGTAGCGTCGAGGTATGAGGACTCCGTTGCTCCGGGGCCTTGTCCGGTGGGCCCTCGTCCCGGTCGCCGCCACGCTGGCGGTGCTGACGACCGGCGCGCCCGGCGCGTTCGCCGCGGATCCGTCGACGGTCGCCGAGGCCCTGCGCGAAGACCCCGTCTACGTGGACCCCGCCGCCTCCGACCAGCTCTCGTCCGCGGACGCCGAGGCGCTCGCCGACAAGATCAGGGACGCCGACAAACCCGTCTTCGTCGCCGTCCTTCCGGCCGACCAGCCCGAGAGGGACCTCTTCCTGAACCTGCGTACCGAGACCGGGATCACCGGCCTGTACGCGGTGCGCAGCGGTGACCGCTTCGGTGCCCGGGCCGACTCCTCGGTGCTGAGCCAGCAGGGCGTGAACAACCTGGTGACGTCCGTACGGGGCACCGACGACGTCAAGGCCCAGCTGAACGACTTCGTGGACGCCGCGCTGAACAACGTGGGCGGCTCCGCACCCTCCTCCTGGGGTTCCACGACCGACACCGGTGTGCCGGTCGCCGGTCTGGTCACCACCGGAGTGGTCCTGGCGGCGGGCGGCGCGGGCGCCTACACGCTGGTCCGGCGCCGGCGCCTCGCGCACGAGCGGGAACAGCGGGCCGCGCTGGAGAAGCTGCGGGTGGTGGTCGACGAGGACATCACCGCGTTCGGCGAGGAACTGGACCGCCTGGACTTCCACCCCGGCGAGCCCGGCGCCGACGACGCGATGCGCACCGACTACGAACACGCCCTGGACTCCTACGAACAGGCCAAGCGGCTGATGGCCGCGGCGACCAGGCCGGAGGAGGTCAAGGGCGTCACCCAGGCCCTGGAGGACGGCCGCCACGCGCTGGCCGTGCTCGCCGCCCGCCGCGAGGGCCGCCCGCTGCCCGACCGCCGGCCGCCCTGCTTCTTCGACCCCCGGCACGGCCCCTCGGTCGCCGACGTGACCTGGACACCGTCCGGCGGCGCCACCCGCGAGGTCCCGGTCTGCGCGGCCGACGAGGCCCGCCTCGCCGACGGACAGGACCCGATGATCCGCGAGGTCGTCACCGACACCGGCGCCCGCCGCCCCTACTGGGACGCCGGACCCGCCTACGGCCCCTATGCCGGCGGCTACTTCGGCGGCGGCCTCCTCCCGGGCCTGCTCATCGGCACGATGCTCGGCGGCATGATGGCGAGCCCCGCCTACGCCGCCGACTACGGGGCCGGTTACGGCGACTTCGGCGGCGGCTATGAGGGCGGTGACGTCTCGGGCGCCGACTTCGCCTCGGACGACTTCACGGGCGGCTTCGGCGGCGGGGACTTCGGGGGCGGCGGGGACTTCGGCGGCGGCGGGTTCTGACGGAGATGGGGCGCGTACGGGTTCGTACGCGCCCCTCGTGCGTCAGGACTCAGAGCCCGGCCGCCGCCGAGGCGATGGCGGAGGCGAAGGTGGAGACCTCGGTGTAGACACCGGGGGCGTTGGGGCGGGCGCAGCCGATGCCCCAGCTGACGATGCCGACCTGGATCCACTGGTTCGCCGCGTCCTGGCGGAACATGGGGCCACCGGAGTCGCCCTGGCAGGTGTCGACGCCGCCCGCGGTGTAGCCCGCGCAGATCTCCTCGCTCGCGATGAGACCGCCGTAGCCGCTGTACGAGCGGCAGGTCGCGTCACTCACGAACGGCACCGACGCCTTGAGCAGGTAGCGCTGCTGGGAGCCGCCCTCGGTGGCCGCGCCCCAGCCGGCCACGGTGAAGGTGCCGGTGTTGTACTGCGTGGTCGTGGCGATCTTCAGCGTGGGCAGGTTGATCGGCTGGGCGAGCTTGATGAGCGCCCAGTCCTTGCCGTCGCCGTTGTAGCCGGGGGCGCGGTAGACGTAGGTGGAGCGCACCTGGATCCGGCTGCTGGACTGCAGGTCCACGATACCGGCGGTGGCGGTGATGCTGGTGTTGGCGCCGGTACGGCCCACGCAGTGCGCGGCGGTGAGCACGATCTGCTGGGTATAGAGGGCGCCGCCGCAGCCCATCGAGAGCCGCACCATGAACGGGAACTCGCCCTGCGCGGCGCGGGTTCCGCCGACGACGGGGGCGGGGGCCGCCTGCGCGGCGGAGACGGGCTGGAGGCTGACGACGGCGAGCGCGGCCGTGGCCGCGACGGCGCATCTCTTGAGCGCCTTGAGGAGAGACTTCAACGGGGTGCCTTCCGTGGGGTTCGGTGGAGGCGTGCCGCGCCCGCAAGATTGTCGCGGACACGTCAAACTGTGCTCGGATTATGAGAACGCCGTCGCGCGAGCACAAGAGGGGATATCCGGCCACCTGCCATCGAGGACAGGAGCGGACTCGTCTAGGACAGAAACCGGCCTATTCCCCGCCTACGGTTTCCCCATGACCGAGATCGCAGGCCCCCTCTTCTTCGCCTCCGTCGACGCCCTCGACACCTGGCTCGCCGAGCACCCCGCCCCGCACCCGGGGCTGTGGGTCAAGGTGGCCAAGAAGGGGTCGGGCATCGCGTCCGCGGACTTCGCCGACGTCAACGACGTGGCCCTGTGCCATGGCTGGATCACCGGGCAGCGCAGGTCGCTGGACGAGTCGTACTTCCTGCAGAAGATCACTCCGCGCCGGCCCGGCAGCCTCTGGTCGATGGTCAACGTGCGGCGGATCGCGGAGCTGAGCGCCGCCGGGCGGATGCGGCCCGCCGGGATCGCGGAGGTCGAGGCGGCCCGGGCCGACGGGCGGTGGGCGGCGGCGTACGAATCGCAGCGCAACGCCACCGTGCCGGAGGATCTGACGGCGGAACTGGAGCGGAGTCCCCGGGCCCGGGAGGTCTTCGAGAAGCTGGGCAGGAGCGATCGCTACCAGGTGGTCCTCGGCCTGCTGCAGGCCCGTACGCCCGAGACCCGGGCGGGCCGGCTGGCCGCGGCGATCGCGAAGCTGGAGGGGCGGTAGGCAGCCGAGCGCCCGCCCTCCCGATGGGGGAGTCGGAGGGCGGGCGCGCTCAGGGGGTGCGGCTGATCGGTGGCCGGGTCACGCGTTGCGGATCGCCGAGATGTCGAAGTTCAGCTTGATCCTGTCGGAGACCAGCACGCCACCCGTCTCCAGGGCCGCGTTCCAGGTCAGGCCGTACTCGGAGCGCAGGATCTCGGCCTTGCCCTCGAACCCGACGCGCTCGTTGCCGAACGGGTCCTTCGCGGCGCCGTTGAACTCCAGGTCGATGGTGAGCGGCCGGGTGGTGCCGAGGATCGTCAGGTCGCCGGTGATGCGGTAGTCGTCGCCGCCCAGGGCCTCCGCCTTGGTGGAGCGGAAGGTCATGGCCGGGAACTCGTCCGTGCGGAAGAAGTCCGCGCTCTTGAGGTGGCCGTCCCGGTCCGCGGAACCGGTGTCGATGCTGTCCATCCTCACGTCCAGGGAAGCGGTGGACCGCGCCGGGTCGGAGCCGTCGAGGTGCAGCGAGCCGGTGAAGTCCAGGAACTTGCCCTTCACGTTCGTGACCATGGCGTGCCGGGCCACGAAACCGAGCGTGGAGTGCGCGGCGTCGATGCTGTAGTCGCCGGTCAGGGCGGCCGGCTCCGGGGTGACGGCGGCGGGGGACTCGACGGTGTTCTTGCGGCCGAAGATGCTCATGACGTTCTCCTTGGGGACGGTCGTGCCGGTATCGGTCGTGCCGGTTAAGTTGAATGTTCAACCAGCTCCAACAGGGACGACGGTAGACCTATTCCGTTAAGATTTCAACTATCTCCCGCGGGGTGGTTCCCTGGAGGGCATGCGCTTCACTCGCCGGGTCCTTCTCCTCGCCGCCGGGCTGACCCTCACGGCGGCGACCCCGCAGGGGATCACCGATCCGTACGCCGCCCTCCGGCGCCGATGGCTCGATCTCGCCCTCGGGTCCGGATACGACCCCACGGCGGAGCCGTACGCCTCCCGCCTCGCCGAGACCGGTGTCCTCGCGCGCGGCTTCCAGGCGTCCATGGCGCCCACCGCCGGATCCCTGTGGCCCGGCACCCCCTACGACCCGCCCTCCGGCATCACCCGCAGCTACGGCCGGCTGTGGACCATGACCCAGGCCCACGTCCAGCCCGGCACCGGATCGACCGGTGACCCGAGCCTGCTCGCGGACGTCCTGCGCGGGCTCGACCACCTGTCCGCCACCGTCTACCACCCCTCCACCACCCCGTACGGCAACTGGTGGGAGTGGCAGATCGGCAGCCCGAGGCTGCTGATGGACATCGCGGTCGCGCTCCACGACCGGCTCGGCGACGCCCGGCGAGCCGCCGCCTGCGCCGCCGTCGACCACTTCGTCCCCGACTCCGCGCTCACCGACTACTCCGGCACCTCCACCGGCGCCAACCGGGTCGACCTGTGCCGTTCCGTCGCCCTGCGCGGGATCCTGGGCCGGGAACCCGCCAGGATCGCCCTCGCCCGGGACGCGCTCTCGCCGGTCTTCCCGTACGTCACCCGGGGGGACGGGCTGTACGCGGACGGATCGTTCGTGCAGCACACCCGGGTCCCCTACTCCGGCACCTACGGGCAGGTCCTGCTCGACGGGCTCGGACGGCTCTTCGTGCTGCTCGCCGGGTCCGAGTGGGAGGTGACCGATCCCCGCCGGCGGACCGTCCTCGACAGCGTCGAGCGGGCCTGGGCCCCGCTCGTCCACGACGGGCTGATCATGGACAGCGTCAACGGCCGGGCCATCAGCCGCGGTTGCCTCAAGGGCGACGACCGGCAGGTCATGCGCAGCGACCATGTCCACGGGCACGCCGTCATCGCCGCCGTCGCCCTGCTCGCGGGCGGGGCGAGCGAGGCGGAGCGGGAGCGCTGGCACGGCCGTATCAAGGGCTGGATCGAGCGGGACACCGTCGCCCCGGTCCTGACGGGACGGCAGTTCGGGGTCGCCGACCTCGCGCGGCTGCACGCCGTCGCCGCCTCCTCCGCGCCGGCCACGCCCGAACCCACCGGCCACCACATCTTCGCCGCCATGGACCGGGCCGTGCACCGCCGCCCCGGCTTCGTCGCGAACATCGCGATGGCCAGCGACCGCATCGCCCACTACGAGTGCGGCAACGGCGAGAACCCGCGCGGCTGGCACACCGGCGCCGGGATGCTGTCCTGGTGGGCGGCGGGGCTCGGGGACCAGTACACCGACTGGTACTGGCCCACCGTCGACTGGTACCGCCTCCCGGGCACGACCGTCTCGACGCGGCGGCTTCCCGACCGGGCCGGCGGCGAGTGGGGCGAGCCCCGGCCCGACGCGCGCTGGGTGGGCGGTGTGACCGACGGCGAGTACGCGGCGGTCGGGCAGCACCTGAAGGGGCTCGGCTCGACGCTCCAGGCCCGTAAGTCGTGGTTCTGCGTCGCGGACGCGGTGATCTGCCTGGGCGCCGGGATCACCTGCGCCGACGGCGTCCCCGTCGAGACGGTGGTCGACAACCGGAACCTGGGGGAGAGCGGCGAGCGGACCTTCGTGCGGGGTGACGGCTGGGCCCATCTGGACGGGCACGGCGGATGGCTGGTTCCCGAAGGGGAGCTGCGGACCCTGCGCGAGGACCGCACGGGAGCCTGGGCCGACATCAACACCTCCGGTACGGCCGAGCGGCGCACCCGCCGCTGGCAGACGCTCTGGCTGGACCACGGCACGGACCCCACGGACGCCTCCTACCGGTATGTCCTGATGCCCGGCGCCTCCCGCGGCGCGGTCGCCGCCCGGGCCGCCGACCGGGACTGGCTGTCGGTCCTCGCCAACGACGCCGGACGGCAGGCGGTCCACGTCCCCTCCCTCGGCCTGACCGCGGCGAACTTCTGGCAGGCGGGCACCGCGGGCCCGCTCACCTCCTCGTCGGGGGCGAGCGTCCTGGTCCGCACCCGCGGCCGTACCGCCCGCCTCTCGGTGAGCGAGCCGCCCCGCACCGGCGCACCCGTGGAGATCGTCTGGGACCGTCCGGTGCGCTCGGTGATCCGGGCCGACGACAGCGTCGAGGTGCTCGCCACAGGCCGCCGACTGCGCCTCCGTGTCACTCCGGGGATGGCATGTGCGAGCCATGAATGTGAGGTGACTCTCAGCTGACGGCTTTGTGTGACCTCTACAAGCCGAACGCCCCCTGAGCAGTCAGAACGGCTGCACACCGCCACGGTTCTGTTCAGGGGTACCAGTAAAACGGGCCGGAGACTGTACGGAGTCGACGGCCCGCATTCCCCCGCGTTCTTCGTAAGGTCGCTACATGACCGTTTTGGAAGAGACGACGGGTGAGCCCACGGACGCGCGCGGCCGGGTCGCCGAGCTGCACGAGATCCGTGCCCAGGCACTGGCCGGTCCCAGCGAGAAGGCGACCGAGGCGCAGCACGCCAAGGGCAAGCTGACCGCGCGGGAGCGGATCGAGCTGCTGCTGGACCCGGGCTCCTTCCAGGAGGTCGAGCAGCTGCGGCGGCACCGGGCCCAGGGCTTCGGCCTGGAGTCCAAGAAGCCGTTCACCGACGGTGTCATCACCGGCTGGGGCACGGTGGAGGGCCGCACGGTCTTCGTCTACGCCCATGACTTCCGCATCTTCGGCGGCGCGCTGGGCGAGGCCCACGCCACCAAGATCCACAAGATCATGGACATGGCCATCGCGGCGGGCGCGCCCCTGGTCTCGCTCAACGACGGTGCGGGCGCCCGGATCCAGGAGGGCGTCTCGGCCCTCGCCGGCTACGGCGGCATCTTCCAGCGCAACACCAAGGCCTCCGGTGTCATCCCGCAGATCTCGGTGATGCTCGGCCCGTGCGCGGGCGGCGCGGCCTACAGCCCCGCCCTGACCGACTTCGTCTTCATGGTCCGCGAGACCTCCCAGATGTTCATCACGGGCCCGGACGTGGTGAAGGCGGTCACCGGCGAGGAGATCACCCAGAACGGCCTGGGCGGCGCGGACGTGCACGCCGAGACCAGCGGCGTCTGCCACTTCGCGTACGACGACGAGGAGACGTGCATCGCGGAGGTCCGCTACCTGCTGTCGCTGCTGCCGCAGAACAACCGCGAGAACCCGCCGCGCGTGGAGTCCACGGACGCCGCGGACCGCCGCGGTGACGTACTGCTCGACCTGGTCCCGGCCGACGGCAACCGCCCGTACGACATGGCCAAGGTCATCGAGGAGATCGTCGACGACGGCGAGTACCTGGAGGTCCACGAGCGCTGGGCGCGGAACATCATCTGCGCGCTGGCCCGGCTGGACGGCCAGGTCGTCGGCATCGTGGCCAACCAGCCGCAGTCCCTGGCGGGCGTCCTGGACATCGAGGCCTCGGAGAAGGCGGCTCGCTTCGTCCAGATGTGCGATGCCTTCAACATCCCGATCCTCACCCTTTTGGACGTGCCCGGCTTCCTCCCCGGCGTGGACCAGGAGCACGGTGGAATCATCCGCCACGGCGCCAAGCTGCTGTACGCCTACTGCAACGCGACCGTGCCCCGGATCTCGCTGATCCTGCGCAAGGCATACGGAGGTGCGTACATCGTCATGGACAGCCAGTCCATCGGTGCGGACCTGACGTACGCCTGGCCGACGAACGAGATCGCCGTGATGGGCGCCGAAGGTGCCGCCAACGTCATCTTCCGGCGTCAGATCGCGGAGGCCGAGGACCCCGAGGCCATGCGCTCCCGCATGGTCAAGGAGTACAAGTCCGAGCTGATGCACCCGTACTACGCGGCGGAGCGCGGTCTGGTGGACGACGTGATCGACCCGGCGGAAACCCGCGAGGTCCTGATCCGCTCCCTGGCGATGCTCCAGTCCAAGCACGCCGACCTGCCGTCCCGCAAGCACGGCAACCCCCCGCAGTAACCCACCGGTACCGCTGCGGAAACCTCTCTCACGGAGACTGACACCCATGAACCCTCCTGACATTCGCGTCGAGAAGGGCCACGCCGGGCCCGAGGAAGTCGCCGCCATCACGGCGATCCTGCTGGCCCGCGCGGCCGCCCGGCCCGCGTCCGCCCCGGCCCACCGGGGCCGCGCCCGGGCAGGCTGGCGCCGCCTGGAACGCGAGCCCGGCTTCCGCGCCCCGCACAGCTGGCGCTGACCCTCAGCGTGCGCAGCCCCGTTCTCCGGTGCGGAGAGCGGGGCTTCGTGCTGCGTCACCCATTCGTGCTGCGTCACTCAAAAGTGATCTTCGCTTCGGGGAGCCCCAGAGCGGCGGCCGGACCCTCGGGGAGGACACAGGCCCGCAGGACCAGGTCGTCCAGCTGAGGCGGGAGCGGCGTGGTGCGGAGCCAGGCCGCGACATCCCCGGAGCCCGCGCAGGCTGACGTAGGCCACCGACAGGCGCACCTGGGCCGCCGCGCGGTGCGAGGCGCGGCGGAACAGTTCCACCTCGTCCAGGCTTTCGCTGACCAGCTCCAGGTACCGCCGCCGGAACGCCGTGTCCTGGTCCTTGCCGTCCGGGGCGGACAACGACCGGTCCGGAAGGCGTTCCACGAGCCGCGCCACCTCACCGCCCAGCGTCGACGTCCGGACCAGCAGCTCCGCCGCCGCCCGCTCCTCGAAACACCGGCAGACTGCGCACGATCCGGACGTAGTACTCCACGCACTCGGCGAACAGCCGCTCGTACAGGCTGCTTTGGGCCTCGTCCAGGCCCACCGGCGGCCGTACCGTCCGCGTGCTCCCCCGGATCAGCTCCGCCGACCGGGCGTCCGCCGCGAGCAGCGCCTCGTCCGAGAGGTCCGCCGCCGCGAAGGTGTCGCAGACCGCGTCGATCACGGCCTCGGGCGTGGACAGGCCCCTGAACTCGTGCTCCAGGAACGGCTCCACGCGGTCGAACACCGCGTCCGCGATCTGCTCGAACTGCCGCTTCACGCTCCGTGAGAACTGCACCCCGGGCACCCGCACCCGGGCGAGCTCCTCGATGGTCAGACGGCGTTCCTGCTCCCGCCGCCTGCCGCCCAGCCACAGCTGCGCCGCCGTGGACGCCACGGTCGTGCCCAGCCGTAAGGCAGCCGCTTCCGCGCTCATTGCCGTATCCCCTCCCGAAAACGACGTACGGCCCCCATCCCTCCCACAGGAGGCACGGAGGCCGCAACCGGTTCGGGTGGACTACCGCAGGCGGGCCATCAGGGCGTGCTCGACCAGGGTGATCAGCGTCGACTTGGCGTCCGCGCGGTGGCGGGCGTCCGTCGTGATGATCGGGGTGTCGGGGCCGATCTGCAGGGCCTCACGCACCTCGTCCGGGTTGTACGGCTGGTTGCCGTCGAAGCCGTTCAGGGCGATCACGAAGGGGAGGCCGGAGTTCTCGAAGTAGTCGACGGCCGGGAAGCAGTCGGCCAGCCGGCGGGTGTCGACCAGCACCACCGCGCCGATCGCGCCGCGCACCAGGTCGTCCCACATGAACCAGAAGCGGTCCTGGCCGGGCGTACCGAAGAGGTACAGGATCAGGTCCTGATCCAGGGTGATGCGGCCGAAGTCCATGGCGACCGTCGTGGTCGTCTTGTCTCCGGTGTGGGTGAGGTCGTCGATGCCCGCCGACGCAGACGTCATGACGGCCTCTGTGCGCAGCGGGTTGATCTCCGAAACGGCCCCGACGAACGTGGTCTTGCCCACGCCGAAGCCACCCGCCACCACGATCTTCGCCGAGGTGGTGGAGCGGGAAGGACCGCCGCTAGAGCTTGCGAAGTCCACTGAGCACCCTTTCGAGCAGTGTCACGTCTGGCTGGCCGCCGGCGTTCTCGTCGCCGCCGGGCTGATGGATGGCGACCAGGCCCGCCTCCGCCAAGTCGGCGACGAGGATCCTGGCCACGCCGAGAGGGATCGTGAGCAGGGCCGAGACCTCGGCCACCGACTTGATCTCCCGGCAGAGGTTGCAGATCCGCTGATGCTCGGGCAGCTGGCCCTGCATCTGGTGCGGCTGCGCGGTGGTGTGCACCAGCGCCTCGATGGCGAGCTGGTAGCGCGGGCGCGTCCGGCCGCCGGTCATGGCGTACGGGCGCACCAGGGGGTTGTGATGCGACGGCCCGGCGGGCGTCGGCTCAGGGGCGCGTCGCTGCGGCTGCTCGGGCTGGATGCGCGGCGCCTGCGGCTGGTCGTACGGCGAATGCCCCGGGCCCTGGGGGCCCTGCGGCTGTCCGTACGGCTGCTGCTGCTGCCGCCGCTGGCTCGGCGCGGAGGGGAAGTTGTACCGGTTCTGGGAACCGTCGTTCTGGCCCTGGGCAGGGCCGTACGACCAGTTGCCCGATGACGAACCGTCTGGGGGTGTTGCCACTTTCTCTCCTCCTCCGACTGTGCCTGGCACCCGTCAATGGGGAGCCGCGTCCCGAAACCTTACGGCCCCGGGACGCCAAAACGCACCGTGTGTCTGTTAGTTGAGAAGGCTCCCCTGGAGCTCCGCACGCAGATCCGGCGTCAGGACCGTACCGGCACGGTCCACCAGAAGGGCCATCTCGTACCCGATGAGGCCGATGTCCGCCTCCGGGTGGGCAAGAACCGCGAGCGACGAACCGTCGGAGATGGACATGATGAAGAGGAATCCCCGCTCCATCTCCACAACCGTCTGGTTCACGCTGCCGCCCTCGAAGATGCGCGAGGCACCAGCGGTCAGCGAGGTCAGACCGGAGGCGACCGCCGCGAGCTGATCGGCGCGGTCACGCGGAAAGCCTTCGGACATCGCCAGAAGGAGTCCGTCGGCGGAGACCACCACCGTGTGCGACACCCCGGGGGTGTTGTCCACGAAGTTGGTGATCAACCAGTTCAGGTTCTGCGCCGCCTGGCTCATCGGGCTCACACTAACGCTCCTGGTTGTAGGTGCTGTCAGGACCACTGTGCTGATTCCTAGTGGCCTGGCCGTTCGTTTCGCTTCCCGCACTGCGACCCCGCTGGACCCCGCGGCGCAGGTTGCTCAGCCTGCCCCGGACGTCCTCGGGAGCACGGGAGATCTGTGGACCTCCCTGAGGGGTGGTCTCGGCGGCTCCCTCGACCAGGTTGGCCTTGGGCACCCGCCGGGGCAGACCGGAGGAGGTGACTCCGCCCGCCTTGGGCTTGCGGAGCTGCGCCGCCTGCTGCCAGCGATCGTCGTTCGCCGAGCGCCAGCTGTCGTCCTTGGGGTTCTCCGCGGGGGCCGGCGTCTCCTGGCTCACGGGCCGGGCGCCGTTCGAGCCGCTCGCGGTGGATCCGCGGCGCGGAAGCCCGGCGTCGGTCAGCTCGTGGGCGGCGGAGGGGGCCGGTCCCGGACGGTCGAAGCCTACGCGGTCCCGCTCATCTGTGTCAGCGGCCTGCACAGGTTCCGTTTCCGGAGCGTACTGGTCCGGGTAGCTGTTGCGGTAGTCGTCCTGCTGCGGCCAGTCATCCTGGTAGCGCCGCTCCTCGAAGGCGGGGAAGGTCTCCGGGGCGGACTGCTGGGCGGCCGCGGGCTCCTCCCGAGCGGGCTCCGCATAACCGGGGTCGGGGTAGCCGCCGCTGGAGGAGAAGGCGCCGTTCTGCGGCAGGCCGCCGTTGGGCGCGTAGTACTGCCCCTCGTACGACGGCTGCTGCCCCTCGTACGCCGTCTGCGGGTCGTACGCCGACTGCTGCTCGGGGTAGCCGCCGTGGCCGCTCGCGCCGGTGCCGTCGTAGCCCTGCTGCTGGCCGGTGTACTCGTCGTACCCGCCCTCGGGGCCGCTCTGGCCGTGCTCGTCGCCGTTCGACTGGGCCTCCAGGGCCGCCCGGCGCTCCTCGCGCATCAGGGAGCGGCCGACCGGGTCCAGGTCGCGGATGTCGTCCGGGACCTCGTAGCGGCTGTCGTCGAAGCCGAGTTCGGCCGCCGTGCGCATCGGCTGGCGGTTGAAGTCCTCACCCTGGAAGTTCTGCTCCGGGATGATCTGCGAGACCGTGAACTGGTCCTGCATCGGCGCGTCGCCGCCGCCACCGTGGGTGATCGCGTCGGGCAGCATGACCAGCGAGGTCGTACCGGCCTGCTCGCCGGAGGGGCGCAGCTGGACGCGGATGCCGTGCCGGTCGGACAGTCGGCCGACCACGAACAGGCCCATGCGCTGGGAGATCGCGGCGTCCACGGTCGGCGGGTTGGCCAGCTTGTGGTTGATGTCCGCGAAGTCCTCGGCGGTGAGGCCGATGCCCTTGTCGTGGATCTCGACCATCACACGGCCGTCGGGCAGCCGGGTCGCGGTGACGCGCACCTTGGTCTGCGGGGAGGAGAACGTCGTCGCGTTCTCCAGCAGCTCGGCGAGCAGGTGCACGAGGTCGGTCACGGCGCGGCCGTGGATCTCGGCCTCCGGGACCCCGGACAGCTCGATGCGCTCGTACTGCTCCACCTCGGAGGAGGCGGCACGCAGCACGTCGACCAGCGGGACCGGCTGGTCCCAGCGGCGGCCGGGCTCCTCGCCGGCGAGGACCAGGAGGTTCTCGCCGTTGCGGCGCATACGGGTCGCGAGGTGGTCCAGCTTGAAGAGGTTCTCCAGCTGGTCGGGGTCGGCCTCGTTGTTCTCCAGGTCGGTGATCAGGGTCAACTGGCCCTCGATCAGCGACTGGTTGCGCCGGGACAGGTTGGTGAAGATCGCGTTGATGTTGCCCCGCAGCAGGGCCTGCTCGGCGGCCAGCCGGACCGCCTCGCGGTGGACCTGGTCGAAGGCGCGGGCGACCTCGCCGATCTCGTCGGTGGTGGTGATCGGGATGGCCTGGACCCGGGTGTCGACCCGGCCGGGGTCGGTGCGCGAGAGCTGGTCGACCAGCATCGGCAGCCGCTGCTCGGCGATGTTGAAGGCGGCGTTGCGCAGCTGGCGCATCGCGCGGGACATCTGGCGGGCCACCATGCCGGCCAGGATGAACGCGGCGAGCAGGGCGATCACGACGGCGGCACCCACGATGAAGGCGTCCCGCTTGGCCTCGTCGGCGATCGCCGCGGCCTCGCTCACCGCGCTGTCGGCGAGGTCGGACTCGATCTGCCCGTAGGCGTCGTACTTGAGGGTGTTGACCGCCCACCAGTTCTCGGCGGTGACGCCCTTCTCGGCGAGGGCCAGCCGCTCGGCGGGGTCGGTGGTCTGCAGGCCCGCGACGAGCCGCACCATGTCGGTGGGGTCCTCGGGCGGCGAGACGTAGTCCGGGTTCTTGGCCTTGGCCTCCTTGGCCATGGCCGCGCCCTTGGCCTGGATGTCCGCCTTGGCGTTCTCCAGCTTCTGCGCGTCCGCCTCGGTACCACCGCCGAGGTACTCCTGGACGGCGATGCCCTCCAGGTAGGCGTAGGAGGTCAGGGCGACCTTCTGGCTGGTGAAGCTGCCGGCGCCGGGACCGGGGTCGACCAGCATGTGCATACCGATGGAGCGCTGGAGCGACAGGGCGCCCTTGGTCAGCTCGATCGCGTAGACGGTACGGCCGTAGGAGGTGATGTTGCCGGTGCCGAGGCCGAGCTCGTTGGCGAACTCGGTCAGCGGGTGGGCGACGTCGACGTAGCCCTCTTCGGTCTGCACGCCGGGGCGCTTGGTGGTGTACGCCTCCTCGCGCAGGATCGCCAGCTGGGGCTCGACCTTGCGGAACAGCGTCAGACGGCGTTCGAGGCCGACCTTCGCCGGCATGCTCCGGGCCGCCTCGTCGAAGGCGTCGGCGGCGGCGTCCGTCTTCTTGCGGGCCGCGGTGACGACGTCCTTGTCCTGGTCCAGCAGGAGGGGTGCCGCGGTGATGTCGCGCTCGTTGTACAGCGCGTCCGCGTAGTTGAGGGAGGCCCGCACCAGAACGGCGGTGTTCTCCGCGTCCTCGGCCTCCTGCCAGGTGTCGATCGAGCTCTTCACCTGGAAGCCGCCCATGACGAGGCCGACCAGCACGGGTATGAGCAGGATCGCGTTCAGCCGGGTCGGCACCCGCCAGTTGCGCGGGGAGAGCCGGCCGCCGCTCGGAGCGGGGCCGGCCGTCGGCTCCGAACCGGGCACAGGGGCGGGCGCCGCTCCGCGCGGCGGCGGGGTGAAGTTGCCCCGGGCCGACGGCTCGGGACTGTTCTTGCTTCGCCTCACTCGACCAACAACCTCTCGGCGGTCGGCACCTGTCGTTGTGCCGCAGTGTCTCAGAGCCCGGTACGTCCTCGGCTGGGGAGTACGTCATTGACTATTGGGCAGTTCAGGCATTCCAGCACGTGGACCAGCGCAGTTCCAAACAGTGGAGAGCGCTGGTTTCACGTGACGCGAGCCTCAGATAAAACGGTCATAAAGAGCGAGCCCCGCCAAAAGGCGGGGCCTTCGTGAGCGCAGTGAGACCGGTTGACCGCGACGCGTGGCCGTACCACCCGATTCCTCTGCCGAAACGTTATGAACACCGGAGCCGACCGTGTCAAAGGCCACAGCCGGCTCCGGGACATCTACGACAACTGCCGTACGCGACCGTTCACTTGATCCACTACCGCAGGCGTGCCATCAGGGCGTGCTCGACCAGCGTGATCAGCGCACTCTTGGCATCCGAGCGGTGCCGGGCGTCCGTCGTGATGATCGGGGTGTCGGGTCCGATCTGCAGGGCCTCGCGCACTTCCTCGGGAGCGTACGGCTGGTGCCCGTCGAAGCCGTTGAGGGCCACGACGAACGGCAGTCCGCTGTTCTCGAAGTAGTCGACCGCCGGGAAGCAGTCGGCCAGGCGCCGGGTGTCGACCAGCACGACGGCGCCGATCGCGCCGCGCACCAGGTCGTCCCACATGAACCAGAAGCGGTCCTGGCCGGGGGTGCCGAACAGGTACAGGATCAGGTCCTGGTCGAGCGTGATGCGGCCGAAGTCCATGGCGACCGTGGTGGTCGTCTTGTCCCCGGTGTGGGTGAGGTCGTCGATGCCCGCGCTCGCGGACGTCATCACGGCCTCCGTGCGCAGCGGGTTGATCTCGGAGACGGCGCCGACGAACGTCGTCTTGCCGACGCCGAAGCCGCCCGCCACCACGATCTTCGCGGAGGTGGTCGCCCGGCCTCCGTCAGAGCTTGCGAAGTCCACTGAGCACCCTTTCGAGCAGTGTCACGTCCGGTGCACCGCCGTTGTTCTCGTCGCCACCCGGCTGGTGGATGGCGACCAGCCCGGCCTCCGCGAGGTCCGCGACGAGGATCCGGGCCACACCGAGAGGCATCGACAGCAGCGCCGAGACTTCGGCGACCGACTTGACCTCTCGGCACAGATGGCAGATGCGCTGGTGCTCCGGGAGCAGCCCCATGAGCGCTGCCGGGTCGGCCGTGGTGCTGATCAGGGCCTCGATGGCCAACTGGTAGCGCGGCCGGGTCCGGCCGCCGGTCATCGCGTACGGACGTACCAGCGGCTGGTCGCCCTCATCCTCGTACGGCTCCGCGTACGGATCATGAGAGGCGTTGGGCGGGGTCATGAATCCTCCGGGCGGGACAGCAAGTTGGTCAGTCGTGCCGTCTGACGGGGCCGGTGGGGGGACTGTGGCGGCCTGACGGTGATTTGGTGAGGCGGGTGGATCCGAGATCGGTCAGTGGAGCAGACTGCCTTGCAGCTCGGCACGCAGGTCGGGCGTGAGCACCGCGCCCGCCCGGTCGACCAGCAACGCCATCTCGTAGCCGACGAGGCCGATGTCGCACTCGGGGTGCGCGAGCACGGCGAGCGACGAGCCGTCGGAGACGGACATCAGGAAGAGGAATCCTCTCTCCATCTCGACGACCGTCTGCGCGACGGTGCCGCCCTCGAAGATCCGGGAGGCACCCGCCGTGAGCGAGGTGAGTCCGGACGCCACGGCCGCCAGCTGGTCGGCACGGTCGCGCGGGAATCCCTCCGACATCGCCAGCAGAAGGCCGTCGGCGGACACGACGACGGTGTGGGACACCCCTGGGGTGTTGTCCACGAAGTTGGTGATCAACCAGTTCAGATTCTGTGCCGCCTGGCTCATCGGGCTCAACTAACGCTCCTGCTGGTGAGTGGGGCTCGGGAAGCTGCCGGTCTGGCCGTTGCCGGCCTGTCGACCTTGCGCGATGCCCCGACGGAGATTGGTCAGCCGCCCGCGCACGTCATCAGGCGCACGCGAGACCTGCGGACCGGTTTGGTGCTGTTGCTGCTGAGCCGTGCCCGGGACGAGGTTCGCCCTGGGCACCCGGCGCGGAAGGCCGGAGGTGGTGACACCGCCCGCGGCCGGCTGCCGGACGCGTTCTGCCTGCCGTACGAGATCGTCGTTCGGCGAGCTGCGCCAGGAACCGGTGTTGGCGGAACGCTGGGGAGCCGGGGCCGGAGCCTGCGGCGCCTGAGCCGGAGCGGGAGCAGCGCCGTTGGGCTGCTGGCCCGGTCCCGGCTGACCCTGATCCGGCTGGCCCTGCTGGCCGCGGAACCAGTTGGTCTCCAGCGTGTCGTACAGCGGCGTACGCCCGTCGCCCGGACCAGCCGGGGGCAGGGCCTCGGGCTCGGGACGGTTCGGCCGCTGCTGCGGACGTTGTGGGGCCGGCGGGCGCGGGGCGCCGAAGTCGGCGGGCCCGCCCTGCTGGGGCCGTTCGTACTGACCCGTGGTGGACGGGTTCTGCCGGCCGGGCAGCTGGTGCTGTCCGGTCGAGCCGTTGTCGTAGCCCTGCTGGGCCGGGAACTGCCCCGTGGACTGCCCGCCGCCCGTGCCGTAGACGTCCGGGCGGACGAACTCGCCCGTGTGCTGGCCCTGCGGGGCGTTGGGACGCGGGAACTGGCCCGTGTTCTGCGGGGCCTCGTAGGAGCCGAAGTCCGCCGGTCCCGCGGGGGCCTGACGGCCGTCACCGCGCGGGATCGCCGGCATCTGCGTGGTCGCGCCCGGGCCCTGCCGGTCGTCGATCCGCGGCATCCGGGAGGTCTGCGCCGGGTCCTGCTCGTCGTGTCCGCGCGGGGTGTCCAGCGAGGCGCGCGGCACCGGCGGCTGGGCGTTGTCGTCGCTCCAGCTCGGCGTACGCGGCTGCGAGGCACCGGCGCCCGGCAGCTCGGCCCGCGGGCCACCACGGCCGCCGGGCAGCTGCGGCCGACGGCCACGCCGGCCGCCGCCGTTCTTCTCGGCACCCGGGTCGGGGGCCTGCTGCGGGGCGGCGGAGGCGGGGCGGCCGCCACCGAAGGCGTCCTGGGCCTGCGGGGCACCGGGGCCCTGGGCCTGGAGGCCCTGCGGGACGCCGGGCGCCTGGCCGAAGGTGGCGGGGGCCGGGGGAGCCTGGCGGCTCGGGGGTCCGGCCGGGGCCTGGGGCGCGCCCTGGCCCTGCGGTCCGCGCGGGGCGTTGGGACGGCCGCCCGAGTCACGGCCGGGCAGCGCGGCGCGCGGTCCCTGACCGGCACCGAGCAGGCCACCGGAGGGGGCACCGGCGCCGAGGGCACCGCCGCCCTGGCCGGCCGAGCGGCGTGCGGCGGCCGCACCGGCGGCGGCCTGCGCGGCGGCGGGACCGCCGGAGGGGAGGCCCTGGCCGGGCTTGCCCGGAGCGGGCATCTTGCCGCCCTGGGCGACATCGACGGGGAGCATGACCAGCGCGGTCGTACCGCCGGAGTCCGACGGGCGCAGCTGGATGCGGATGCCGTGGCGCTGCGAGAGCCGGCCGACCACGAACAGACCCATGCGCCGGGAGACCGACACGTCCACGGTGGGCGGCGAGGCGAGCCGCTCGTTGATCGCGGCGAGGTCCTCGGGGGAGAGGCCGATACCGGTGTCGTGGATCTCGATCAGTACGCGGCCGTCGGGCAGCGCGTGACCGGTGACCTTGACCTTGGTCTGCGGCGAGGAGAACGAGGTGGCGTTCTCCAGCAGCTCGGCGAGCAGGTGGACGAGGTCGTTGACGACCCGGCCGGCCACTTCGGTGGTGGGCACGGAGGACAGCTCGATGCGCTCGTACTGCTCCACCTCGGAGGCGGCGGCGCGGAGCACGTCGACCAGCGGGACCGGGCGGGTCCAGCGGCGGCCGGGCTCTTCACCGGCGAGCACGAGGAGGTTCTCGCCGTTACGGCGCATGCGGGTCGCGAGGTGGTCGAGCTTGAACAGCGAGGACAGCTGGTCCGGGTCGGCCTCGCGGGACTCCAGTTCGGAGATGAGCGACAGCTGACGCTGGATGAGGCCCTGGGAGCGGCGCGAGAGGTTGGTGAACATCGCGTTGACGTTGCCCCGCAGCAGGGCCTGCTCGGCGGCGAGGCGGACCGCCTCGCGGTGCACGTCGTCGAAGGCCGCGGCCACCTTGCCGATCTCGTCCCGGGAGTGCACACCGACCGACTCCACGGAGGTGTCGACGTCCTGCGGGTCGGCCTCGGACAGCTGCTTGACCAGCTCGGGCAGCCGGTCCGAGGCGACCCGGGTGGCGGTCTCCTCCAGCCGGCGCAGCGAGCGGATCATGGAGCGGGCCACCACGAAGGCGCCGACCAGCGACACACCGAGCACCAGCAGGATCAGCGCACCGGAGATGATCGCGTCGCGCTCCGACTCGTTGCGCAGCTCGCGGGCCTTCTGCTCCATCTGCTCCAGCAGCGTGCGCTCGATGTTGCCCATCTGCTCGATCTTGATCGAGCTGTCGTCCACCCAGTCCTTGTACGAGCGCCGGTCCACCGTGGCCAGACCACTGGTGATGGCGCGGTCGCCGTAGGTGTCGGTGGCCTGGATCGTGGAGTTGCCCTCCTCGACCGGCTTGAGCAGCTCGGCGGCGTCCTCACCGCCGTAGATGGCCTTGAAGCTGGCGAGTTCGGAGGTCTGGCTGGCCAGCGCCGACTGGGCGTAGAGCCGGTCGTTGTCCGAGAGCCTGCCGGTGGACTTGGTGTTCACCGGCAGGGCCGCGGCGAGCACCGCGCGCTGGATGGAGGCGTACTCCTTGGCGGAGGAGAAGGCCGCGAGCGCGCGGGTGCGCTGGATCATGTCGGGGTTGCTGGTCGCCTCGGCCATGTCCTGGGAGAGGTCCAGCAGGTGCTCGATCAGCCGGTGGTAGGCCTCGACCGTCTGCGTGGAGTTGTCCTCGGCCTGGTAGGCGTCCTTGCGGATGCTGCTCAGGGTGCGCAGGTCGCGGACCACGCCGACGAGGGTGTCGTGGACGCCCTGGAGGGTGCCGTCCTCGCTGGAGGTGTCGACCTCCTCGGCGGACTCGATGAAGTTCTCGCGCAGCCGGTCGGTCTTGTCGGTGTAGCCCTTGACCGTGTAGCCGGTGGCCTTCTCGCCGTGCGCCAGGGGGCCGGCGGACTGGTCGCGCTCCTCCTGGAGCGCGGCGGCCAGCTCGGTGGCCTGCTTGGTCATGTCCGTCAGCAGCTTCATGTTGTCGAGCTGCTGCATGTCGTCCATGGAGTCGCTGATACGCAGGGCGCCCAGCGAGGTGGCCGCGACCACCGGGAGGGCGAGCAGCGACACCAGACGCGTGGAGATACGCCAGTTGCGCAGGGCTATTCGCGGGCCGGGGTTGGTCGAGCTCTTCGGCGGCTTGACCGGCGCGGCGGCCGGGCCCGAGGAAGCGGGTCCGCCGGGTGCGCCGGGGCGCCCCGAGCCGTCACCGGCCGGGCCCGGGTTCTGGGCGTGCTGGGGCGAGGGACTGCCGGCATTGGGGCCAGTCCCGCCGTGCAGCTCCGGCTCCGCCGAAGCACTGCCATCCCTCTTGAAACGTCCCTGCACTAGCGTCGCAACCTCTGGACCAGGCGCCCCTCCGCGTGAACGGAAGGACGGTGTCGGCGTCGTAGGGGGCGTCCTGAATTACGTCCCCTGGTGGTCGTGAGACCGGCGCTGGCTCCCCCTTCCACCGCCGCTCGGCGCTGCGTAGCGCCCCTGCGCGCCGGTTCGATCCCGCGGCGGTCCGTGGAATTCCAGCACAGTGCAGGATCTCCAACAAGGGCCGTGAGCCGAGCCGTGACCTAGGTGACACCTTGTGAGTAGGGGGTCACCGGTCGTAGAAAGTGATCCACCCCAAAACGGACTTATAAGAGCGAGTCGTCAGGGGGGTGGGGGTGTCCCAGTCGCCATGATCAGGAGCGGAATGATGGGTTCAGGGGGTCAATGTCCGTTTCGTTGCGGTGGAGTGTGGGCCTGATTTGACCGGTTTGGGAATGAACTCGTGAGCAAACTCACACGGGGATCATGGAGTCTTCACGGCTTCCCCGGGGAATCGCGTGTTTAGCCTGACGCTTTACAAGACGGCGCAAACCGCCAACTCTCCGACCACCGCACACGACAGGGTTACGTAGAACCGTGAAGACGACGACGATGATCCGCACGATAGCCAACCCGCGGCGCACCACGCTGGCCCACCTCGAGGGCGCCGGCGACCTGCTGACCATGGAGCAGCCGGACCACTCCGTCGACCTTCCGGCCCAGACGGCCAACCCCCGCCGCACGATCCTGGACGAGGCGCCCGTCGCCGCCACCGCCGCGGAGTAACACCGCGAGGTGCGGGCCCCTGGCCACGTTAGCCTGGAGCGTCAGACTCCAGCCGCTTAACTCAAGGGGCCAAGCATCCCGTGCGCATCGCCAGATTCTCCATCGACGGGAACGTCGCCTTCGGCGTGGTCGAAGGCGACAAGCCTGACGAACTCGTCCTCGACATCATCAAGGGCATCCCGTTCGCGGAATTCGAGCTCTCCGGCACCAAGGTCCCGCTGAGCAAGGTCCGGCTGCTGCCCCCGGTGCTCCCCAACAAGGTCGTGGCCTTCGGCCGCAACTACGCCGAGCACGCGAAGGAACTGGGCAACGAGGTCCCGGACGCGCCCTTCGCCTTCTTCAAGCCGTCGACCTCCGTGATCGGCCCCGGCGACGACATCCAGTACCCCTCCTTCTCACAGGAGCTGCACCACGAGGCCGAGCTGGCCGTGGTCATCGGCCGGATGTGCCGCGAGGTCCCGCGCCAGCGCGTCAAGGACGTCATCCTCGGCTACACCTGCGCCAACGACATCACCGCACGTGACGTGCAGAAGCGTGAGAAGCAGTGGGCCCGGGCCAAGGGCTTCGACACCTCCTGCCCGCTGGGCCCCTGGGTGGAGACGGACCTGGACCCCTCCGACCTGACCGTCCAGCTCACGGTCAACGGCGGGCAGCGGCAGCTCGGCCGCACCAGCGAGATGATCCACTCCATCGAGGATCTGATCGTCAACATCACCGAGGCCATGACGCTGCTCCCCGGCGACGTGATCCTCACGGGCACCCCCGCGGGGGTCGGCCCCCTGGCTGTCGGCGACGAGGTCTCCGTCAGCATCGAAGGCATCGGCACTCTCACCAACAAGGTTGTCAAGCGTGGCTAGCGCATCCGCCCCAGCAGTCCGTGTCCGTTTCTGCCCGTCGCCGACCGGCAACCCCCATGTGGGCCTGGTCCGCACCGCCCTGTTCAACTGGGCGTTCGCCAAGCACCACGGCGGCACCCTGGTCTTCCGCATCGAGGACACCGACGCGGCCCGCGACTCGGAGGAGTCGTACGACCAGCTGCTGGACTCGATGCGCTGGCTCGGCTTCGACTGGGACGAGGGCCCCGAGATCGGCGGCCCGCACGCGCCGTACCGCCAGTCGCAGCGCATGGACCTCTACCGGGACGTCGCGCAGAAGCTCCTGGACGGCGGCCACGCCTACCACTGCTACTGCTCCCAGGAGGAGCTGGACAGCCGCCGCGAGGCCGCCCGCGCGGCCGGCAAGCCCTCCGGCTACGACGGCCACTGCCGTGAGCTGAGCGCCGAGCAGGTCGCCGAGTACCAGGCCCAGGGCCGCGCCCCGATCGTCCGCTTCCGGATGCCCGACGAGACGATCACCTTCACCGACCTGGTCCGCGGCGAACTGACCTTCACCCCGGAGAACGTCCCGGACTACGGCATCGTCCGCGCCAACGGCGCCCCGCTATACACCCTGGTGAACCCGGTCGACGACGCCCTGATGGAGATCACCCACGTGCTGCGCGGCGAGGACCTGCTGTCCTCGACGCCCCGTCAGATCGCCCTGTACAAGGCGCTGATGGAGCTGGGCATCGCGAAGCGGATCCCCGACTTCGGGCACCTGCCGTACGTCATGGGCGAGGGCAACAAGAAGCTCTCCAAGCGCGACCCGCAGTCGTCCCTGAACCTCTACCGGGAGCGTGGCTTCCTCCCCGAGGGACTGCTCAACTACCTCTCCCTGCTCGGCTGGTCGCTCTCGGCCGACCAGGACATCTTCACGATGGACGAGATGGTCGCGGCCTTCGAGATCGCGGACGTGAACCCCAACCCGGCCCGCTTCGACCTGAAGAAGTGCGAGTCGATCAACGGCGACCACATCCGCATGCTCGATGTGAAGGACTTCACCGAGCGCTGCGCCCCCTGGCTGAAGGCCCCCTTCGCCCCCTGGGCGCCGGAGGACTTCGACGAGACCAAGTGGGCGGCGGTCGCCCCGCACGCGCAGACCCGCCTGAAGGTCCTGTCGGAGATCACCGACAACGTCGACTTCCTCTTCCTGCCCGAGCCGGTCTTCGACGAGGCGAGCTGGACGAAGGCGATGAAGGAGGGCTCGGACGCCCTGCTGGTCACCGCCCGCGAGAAGCTCCAGGCGGCGGACTGGACCTCCCCGGAGTCCCTGAAGGAGGCCGTCCTGACGGCCGGCGAGGCCCATGGCCTCAAGCTCGGCAAGGCCCAGGCCCCGGTCCGGGTGGCCGTCACCGGCCGCACCGTCGGCCTGCCGCTCTTCGAGTCCCTGGAGATCCTCGGCAAGGAGAAGACGCTGGCCCGCATCGACGCGGCGCTGGCGAGGCTCGCCGCGTGAGCTGACCCACGGCCGAGGGGCGGCGCCCGGGACTGCGGGTGCCGCCCCTCGGCGTTCGCGTGCCGATCAGGGGCCCGGTGGCGCGGTCCGGGCCCTGTGGGCCGAACTCCCGGTGATCCTCGGCGCCGATACCCGTTTTGGAGCCCCGTCCACCTTCGGGTAATGTTCTTCCTGCGCCGCCGAGGAGCGGGCCGAAAGGCCGGTAACCGGAGGGCGCAAGCTAGAACAAGATCCCCTCAGGGGCTTGCGTTCCAGTGGCCTATGGTGTAATTGGCAGCACGACTGATTCTGGTTCAGTTAGTCTTGGTTCGAGTCCAGGTAGGCCAGCTCGCAGAGCTTATCTGCAAAGCCCCCGTTGTGTAGCGGCCTAGCACGCTGCCCTCTCAAGGCAGTAGCGCCGGTTCGAATCCGGTCGGGGGTACGGTGATCTCCTTCGAGATGATCGCTAGGGCCCCCGTTGTGTAGCGGCCTAGCACGCCGCCCTCTCAAGGCGGTAGCGCCGGTTCGAATCCGGTCGGGGGTACTGCTGGTCTAAACCACATTGGTCTATGGTGTAATTGGCAGCACGACTGATTCTGGTTCAGTTAGTCTTGGTTCGAGTCCAGGTAGACCAGCTCGGACCTGCGGAAACGCAGGATCCACGCCCCCGTTGTGTAGCGGCCTAGCACGCCGCCCTCTCAAGGCGGTAGCGCCGGTTCGAATCCGGTCGGGGGTACAGAAAAGAAGGGCCCTCCACTTCGGTGGAGGGCCCTTCGCGTGCTCCTGGCAGCGCCTGAACCCCATGTCCGGCTCGGCCACCCGGTGCACCAACCGGGCATGGGGCACGGGTATTTCGGATCTACGGGAGGGTCTGCCGCGGCGTTGGGGCGACCCTCCCGCTGTGGTGCCCGGGACGTGTCAGCCGGTGCGGCGCAGGGCCTCGGAGAGGCGGGCGGCGGCGTCGATGACCGCCTGGGCGTGCATCCGGCCCGGGTGACGGGTCAGGCGCTCGATGGGGCCGGAGACCGAGACGGCGGCCACCACGCGGTTGGAGGGGCCGCGCACCGGCGCGGACACGGACGCGACGCCCGGCTCGCGCTCGCCGATCGACTGGGCCCAGCCGCGGCGCCGTACGCCCGACAGGGCCGTCGCCGTGAAGCGGGCGCCCTGCAGGCCCCGGTGCAGGCGCTCCGGCTCCTCCCAGGCCATGAGGATCTGCGCGGAGGAGCCCGCCTTCATCGTGAGCGTCGAGCCGACCGGGACCGTGTCCCGGAGTCCGGACAGGCGCTCCGCCGCGGCGACGCAGATGCGCATGTCGCCCTGGCGGCGGTAGAGCTGCGCGCTCTCGCCCGTGACGTCACGCAGGTGCGTGAGCACCGGGCCCGCGGTGGCGAGGAGACGGTCCTCACCCGCGGCCGCGGCCAGCTCGGCCATGCGCGGGCCCAGAATGAAACGGCCCTGCATGTCGCGCGCCACCATGCGGTGGTGTTCCAGCGCCACGGCCAGCCGGTGGGCCGTGGGTCGTGCCAACCCGGTCGCCGCCACCAGACCCGCGAGGGTGGCCGGACCGGACTCCAGGGCGCTCAGGACAAGGGCTGCCTTGTCCAGCACGCCGACGCCGCTACTGTTGTCCATGCAACGATACTCGCGTCTCACTCTGTGAAACGCAAGTTCAATTTTCCGTGGAACACGCCACTCTGGATGGCACGAAGGCAGCGGCCCGCAGACCGACGGGCCCGGCGGCGGACGCCCGGGTACAGGGGCGCGGGCGCCGCTTCCTCAGATCTCTAGTTGGGTCGGCGCACCTTGGCCGGCCGGAGGGAAAGCGATGGGTAGGACACTCGCGGAGAAGGTCTGGGACGACCATGTCGTCCGGCGCGCCGAGGGCGAGCCCGACCTCCTCTTCATCGATCTGCACCTGCTGCACGAGGTGACCAGCCCGCAGGCCTTCGACGGCCTCCGCAAGAGCGGTCGCCAGGTCCGCCGGCTCGACCTGACCATCGCCACCGAGGACCACAACACCCCGACCCTCGACATCGACAAGCCCATCGCCGACCCGGTCTCCCGGATCCAGCTGGAGACGCTGCGCAAGAACGCCGCCGACTTCGGGGTGCGGCTGCACCCGCTGGGCGACGTCGAGCAGGGCGTCGTGCACGTCGTCGGCCCGCAGCTGGGTCTGACCCAGCCCGGCATGACCGTGGTCTGCGGCGACTCCCACACCTCCACGCACGGCGCCTTCGGCGGCCTGGCGTTCGGCATCGGCACCTCCCAGGTGGAGCATGTGCTGGCCACCCAGACGCTGCCCCTCGTCCGCCCCAAGACCATGGCCATCACGGTCAACGGCGAGCTGCCCGACGGCGTCACCGCCAAGGACCTGATCCTGGCGATCATCGCCAAGATCGGCACCGGCGGCGGCCAGGGCTACGTGCTGGAGTACCGCGGCCCCGCCATCGAGAAACTGTCGATGGAAGCCCGGATGACCATCTGCAACATGTCGATCGAGGCCGGCGCCCGCGCGGGCATGATCGCCCCTGACCAGACCACCTTCGACTACCTCGAGGGCCGTCCGCACGCCCCCAAGGGCGAGGACTGGGACGCGGCCGTCGCGTACTGGAAGACGCTGCGCACGGACGACGACGCCGAGTTCGACGCCGAGGTCGTCATCGAGGCCGCCGAACTGTCGCCGTTCGTCACCTGGGGCACCAACCCGGGCCAGGGCGCGCCGCTTTCGGCGAACGTCCCCGATCCCGCTTCGTACGAAGACGCTTCGGAGCGCCTCGCCGCCGAAAAGGCCCTGGAATACATGGGGTTGGAGGCCGGACAGCCGCTCAGCTCCATCAAGGTGGACACCGTCTTCGTAGGCTCCTGCACCAATGGCCGCATCGAGGACCTGCGCGCCGCCGCGGAGCTCGTGAAGGGCCGCAAAGTCGCCGACGGGGTACGGATGCTGGTCGTCCCCGGCTCCGCCCGGGTCGGTCTGCAGGCCGTCTCCGAGGGCCTGGACGTCGTCTTCAAGGAGGCCGGCGCCGAATGGCGGCACGCGGGCTGCTCGATGTGTCTGGGCATGAACCCCGACCAGCTGGCCCCCGGCGAGCGCTCCGCGTCCACCTCCAACCGCAACTTCGAGGGCAGGCAGGGCAAGGGCGGCCGTACGCACCTGGTGTCGCCGCAGGTCGCCGCCGCGACCGCCGTGCTGGGCCACCTGGCCTCCCCGGCCGACCTGTCCGACGCCGAGACCCGTACGCCCGCTGGAGTCTGAGAAGTCATGGAAGCATTCACCAAGCACACCGGCCGGGCCGTCCCGCTGCGCCGCTCCAACGTCGACACCGACCAGATCATCCCTGCTCACTGGCTCAAGAAGGTGACCCGGGACGGTTTCGAGGACGGGCTGTTCGAGGCCTGGCGCAAGGACGAGAAGTTTATCCTCAACCAGCCCGAGCGCGCGGGCGCCACCGTCCTGGTCGCCGGACCCGACTTCGGCACCGGATCCTCCCGTGAGCACGCCGTCTGGGCGCTGCAGAACTACGGCTTCAAGACCGTCATCTCCTCCCGCTTCGCCGACATCTTCCGGGGCAACTCGCTCAAGAACGGCCTGCTCACGGTGGTTCTGGAGCAGAAGATCGTGGACGCGCTGTGGGAGCTCACCGAGCAGAACCCCGAGGCCGAGATCACCGTCGACCTGGAGGACCGCGAGGTGCGCGCCGAGGGCGTCACCGCCTCCTTCGAGCTGGACGAGAACTCCCGCTGGCGGCTGCTGAACGGCCTGGACGACATCTCCATCACCCTCCAGAACGAGGCGGACATCGCCGCGTACGAGGCCAAGCGGCCGTCGTACAAGCCGCAGACGCTCCAGGCGTGACGCCGGGAGCCCTCCGGAGCAACTGAACAGGTCGAGTTTCGGCCACCCCAAGACCCCCGCCGTACCCCCGATCAGCCCGATCGGGGGTACGGCCATGTCTGCACCCGAACGGCCCCGCGCGCGCCCCCGGGGGCCGTCAACTTCCCACGTTACGGCGGCTGTTGCCGGGGTAGCCGGGTGATACAGCCGCGGCTTACGCCGGTGCCCGGACGGCCGTTTGAGGCGGCAGTTGCACCCTGAGCAGGCGACAACTCGCCCCAGATGGCACAATCTGTGCATGGAACACGACGGCCAACTCGAGCTCTATGCGGCGGTCGCGGACCAACTCAAGGAAGCGCACACAAGAGTGCGCGCACTGCAAGTCCCGGAGGGCGTACGGATGGCGCTGACCCGGAAGCTGCTGGTCATTACGGCCGCGGCCAAGCACGATCTCGCCGATGCGGCAAGGCGACTGGAGGCGTTCTCGGCGGACCTCGAAGCGGGGCGAATCCCCGACGAGGAACGCTGAAGGCTCCGAAGACAGTCGAGTCCGTTGCGGCACAAGGGTGATAAGCCCGTTTCGTGTTTGATTTGCGGTATATATCTGCCTAACGTGCGAAAAAGCTTGAACACTTTCGTTCGGGCAATGTCTCCGAAGGGGAAGACGTGAACAAGGCGCAGCTCGTAGAAGCGATTGCCGACAAGATGGGCGGCCGCCAGCAGGCTGCCGATGCTGTCGACGCCGTTCTGGACGCCGTCGTCCGTGCGGTGGTCGCGGGGGACCGGGTCTCGGTCACCGGCTTCGGGTCGTTCGAGAAGGTCGACCGTCCGGCGCGTTACGCCCGCAACCCCCAGACGGGCGAGCGGGTTCGGGTCAAGAAGACCTCTGTGCCGCGGTTCCGCGCCGGCCAGGGCTTCAAGGACCTGGTGAGCGGTTCGAAGAAGCTCCCGAAGAACGACGTCGCCGTGAAGAAGGCGCCCAAGGGCAGCCTGACCGGCGGAGCTTCCGCGACGGTCAAGAAGGCGGCGGCGAAGAAGACCACCGCGAAGAAGGCCACCACCGCCAAGAAGGCGACCGCGAAGAAGACCACAGCCACCGCGAAGAAGACCACGGCGACCGCGAAGAAGGCGACCACGAAGAAGACCACGGCCGCCGCCAAGAAGACCACCGCGAAGAAGGCCACCACCGCCAAGACGGCCCAGAAGGCCCCCGCGAAGAAGGCGACCGCCAAGAAGGCCCCGGCCAAGAAGTCGACGGCCCGCAAGACCACCGCCAAGAAGACCACCGCCCGCAAGAGGTAGGGGCGCACGGGTACTCACGCGCCGGGCCGGACTCCCTGGGGAGTCCGGCCCGCGGCGTTTTCCGGGGCCTACAGGGTCTGCAGCGTGACGAGGGTGATGCGCGGCCCGTCCTTCGGGCCCTCCACCTCGATGCGTACCCGCTGGCCGGGGCGCAGCAGGCGGAGCCCGCCCGCGTCGAACGCCGCGGCGTCGAAGGGGACCGGGGTGCCGTCGTCCAGGAGCACCTGGCCGCTGCGCGTGTCTGGGTCGTACGTGTATGCGGTGGCCTGCATGGCGTCAGCGTACGCTGCGCCGGTCGCGTCGCGATGGGGCGGCTACTGTCCCTTGATCAGCAGGCGGGCCGCCGCGGCCGTGGTGCGCGGGCCCACCCCCAGCGCCAGTGCGGCCCGCAGGTCATCGCCGGTGTCCACGTCCTGGCGTACGGAATCCACCTCGGCGAGCCCGAGTTCCGCGGCTCCCGACGTGCGATGGCGGGCGCGGGAATCCAGCCCGAATGCCGGGTGCAATTGCCTTCCCGGAGTCGCGGCCAGCAGTGTCGTGCCGATTGCGGCGGCGTCGGCCAGAAAAGCGCGCGGGAATTCCGCCGCCGAGTCCAGGACCCGGGTCAATTCCACCGGGCGCAGCGCCGGAAGATCCGCGTTCAGGGCCGCCACGGCCACCTCGGGACGCGATGCCCGCACGACCGCCTCGCCGTGCGCCACGGCGGCGTTCAGGCCGTCCCCCGGCTCGTCCGCGACGATCCGCGCGCCCAGGGCCGCCAGCTCCCGGCCGGCCAGGGCGTCGTCCGTGACGACGGCCACATCCCGTACCGCGGCGCTGGCCAGCGCCGCCGCGACGGTGTCCTGGGCGAAGGCCAGCGCCAGGGCCGGGCGCAACCCGTCGGCCGCGGTGTCCGCGAGCCTGCTCTTGGCCCGCGTCAGCGGCTTCAGGGGGATGACCAAGGTCCACTGCACGCGTGTTCGTCCCTCTCTTGTCACGGCCATTGTCACCCGGCTTTCCCCTGGGCCATCTGGTGGTCCGGTCCGCGGGGCGTACGGTGTTCTCGACAGACGGTCGGCCCGGGGCGACACTTGTGCGGCCCCCCAGGCCCTGGAGGAAGGTGTCCGCGTGCCCCGCCGCAGAATCGGCTTCTGGTACCGCTTCGCAGCGGTCCTGTGCAAACCGCCACTGGTGGTTCTGCTCAAGCGGGACTGGCGCGGAATGGAGCACATTCCGGCCGTGGGTGGATTTATCACCGCGGTGAACCACAATTCGCACATCGATCCCTTCGCCTACGCGCACTTTCAGTACAACACCGGTCGTGTTCCGCGATTCCTGGCGAAGAGCGGGCTTTTCAAGAAGGGATTCGTCGGGGCCGCGATGCGTGGCACCGGGCAGATCCCCGTCTACCGCGAGAGCACCGACGCGCTGAGCGCTTTCCGGGCCGCGATCGACGCGGTGGAGCGCGGCGAATGCGTCGCCTTCTACCCCGAGGGCACCCTCACCCGGGACCCGGCCGGCTGGCCCATGACCGGCAAGACCGGCGCCGCGCGGGTCGCCCTGCAGACCCGGTGCCCGGTGATTCCGGTCGCGCAGTGGGGCGCCAACGAAGTGCTGCCGCCGTACGCCAGGAAGCCCAGCCTGCTGCCGCGCAAGACGCACCGCGTGCTGGCGGGCCCGCCCGTGGACCTGACGCGGTTCTACGGCAAGGAGATGACCCCCGAGCTGCTGAAGGAGGCGACCGAGGTCATCATGGCCGCCATCACCGCCCAGCTCGAGGAGATCCGCGGCGAGAAGGCACCGGTGACGCCGTACGACCCGCGTCATGAGCGGATCGAGCAGCGCCGCAGGACCATGGCGCAGACGCAGCGGAAGGTCGAGCAGGAAGAGGGGCAGGGTACGTGAGCAAGCCCGTCAAGGCGGCCGTCTTCGGCACCGGATCATGGGGCACCGCCTTCGGCACGGTGCTCGCCGACGCGGGGTGCGAGGTCACCCTGTGGGGGCGCCGCCCGGAACTCGCCGAAGCGGTCAACTCCACGCGGACCAACCCCGACTACCTCCCCGGCGTGGAACTCCCGGAGAACCTGCGGGCCACCACCGACGCCGCCGAGGCGGCACGCGGCGCCGACTTCACCGTCCTCGCGGTCCCCTCGCAGACCCTGCGCGGAAACCTCGCCGAGTGGACCCCGCTGCTCGCCCCGGACACGGTCCTCGTCTCGCTGATGAAGGGCGTCGAACTCGGCTCCGCGATGCGGATGAGCGAGGTCATCGAGGACGTCGCCAAGGTCGGCCCGAACCGGATCGCCGTGGTCACCGGACCCAACCTGGCCCGGGAGATCGCCGCGCGGATGCCGGCCGCCGCCGTGGTCGCCTGCACCGACGAGACCGTCGCCCAGCGCCTCCAGGCCGCCTGCCACACGCCGTACTTCAGGCCGTACACCGAGACGGACGTGGTCGGCTGCGAGCTGGGCGGGGCCGTGAAGAACGTGATCGGGCTCGCCGTCGGCATCGCGGACGGCATGGGGCTCGGCGACAACGCCAAGGGCTCGCTGATCACCCGCGGCCTCGCGGAGACCGCGCGGCTCGGTGTCGCGCTGGGCGCCGACCCGATGACGTTCGCCGGACTCGCGGGCCTCGGCGACCTGGTGGCCACCTGCTCCTCGCCGCTGTCGCGCAACCACACCTTCGGCACCAACCTCGGCAAGGGCATGACGCTGCAGGAGACCATCGCGGTCACCAAGCAGACCGCCGAGGGCGTCAAGTCCTGCGAGTCGGTGCTGGATCTGGCCCGCCGGCACGGCGTCGACATGCCGATCTGCGAGACCGTCGTCGGCATCGTGCACGAGGGCAAGGCTCCGGTGGTCGCGCTCAAGGAGCTGATGTCACGCAGCGCGAAGCCCGAACGACGCTGAGCGACGCGGGGTCCGCGGCGCTGTATCACGCCCTGCCACCGGGTACCCTCAACGCGATATGAGCACCGAGAACCTCCCCCAGAGCCCTCAGCAGCCGCCTCGCAAGCCGCGCGTGGCCGTCGTGTTCGGCGGCCGCAGCTCCGAGCACGGGATCTCCGTGGTCACGGCCGGCGCCGTACTGAAGGCCATCGACCGGACCCGGTACGACGTCCTGCCGATCGGCATCACCCAGGACGGCCGCTGGGCGCTCACCGCCGACGAACCGGAGCGCATGGCGATCACCGACCGCCGCACCCCGAGCGTCGCGGAGCTCGCCGAGTCGACCGAGGGCGGCGTGGTGCTCCCCGTCGACCCCGCGAACCGCGAAGTCGTCTACAGCGAGCCGGGATCGGTGCCCAAGGCGCTCGGTGAGGTCGACGTCGTCTTCCCCGTCCTGCACGGCCCCTACGGCGAGGACGGCACCCTTCAGGGTCTGCTGGAGCTCTCCGGTGTCCCCTACGTGGGCTCGGGTGTGCTCGCCTCGGCCGTCGGCCAGGACAAGGAGTACATGAAGCGGGTGTTCACCTCCTTCGGGCTCAAGGTCGGCCCGTACGTGGTGATCCGGCCCCGGGAGTGGGAGCGGGACGAGCCGGCCGCCCGCAAGAAGATCGTCGACTTCGCCGGCGAGCACGGCTGGCCGCTCTTCGTGAAGCCCGCGCGCGCGGGTTCGTCGATCGGCATCACCAAGGTCGAGGACCTGGCGGGCCTCGACGAGGCGATCGCGGAGGCCCAGCGCCACGACCCGAAGATCCTGGTCGAGGCGGCGCTGCGGGGCCGTGAGATCGAGTGCGGGGTGCTGGAGTTCGAGGACGGCCCGCGCGCCTCGGTGCCCGCGGAGATCCCGCCGCCGGACGCCCACGCGTACTACGACTTCGAGGCCAAGTACATCGACTCGACTCCCGGGATCGTGCCGGCGCCGCTGACGCCCGAGGAGACGGCTCAGGTGCGGCGCCTGGCCGTGGACGCCTACGACGCGGCCTCCTGCGAGGGACTCGTACGGGCGGACTTCTTCCTCACGGAGGACGGCGAGTTCGTGATCAACGAGATCAACACGATGCCCGGCTTCACCCCGATCTCGATGTACCCGCAGATGTGGCAGGCGACCGGGGTCGGTTACCCGGAGCTGGTGGACCGGCTGATCCAGGCGGCGCTGCGCCGCTCCACGGGGCTGCGCTGAGCTAGCCGGCGATCCCCGCGGGGATCGCCTTTTTCACGGCCGGCGCCAGGTCGATCAGCACGGCCGAGCTGTCCACCCCCTCCGGCACGGTCACTTCGACGTACGCCTCGCGATTGGCGCAGGTGAAGCGGTACGCCCCGCCGTCCCGCTGCTCCATCAGCCAGTCGACGCCGTTCACACCGCCGGCCACCGCGTCGGAGTCGCGCCCCTCCGCGACCTTCGGGTCGATCATCTTCGGCGGCCGGGACACACCGCAGCGCAGTATGATCTCCGGGTTTCCCCAGCCCGCCGTCAGCGCGGAGGCGGGCCCGGGGTCACGGCGGCTCTCACCGGCCACCTTCGACGGCAGTACCTTGTCCAGGTTCTGGCACAGCTCGGTGGTTCGCGCCCCCGGCGAGGGAACCGCCGCCGACCCGCTGTCGTCTGCTGAGGAGCAGCCCGCGACGGTGATCGACACAACGAGCGCGGGCAGACCGATGAGCCGGTGACGCAAGGAGTTCACCGGCCAAGGGTAGACGGGGGCTAGAGATGGACGACCGGGCAGGTCAGGGTGCGGGTGATGCCGTCCACTTGCTGGACCTTGGCGACCACCATGCGGCCGAGGTCGTCTACGGTGTCGGCCTGCGCTCGCACGATCACGTCATACGGTCCTGTCACGTCCTCGGCCTGGATGACTCCAGGGATCTTGCTGATCGACTCGGCGACGGTCGACGCCTTGCCGACCTCCGTCTGGATCAGGATGTACGCCTGTACCACGGAACCTCCAGGGCGGCCACGAGGATCATGTGGGGAAAAGGAACGCCACGGTATCGCGTCGTCGCTCGTCGCGGGGAGACCCGCGGTGCCCGGGGGTCCCGCGCCGGGGTGCAGGCACGACAGTGGTTGACGGTCACCTCGACCGTATCGAGGACAGTAGAGACACGCGACCGGGAACGCATAGGGACAGAAGGGGCGTAAGGGCAATGAAGGGCACTGTTGGTGAGCTCGGGGAGTTCGGGCTCATCAGGGAGCTCACCTCCCGTCTCACCACCACCCCGGCGGTCCGGGTCGGCCCCGGCGACGACGCCGCGGTGGTCGCCGCGCCCGACCGCAGGGTCGTGGCGAGCACCGACATCCTGCTCGAGGGACGGCACTTCCGCCGCGACTGGTCCACCGCCTACGACGTGGGCCGCAAGGCGGCCGCGCAGAACCTCGCGGACATCGCGGCCATGGGCGCCGTGCCGACCGCCCTGCTGCTCGGCCTGGTGGTCCCCGCCGAACTCCCGGTGACCTGGGCGACCGAGCTGATGGACGGCCTGCGCGACGAGTGCCAGGTGGCCGGCGCCTCCGTGGTCGGCGGCGATGTCGTACGCGGCGACACGATCATGGTGTCGATCACCGCGCTCGGCGACCTGCGCAACCAGGAGCCCGTCACCCGGGGCGGCGCGCAGCCCGGGGACCTCGTCGCGGTGACCGGCTGGCTGGGCTGGTCCGCGGCCGGGTACGCGGTGCTGTCCCGGGGGTTCCGCTCGCCGCGGGCCTTCGTGGAGGCGCACCGGCGCCCGGAGCCGCCGTATCACGCGGGCCCCGCGGCGGCCGGGCTCGGGGCGACGGCCATGTGCGACGTCAGTGACGGGCTGATCGCCGACCTCGGGCACATCGCCGAGGCCAGCAAGGTGCGGATCGACATCCGCTCCGGCGCGATCGACATCCCCTCCCAGATGAACGACATCGGGCAGGCCGTCGGCGTCGATCCCATGCAGTGGGTGCTGAGCGGGGGAGAGGACCACGCGATCGTGGCGACCTTCCCGCCGGACGTGAAGCTGCCCGCCCGCTGGAAGGTCATCGGCGAGGTCCTCAACCCCTCGGCGCTGCCCCAGGTGACGGTCGACGGGGCGCCGTGGACCAGCAAGGGCGGTTGGGACCACTTCGGGGACATCGAGTCGTGAGCGCGCCGCCGAGGGTGCTGACGGTCGCCGGCTCCGACTCCGGGGGCGGGGCGGGGATCCAGGCCGACCTGAAGACGATGCTGGCGCTCGGCGTGCACGGCATGAGCGTGATCACGGCGGTCACCGCGCAGAACTCGCTGGGCGTGCAGGGCGCTTGGCCGCTGCCCGTGGAGGCGGTGCGGGCCCAGTACCGCAGTGTCGTCGACGACATCGGCGTGCAGGCCGTGAAGACCGGCATGCTGGCCTCCGCCGAACTCGTCGAGGCGGTGGCCGCCTTGCTGGGCGGCACGGACGCGCCGGTGGTGGTCGACCCGGTGGGGGTGTCCAAGCACGGGGACTCGCTGCTGGCCGCGTCGGCGCTGGACTCCGTACGCGGCACGCTGCTGCCGGTGGCCACCGTCGCGACCCCGAACCTGGACGAAGTGGCCCAACTCACAGGAATCACGGTCGAGTCCGAGGGCGATCTGCGACGGGCCGCGGCGGCCGTGCTGGCGTACGGGCCGCGCTGGGTGGTGATCAAGGGCGGCCATCTCGCGGGGGACGCGGTCGATCTGCTCACCGACGGCTCCGAGGAGTACTGGCTGCGCGCGCCGCGGCACGACAACCGGCACACCCACGGCACGGGCTGCACGCTGGCCTCCGCGATCGCGTCCCAGCTGGCGAAGGGACAGCCGGTGCCGGAGGCGGTGACGGCGGCCAAGGAGTACGTCACGGGGGCCATCGCGGCCGGGTTCGCGCTGGGCGGGGGGATCGGGCCCGTGGATCACGGGTGGCGGTCCCGCGCGTGGGGCATGCAAAAAGCCGGTCCACGCGAGGTGGACCGGCTCAGAGCAGCGAACCAGCAGTGGCCGCGCGCTTAGCTGTGCGTCAGCGCGAGACCTTGCCGGCCTTGATGCACGAGGTGCAAGCGTTCACGCGCTTCGGCGTCCCGCCCACCACGGTACGGACGCGCTGGATGTTCGGGTTCCAGCGACGGGGCGTACGGCGGTGCGAGTGCGAGATGTTGTTGCCGAAGCCCGGCCCCTTGCCGCAGACGTCGCAGTTGGCAGCCACGGGTCACTCCAAAGACTTCAGATGCACGTACGGTTGAACCCGGCAGGCCGGGATCAAGATCGCAGGATCAGAGATCTGAGTGGCGTTGCCAGGGGGAATGGCCCGATCTGCATCGGGCAACCGGAGCAGCATACAACGACTGCGCCAGTACAACGAAACTACCATGGCTGCTCAGGGCTCCACGCCCGGCCCTCTTCCGGCGGGCCCGGTCCCTGGGTCTACGCTGCGTCCACGTCCAGCTCAGGGAGGCGCAGGTGGCGCAGGTGCCGCAGACATTCTTCGATGCTCTCGCGGTACGCACCTGGTGCGGCCTCGCGCTGGAGGCGCTCGGGCGCGCGCGCGAGGAGATCGACGCGATCAACGTCTACCCCGTGGCCGACGGGGACACCGGCACGAACCTGTACCTCACGGTGGAGTCGGCGGCGGCGGCCGTGGACGCGGTGTTCATCGGGCACGAGGCGGGCTCCGCGGGCTCCGCGCCGTCCCTGGCGGAGGCCGTGCGCGCGATGGCCCACGGCGCGCTCATCGGGGCGCGCGGGAACTCCGGGACGATCCTGGCGCAGCTGCTGCGCGGCATGGCCCAGGTGCTCGCCGCCGACGGTGACACGGCGCACACCGGGGCGGGCGGGCTCCGACTCGCCCTGCGGCACGCCGCCGACTCCGCCCGGCAGGCCGTGGCCCACCCGGTCGAGGGCACGATCCTCACCGTCGCCTCGGCCGCCGCCGACGCCGCCACGGAGGCCGAGGGCGACTGCGGGACCGTCGCCCGGGCCGCCTACGAAGGCGCGCGCACCGCCCTCGCCGCGACCCCGCACCAGCTCGCCGTGCTGGAACGCGCGGGGGTGGTGGACGCCGGGGGACGCGGTCTCGTCACCGTCCTCGCGGCCCTGGTGCAGACGCTCACCGGGGAGAAGCCGGCCGCGACCGTGACCTACGCGCGCGGGCCCGTCGACAGTCCCGGCGAGTGCGCGTCCCTTCCGGAGGGCGGGCCCGCCTTCGAGGTGATCTACCTGCTGGAGGCCGAGGACGAGGCCGTCACCCGGCTCCGGGAGCGGCTCGACACCCTCGGGGACTCGCTGGTCGTGGTCGGCGGGGACGGGCTGTGGAACGTCCATGTGCACGTCGACGACGCCGGCGCCGCCGTGGAGGCGGGCGTCGAGGCGGGCCGGCCGCACCGGATCCGGATCACCCACTTCGGCGTCGGTGACGTGCACACCACCGGAGGGGAGCGGCCGCCCCGGGAGCGGGCCCAGCGTGCGGTCGTGGCCGTCGTACCGGGGCCGGGCCTGGCCGGGCTGTACACCGAGGCCGGTGCGACCACCGTGCTCGCGCGCCCCGGGGAGCCGCCCGCGAGCGGGGAGCTGGTGGAGGCCGTACGACGGGCCCACGCGCGCGAGGTCGTGCTGCTGCCCAACGACGCGGAGCTGCGGCACACCGCGGCGGCCGCCGCCGAGCAGGCCCGCGCCGAGGGCATCCGGGTGGCGCTGATCCCCACCCGGTCCGCGGTCCAGGGGATCGCCGCGCTCGCCGTGCACGAGCCCGACCGGCGCTTCGACGAGGACGTGGTGTCGATGACCTCGGCGGCCGGCGCCACCCGCTACGCCGAGGTCGCCGTCGCCGAGCGCCAGTCCTGGACCATGGCCGGCATCTGCCAGGCCGGCGATGTGCTCGGCCTCATCGACGGCGACGTCGCCGTCATCGGCGCGGAGGTCACGGCCACCGCCGAGACCGTCCTGGACCGCATGCTCTCGGCCGGCGGCGAGCTGGTCACCCTCGTCCTCGGCGACGAGGCGCCCGACGGGATCGCCGGACACCTCGAAGCGCGGGTACGGGAGTCCTACCTCGCCGTCGACACGGTGGTCTACCGGGGCGGGCGGCAAGGGGCGCTGCTGCTGATCGGCGTGGAATAGGGCGCTGCTGCTGATCGGCGGGAACAGGGCGCAGCGCCCTCAGCCCGCACGGCCCGCTCAGTCCGCCTCAGTCCTCCCCAGCCCGCTTCAGTCCTCCTCGGTCACCTGGAGCAGCTGCTCCGCCTCCGCCCGCCGCTCCCCGGCCGCCCCGTCCTGCGCGGGCACACCCTCGTAGGCCGCCAGCACCGCACGCGCGCGTGCCGCCGCCTGAGCGGTCCGGCCCAGGTCCGCCTCCAGCCAGCCCGCGGCGAGTTCGGCGCCGGTCCGGGCGTGCCGGCCGGCCTCCCCGAGCGTGGCGAACACCGTGACCGCCTCCGTCATCCGGGACAGCGCCCCCTCCAGGGCGGCCCGGATCGAGTCGTCCTCGTCGTCCTCGGCCGCGGACCGGGCGAGCAGGTCGCCGAACTGGCGGTGGGTGTGGCCCAGCTCGGCGGTGAGCCGGGCGTACGCCTCCTCGTCGGGCGCCGCGTCCAGCGCTTGCGCGCACTCCTGGACCGCGGCCGCCATCAGCTCCCGGGCCGCGCCCACCCCGGCCGCGCCGTCCTCGGCGCGCAGCGCGAGCCACGCGCGGGCGCGCAGGGAGCGGACGAGCCCGTGGACGTTGCCCAGCTCCCGCCACAGGTCGCCCGCGCGCGTGTAGGCGCGGTCCGCCTCCTCGTGCAGCTCCGCCTGACCGAGCGACTCGGCGGCGAGGTGGGCGAGCGTGGCGTGGTCGTGCTGCTCGGGCCAGTGCCGGGCGATCTCGGCGGCCTGCAGACGCCGCTCGGCCGCCTCCCGGTGCTCGCCCAGCTCGCTCAGGCAGTCGCCGAGCCACCACTGCGTCTGCACGAGAGCACCGTCGCCGTGCGTCTCCGGGGACAGATCGGGCAGCGCCGACTCCAGCACCTCGGCGGCCTCCGCCCAGCGCCCCTGGCGCAGCAGGAACCCGCCGAGCTGATGCCGCGCCCAGGCGCCGAGCGTGCGGCCCTCGCCCGCCTCGTCGGCCCAGTGCGCCGCCTCCAGGGCGTGCTCGGCGGCCTCCTCCGACAGACCCCGGCCGCCCAGGACCTCGGCGAGCTGGAGATGCAGCTGTGCCCGGCCCGGCGCCTCCAGGTGCGGTCCGCCGTGCTCCAGGGCCGCCCGCAGCGCCCGCTCGGCCTGAGCCGTGTCGCCGAGGTGGTGCGCGAGTCCGGCCAGCCGGGCCTCGTACTCCACCGCGAACCACGGAAGACCCGCCTCGACGAAGGCCGCCGCGGCCCGCGCGAACAGCCCCGCGGCCGCCTCCACGTCCCCGGCCAGCGCCGCCAGTTCGGCGAGCATCGCCTGCGCCTCGGCGGCCCGCGAGGCGAGCCGTACGTCGTCCCCGGTGCGCCCGTCCACCAGTGCGAGGAGTTCGCGCGCGGCGCCCTCGGCGGTGCCCGCGATCACGGGGTCCACCGGCTCGTCGGCCTCGTGCACCTGCCGCATCAGCACTCGCGCGCGTCCCATCAGCACCGACGCCGTCTGCCGCAGTCCCGTGCCGTCCTCGGCGTACAGCGCGAGGACCCGGTCGTAGGGCTCGGCCACCGCCGCCAGCGCCTCTCGCAGATGGCCGGTGAGCGCGCGTACGTACGCCGCACGCGTGCGTGCCGCCAGCGCCTCGCCCGGGTCGCCCGCCTCGGCGTACAGCTCGGCGGCCCGCTCGAACAGCTCGACCCCGTCGGGGCCGAGCTCCATCGCCCGGTGGTCGACGATCTCCGCGAGGTCGCGCACGTCCAGCTCGGCGCCCTCGGCGGCCCGCGCCACCGCCGCCCACGCCTCCACGGCGTGCGGCTGCAAGGTGTCCGACAGCCGCCGGGCCTCGGCCAGCAGGGTCGGCAGGTCCGCCTCCACGGGCTCATCCTGCGCCGGAACCTCCGGCACCGGAACAGCGGCGGACGCCACGGTGGACCGCGCCGAGCGCACCCCGAGCGGCAGCCGCTCCGCCAGCGGCTCCTGGGCCATGCGCGCGCGGGCCAGCTCGCTGACGCGACCGGTGCCGTTGCGCCGGTCGAACCGTCCGGCCAGTTCCAGTGCTTCCGCACGCGCGTGTGCGGCGAGTTCGTGTGCCGTCCAGGTCCGGCCCGCGGGTCCCGGCACCCGCTGCCCGCCGAGCCCCAGCCCGGTCAGCCGCTCCATGAGCAGCGTCACCACGGTCAGGAACTCCAGCCTGCTGCGCGGCTGCCCGGTGTCGGTGAAGTAGGCGGGCCGCTCGGCGAGCAGTTCCAGGCCGCGTGCCTCGTTGCCGGTCAGCGCGCAGAACTCGACGTGGTCGGCGTAGGCGCCGCGCATGCTCTCCATCGGCCGTACCAGACGGAAGCCGCGCAGGTGGTGGGCGCGGGCCTCGTCCACCCGGCCCAGCCGCAGCAGGGACGCGAGCGAGGAGGCCAGCACGGTGTGCGGCTCGTGGGCGCAGGTGTACTCGCCCTCCAGGACCGGGGCCCACAGCTCCAGCGCCCGCTCGTCCCGGCCCCGCTCCGCCTGCCACCAGCCCTGCCCGTGCAGTTCACAGGCGTGGCAGTCGGCCATGCTGTCCCGGTCGGCGGCCAGCCAGGCGGCGTACGCCCGCTCGGCCCGCTCCAGGTCCCCGATGTGCGCGGCCACGCTGAACTCGGCGCTGCGCACGGCCCGTTCGGAGTGGCCGGCGAGCCGGTAGCGGTGCTCCATCTCGCCGAGCCACTTCTCTATGGAGGCGAGCGGGACGTGCGGCTGGTCGAGCATGCCGGCCGTCATCCACTTGAAGACCCAGTGCAGGGAATGGGCCTCGTACTCGTCGAAGTCCTCGGGCCGCTCGTCCCACATGCGCAGCAGCCGCGCGAACGGGACGAACATCTTGTCCTTCTCGGAGCTGTAGTTGTAGACCTTCAGCTGGTGCCCGAGCGCCTCGATCACGGCGAGCGGCACGTTCAGCTTCTCGGCCTCGGCGAGCAGTTGCTCCGCGCGGGCGTTGCGGGCCGGTCCCTCCGGCTCCTCGGAGTTCTCCGCCATCGCCCGGCGCAGCGCGTCGAAGTCCGCGCCCCCGTCGGTTCCGGTCATCAGCGACCCTCCTCGCCGTTCGTGGCCCACTCCAGCAGGCCCATGAAGGCCCGGTTCAGCAGCGCCGAGTCCGCGGGCCTGAGCGGCCGCTGCGCCATCAGCAGGGCCTGTCCGTACAGCGACTCGGTGGCGGTGCCGATCAGCTCCGCGTCGCTGAGGGAACTGATCCGCCGGATCAGCGGGTTGAGGTGGTTGAGCACCAGCCGCGCGCGCGGCGCGCTGCCGCGCAGCGAGCCGAGGATGCCCGCCCACAGGTCGTCGGCCTGCTCCTCGGCGTCGGCCCGCGCCTGCTCGTGCCGGGACGCGCGGTCGTCCAGGTGCAGCGCCGGCACGGACAGCGGATGGAAGGCCCGCAGGACCACATCGCAGCCCAGCGGGTCGAGCCTGGCCCGCGCGGCCGCCAGGAAGCCGGACAGCGCCAGCTCCTCGGCCGGGTCGACGGCGTCCAGATGGGCGGTCACGGTGTCCGCGTCCAGCTCGGCGACCACCGTTCCCGGCCGCACCGAGGGCAGCGCCTCGACGAGTTCGCTGTCGTAGGTGTAACCGCCGTTGATCACCCCGACGCCCTGCGCCGAGGCGATCGGCGCGACCTGCCGGTACTCCTCGACGGTCCGGGTGAAGTGCACCACCGCATGGCGCTGCGCGAACTCCTCCAGGGACAGCCGCCCGTCGGTGGTCTCGAAGGGCAGCCACGGCAGCATCGTGCGCAGCATCTCCTTGTCGTGCCGTGCCAGGGACTTCACCCCGAGGTGGTGCACCGACAGGAAGGCCGCCAGCCGTTCCGGATCGCCCGCGGCGAGCCCGGTCAGCCACGACCGGATCCGTTCCCCGAGCGCTTCCCGTACGGCCGCCAGCGTCTCGTCCTCGTACAGCGACTCGCGCGAGGCGGTGGGCCGCAGGCTGTCGGTGTCCAGGACGCAGCGCACGAAGAACGCCCAGTCGGGCAGCAGCTGTTCGGCCCGCTCGGTGAGCAGCATGCCCTTGAGGTGGACGCGATGACCGGCGCGCTGGGCCGGGCTGACCGCCGCCGGCAGCACGTAGGCCACCCCGCGGACGCCCGCCAGCGGAACGTTCAGCTCGATCGAGTCCAGCGGAGTGAACCCGAACAGCTCATGACAGTGCCGGGCCAGCGCCACCCGCCGGTTGGCGGGGGAGGGGTAAGCACGGTCCCAGGGCGCCGGGAGGTCGGTGACCTCCTCCTCGCCCACCCGTACGTCGTACGGCAGCAGCGAGCCGAACTCCCGGGCCAGCGCGAGCACCCGTTCCTCCGTCAGCCACTCCCCGGCCCCGGCCCGCGCCACCAGATGCACGGTGGTGCCAGGTTCGGGCCGCTCGGCGTCCGGGAGCGTCCGCACGGTGTACGAGCCGTCGTCCGCCGCCGTCCACTCCACCGGTGGCGCATCGGGCGTACGGGCGCTGCGGCTGACCACCCGGATCCGCTCGGCGACCACGAAACAGGCCAGCAGCCCGATGCCGAACTGGCCCAGGAAGTCCGAGCGGGCGGCCTGCAGTCCGTCCGCCCGCTTGGAGCTGCGGCCGATTGTGGCCAGCAGGCTGTGCACATCGGACTCGGTCAGCCCGACACCGGAGTCCTCCACCCGCAGCCCGCCGGCGTCGACGGACAGCCGCACCCGCGCCGGGGCGTCGGGCTGCTCGGCGCGCCGGGCGGTGATGGCGTCCACGGCGTTCTGCAGCAGTTCGCGCAGGTAGACCTTCGGACTGGAGTACAGGTGATGGGAGAGCAGGTCCACCAGACCACGCAGGTCGACCTGGAAGGTATGAGGGGACTGGGATGCCTGGGATGGCTGTGAGGTCTGGGAGTCCATCGTCGCTGCGCCGGTGGGGGGAAGGCGTCGGCGCGGGGTCGGGCGGTCCGTGTGAGGCGGTGACCGCGAAGGATGGCCGGAGGCGCGTCATCCTATGGCCCGGACCACCCGTCTGACCAGGGGTTTCCTCAGACGGATCCGGGCCCTCCGGCGGGCGTCTGCGGCGATGTCAGTGCCGTGGTGTGCAATGGATCTCGTGCCCGCACTGCAAGAACCACTCCAGCAGCCACTGAAGTCGGTGCTCGGCCCCGCCACCGCGAAGGTGATGGCCGAGCACCTCGGCCTGCACACCGTCGGCGACCTCCTGCACCACTACCCGCGCAGATACGAGGAGCGGGGCCAGCTCACCCACCTCGCCGACCTCCCCATGGACGAGCACGTCACGGTGGTCGCCCAGGTCGCCGACGCCCGGTTGCACACCTTCGCCTCCGCCAAGGCCCCGCGCGGCAAGGGCCAGCGCCTGGAGGTGACCATCACCGACGGCAGCGGCCGGCTCCAACTGGTCTTCTTCGGCCACGGCGTGCACAAGCCCCACAAGGAGCTCCTGCCGGGCACGCGCGCGATGTTCTCGGGCAAGGTCTCCGTCTTCAACCGCCGCCTCCAGCTCGCCCACCCGGCCTACGAGCTGCTGCGCGGCGACGGCGAGGAGACGGTCGAGACCTGGGCCGGGTCCCTGATCCCGATCTACCCCGCCACGGCCAAGCTGGAGTCCTGGAAGATCGGCAAGGCGCTCCAGACGGTGCTGCCGAGCGCCCAGGACGCCGTCGATCCCCTCCCGGAGAGCCTTCGCGAGGGCCGCGGCCTGGTCACGCTGCCCGAGGCGCTGCTGAAGATCCACCGCCCGCACACCAAGGCGGACGTCGAGGACGCCCGCTCCCGCCTCAAGTGGGACGAGGCGTTCGTCCTCCAGGTCGCCCTGGCCCGCCGCCGGCACACCGACGCCCAACTCCCGGCGGTGGCCCGCACCCCCGGGCCGGACGGTCTCCTCGCGGCCTTCGACGACCGCCTGCCCTTCACCCTCACCGAGGGCCAGCAGCGCGTCTCCAAGGAGATCTTCGACGACCTGGCCACCGAACACCCCATGCACCGCCTGCTCCAGGGAGAGGTCGGATCCGGCAAGACCATGGTGGCCCTGCGCGCGATGCTCGCCGTCGTCGACGCCGGCGGACAGGCCGCCATGCTCGCCCCCACCGAGGTGCTCGCCCAGCAGCACCACCGCTCGATCGTCGAGATGATGGGCGACCTCGCCCAGGGCGGCATGCTGGGCGGCTCGGAGCACGCCACCAAGGTGGTCCTGCTCACCGGGTCGATGGGAGCCGCGGGCCGCCGCCAGGCGCTGCTCGACCTCGTCACCGGCGAGGCCGGCATCGTCATCGGCACCCATGCGCTGATCGAGGACAAGGTGCAGTTCCATGACCTCGGCCTGGTCGTGGTCGACGAGCAGCACCGCTTCGGCGTCGAGCAGCGGGACGCGCTGCGCGGCAAGGGCAAACAGCCGCCGCACCTCCTGGTCATGACCGCCACGCCCATTCCGCGCACGGTCGCGATGACCGTCTTCGGCGACCTGGAGACCTCGGTCCTCGACCAGCTCCCGGCCGGCCGCTCCCCGATCGCCAGCCATGTCGTCCCGGCCGCCGACAAGCCCCACTTCCTCACGCGCGCGTGGGAGCGCGTGCGCGAGGAAGTGGAGAACGGCCATCAGGCGTACGTCGTCTGCCCCCGCATCGGCGACGAGGAAGTGGACCCCAAGAAGAAGTCCGCCGAGGAGGCGGCGGAGAAGCGTCCGCCGCTCGCCGTCCTCGACGTGGCCGACCAGCTCGCCCGGGGTCCCCTCGGAGGGCTCAAGGTGGAGGTCCTGCACGGCCGGATGCACCCCGACGACAAGGACGCGGTCATGCGCCGCTTCGCCGCGGGCGAGACCGACGTCCTGGTCGCCACCACCGTCATCGAGGTCGGCGTCAACGTCCCCAACGCCACCGCCATGGTGATCATGGACGCCGACCGCTTCGGCGTCTCCCAGCTCCACCAGCTGCGCGGCCGGGTCGGCCGGGGCTCGGCGCCGGGCCTGTGCCTCCTGGTCACCGACATGCCCGAGGCGAGCCCCGCCCGCCAGCGCCTGAACGCCGTCGCCGCCACCCTCGACGGCTTCGAACTCTCCCGCATCGACCTCGAACAGCGCAGGGAGGGAGACGTCCTGGGCCAGGCCCAGTCCGGCGCCCGCACCAGCCTGCGGATGCTGACGGTCATCGAGGACGAGGAGATCATCGCGGAGGCGAGGCAGGAGGCGACAGCGGTGGTGGAGGCGGACCCGGACCTCCAGAGCCTCCCCGGCCTGCGCACGGCCCTGCAGGCTCTCCTGGACGAGGAAAGAGAGCAGTACCTGGAAAAGGGGTGAACCGTAGGCGCCCCGACAGGGGCGCGGGGCTGTACCCATATGCGGCTACCGCCGCGCGGGCGCGACCAGCCACACTGAACCTGAAGCCGCCATCAAATGAAGGACCGAAGATGACCCGCGTGATCGCCGGCGCAGCCGGCGGACGCCGCCTGGCAGTCCCGCCAGGGACCGGCACCCGCCCCACCTCCGACCGCGCACGCGAGGGCCTCTTCTCCACCTGGCAGTCCCTCCTGGGCGGCCCCCTGGCGGGCGAACGAGTCCTCGACCTGTACGCAGGCTCGGGCGCCGTAGGTCTGGAGGCCCTCTCCCGGGGCGCGGGCCACACCCTCCTCGTCGAGGCGGACGCCCGAGCCGCTCGCGTCATCCGCGAGAACGTCAAGAACCTGGGTCTCCCCGGCGCCGAGGTGCGGGCCGGAAAGGCCGAACAGATCATCAGGACCCCGGCCCCGGCACAGCCGTACGACATCGTCTTCCTGGATCCCCCGTACGCCGTCACGGACGACGATCTTCGGGAGATTCTGCTCACACTCCGCTCGGAAGGCTGGCTCGCGGACGACGCGCTCGTCACCGTGGAGCGCAGCACCAGAGGCGGCGAATTCCACTGGCCGGACGGCTTCGAAGCGCTCCGGGCCCGTCGCTACGGCGAGGGAACGTTTTGGTACGGTCGCGCCGCCTCTACGTGCGAAGACGCACGATGACCGGACCGGAGAGCGAGGGATCACTAGTGCGCCGCGCCGTCTGTCCCGGGTCGTTCGACCCGATCACCAACGGACATCTCGACATCATTTCCCGCGCCTCCAGGCTGTATGACGAGGTCTACGTCGCGGTCATGATCAACAAGGCCAAGAAGGGCCTGTTCGAGGTCGACGAACGGCTCGACCTCATCCGCCAGGTCACGGCCGAGTACGGCAACGTGCGGGTCGAGGCCTTCCACGGCCTCCTCGTCGACTTCTGCAAGCAGCGCGACATCCCGGCCATCGTCAAGGGCCTGCGCGCGGTCAGCGACTTCGACTACGAGCTGCAGATGGCCCAGATGAACAACGGGCTCTCGGGCGTCGAGACCCTGTTCGTGCCGACCAACCCCACCTACAGCTTCCTGTCCTCCTCGCTGGTCAAGGAGGTCGCGACCTGGGGCGGCGACGTCTCGCACCTGGTCCCGCCCATCGTGCTGGAAGCCCTGAACGACCGGCTGCTCAAGGACTGATGGGGCTACAGTCGTCCCGTCCGTCTCCAACACAGCTGTAGAGAGTGGCGAGCACACGGTGGACGTGCAGAAGAAGCTCGACGAGATCGTCGCGGCGGTCTCCAGTGCCCGGTCGATGCCGATGTCGGCCTCGTGCGTGGTCAACCGCGCCGAGCTGCTCTCCCTGCTCGAAGAGGTGCGCCAGGCCCTGCCGGGCTCCCTCGCGCAGGCCCAGGAGGTCATCGGGGACCGCGAGCAGATGGTCGAGCAGGCCCGCCAGGAGGCGGAGCGGATCGTCCGCTCCGCGCACGCCGAGCGGGGCTCCCTGATCGCCGACACGGAAATCGCCCGCCGCTCCCAGGCGGAGGCCGACCGCATCCTCGCCGAGGCCCGCAAGGAGGCCGAGGACATCCGCGCCGAGGCCGACGACTACGTCGACTCCAAGCTCGCCAACTTCGAGGTCGTCCTCACCAAGACCCTCGGCTCCGTCGGCCGCGGCCGCGAGAAGCTCCTCGGCACCGGACCCGGCGTCGACGAGCAGGGCTACGAGGACGAGGACGCCCCCGAGCGCAGCCACGACCCCGAGACCCTGCGCCGCACGGCCGACGAGTACGTCGACGTCAAGCTCGGCGCCTTCGAGGCCGTCCTCGCCAAGACCCTTCAGGCCGTCGGCCGCGGCCGTCAGAAGCTGCACGGCCGGATCGCCAGCGACGACCTCGGCGCCCTCGCCGACGACACCAGCACCGTCCAGCACTCCAGCGACGCCGACTACCTCGCCGACCTCGCGGCCCTGGCCGAGCAGGACGCCTCCGCCGCACAGCAGCAGTCGCAGCAGCCGGACTACGCCCCGCAGCAGCCGGCGTACGACACCTATGGCGGCTACCAGCAGCCGGCGTACGCCCAGCAGGACCCGTACGGCTACCAGCACCAGCAGGCCGACCCCTACGCCTACCAGGGCTACGACGCCCAGCAGCAGGGCTACGACCCGCACCAGGCCCCCCAGCAGGCCCAGCAGCCCCAGCAGGCGCAGCAGGGTTACGCCCTGGACGAGACCAGCCTCTTCGACACCAGCATGATCAGCGCGGAGCAGCTGCGCGCCTACGAGCAGGGCCGCGGCCAGGGCTGAGCCCACCGGATTGGGCCGTTGGCGAAAGGTCCAGTATCCTGGCTCTTCGGTCGCGCGTACGTCCGCGATCAGCGCTGCCCGGGGACACCGAGGGCAGTGTGACCTGAGCTCAGAAGATCGAAAGCAGGAATGGCTCTGAACGCCCGCCTCGACCACCGCAACCCTCTCGTGTTCGACACACACGAGCTGGGGCGGCGTCCTGGCGCGCTCCAGCGCCTGACCCGCACGATCGACGCCCCCAAGGACCTCGGTCTGAAGGACGTCATCGGAGTGCCGGAAGGCGCCCCGGTGAAGCTCGAACTCCGCCTGGAGTCGGTCATGGAAGGGGTGCTTGTCACAGGCACCGCCCATGCGTCGGCCGAGGGGGAGTGCGTAAGGTGTCTGGAGCCGCTTCAGCTCGACCTCGAAGCGGACTTCCAGGAGATGTTCTCGTACCCTGACGCCGACGACCGGGGCCGCGCACACCACGCGGAACCCGTCGACGACGCCGAGGAAGACGAGGACAGGCTCTTTCTCGAGGACGGCCTGTTCGACCTCGAACCCGTGCTGCGTGATGCGGTGGTGCTCGCACTGCCGATGCAGCCGGTGTGCCAGGAAGACTGCCCGGGACTGTGCGCCGAGTGCGGCGCACGCCTCGCGGACGACCCGGACCACCACCATGACGCCGTCGACATCCGTTGGGCGGCACTGCAGGGACTCGCCGGTTCACTCGAAGACGGCGAGAAGGACGAGATGAGCGGCGCCGAACCGGGCGTCGACGAGAAGCAGGAGAAGTAGCCGTGGCTGTTCCGAAGCGGAAGATGTCGCGCAGCAACACGCGCCACCGCCGGTCGCAGTGGAAGGCTGCGGTCCCCACCCTGGTTGCGTGCGAGCGCTGCCACGAGCCCAAGCAGCAGCACATCGCGTGCCCGGCTTGCGGCACCTACAACAAGCGCCAGGTCCTCGAGGTCTGAGCGGCTGGTGAGAGGCACTGTGTCCACGCCGAAGAAAACCTCTGCGGAGACCACGGCCTCGTCCCACACGCTGTTGGAAGGGCGGCTCGGGTACCAACTCGAGTCCGCCCTTCTGGTGCGTGCGCTCACCCATCGTTCCTACGCGTACGAGAACGGCGGTCTGCCGACGAACGAGCGTCTGGAGTTCCTCGGGGACTCCGTGCTCGGCCTCGTCGTCACCGACACGCTGTACCGCACCCACCCCGACCTGCCCGAAGGCCAGCTGGCCAAGTTGCGGGCCGCGGTGGTCAACTCGCGTGCGCTGGCGGAGGTGGGCCGTGGGCTCGACCTGGGTTCCTTCATCCGGCTCGGCCGCGGTGAAGAGGGCACGGGCGGCCGGGACAAGGCGTCCATCCTCGCCGACACCCTGGAAGCGGTGATCGGCGCGGTCTATCTCGACCAGGGCCTGGACTCGGCGGCGGAGCTCGTGCACCGCCTGTTCGACCCCCTGATCGAGAAGTCCTCGAATCTCGGTGCCGGCCTGGACTGGAAGACCAGTCTCCAGGAGCTCACCGCGACCGAAGGGCTCGGCGTGCCCGAGTACCTGGTCACGGAGACCGGCCCCGACCATGAGAAGACCTTCACTGCTGCCGCCCGCGTCGGAGGCGTCTCGTACGGCACCGGCACCGGCCGCAGCAAGAAGGAGGCGGAGCAGCAGGCCGCCGAGTCCGCCTGGCGGTCCATCCGGGCCGCGGCGGACGAGCGCGCCAAGAATGCCGCCGCGGCCGCGCAGGCCGCGGCAGCGGAAGCCGACGAGGCGTCCGCCTCCGCCTGAGAAGAACAGCGCGACCCGAGCGCCCGCACCCGTCCCGGGGCGGGCGCTCGGCTCGTACACCGGCTTTGTACGGGGGATGCCATGCCCGAGTTGCCCGAGGTAGAGGTCGTCCGGCGCGGTCTCGAGCGTTGGGTCGCCCACCGGACCGTCGCCGACGCCGAGGTGCTGCACCCGCGTGCGGTGCGCCGGCACATCGCGGGCGCCGACGACTTCGCGCACCGGCTGAAGGGCCACCGCATCGGCGTGCCGAGCCGCCGCGGCAAGTATCTGTGGCTGCCCCTGGAGGACACCACCCAGTCGGTCCTGGCCCACCTCGGCATGAGCGGCCAGCTCCTGGTCCAGCCGCACCAGGCACCGGCCGAGAAGCATCTGCGCATCCGGGTGCGGTTCGCCGACGACCTCGGCACCGAACTGCGCTTCGTCGACCAGCGCACCTTCGGCGGACTGTCGTTGCACGAGAACACCCCCGACGGACTGCCCGACGTCATCGCGCACATCGCCCGCGACCCGCTCGATCCGCTCTTCGACGACGAGGCGTTCCACCAGTCGCTGCGCCGCAAGCGCACCACCATCAAACGGGCCCTGCTCGACCAGTCGTTGATCAGCGGAGTCGGCAACATCTACGCGGACGAGGCCCTTTGGCGCTCCCGCCTGCACTACGACCGCCCCACGGCCACCTTCACCCGGCCGCGCAGCCTCCAACTCCTCGGCCACGTACGGGACGTGATGAACGCGGCCCTCGCGGTGGGCGGCACCAGCTTCGACTCCCTGTACGTCAACGTGAACGGTGAGTCGGGCTACTTCGACCGGTCCCTGGACGCCTACGGCCGCGAGGGCCTGCCGTGCCGCAGATGCGGTACGCCGATGCGCCGCCGCCCGTGGATGAACCGGTCGAGCTACTTCTGCCCGACGTGTCAGCGGGCGCCGCGCGTCTCGTCGTAGCGCTCGCGTGCGTCGAGCACGTGGTCCATCTGCCCTTCCAGGAAGTGGATCAGGGTGAGCAGCCGCTCGGCGATACCGCGTCCCAGCGGCGTCAGTTCGTAGTCCACGCGGGGCGGGTTCGTCGGCTGTGCCTCGCGGTGCACCAGGCCGTCGCGCTCCAGCGCGTGCAGGGTCTGGGACAGCATCTTCTCGCTCACGCCGTCCACGCGGCGCCGCAGCTCGTTGAAGCGCAGCGACCCCTCGTGCAGCGCCCCGAGGGTGAGCGCGCCCCAGCGGCCGGTGACGTGCTCCAGCGTCCCGCGCGAGGGACAGGCCTTCGCGAACACGTTGTACGGCAGCTCCTGCTCCGCCGTGCGCTCCTGGGTGGTGTCCATGTCTGAAGCCTACTCCAGCGCAGCGCTAACCGAGGGGTTGCACTAACCAAAAGTTAGTGCTTTCATTTCGGCATCGTCAGCGACCTGCCCTTCCAGGAGTTCCCCTCGTGACCACTCCCGTTGTCTCCATCGCCTACCACTCCGGCTACGGCCACACCGCCGTCCTCGCCGAGGCCGTCCGCTCCGGCGCCGCCGACGCCGGAGCCGAGGTGCACCTGATCAACGTCGCCGAGATCACCGACGAGCAGTGGACGGTCCTCGACGGCTCGGACGCCATCGTCTTCGGCTCCCCGACCTACATGGGCACCGCCTCCGGCCCGTTCCACGTCTTCGCCGAGGCCACCTCCAAGCGCTGGTTCGGCCAGGACTGGAAGGACAAGCTGGCCGCCGGCTTCACCAACTCCGGCTCCAAGAGCGGCGACAAGCTGCACACGCTGCAGTTCTTCCAGATCCTCGCCGCCCAGCACGGCATGCACTGGATCAACCTCGGGCTGCACCCGGGCTGGAACAGCAGCGAGGGCTCCGAGCACGACCTCAACCGGCTCGGTGTGTTCGCGGGCGCGGCCGCGCAGACCAACGTCGACGAGGGTCCCGACGGTGTCCACAAGGCCGATGCGGCGACCGCCGAGCACCTCGGGCGCCGGGTCGCCGAGGCCGCGCGGGCGTTCGCGCGCGGCCGGGCCGCCGCGTAAGGGTCACATGCGTGAGGGCTCCCACCCGGTCACCGGATGGGAGCCCTCACGTGTGCGTGCTGTCAGTACCCGAAGTTCTGCGTCCACCAGGGCCCGCCGGGCGCGATGTGCACGCCGACGCCCAGCGTCTTGAAGTCGCAGTTCAGGATGTTGGCCTTGTGGCCGGGGCTGTTCATCCACGCGTCCATCACCGCCGCCGCGTCGGCCTGGCCCCGGGCTATGTTCTCGCCGCCGAGGCCGGTGATGCCCGCCTTCTCGGCACGGTCCCAGGGGCTCGCGCCGTCCGGGTCGGTGTGGTCGAAGAAGTCCCGCTTGTCCATGTCCTCGCTGAAGGCGGCGGCGAGGTCGGCGAGGGCGCTGTTGGCGGCGACGGCGTTGCAGCCGGCCTTCGCCCGCTCCTCGTTGACGAGCCTGAGCACCTCGGCCGCGGCGACGGCCTCCTCGGTGAGCGTCACCGGCGGGGTGGTCTTCTCCGGCGCCTTGGTGGCGGGCTTCGACGGGGTCGGCTTCGGCTTCTTGGACGGGGTCGCCTTCGGTTCCTTCGACGGCGTCTTCGTCGGCGCGGCCGACGGGGGCGTGGTCGAAGGCGCTGCCGACGGAGAGGCGGCCCGCTCCTGGTCACGGCTGGCCGGGGGGCCGTCGTCGCGGCTCTGGTTCTCCACGCTGCCGGACGTGCCGCCCTGCTCGCTCGGGGAGCTGGTCGGGGAGTCGGCGGTCTGCACCTTGTCGCCGCTGCCCCCGCCGAGGGTGTAGGTGTCGCCGCCGGGCAGCACGCCCGTGGCGACCGCGACGGTGCCGATGGCCACGGCCGCGGAGACCCCGAGCAGACCGGTGCGCACCGGGGTGGCGGCCTTCTTCTTCTTGCGGCGGTGACCGCTCGCCGGCCGGGGACCGTCGTCGGGCAGGAAGCCGTCGCCGGCGAAGTCGCTCGTGAAGTCGCTCGCGAAGACCGTGGTGTCCGTCACGCGGGCGTAGTCCTCGGCGTAGCCGTCGCCGCGACCGCCCTCGGCCGCGAAGAGGTAGGCCTCGGTCTGCGCATAGGCGCCGGCGTACGCGTCCTGGTGGAGATAGGGCGCGATGCCCACCGGCTCGCCCGGGTGCGGGTCCGGATACGAGTTCAGCGGGTCACGGCTCCTCGAAGAGGAACCCTCGGTGCGATTGACCCCCGTGGCGCGGCCCGTGGCGGCGCGGCCGGCGGCGGAGCGTCGGTGGCGTCCCATGTTCTGGCCTTCCTCGTCCGTGCGGTCGACTCGTCCTCTGCGATCAACCAACTCACCCGATCGAGTGAGTTTCATATGAGATTCATTGGGTCGGGACGGTACCGCATGGCGCGGGGTGAGGAAGTGCCCAGTGAGACATTGGCCGGTTAGGTTGCAGCTATGAGCGAGGATGTACGGCTGGTTGCCTGGGTGCGTGGACGGGTCCAAGGTGTGGGTTTCCGCTGGTTCACCCGTGCCAAGGCACTCGAGATCGGCGGCCTGAGTGGTTTTGCTCTCAATCTGGACGACGGACGCGTCCAGGTGGTCGCCGAAGGCCCCCGCCCCGGCTGTCAAGGGCTCCTCGACTGGCTCCAGGGCGACGACACGCCCGGCCGAGTGGAGGGGGTCACCGAGATCTGGGACACACCTCGCGGCGGGTACGACGGCTTCGCCATCCGGTGATCACCGGACGCGACCCGCCCCCGGGGAACCCCGAAAGCACGCCACCGACAGCCGCCCGCCCTGGAAAGAAGCAGGTAGTTGCCGAGAAACGCTTGCGTCGGCACGTTCGGCACGCCAGGATGATCGCCACGCCCTCAGGGCCCCGCAGGAGTCGCAGCGCCGCCGTTTCGGCCGCGCGCCCCGGGACGCCCGTCAATACGGGGCGTGATCGTGTTGACCGTCAAACTTTTTGGTGAGACGCTGAAAGCCCCGCGCACCTTAGCTGTTTGGCATGTAAGAACGGCAGCAAGAACTCAAGAGTGCCAAGCACCGTGGGTGCGAATCCCTCACGACCCACACCGCATCGGTCGGTCACTCATTGTGGAGGACCATCCATCATGGCAAAGGCGCTTCTCGGTTACGTCGGCGGCTCCGACCCTCGACTCCTCGCCGAGATGCGACGGCTCCAGCAGCGCGTCCAGGACCTGGAATCCGAGCTCGTACGGATCCAGGCGGAGAAGGACGCGCTGGCGGCTGCCGCTTCTCACGACAGGATCATGGAGAGCATCGACGCACACCAGGCGGAGCCTGCGCTCACCTGATCACTGCACCGCTCCACAACGGCGAACGCAGTGGTTGGGAAGCCCGGATCCACCGCTGAGTTGTGTCAGAAACTGCAAGGGACGCTTCGGCGTCCCTTCTTTCTTGCCCTCGGGCATCCTTTCAGCGTCTTAACGTCTGGTGTGCCCTGCGCGTTCAGGGGTGAAACCGCGGGTTCATGGAGTGAGACAGCCCCGGAAGGTAGAGTCCAGCGGCGTGCACCTCAAGGCCCTGACCCTCCGAGGGTTCAAGTCGTTCGCCTCCGCGACCACACTCCGGTTCGAGCCGGGCATCACGTGCGTCGTCGGACCGAACGGCTCGGGCAAGTCCAATGTCGTGGACGCGCTCAGCTGGGTCATGGGCGAGCAGGGGGCCAAGTCGCTGCGCGGCGGCAAGATGGAGGACGTCATCTTCGCCGGCACCACCGGGCGCCCGCCGCTGGGCCGCGCCGAGGTGTCGCTGACCATCGACAACTCCGACGGGGCGCTGCCCATCGAGTACGCCGAGGTCACCATTACGCGGATCATGTTCCGCAACGGCGGCAGCGAGTACCAGATCAACGGCGACACCTGCCGGCTGCTCGACATCCAGGAGCTGCTCTCCGACTCCGGCATCGGCCGCGAGATGCATGTGATCGTCGGCCAGGGCCAGCTGGACTCGGTCCTGCATGCCGACCCCATGGGGCGCAGGGCCTTCATCGAAGAGGCCGCCGGCGTGCTGAAGCACCGCAAGCGCAAGGAGAAGGCGCTCAGGAAGCTCGACGCGATGAAGGCCAACCTCGCGCGGGTGCAGGACCTGACCGACGAACTGCGCCGCCAGCTCAAGCCCCTCGGCCGCCAGGCCGCCGTAGCCCGCAGAGCCGCCGTCATCCAGGCCGACCTCCGCGACGCCCGCCTCCGTCTCCTCGCCGACGACCTCGTACGGCTGCGTGAGGCCCTCAACGCCGAGGTCGCCGACGAAGCCGCCCTGAAGGAACGCAAGGAAGCCGCCGAAGGGGAGCTGAGGAAGGCGCTCCAGCGCGAGGCGCTCCTGGAGGACGAGGTACGGCAGCTCACCCCGCGCCTGCAGCGCGCCCAGCAGACCTGGTACGAGCTCTCCCAGCTCGCCGAGCGGGTCCGCGGCACCGTCTCGCTCGCCGACGCGCGCGTGAAGAGCGCCACCTCCGCGCCCCCGGACGAGCGGCGCGGCCGTGACCCCGAGGACATGGAGCGCGAGGCCGCCCGGATCCGTGAGCAGGAGGCCGAGCTGGAGGCGGCCCTGGAGGCGGCCGAGCGCGCCCTGGAGGACACCGTCGCGCACCGCGCCGAGCTGGAGCGCGAACTCGCCCACGAGGAGCGGCGCCTGAAGGATGTCGCCCGAGCCATCGCCGACCGCCGCGAGGGCCTGGCCCGACTGAACGGCCAGGTCAACGCGGCCCGTTCGCGTGCCGCCTCGGCCCAGGCCGAGATCGACCGGCTCGCCGCCGCCCGCGACGAGGCACAGGAGCGGGCGTCCGCCGCGCAGGAGGAGTACGAGGCCCTGCAGGCCGAGGTCGACGGCCTCGACGCCGGCGACGCGGAACTGGCGCAGCGGCACGACGCGGCGAAGGCGGCCCTGGCGGAGGCGGAGGCCACGCTGACGGCGGCCCGGGAGGCGGCCACGGCGGCGGAACGCAGGCGCGCGGCGACCCAGGCCCGTCACGAGGCGCTGGCACTGGGCCTGCGCCGCAAGGACGGCACGGGTGCGCTGCTGGAGGCGAAGGACCGGCTCACGGGACTGCTCGGCCCGGCCGCGGAACTCCTCACGATCACCCCGGGCCACGAGGTTGCCCTGGCGGCGGCTTTCGGGGCGGCGGCGGACGCGCTGGCGGTGACCTCACCGGCCGCGGCGGCCGACGCGATCCGGTTGCTGCGCAAGCAGGACGGGGGAAGGGCGTCACTGCTCCTGACGGGGGCGCCGGAGGCGCCGGCCCCCGGTGGGCCCGCGGACGACCGCCGGCCCCGGGCGGCGGACCTGGTGCGTGGCCCGTCCGAGCTGATGCCCGCCGTCCACCGCCTGCTGCGCGACATCGTCGTGGTCAGCACCCTCGAGGACGCCGAGGACCTGGTCTACACCCACCCCCACCTCACCGCCGTGACCGCCGAAGGCGACCTCCTGGGCGCCCACTTCGCGCACGGCGGCTCCGCGGGCGCGCCCAGCCTCCTCGAAGTACAGGCGTCCGTGGACGAGGCGGCAGCCGAGCTGGAGGAGCTGGCCGTCCGCTGCGAGGAGCTGACCGGGGCGCAGCACGCGGCGAGCGCGCGGCGCACCCAGTGCGCGGCCCTCGTGGAGGAGCTCGGGGAGCGCCGCCGGGCCGCCGACCGGGAGAAGTCGGCGGTGGCCCAGCAGCTCGGCCGGCTCGCCGGGCAGGCGCGGGGCGCGGCCGGGGAGGCCGAGCGGTCCACGGCCGCCGCGGCGCGCGCCCAGGACGCGCTGGAAAAAGCCCTCACCGAGGTCGAGGAACTCGCGGAACGGCTCGCCGTCGCCGAGGAGATGCCGGTCGAGGAGGAGCCGGACACCTCGGTACGGGACCGGCTCGCCGCCGACGGGGCCAACGCGCGCCAGACCGAGATGGAGGCCCGCCTCCAGGTCCGTACGCACGAGGAACGCGTCAAAGGGCTGGCCGGACGGGCCGACTCGCTGGACCGGGCCGCCCGGGCGGAACGCGAGACACGCGCGCGTGCCGAGCAGCGGCGGGCGCGCCTCAGGCACGAGGCCGCCGTCGCCGGGGCCGTCGCCGCAGGCGCCCGGCAGTTGCTCGCACATGTCGAGGTCTCCCTCGGCCGGGCCGAGCGGGAGCGGGCCGCGGCCGAGGCCGCCAAGGCGATGAGGGAGCAGGAGCTGACCGCCGCCCGGACCACGGGCCGCGACCTCAAGGCGGAGCTCGACAAGCTGACCGACTCCGTGCACCGCGGTGAGGTGCTCGGCGCCGAGAAGCGGCTGCGGATCGAGCAGCTGGAGACCAAGGCGCTGGAAGAGCTCGGCGTGGAGCCCGCCGGGCTGGTCGAGGAGTACGGCCCCCATCAGCTCGTACCGCCCTCGCCGCCCGCCGAGGGCGAGGAGCTGCCGGAGGATCCCGGGCATCCGCGCAACCGGCCGAGGCCCTTCGTGCGCGGTGAGCAGGAGAAACGGCTGAGGGCGGCCGAGCGGGCCTACCAGCAGCTCGGCAAGGTCAATCCGCTCGCCCTGGAGGAGTTCGCCGCGCTGGAGGAGCGCCACCAGTTCCTCAGCGAGCAGCTGGAGGACCTGAAGAAGACCCGCGCCGATCTGCTCCAGGTCGTCAAGGAGGTCGACGAGCGGGTCGAGCAGGTCTTCACCGAGGCCTACCGGGACACCGCCCGGGAGTTCGAGGGTGTCTTCAGCCGGCTCTTCCCGGGCGGCGAGGGGCGGCTGATCCTGACCGACCCCGAGAACATGCTGACCACGGGCGTGGACGTGGAGGCGCGTCCGCCGGGCAAGAAGGTCAAGCGGCTGTCGCTGCTGTCGGGCGGCGAGCGCTCGCTGACCGCCGTGGCCCTGCTGGTGTCGATCTTCAAGGCGCGGCCGAGCCCGTTCTACGTCATGGACGAGGTCGAGGCGGCCCTCGACGACACCAACCTCCAGCGGCTGATCCGCATCATGCAGGAGCTCCAGGAAGCCTCCCAGCTCATCGTGATCACCCACCAGAAGCGGACCATGGAGGTCGCCGACGCGCTGTACGGCGTCTCCATGCAGGGCGACGGTGTGTCGAAGGTCATCAGTCAGCGCCTGCGCTGACCTTCCCCCCTTCATTCAAGAGATGAACACAAACCCTGCATCCGTGCCCTCAAAGGTCACATCAATCGCCTCTTGACTTCGAAACCTGAAGGCATAGTCTCTGCAACGTTGCTTTTACCTTCAGGTATCTCGACTTGGAGGAGCTGACCCACCCGGCAGCGTTGCCGGTGTCCGAGGAGTTACACGTGACCAGCACAGCGCAGGCACCCCAGTCGGGTGCGAAGGCGAGCCACCCCGAACATCTCGGGCACGTCGTCTTCATCACGGCCGCGGCCGCCATGGGCGGTTTCCTGTTCGGCTATGACAGCTCTGTCATCAACGGCGCCAACGGCGGTATCCAGGACAGGTTCGACCTGAGTTCGGGTGCCACCGGAACGGTCGCCGCCTGCGCCCTGCTCGGCAGCGCGGTGGGCGCGGCCATCGCCGGCCGGATCGCGGACCGTATCGGCCGTATCCGCGTCATGCAGATCGCGGCGGTGCTGTTCGCCGTGTCGGCCGTGGGCTCCGGCCTTCCCTTCGCCGCGTGGGACCTCGCCGCCTGGCGTGTCCTCGGCGGCATAGCCATCGGCATGGCCTCGGTCATCGGCCCCGCCTACATCGCCGAGGTCGCCCCGCCGGCCTACCGCGGCAGGCTCGCCTCCTTCCAGCAGGCGGCCATCGTGATCGGCATCGCCGTCTCCCAGCTCGTCAACTGGGCCATCCTCAACATGGCCGACGGCGAGGAGCGCGGCAAGATCGCCGGCCTTGAGTCCTGGCAGTGGATGCTCGGCGTGATGCTCGTGCCGGCCCTGGTCTACGGCCTGCTCTCCTTCGCCATCCCCGAGTCCCCGCGCTTCCTGATCAGCGTCGGCCGCATCGCCGAGGCCAAGAAGGTGCTCGCCGACGTCGAGGGTGACATCGACCTCGACGCCCGGGTCACCGAGATCGACGACGCCATGCGCAGCGACCACAAGTCGACCTTCCGGGACCTGCTGGGCGGCACGTACGGCCTGCTGCCGATCGTCTGGATCGGCATCGGCCTGTCCGTCTTCCAGCAGCTGGTCGGCATCAACGTCATCTTCTACTACTCGAACCTGCTGTGGCAGTCCGTCGGCGTCGACCCGTCGAGCTCGTTCTTCTACTCCTTCGAGACCTCGATCATCAACATCATCGGTACGGTCATCGCGATGATCTTCGTCGACCGGATCGGCCGCAAGCCGCTCGCCCTGATCGGTTCCGTCGGCATGGGCATCTCGCTGGCGCTGGCCGCCTGGGCCTTCTCCTACCAGAACGGCAACGACCCGCTGCCCACCGCGCAGGGTGCCGTCGCGCTGATCGCCGCCAACGCGTTCGTGCTCTTCTTCGCCCTGTCCTGGGGTGTCGTGGTCTGGGTCATGCTCGGCGAGATCTTCCCGAACAAGATCCGCGCCGCCGCGCTCGGTGTCGCCGCCTCGGCCCAGTGGATCGCCAACTGGGTCATCACGATCACCTTCCCGGACCTGTCGGAGTGGAACCTGTCGCTCACCTACGTGATGTACGCGGTGTTCGCCTTCCTCTCCATCCCCTTCATCCTCAAGTTCGTGCCCGAGACCAAGGGCAAGAAGCTCGAGGACATGGGCTGACACCGGCCCCCGGACCCGGGGAGAAGGGCCAAGTCCCCGCTGCCCCTCTCCTCGTCCCGGGAAAGACGTACTGCCCCGGCTCAGTCCTTGAGCCGGGGCAGTACGTCTTCGCACAGCAGCCGCAGACTGCGCCGGCCCTCCTCCGGCGGCATCCCGCCGCACAGCGGATGCAGGACGAGGCTGTCCAGGCCCTGCGCCACGCACTGGTCGGGCGTGAGCACCCGGTACACGCCCTCCGCGCGCAGCTCGTCCACCGTCGTGGCCGCCGACCGCACGGCCGAGCGGATGTCCCCGGACTGCCAGGAGGCGTACGTCCGTGCCTCGTGCAGGAAGTGCCGGCCGTACCGCTCCCAGGTGCGGTCCGGGTCCTCGGCGAGATGCAGCAGCGGGGTCTCGGCGGCCGGCATCATCGTCCAGCCCTCGGTGCCGTACTCGATGAGCCGCTCCTTGTAGTACGCCGCCAGCTCCGGCAGATGCGCGCTGGGGAAGAACGGCAGGCCGAGGCGGGCGGCCCGGCGCGCGGCGGCCTTCGAGGAGCCGCCGACCAGCAGCAGGGGGTGCGGCTCGGTGAAGGGGCGGGGGGTGACCCGTACCGGGCGCCCCCGGTACGCGAACTCCTCGCCGGTCCATGCCTTCAGCAGCGTCTGGAGCACCTCGTCCTGGAGCCGGCCGCGCCGCTTCCAGTCCACGTCGAACTGCGCGTACTCCTCGGGCCGGTACCCGATCCCCGCGACCGTCACCAGACGGCCGCCGCTGATCAGGTCCAGTACGGCGATGTCCTCGGCCAGCCGCAGCGGGTCGTGCAGCGGGCCGATGACCGCCGAGACCGTCACGGTGATCCGCCGGGTCGCGCCGAACACCGCGCCGGCGAAGGTGAAGGGGGAGGGCAGCCAGTTGTTCGCGGCGCCGTGGTGCTCCTCGGTCTGCACCGTGGTGACGCCGTGCTCGTCGGCGTACCGGGCCATCTCCAGGGCCGCCGCATAACGGGCGGCGAGCGAGGCGGGGGTGGCGTCGGGCTCGACGAGGTTGAAGCGTACGACCGTGACGGGCATGGGAGTCCCCCTTCACCGGGCGGCTGTGAAGGCGGACGTTAGCTGACGGTGTGTCAGACATCCAGAGGGGTGTCACCCGGCTCCATGGCTGATACTGGACGGGTTATGGACATCGTCATCCTTGCTGTAGTCATCGCCGTGGTCGTGCTCGGCGCGCTCGGCGGGCTCGTGGTCGGCAGCCGGCGCAAGAAGCCGCTGCCCCCACCGCCCCCCGCGGCGCCCGACATCACCGCCCCTCCGGCCGAGCCGCACGTCGGCGACGAGGCCGAGACGCCGCGCGACGAACCGCGCCGGACCATAGAGGAGGTGGATCTCCCCGGCGGACCGGCCACCGCCGTCGAGGAACCGCCCGTCATCGAAGAGCTCCCGCCGACCGCGATCGAGGTCCCGGAGCCCACCGCGGGTCGCCTCGTGCGGCTGCGCGCTCGTCTGTCCCGCTCCCAGAACGCCCTCGGCAAGGGCCTGCTCACGCTGCTCTCGCGCGAGCACCTGGACGACGACACCTGGGAGGAGATCGAGGACATCCTGATCACCGCCGACGTCGGCGTCCAGCCCACCCAGGAGCTGGTCGAGAGCCTGCGTGAGCGGGTGAGGGTGCTCGGCACCCGGACCCCCCAGGAGCTGCGCGCCCTGCTGCGCGAGGAGCTGCTCAAGCTGGTCGGCACCGACCTGGACCGGACCGTGAAGACCGAGCCGGAGGGCCGCAAGCCCGGCATCGTGATGGTCGTCGGGGTCAACGGCACCGGCAAGACCACCACCACCGGCAAGCTCGCCCGGGTCCTCGTCGCGGACGGCAACACCGTCGTCCTCGGCGCCGCCGACACCTTCCGGGCCGCGGCCGCGGATCAGCTCCAGACCTGGGGCGAGCGGGTGGGCGCCCACACCGTGCGCGGTCCGGAGGGCGGCGACCCGGCCTCCGTCGCGTTCGACGCGGTCAAGGAGGGCAAGGAGCTGGGCTCCGACGTCGTCCTCATCGACACCGCGGGCCGGCTGCACACCAAGACCGGCCTCATGGACGAGCTCGGCAAGGTCAAGCGGGTCGTGGAGAAGCACGCGCCGCTCGACGAGGTGCTGCTCGTGCTGGACGCGACCACCGGGCAGAACGGCCTCGTGCAGGCCCGTGTCTTCGCCGAGGTCGTCGCCATCACCGGCATCGTCCTGACCAAGCTGGACGGGACGGCGAAGGGCGGCATCGTGATCGCCGTCCAGCGGGAGCTGGGCGTGCCGGTCAAGCTGATCGGTCTGGGCGAGGGCGCGGACGATCTGGCGCCGTTCGAGCCGGAGGCGTTCGTCGACGCCCTGATCGGCGAGTGATTCCGCCCCGTCCGAAGAAGCGCCCGCCCCTGGAGTTCACTCCTGGAGGCGGGCGCTCTGCTGTGGCGGGGGAGGGTCGGGGGCCGGTGGGTGACGCGGGGCGGCTGTGCCTGGGACCGGTGGGCGACTGAGCCGGTTGTCTCGGGTCGTGGGGTGATGCGGGTCGGTTGTGCCGGGGGCGGTGGTGGCGCGAGGCGGCTGTGCCCGATTGGGGTGTCTGAGCCGGTTGTGTCTCGGGTCGTCGGGTGATGCGGGTCGGTGGTGCCGGGGGCTGGTGGGTGACGCGAGCCGGTTGCGGCCCGGGCCGGAGCGACTGAGGCCCGGCTGTGCCAGGGGCCGGGGCGAATGAGTCGGCTGGATCCCGGGCCATCGGGTGACGGGAGTCGGCTGTGCCAGGGGCCGGGGCGAATGAGTCGGCTGTGCCCCGGACCGTCGGGCGACGGGAGCCAGCTGTGCCAGGGATCGGGGGGCGAATGAGTCGGCTGGATCCCGGGCCGTCGGGCGACGGGAGTCGGCTGTGGCAGGGAACGGGGCGAGTCGGCTGTGCCCCGGACCGTCGGGCGACGGGAACCGGGAGTCGGTTGTGCCGGAGACCGATGGGCGACGCGAACCGCTAGGCCCGCGACCGGTGCGCCACGTACGCCAGCGTGCCGAGCAGCAGCCGCGCCGCCGGGGGTTTGGTCGCCGAGTCCAGCGCGGGGGAGCGCAGCCAGCGCACCGGGCCGAGGCCGCCGCGGTCGGAGGGCGGGGCCGTGATGTACGTACCGGGGCCGAGGCCGCGCAGGTCGAGGGAGGTCGGGTCGTCCCAGCCCATCCGGTAGAGCAGCGCGGGGAGTTCGGCGGCGGCGCCGGGGGCGACGAAGAAGTGGGCGCGGCCGTCGGGGGTGGCGGCGACCGGGCCGAGGGGCAGGCCCATGCGCTCCAGGCGGGCCAGTGCGCGGCGCCCGGCGGGTTCGGCCACCTCGATGACGTCGAAGGCCCGGCCGACGGCCAGCATCACCGCGGCGCCCGGGTACTCGGACCAGGTGCGGGACACCTCGTCGAGGGTGGCGCCGGCCGGGACCCGGGGGGCGAAGTGCAGGGGGTGGGCGCCCGGTTCACGGCAGTCCGCGCGGCCGCAGGAGCAGGCGCCCGCCGCCGCACGCGCGCCCGGCACCACGTCCCAGCCCCACAGGCCGGTGAACTCGGCGACGGCGGTGCACTCCGAGGACCGGCCGCGTCGGCGCGTGCCGGAGCGGATCTCGCGGATGCCGGCGATCGTGAAGCCCATGCCCCCTCCAACGGGTCCGGCGCGTCTTCGGTTACGACGCGGATGCGGATCGTGACCCTCTGTATCCACCTTGTGCCTTCTGCGGCCCGGCTCCACACATCCGAAGCGGCGCTCGGAAGCGTCCTGGGTCGTGCGCGCGGCGGTGCGCGCCCCTGAGTGCATCGCTCCGCCCACTGCTGGCCGTCCTCTGTCAAGTGAATCGTGTGGAGACGACCGTGAGTTCATTCGAAGGGGTGGCGAATGGTGGCGTTTCCGGGATCGCCATGGCTGGACGGGTGATCGTAGGATTACTTTGAGTACACGAGTCCTGGGGGCACATGCACCAGCGGGTATGCCGGAGGCAACTCGGCTTTCCGTTCGAAGGGTGAGAACTGCCGGACGGGAAGCCGTATTTACCGGCATTCTGATAGGGCTTGGCGCACTCGGTGACAAGTGGTCCAAGGGATGGGGGCGTTCCAGTGAGCGGCAACAGCGGAAGCGACACGAGCGCCGGCAGCGCGACGCACGCTGACAAGCGCTCGAACGAGCTGCTCACGTCCTGGTTCGTGCGCAGCGGCTGGTCGAAGGGCGAACTCGCCCGCCAAGTCAACCGCCGGGCCCGTCAGTTGGGCGCCAACCACATCTCCACCGACACCTCCCGGGTGCGCCGCTGGCTGGACGGCGAGAACCCGCGCGAGCCGATCCCGCGGATCCTGTCCGAGCTGTTCTCCGAGCGGTTCGGCTGTGTCGTCTCCGTCGAGGACCTCGGCCTGCGCGCCGCCCGCCAGGCACCCTCGGTGTCCGGTGTCGACCTGCCCTGGACGGGCCCGCAGACCGTCGCCCTGCTCAGCGAGTTCTCGCGCAGCGACCTGATGCTGGCGCGGCGCGGCTTCCTCGGGACCTCGCTGGCCCTGTCCGCGGGCCCGTCCCTCATCGAGCCCATGCAGCGCTGGCTCGTCCCCGCCCCGGCCGCCCCGCGCACCGAACCCGAGCCCTCCACCCAGGCCCGCCGCGGCCGGCTCTCCCGGCCCGAGCTGGACCTGCTGGAGTCCACCACCGTGATGTTCCGGCAGTGGGACGCCCAGTGCGGCGGCGGCCTGCGCCGCAAGGCGGTCGTAGGACAACTGCACGAGGTGACCGACCTCCTCCAGGAGCCCCAGCCCGAGTCCACCACCCGCACGCTCTTCAAGGTCGCCGCCGAACTCGCCGAGCTGGCCGGATGGATGTCGTACGACGTCGGTCTCCAGCCCACCGCGCAGAAGTACTTCGTGCTCGCCCTGCACGCCGCCAAGGAGGCCGGCGACCGGCCGCTCGGCTCGTACATCCTCTCCAGCATGAGCCGCCAGATGATCCACCTCGGCCGGCCCGACGACGCCCTGGAACTGGTCCACCTCGCCCAGTACGGCAGCCGCGACTGCGCGAGCCCGCGCACCCAGTCCATGCTGTATGCGATGGAGGCCCGCGCATACGCCAACATGGGCCAGCCCGGCAAGTGCAAGCGGGCCGTGCGGATGGCCGAGGACACCTTCGGCGAGGCCGAGGACTGGGACGAGTCCGACCCCGACTGGATCCGCTTCTTCTCCGAGGCCGAGCTCTACGGCGAGAACTCCCACTCCTACCGCGACCTCGCCTATGTCGCGGGCCGCAGCCCGACCTACGCCTCCCTCGCCGAGCCGCTGATGCAGCGGGCCGTGGACCTGTTCGCCAAGGACTCCGAGCACCAGCGTTCCTACGCGCTCAACCTCATCGGCATGGCCACCGTGCATCTGCTCCAGCGCGAGCCCGAGCGGAGCGCGCAGTACGCCACCGAGGCCATGACGATCGCCAAGAAGGTGCGCTCCGAGCGGGTCAACACTCGTATCCGAAAGACGGTGGACACGGCCGTACGCGATTTCGGTGATCTGCACGAGGTCGTGGACCTCACCGAGCGGCTCGCCGTAGAGCTGCCCGAGACCGCCGAAGCCGTCTGACACACCCGCACCACCGCCCGAGCCCCGGCCGCGGCCGGCCCTCCCGAACTGCCCGACTCGGCTCCCCCATGCCAGGTCATCGGAAGGCCGTCCGCGGCCGGCCCATGCCTTCTTGCGAAGGTTGCGCCACGATAACGATCGCGGTGGCCGCCATCCGGCAGTTCACCGACGCGTAACACCCACAGCGCCTTCGTCACGGCGGCGAAACAACGAGGGGCTTCCACCGAAACCGCGCTGCGCCAATCTCATGGCGCATAACCGGCCCACCCCTCAATCCGCTCAGGCTTCGCCCGCACGGGGCCGTACCAACGACGAGGAGACGCCGATGGCACCAGCCATCACGCTTGCCGCAGAGACGGAGCTCTCTGCCGCCAACACAGGCTTCATGCTCATCTGCTCCGCCCTGGTGATGCTCATGACACCGGGCCTGGCCTTCTTCTACGGAGGCATGGTCCGTGTCAAAAGCACCCTGAACATGCTGATGATGAGCTTCATCAGCCTGGGGATCGTCACCATCCTGTGGGTGCTGTACGGCTTCTCCATGGCGTTCGGCACGGACTCCGGCAGCATCATCGGCTGGAACTCCGACTGGGTCGGCCTCAGTGACATCGGCCTGACGGAACTGTGGGACGGCTACACGATCCCGGTCTTCGTCTTCCTGGTCTTCCAGCTGATGTTCGCGATCATCACGCCCGCCCTGATCAGCGGTGCCCTGGCCGACCGGGTGAAGTTCGGCGCCTGGGCGCTGTTCGTCGCCCTGTGGGCCACGATCGTCTACTTCCCGGTCGCGCACTGGGTCTGGGGCGCCGGCGGCTGGGCCTTCGAGCTCGGTGTGATCGACTTCGCCGGTGGTACGGCCGTCCACATCAACGCCGGTGCCGCGGCGCTCGGCGTCATCCTGGTCATCGGCAAGCGCGTCGGCTTCAAGCGCGACCCGATGCGCCCGCACAGCCTCCCGCTGGTCATGCTCGGTGCGGGCCTGCTGTGGTTCGGCTGGTTCGGCTTCAACGCCGGTTCCTGGCTCGGCAACGACGACGGCGTCGGCGCGCTGATGTTCGTCAACACGCAGGTCGCCACCGCCGCCGCCATGCTGGCCTGGCTCCTCTACGAGAAGATCCGCCACGGCGCGTTCACCACGCTGGGCGCCGCCTCCGGCGCGGTCGCCGGTCTGGTCGCCATCACCCCGGCCGGTGGCGCGGTCTCCCCGCTCGGCGCCATCGCCGTCGGTGCCGTCGCCGGTCTGCTCTGCGCCATGGCCGTGGGCCTGAAGTACAAGCTCGGCTACGACGACTCGCTCGACGTCGTCGGCGTTCACCTGGTCGGCGGCATCGTCGGCTCGCTGCTGGTCGGCTTCCTCGCCACCGGCAAGGGCCAGTCCGACGTCGAGGGCCTCTTCTACGGCGGCGGCCTGGACCAGTTCTGGAAGCAGTGCGCCGGTGTCTTCGCGGTCCTCGCCTACTCGCTGGTGGTCTCCGCGGTCCTCGCCTTCCTCCTCGACAAGACCATCGGCATGCGGGTCGCCGAGGACGAGGAAGTGGCCGGCATCGACCAGGCCGAGCACGCCGAGACCGCATACGACTTCAGCGGAGCCGGCGGTGGCTCCGCCCGCACGACCGCTGTCCCGGCCCCGGCCGTCGACACCGCGAGCAAGAAGGTGGACGCATGAAGCTCATCACCGCAGTCGTCAAGCCCCACCGGCTCGACGAGATCAAGGAAGCCCTCCAGGCGTTCGGCGTGCACGGCCTGACGGTCACCGAGGCCAGCGGCTACGGTCGTCAGCGGGGCCACACCGAGGTCTACCGCGGTGCCGAGTACACCGTCGACCTGGTCCCGAAGATCCGCATCGAGGTCCTCGCCGAGGACGACGACGCCGAGCAGCTGATCGAGGTCATCGTCAAGGCCGCCCGCACCGGCAAGATCGGTGACGGCAAGGTCTGGTCCCTGCCGGTCGAGACGGCCGTACGGGTCCGCACCGGCGAGCGCGGACCGGACGCGCTCTAACAGAAGAAGACGGACAGGAGTCGCTGGGTGACGAGTACGGACGTGCGCGAAGAAGCAGATGACTCGGGACCCAGCGGCTACGCGGCGGCCCGGCTGCGCCTCCTCACCGAGGGGGCGCGGTCCGGGCCGCCGCGCCGTACCGCCCTCGCGGAACTCACCGACGACTGGCTCACCGGCCTGTTCGCCGCCGGCGCCGGAACCCTGCGCGGGGTCTCCCTGGTGGCGGTCGGCGGCTACGGCCGCGGCGAGCTGTCCCCGCGCAGCGATCTCGACCTGCTGCTCCTGCACGACGGGGCCGACCACGACACCGTCGCCGCGCTGGCCGACCGGATCTGGTACCCCGTCTGGGACCTCGGTCTCGCCCTCGACCACTCGGTGCGGACGCCCGCCGAGGCCCGCAAGACCGCCGCGGAGGACCTCAAGGTCCAGCTGGGCCTGCTGGACGCCCGGCACATCGCCGGCGACCTCGGCCTGACCGCGGGACTGCGCACGGCCGTCCTCGCCGACTGGCGCAACCAGGCGCCCAAGCGCCTGCCCGAACTCCAGGAACTGACCGCCGAGCGTGCCGAGCGCCAGGGCGAGCTGCAGTACCTCCTGGAACCCGACCTCAAGGAGGCCCGGGGCGGCCTGCGCGACGCCACCATCCTGCGTGCCGTCGCCGCCTCCTGGCTGGCCGACGCCCCCCGCGAGGGCCTCGACGACGCCCGGCGCCGGCTGCTCGACGTACGCGACGCACTGCACCTCGCCACCGGGCGCGCCACCGACCGGCTGGCCCTCCAGGAACAGGACCAGGTCGCCGCCGAGCTGGGCCTGCTCGACGCCGACACCCTGCTGCGGCAGGTGTACGAGGCGGCGCGGGTCATCTCGTACGCCAGTGACGTCACCTGGCGTGAAGTGGGCCGCGTCCTGCGGTCGCGGGCGGTGCGGCCCCGGCTGCGCGCCATGCTGGGCGGCGGCAAGCCGGTGGCGGAACGGTCGCCGCTGGCCGAGGGCGTGGTGGAACAGGACGGCGAGGTCGTGCTCGCCCGCGCCGCGCGCCCCGAACGCGACCCCGTGCTCCCGCTGCGCGCCGCGGCCGCCGCCGCGCAGGCCGGACTCCCGCTCTCCCTGCACGCCGTACGGCGGCTGGCCGCCACCACCCGCCCGCTGCCCACGCCCTGGCCCGCCGAGGCCCGCGAACAGCTCGTGACCCTGCTCGGCTCCGGGCGCCCCACCATCGAGGTCTGGGAGGCGCTGGAGGCCGAGGGCCTGATCAGCCGGCTGCTGCCCGACTGGGAGCGGGTGCGCTGCCGCCCCCAGCGCAACGCCGTGCACATCTGGACCGTGGACCGGCACCTCATCGAGACCGCCGTCCGCGCCTCCGAGTTCACCCGCCGCGTCCACCGCCCCGACCTGCTCCTGGTCGCCGCGCTGCTGCACGACATCGGCAAGGGCTGGCCCGGGGACCACTCGGTGGCCGGCGAGATCATCGCGCGTGACGTGGCCGCCCGGATCGGCTTCGACCGCGAGGAGGTCGCCGTACTCGCCACCCTCGTACGGCACCATCTGCTGCTCGTCGACACCGCCACCCGGCGCGACCTGGAGGACCCGGCCACGGTCCGCTCGGTCGCCGATGCGGTCGGCAGCCAGTCCACGCTGGAGCTGCTGCACGCGCTGACCGAGGCCGACGCGCTGGCCACCGGCCCCGCCGCCTGGTCGTCCTGGCGCGGCTCCCTCGTCACCGACCTGGTCAAACGCGTCTCGGCGGTGCTCGCGGGGGACGCCTCCGAGGAACCGGAGGCCGCCGCGCCCACCGCCGAGCAGGAGCGGCTGGCCATCGAGGCCGTCGCCACCGGCAGCCCGGTGCTGGCCCTGCGCGCCCAGACCGAGCCCCCCACGGACGACCGGCCGACGGGGGACCCGGAACCGCTCGGCGTGGAGCTGCTGATCGCCGTACCGGACCAGCCGGGCGTGCTGCCCGCCGTCGCGGGCGTCCTGGCGATGCACCGCCTCACCGTCCGCACCGCGGAACTGCGCGCGCTGGACCTCCCCGACGGCGTCGAGGGCTCGGTCCTGCTGCTGAACTGGCGGGTCGCCGCCGAGTACGGCTCGCTGCCCCAGGCCGCCCGGCTGCGCGCCGACCTGGTCCGGGCCCTGGACGGCTCCCTCGACATCGCGGCCCGCCTGGCCGAGCGGGACGCGGCCTATCCCCGGCGCCGGGGCGTCCTGGCGCCGCCCCCCAGGGTCACCGTCCACCCGGCCGCCTCCCGCCTCGCCACGGTGATCGAGGTCCGCGCCCAGGACGCCCCGGGACTGCTGTTCCGGATCGGCCGGGCCCTGGAGGACGCGCGGGTGCGGATGCGCAGCGCGCATGTCAGCACGCTGGGCGCGAACGCCGTGGACGCGTTCTACGTCACCGGCCCCGAGGGGGCGCCGCTGCCCCGCGAGGAGGCCGCTTCGGTGGCCCGGAAGCTGGAGGAGACGTTGCGTGGCTGAACGGGGATCCCGGTGACTCCTGCCGCCGGGATACCCTGGAGGGCGATTCCCAGCTGCCACCGACCCCGAGGACCGACGCCGCCGTGTTCGATACTCTCTCCGATCGCCTTTCAGCGACCTTCAAGAACTTGCGCGGCAAGGGGCGCTTGAGCGAAGCGGACATCGACGCCACGGCGCGCGAGATCCGCATCGCGCTCCTGGAAGCGGATGTCGCCCTGCCGGTCGTCCGGACGTTCATCAAGAACGTCAAGGAGCGCGCGCTCGGGGCCGAGGTCTCCAAGGCGCTGAACCCCGCCCAGCAGGTCCTCAAGGTCGTCAATGACGAACTGGTGACCATCCTGGGCGGTGAGACGCGCCGTCTGCGCTTCGCCAAGCAGCCGCCCACCGTGATCATGCTGGCGGGTCTGCAGGGTGCCGGTAAGACCACCCTCGCGGGCAAGCTCGGCCACTGGCTGAAGGAGCAGGGCCACTCCCCGCTGCTGGTCGCCTGTGACCTCCAGCGGCCGAACGCCGTGAACCAGCTCAGCGTCGTCGCCGAGCGCGCCGGGGTCGCGGTGTACGCCCCGGAGCCGGGCAACGGCGTCGGTGACCCGGTCAAGGTCGCCAAGGACTCCATCGAGTTCGCGAAGTCGCGGGTGCACGACATCGTGATCGTCGACACCGCCGGCCGCCTGGGCATCGACCAGGAGATGATGCAGCAGGCCGCGGACATCCGGGACGCGGTCAGCCCCGACGAGATCCTCTTCGTCGTCGACGCCATGATCGGCCAGGACGCGGTCAACACCGCCGAGTCGTTCCGCGACGGCGTCGGCTTCGACGGCGTGGTGCTCTCCAAGCTCGACGGTGACGCCCGCGGTGGTGCCGCCCTGTCGATCCGGCAGATCACCGGCAAGCCGATCATGTTCGCCTCGAACGGCGAGAAGCTCGGCGACTTCGACGCCTTCCACCCGGACCGGATGGCCTCCCGCATCCTCGACATGGGTGACCTGCTCACCCTGATCGAGCAGGCGGAGAAGACCTTCGACCAGGCCGAAGCCCAGAAGATGGCGGAGAAGCTGGCCTCCAAGAAGGGCCAGGACTTCACCCTCGACGACTTCCTGTCCCAGATGGAACAGGTCAGGAAGATGGGCTCGATCTCCAAGCTGCTCGGCATGCTGCCCGGCATGGGGCAGATCAAGGACCAGATCAACAACCTGGACGAGCGGGACGTCGACCGCACCGCCGCGATCATCAAGTCGATGACCCCGGCCGAGCGCCAGGAACCCACGATCATCAACGGCTCGCGCCGCGCCCGCATCGCCAGGGGCTCCGGTGTCGACGTCAGCGCGGTGAAGAACCTGGTCGAGCGGTTCTTCGAGGCCCGCAAGATGATGTCCCGCATGGCCCAGGGCGGCGGCATGCCGGGGATGCCCGGGATGCCGGGCATGGGCGGCGGCCCCGGCCGGAGCAAGAAGCAGCCCAAGAAGGCCAAGGGCAAGCAGCGCTCCGGCAACCCGATGAAGCGCAAGCAGCAGGAGCAGGAGGAGGCCGCCCGGCGCGCGGCCGCCGCGCAGAGTGGCGGCGCCTTCGGCGTGCCCGGCCAGCAGGCTCCGCAGGACTTCGAACTGCCGGACGAGTTCAAGAAGTTCATGGGCTGAGACCGAGTCCCCGTACGACGAGGAGGGCGTCCCCGGTGGCCGGGGGCGCCCTCCTCGCCTGCCGGGGCAGGAGCCCCGCTAGCCGTTCGGGAAGGTCCAGGTGTACGGCTCTCCCTCGGCCTCCTGCCAGTGCACCTCGACGTTCTTCGCGCCGGCGGGCACCAGGTAGGTCTCGCAGAAGGTGTGGCTCTCGCCCCGCTTCCAGCTCTCCACGTCGTACGGGTCCTCGCAGCCGGCCGCGTCCTCGGCGGCACCGATGAGGATGGAGCCGCGCTGTCCGTCGGCCCAGACGGTGGTCTCGTCGCCGACCCGGGGGGAGCCGGTCAGCGCCGGGCCGCCCTTGTGCGTGAACGTCACATGGGCGACGGCCAGGACGAGCCCCGCGGCCTTCTCGGGGTCGGCCACCGCCTGCGCGGCCTCGGCCTCGGTGCCCACGTCCACCTGCTCCGCGAGGATCTCGTACGTGACCGTGCCCGGGTCCTCCTCGTACACCCCCGTGGCGCTCTCGCCGGACTTCATCGCGCCGCCGGAGGAGGGCTCCGGCGCGGCGGGCGAGGACTTCGCCCGCGAGGTGGCCGGGCTCTTCGCGTCGGCCTCGTCGTCCCCGCCCGAGCAGGCGGTGAGCGCCAGGGCGAGGACGGCGACGGGCGCGGCCAGACGCAGCGCGGTCTTGCGGTACAGCACAACAGCTCCTGTATGCAGATGTGTAATTCCCCCGAGCGATTCGTCAGGCTAAAGGGAAGGCGCGCAGTTCAGCGAAGCGTGAAGACTCCCGCTTCGCATCCTTCACACCATTCACACGTGCATTTCCAGGAACTCGCCCGCCCGCGCGGGGATTTCAGGGGACCCGGGCGATCAGGTACCGGAACACATTCGGCATCCACACGGTCCCGTCCGTCCGTCGATGCGGATGCAGGGCCTCCGTCAGCTCCTTGTCCACCTGTGCCCGGTCGGTGGCGGCGATCGCCGCGTCGAACAGCCCGGTCGACAGCAGTCCTCGTACGGCGCTGTCGACGTCGGCGTAGCCGAAGGGGCACGCCACCCGCCCCGAGCCGTCGGGGCGCAGGCCCGCGCGGTGGGCGACCTCCTCCAGGTCGTCCCGGAGGGCGGGGCGCCAACTGCCCGTGCCGCGCAGCGGATCGGCCAGTTTCGTGGCCACGCGCAGCACCGACGAGGTGGCGCAGCGCTCCGGCGGACCCCAGCCGGCCAGCACCACGGGCGCCCCCCGCTCGGCGAGTTGCCGCGCCCCTCGCAGCAGGTCGCCGAGGCCCTCCGAGTCGCCCGCGAGACATCCGACGGGTTCGAAAGCCGTCACGAGGGTGTACGCGGGCTCCTCCGTCTCTGCCGCGTCCCGCGGTGAGCCGTCGGTTAACCGGGCGTCGGTACGCGCGCGTGCGCCCCACGCCCCGGACGCCAGCCGCTGCCGGGCGAGGGCGAGCCGTTCGCGGGAGGAGGACTCGACACCGGCGATCGCGGCCCCTCGGGAGGCCGCCATCAGCAGGGCGAGCCCGGAACCGCAGCCGAGGCCCAGCATCCGTGTGCCGGGGCCCACTTCGAGCCGCTCGTAGACGGCCTCGTAGAGCGGTACCAGCATCCGCTCCTGGATCTCCGACCAGTCACGCGCGCGTGCCCACAGGTCCACACGGGGCGTGGATCCCGTGTGAGACAGGTGCTGCCGCACGAGCGTAGGTGTCATCGAAAGCGCCCCAATCCGCCGAGAGTTGCCGCTGTGCCCGTTTCCGTGTCCCCCGTGCCGTGCGCTCGCTCTTCCCCCGTATGCCAGGTAACTCCGCGCTCGACCCGGCGTCCAGGGGTCGTCGGGCCCGGCTTGGGACCGGCACGTGCCTGTGGCGAGAATTCACATTCCGGCAACCTCGGCCCTTACCATCGCGCCATGGCAAAAGCACCCGTTCTCACACCGCGGGCGGACGACTTCCCGCGCTGGTACCAGGATCTGATCAGCAAGGCCGAGCTGGCCGACAACGGGCCGGTGCGCGGCACGATGGTGATCCGACCGTACGGGTACGGACTGTGGGAGCGGATGCAGGCGGAGATGGACGCCCGCATCAAGGAGACGGGCACCCAGAACGCGTACTTCCCGCTGCTCATCCCGCAGTCGTACTTCGCCAAGGAGGCCGACCACGTCGAGGGCTTCGCGCCCGAGCTGGCGGTGGTCACGCACGGCGGGGGCAAGGAGCTGGAGGAGCCGGCGGTCGTCCGGCCCACCTCCGAGATGATCGTCAACGACTACTTCTCCAAGTGGGTGCAGAGCTACCGCGATCTGCCGCTGCTGATCAACCAGTGGGCCAACGTGGTGCGTTGGGAGCTCCGGCCCCGGCTGTTCCTGCGGACCACGGAGTTCCTGTGGCAGGAGGGCCACACCGCGCACGCCACCTACGAGGACGCCCGCGACTTCGCCGCGCACATCCATCGCCAGGTGTACGAGGACTTCATGGTGAACCTCCTCGCCATGGACGTCGTACCCGGCCGCAAGACCGTCAAGGAACGGTTCGCCGGGGCTCTCAACACCCTCACGCTCGAAGGCATGATGGGCGACGGCAAGGCGCTCCAGATGGCCACCAGCCATGAGCTGGGCCAGAACTTCGCCCAGGCCTTCAACACGCGGTACCTGTCCAAGGACGGCACGCAGGAACTGGTCTGGCAGACCTCCTGGGGCTCGACGACCCGCATGATCGGCGCCCTGGTGATGGCGCACGGGGACGACAACGGCCTGCGGGTGCCGCCCCGGCTGGCGCAGATCCAGGTCGTCGTCCTCGCGATCAAGGGCGACGAGGCGGTTCTGGCCAAGGTCCGCGAACTCGGCGACCGGCTGAAGGCGGCGGGCATCCGGGTGCGGGTCGACGACCGTACGGACACGCCCTTCGGGCGGCGCGCGGTCGACTGGGAGCTCAAGGGCGTGCCGGTGCGGATCGAGATCGGGCCGCGCGACCTGGAGAACGGCACCGCGATGCTGGCGCGCCGGATCCCGGGCGGCAAGGCGGCGGTGGCCCTGGAATCCCTGGTGGAGCTGCTGCCGGGGATGCTGGAGGACGACCAGGCGCTGCTGCTCAAGCAGTCCCGAGAGCGGCGCGAGTCCCGCACGAGTGAGGTGTCGACGATCGAGGAGGCCGTCGAGGCCGCCGCGACCGGCTGGGCGCGCATCCCCTGGGCCGCGCTCGGCGCGGCGGGTGAGGCCGCGCTGGCCGAGCACTCGGTGACCGTACGCTGTCTGGTCGCCGAGGACGGGTCGGTGCCGGAGGACGAGGACGCGCCCGGTAACGTCGCGATCGTCGCGCGCGCTTACTGAGACGGGGCAGAAAGGCGCGAGAGCGACCGAAAGGCCTCTTGCGCCGCCGCCCGACACTGTCACCCCGCCGTGCGGAGACGGCCTACGCGCGGGTGCGTACGTCGGACTACGCACCAGCTTGTGGTGAGCTGCGAGGCTTCTCCGCAGATCAGCGCACCCGCCCTCGTCAGGACGCATCAGCGGCAACTGACGGGTACGTGCAAAATATTTGGGATGGCCCGGAATCGGAACACAGGGGCACCCCGGCTCGTTGTGATTACGTGAGCACGACACAGACACCACCTGTTCTCGCCGCGGAACTGGCGCAGGCGTGGGCCGACATTCAGCGGCACCACCCCGAGCTGCCGGATCTCGCCGCGCCAGAGTCCCTGATCGGAGAGTCGTCGTCCGCGTGCGGACACGAACTCTCCTTCGAGCGGCTGCTTCATGAGGCGGTGCACGGCATCGCCGCCGCCCGCGGAGTCCGCGACACCTCCCGGGCGGGCCGCTACCACAACCGCCGATTCCTGGCCATCGCCGAGGAGCTGGGCCTGGACCACCCCGACGAACCGCACCCCAGCAGCGGATTCTCGCTGGTCACCCTCAATCCGGAGGCCAAGCGCCGCTACCGCCCGACGATCGAGCGCCTCCAGCGCGCCCTGAAGGCGCACACGGCGGCCACGTCGGCGGACACGGCCCGGTCCTTCCGGGGGCCGGCGGCCCGGCACGGCTCCTCCGGCGGCGGGGTCCGCGTCAAGGCGGTCTGCGACTGCGGCCGCAATGTCCGCGTGGTCCCCTCGGTGCTGGCCCAGGCCCCGATCGTCTGCGGCGGCTGCGGGAAGCCGTTCCGGATTCCCGAGGTCGTGGGCGCGGCGTAACCCGACCGGTACCGGCATCTCGTGGCTGCCGGTGCGGTCGGCTCGCGCCGGCTGCGCACCCGACGTTCCTCACCTCCGCGCCGGGTGCGCCTCAGCCATGCCCGCCGCCCCGGCCCTCGGTCCGAGGCGAGCCGTGGGGTGTGGCACAATGGCTAGCTGTACTCGACAGCCGCACAGGACCCCTCTCTCCTCCGGCTGACGCGTCCGTCGGGCACTCGGGTACCGCAACCCCACGCGGCCATCTCGCCGTGCCCAACCACGTCAAATCCAGGAGAACCCACTCCCGTGGCAGTCAAGATCAAGCTGAAGCGTCTGGGCAAGATCCGTTCGCCTCACTACCGCATCGTCGTCGCCGACTCCCGTACCCGTCGTGACGGTCGTGCGATCGAGGAGATCGGCCTGTACCACCCGGTGCAGAACCCGTCGCGCATCGAGGTCGACGCCGAGCGTGTCGCGTACTGGCTCTCCGTCGGCGCCCAGCCGACCGAGCCCGTCCTCGCCATCCTCAAGAAGACCGGCGACTGGCAGAAGTTCAAGGGCGAGCCCGCCCCGGCGCCGCTGCTCCAGCCGGCCGAGAAGGCCGCGCGCCCCTCGTTCGAGGCGCTGAGCGGTGACGACGAGGGCAAGGGTGAGGCCATCACCCAGAAGAAGAAGGCCGACAAGAAGGACGAGGCTGCGGCTGAGTCCGAGTCGACCGAGGCCTGAGCATGCTCGAGGAGGCTCTCGAGCACCTCGTGAAGGGCATCGTAGACAACCCTGACGATGTGCAGGTCGCATCCCGCGACCTGCGCCGTGGACGCGTGCTCGAGGTCCGGGTCCACCCCGACGACCTCGGCAAGGTGATCGGCCGCAACGGCCGCACCGCACGCGCTCTGCGCACCGTCGTGGGCGCCATCGGCGGCCGTGGTGTCCGTGTCGACCTCGTCGACGTGGACCACGTCCGCTGACGCCGAACGCAGCACCGGCTCGGGCCGGGGAGGGCCACTGTGCCGTCCCCGGCCCGCAGTCGTACGTACGACAGGAGATCTTCGAAAAGTGCAGCTCGTAGTCGCCCGGATCGGCCGCGCCCACGGCATCAAGGGCGAGGTCACCGTCGAGGTACGTACCGACGAGCCGGAACTCCGGCTCGCCCCCGGCGCCGTACTGGCCACCGATCCCGCATCCGCGGGCCCGCTCACCATCGAGACCGGCCGGGTGCACAGCGGCCGGCTGCTGCTGCGCTTCGAGGGCGTGCGCGACCGCACCGGAGCCGAGGCCCTGCGCAACATCCTCCTCATCGCCGACGTCGACCCCGACGAACTGCCCGAGGAGGAGGACGAGTACTACGACCACCAGCTGATGGACCTCGACGTGGTTACCAAGGACGGCGAGGAGGTCGGCCGGATCACCGAGATCTCGCATCTGCCCTCGCAGGACCTGTTCATCGTCGAGCGGCCCGACGGCAGCGAGGTGATGATCCCGTTCGTCCAGGAGATCGTGACCGAGATCGACCTCGCCGAGCAGAAGGCGGTCATCGACCCGCCGCCCGGCCTGATCGACGACCAGGCGGAGATCGCCTCCTCGCGGGACGAGTCCTGATGCGCCTCGACGTCGTCACGATCTTCCCCGAGTACCTGGAGCCCCTGAACGTCTCCCTGGTCGGCAAGGCACGCGCGCGTGGACAGCTGAACGTCCAGGTGCACGACCTGCGCGGCTGGACCTACGACCGCCACAACACGGTCGACGACACGCCTTACGGCGGCGGCCCCGGCATGGTCATGAAGACCGACCCCTGGGGCGACGCGCTGGACTCCGTCCTCGCGGACGGCTACGAGAGCGGCTCCCACGCGCCCACGCTGATCGTCCCCACGCCGAGCGGCCGGCCCTTCACCCAGGAACTCGCGGTGGAGCTCTCCGCGCGTCCGTGGCTGATCTTCACCCCGGCCCGCTACGAGGGCATCGACCGACGGGTCATCGACGAGTACGCGACCCGGATGCCGGTCCACGAGGTGTCCATCGGCGACTACGTCCTGGCCGGCGGCGAGGCGGCCGTCCTGGTGATGACGGAGGCCGTGGCCCGGCTGCTGCCCGGGGTCCTCGGCAACGCCGAGTCCCACCGCGACGACTCCTTCGCGCCCGGCGCCATGGCTAGCCTCCTGGAGGGGCCCGTCTACACCAAGCCGCCCGAGTGGCGCGGCCGCGGCATCCCGGACGTGCTGCTCAGCGGGCACCACGGGAAGATCGCCCGCTGGCGGCGCGACGAGGCCCTGAAGCGGACCGCCGCCCATCGGCCCGACCTGATCGAGCGCTGCGACCCCAAGGCCTTCGACAAGAAGGACCGCGAAATGCTCTCCATCCTCGGCTGGGCACCGGATCCCGACGGCGAGCGGTACGGCCGATTTTGGCGCAGGCCCGAGGCCGTGGAAGAATAGGCCGCTGTTGTGCGCTGTCCGGCGTGCGCCCCTGCCACAGGGGGACACGACGCCCGCCCCGACGCGAACAGCATCCTCTTGGAAAACTACTCCCGCCTATGACCTGTGGCATGGGTGAAGAAAGCAGACGAAATGTCTCACCTGCTCGACTCTGTCGACTCCGCGTCGCTGCGCAGCGACGTCCCGGCCTTCCGCCCCGGCGACACCGTCAACGTCCACGTCCGCGTCATCGAGGGCAACCGCTCCCGTGTGCAGCAGTTCAAGGGCGTGGTGATCCGCCGCCAGGGCGCCGGTGTCCGTGAGACCTTCACGGTCCGCAAGGTCTCCTTCTCCGTCGGCGTCGAGCGCACCTTCCCGGTGCACACCCCGATCGTGGAGAAGATCGAGCTCGTCACCCGTGGTGACGTGCGGCGCGCCAAGCTGTACTACCTCCGTGAGCTGCGCGGCAAGGCCGCGAAGATCAAGGAGAAGCGCGACAACTGAGCGCTTTCCGGACGTCACAGCGAGGCCGGATAGCATCTGGCCCCGATGGACACCGAAGCACAGCCGACGGAGCGCGACCGCTCCTCCGCAACCGCACCGAGCGGCACGGAGGGCCGGTCGCGCTTCGCGTTGGTGGCGCGGATCTCCGAGTGGCTGCCCGGCGGCCGGATCACCCTGACCCTGCTGATCTGCCTGCTCTTCCTGCTGCTGCTCAGCACGTTCGTGCTCCAGCCCTTCCAGATCCCCAGCGGATCCATGGAACGCGGATTGAGGATCGGGGACCGCGTTCTCGTAAATAAGTTGGCGTACCGTTTCGGTGCCCAGCCGCAGCGCGGCGATGTCGTGGTCTTCGACGGAACCGGGTACTTCGGGGACGCGGACTACATCAAGCGCGTGGTCGGGGTGGGGGAGGACCGGGTGGTCTGCTGCGACAAGGAGGGGAGGATCCAGGTGAACGGCCGGTCGGTCGACGAGTCGGCGTTCCTGTACCCCGGGGACGGCCCCTCCGGCGTGTCCTTCGACGTCGTCGTGCCCGCGGACAGCCTCTTCGTCCTCGGCGACCACCGCAGCGCCTCCAGCGACTCCCGCGACCACCTCGGCTCCCCGGGCGGCGGGATGATCCCCGTCGGGGACGTGATCGGCCGCGCCGACTGGATCGTCTGGCCCACCGCCCACTGGACCCGCCTGGAGCGCCCCGACGCGTACGCGCGCGTGCCCGGCCCGGCCGGTGGCCATGGGTAACCGCGGCAAGCCGCGCGGGGCACCCAGCAGCGCCGCCGAAGACCTCCTGCCCACCGGCTCACGGCGGGCCTCCGCCTCCTCCTCCGGCGGCGGCCGGACCCGCGCGGAGCGGCGCAAGCTGCAGCGCAAGGTCAAGCGGCGGCGCCGGCGCAGCGCGATCAAGGAGATACCGCTCCTCATCGGTGTCGCGGTGCTCATAGCGCTCGTCCTGAAGACCTTTCTCGTCCAGGCCTTCGTGATCCCGTCCGGATCGATGGAGCAGACGATCCGGATCGGCGACCGGGTCCTGGTCGACAAGCTCACCCCGTGGTTCGGCTCCAAGCCGCAGCGCGGGGACGTCGTCGTCTTCAAGGACCCCGGCGGCTGGCTCCAGGACGAGCAGCCCACCGCCAAGAAGGACGACCCCGTCGTCGTCAAGCAGATCAAGGAAGGGCTCACCTTCATCGGCCTGCTGCCGTCCGACAACGAGAAGGACCTCATCAAGCGGGTCGTCGGCGTCGGCGGGGACCGGGTCACGTGCTGCGACGCGCAAAGGCGGGTCACCGTCAACGGCGTCCCCCTGGAGGAGGACTACCTCTATCCCGGGAACGTCCCCTCTCTGACCGAGTTCGACGTCACCGTGCCGCAGGGGCGGCTGTGGGTGATGGGCGACCATCGCGCCGACTCCGCCGATTCCCGCTCCCACCAGGACCAGAACGGCGGCACGGTCTCCGAGGACGAGGTGGTCGGCCGCGCCGTGGTCATCGCCTGGCCCTTCGGTCACTGGGGCACCCTGGACGAACCGAAAACGTACGCGTCCGTCTCCGACTCGGCCACCGGGTCGACCGCGGCTTCCCGGCTGTCGCATAGGGTTGCCTCCGACGATCCGAACGAACCGATCCGACTCCCGAGCCCTGCGGAACTCCCGCTCGTTATGGGAGTGGTGGGCCTGCACCGCCTTTGGGGCAGGCAGTGGCACAGAGTAAGGAGTTGGCGTGGGGGATGTGGCGGTAGGCGCACGATCCGGGCACGACGGCGAGGACCGCGGACGCCCCGCGGAGGCGACCGGACCGGGCGCGGACGGCGCCGTGACCTCCGGACATGACCCCGGCCGGGCCGATGCGGACACGGCGGCCGGCGAGCAGGCCCGCACGGATGACCAGCGGCCGGGCGAGCCCGCCCCGAAGGTGAACAAGGCACGCTCCTTCTGGAAGGAGCTGCCCATCCTGATCGGCATCGCGCTGGTGCTGGCGCTGCTGATCAAGACGTTCCTGGTGCAGGCCTTCTCCATCCCGTCCGACTCGATGCAGAACACCCTCCAGCAGGGCGACCGGGTGCTGGTCGACAAGCTCACCCCCTGGTTCGGTTCGGAGCCCGATCGCGGCGAGGTCGTCGTCTTCCACGACCCCGACAACTGGCTGGCCGGCGAGCCCACGCCCGAACCGAACGTCCTGCAGACCTTCCTCAGCTGGATCGGCCTGATGCCGTCCTCCGAGGAGAAGGACCTGATCAAGCGGGTCGTCGGGGTCGGCGGTGACACCGTCGAGTGCAAGGGCACCGGCCCGCTGAAGATCAACGGCAAGGCGCTGAACGAGTCGTCGTACGTCTACCCGGGCAACACCCCGTGCACCGACGACAGCGACGGCGGCCAGTTCAAGGTGAAGATCCCCGAGGGCTACATCTGGGTCATGGGCGACCACCGGCAGAACTCCCGGGACTCGCGCTACAACCAGGCGGACGCCAACAAGGGCATGGTGCCGGTCGACAAGGTCGTCGGGCGTGCCGTCGTGGTGGCCTGGCCGATCAACCGCTGGGACAACCTGCCGGTTCCGGACACCTTCGACCAGAACCTCAGCGCGCGCACCGCGGCCGTCGCCCCCTCCGGCCTCGCCCTCGTCGGTGCCGTACCGCTCGTTCTGTGGCGTCGTCAGCGGGCCCGCAACGGCTCCGAGTGATCCAGACCATGGGCTGACCCCGGGGTGTACCCCCGGGTAGGGTGCGGACCCATGGGTGAGACCACTACGCGTACGGCCACGCCGAGCGGCGGAGGCAAGGGCCCGGCGGGCAGCCGGACCGGGCAGCGGCTGTCCGGCATCGCGGTCGCGCTGGGCCTGGTGCTGTTCCTGGGCGGCTTCGCCTGGGCGGCGGTGGTCTACCGGCCGTACACCGTGCCCACCACGTCCATGGCGCCGACCATCGGTGCCGGTGACCGGGTGCTGGCCGAGCGGGTCGACGGGGACGAGATACGTCGCGGGGACGTCGTCGTCTTCAACGACGAGGCGTGGGCGAACGCGCCGGTGCTCAAGCGGGTGGTGGCCATCGGCGGCGACACCGTCGCCTGCTGCACGGACGGCAAGCTGACGGTCGACGGCAAGAAGATCGACGAACCGTATCTGGCCGACGGCAGCCTGGCCGGGATCACCGACTTCCCGACCGTGACCGTTCCCCAGGGGCGGCTGTTCCTGCTCGGTGACGAGCGGCACGGCTCGCTGGACTCCACCGCCCATCTGACCGACGCCGCGAGCGGCACGGTGGCGGCCGGCGCGGTGACCGCCCGGGTCGACGCCGTCGTCTGGCCGATGGACGGCATGCTGGAGCGCCCCTCCGGCTTCGAGGAGCTGGGCGCGATCTCCGCACCGGGGCCGCTGCGCACGATGGGCGTGCTGATCGTGGTGGGCGCGCTGCTGGTGCTCGGCGGGGCGGCGTACGGGCCCGTGGCGAAGTGGCTGGGGCGCTCCCGTACCGGGACGGAGCCCGCGGGTGCCCGCTGAGGACATGGACACGGGCGGGATGCGCAAGGTCGCCCGGGTGGTCCTGCTGGACCCCGAGGACCGGATCCTGCTGCTGCACGGGCACGAGCCGGACGACGTGAGCGACGACTGGTGGTTCACGCCCGGCGGGGGTGTCGAGGGCGGCGAGACCCGGGAACAGGCCGCGCTGCGGGAACTCGCCGAGGAGACCGGCATCACCGAGGTCGAACTCGGCCCGGTGCTGTGGCGGCGCACGTGCTCGTTCCCCTTCGCCGGGCGCCGCTGGGACCAGGACGAGTGGTACTACCTGGCCCGTACGGCGGACGCGCGGGACGTGGTTCCCGGGGCATGGGGCCTCACCGAGCTGGAGCGGCGCAGTGTCGCCGGAGCACGCTGGTGGACGTGTCAGGAACTGACCCAGGCACATGAGACGGTGTATCCGACCAGACTCGCCGAGCTGCTGCGCAGGCTGCTCGACGAAGGTCCCCCGGCCGGGCCCGTGACCCTGGACACCGAAATCGTCTAGGGGCTCGCGGGACTGGCGCACAATGGGGGGATCGCACGGCTGAAGGGGAACATGCCATGAGCGCCGAGGACCTCGAGAAGTACGAGACCGAGATGGAGCTCAAGCTCTACCGGGAGTACCGCGATGTCGTCGGTCTGTTCAAATACGTGATCGAGACCGAGCGGCGCTTCTATCTGACCAACGACTACGAGATGCAGGTGCACTCGGTCCAGGGAGAGGTGTTCTTCGAGGTGTCCATGGCGGACGCCTGGGTCTGGGACATGTACCGGCCGGCCCGCTTCGTGAAGCAGGTGCGCGTGCTCACGTTCAAGGACGTGAACATCGAGGAGCTGAACAAGAGCGACCTGGAGCTCCCGGGCGGGTGACGGAGTTATCCACAGCCAGTGACTTGTCCACCAAGATCCTTTTCTTGGGGGCGGATGCGTGATCGTCGGTGCCGGAGGTGGTGCCGACATGAACGCACGCAGTGCACTCGGCAAGTACGGAGAAGGGCTGGCCGCCAGGAGGCTGGCCGAGTCCGGGATGACGGTCCTGGAGCGCAACTGGCGCTGCGGCCGGACCGGCGAGATCGACATCGTGGCGCGGGACGGGGACGCGCTGGTCGTCTGTGAGGTCAAGACCCGCAGGGGCGACTGCTTCGAACACCCGATGGCCGCGGTCACGCCCGAGAAGGCGGACCGCCTGCGACACCTGGCCGAACGCTGGATCCAGTCCCACGGCGGAGCACCACCCGGCGGCGTCCGCATCGACGTCGTCGGCGTCCTCCTTCCCCAGCGGGGCGCCCCCGTGGTCGACCATGTGCGGGGGGTGGCGTGATGGGGTTCGCACGCACCTGCTCGGTGGCCCTGGTCGGAGTCGAGGGCGTGGTGGTGGAGGTCCAGGCCGACCTCGAACCGGGCGTCGCCGCCTTCACCCTGGTCGGCCTCCCGGACAAGAGCCTGACGGAGAGCCGGGACCGGGTCCGGGCGGCGGTGGTGAACTCCGGGACCCCGTGGCCGCAGAAGAAGCTGACGGTGGGGCTCAGCCCGGCGTCGGTCCCGAAGGCCGGCAGCGGCTTCGACCTGGCCGTCGCCAGCGCGGTCCTGGGCGCGGCGGAGCGGATCGATCCGCGGGTCCTCGCCGACATCGTGATGATCGGGGAGCTGGGCCTGGACGGCCGGGTGCGGCCCGTCCGGGGCATCCTGCCCGCGGTGCTGGCCGCCGCCCACGCCGGGTACGAACAGGTGGTCGTACCGGAGAGCGCCGCCGCCGAGGCCTCCCTGGTGCCGGGCGTCTCCGTGCTGGGGGTGCGCAGTCTGCGCCAGCTGATCGCCGTCCTGGCCGACGAACCCGTGCCCGAGGAGGAACCGCACGAACCCGGGCGCCCCGATCCGCTGCTCGCCGGACTGCGGGTGCCCGGCACGGGCGCGGCCACGGGCATGCACAGCGCCGGAGCGGCACAGCAGGACAGCGGCCATGACCTCGCCGACGTCGTGGGCCAGTTCTCGGCGCGTACGGCCGTGGAGGTCGCCGCGGCCGGCGGACACCATCTGTTCCTGGAGGGACCGCCCGGTGCCGGCAAGACCATGCTCGCCGAGCGGCTGCCCGCGATCCTGCCCCCGCTGGCCAGGCAGGAGTCCCTGGAGGTCACGGCGGTGCACTCGGTGGCGGGACTGCCGCCCGCGGGCAAGCCGCTGATCGACGTCCCGCCCTACTGCGCCCCGCACCACTCCGCGACGATGCAGGCACTGGTCGGCGGCGGGCCCGGCATCGCCCGGCCGGGCGCGGTGTCGCTGTCCCATCGGGGCGTGCTGTTCCTGGACGAGACACCCGAGTTCAGCAGCCAGGCGCTCGATGCCCTCCGCCAGCCCCTGGAGGCCGGGCACGTGGTGATCGCGCGCAGCGCGGGTGTCGTCCGGTTCCCGGCGAAGTTCCTGATGGTGCTCGCGGCCAACCCCTGTCCCTGCGGCAGGTTCTCCCGGAACGACGACTTCTGCGAATGCCCGCCCGCCGTCGTCCGCCGCTACCAGGCCCGGCTCTCCGGGCCGCTGCTCGACCGGGTCGACCTGCGGGTCGAGGTGGACCGGGTCACGCGCGCGGAGCTGACCGAGCGCGGGGCCCGGGGCGAGTCCACGGCGGCGGTGGCCGCCCGGGTCCGGCAGGCCAGGGAGCGGGCGGCGGCCCGGCTGGCCGGTACCCCGTGGCGGACGAACAGCGAGGTACCGGGCCGGGAGCTGCGCAGCCGCTGGCACGCCGCGTCCGGCGCGATGGAGGAGGCCGAGCGCAGCCTGGAACGGGGTGCCCTGACCGCACGCGGCCTCGACCGGGTCCTCCGGGTCGCCTGGACCGTCGCCGACCTCGTCAGCCACGACCGGCCCGACGCGACGGACGTCGCCCTGGCGCTGCAACTGCGCACCGGGGTCCCCCGAGGGGTGCCGATGGCCATCGGGGCGTTGACGTGAGCCGCGCCGACGATCCGGACGAGGAGCTGTACGACCGGGTGTTCCTCGCCCGGGTTCTCGAACCCGGCGACGAGACCGCGGGGCGCTGGCTGCGGGAACGGGGGACCCGGGAGGTCGCACGGCGGTTGCGGGAGAAGGGGGCCAGGCCCGAGGGGGTGAGTGAGCGGCGCTGGGCCGGGCTGCTGGCGCGGGCCGAGCGGGCCGATCCCGAGCGGGACCTCGCGGTGGCGCGGGACGCGGGGGTCCGGTTCGTCCGCCCGGGGGGCACCGAGTGGCCGGGGCAGCTCGACGATCTCGGCGACGCGCGGCCGGTGGGGCTGTGGGTGCGGGGCGTGGCCAGTCTGCGGATGTGGGCGCTGCGGTCCGTGGCCGTGGTGGGGGCGCGGGCCTGCACCGAGTACGGCTCCCACATGGCGGCCGTCCTCGGTGGGGGGCTTGCCGAGCGGGGGTGGGTAGTGGTCTCCGGAGGCGCCTACGGCATCGACGGCGCCGCCCACCGCGGGGCCCTCGCCGCCGGCGGGGCCACCGTGGCCGTGCTCGCCTGCGGGGTGGACCGGCCCTATCCGCGGGGGCACACCCAGTTGATCAACAGGATCGCGGAACAGGGGCTCGTCATCGGTGAGTTGCCGCCCGGGGACCACCCGACGCCCAGCAGATTCATCGTGCGCAACCGGGTGATCGCCGCGCTCACCAGGGGCACCGTCGTGGTCGAGGCCGCACACCGGAGCGGGTCGCTGGCCACGGCGCGGGCGGCGCAGCGGTTGGGGCGCCACACGATGGGGGTACCGGGGCCGGCGACCAGCGGGCTCTCCGCGGGGGTGCACGAACTGCTGCGGGGAGACGCCGTCCTCGTCACCGACGCCGCGGAAGTCGTCGAACTCGTCGGGGACATGGGCGAGCTCGCTCCGGACCGGCGCGGGCCCGTCCTGCCGCGGGACCTGCTGGCGCCGGGCGCCCGCCGGGTGCTGAACGCGCTGCCCGGGAGCCGCCCGGCCCTGCCCGACGAGATCGCCCGCGGGGCGGGGACCACGGACGACGACGCCATCGCCCGGCTGTACGAACTACGAGCACTTGGTTACGTCGAACGACACGGCGACGGCTGGAAGTTGACACGCCAGTCGATGATCTCGGTCCGCGGAGATCGAAGTCGGTGCTGACCGAGCGTGTTCGGCCGTCCGGGGGAACCGTGACGCCCTTGCGGATTCCCGGAGTTGATGCGCCGGGATGATCACGCAGAGCGACCGCCATGCCCCGGGGGGACGCCCAGCGGAACGTATCTGCGCACGCTCCGAGCCCCGGACTTCGCACACCGCGACTGTCCAGTCACGCTACGCTCACGTGGATTCCGGTGCAGACCGGCAACGCGGCACCAGACCCGTACCAGACCGACAGCTCACCCAGGCACCCGCACTTCACGGCAGAACGGCACAAGGCGACGAATGCCCCAGCACACCTCCGGGGCCGACCGGGCGGCGATCCCCCCAGCCGCCCGCGACGGTGGCAGCGTGCGGCCCCCCGCTCCCTCGACGCTCGACGAGCTGTGGCGGTCGTACAAGGCGACGGGGGACGAGCGGCTGCGCGAGCAGCTGATCCTGCACTACTCGCCGCTCGTGAAGTACGTGGCGGGGCGGGTGAGCGTCGGGCTGCCGCCCAATGTGGAGCAGGCCGATTTCGTGTCCTCGGGGGTGTTCGGGCTGATCGACGCGATCGAGAAGTTCGACATCGAGCGGGAGATCAAGTTCGAGACGTACGCGATCACCCGGATCCGGGGCGCGATGATCGACGAGCTGCGGGCGCTCGACTGGATCCCGCGGTCGGTCCGGCAGAAGGCGCGCAACGTGGAGCGGGCCTACACGACCCTGGAGGCGCGGCTTCGGCGCACCCCGTCGGAGGGGGAGGTGGCCGCCGAGATGGGCATCGGCGTCGACGAACTGCACGCCGTGTTCAGCCAGTTGTCGCTGGCCAATGTGGTGGCCCTGGAGGAGCTGCTGCATGTGGGCGGTGAGAGCGGGGACGGGCTCAGCGTCATGGACACGCTGGAGGACACCGCCGCGGACAACCCCGTGGAGGTGGCCGAGGACCGGGAGCTGCGCCGGTTCCTGGCACGGGCGATCAACACGCTGCCCGAGCGGGAGAAGACCGTCGTGACGCTCTACTACTACGAAGGGCTCACGCTCGCCGAGATCGGCAACGTGCTCGGGGTGACCGAGAGCCGGGTGAGCCAGATCCACACCAAGTCGGTGCTCCAGCTGCGGGCGAAGCTGGCGAGTTTCGGCCGGTGAGCCCGAGCGGGCGGCCGGGAGTCACTCCCGTCGTGGGCGGCGCGTCCGTAGAGTGGTTGACGTGCCAAGGATTCGAGCGGCCTCCGTGGCCGAGCACCGGTCGATGCAGCGAGCCGCCCTGCTGGACGCGGCTCGTTCCCTGCTGTCCGAGGGCGGGACGGAAGCGCTGACGTTTCCGGCGCTCGCCGAGCGGACGGGGCTCGCGCGGTCGTCCGTGTACGAGTACTTCCGGTCACGGGCCGCCGTGGTCGAGGAGCTGTGCGCGGTCGACTTCCCCCTGTGGGCCGCGGAGGTGGCCGCGGCGATGGACGGGGCGGCGTCGCCCGAGGGCAAGGTCGAGGCGTATGTGCGGGCGCAGCTTGCTCTGGTGGGCGACCGGCGGCACCGGGCCGTGGTCGCCATCTCCGCGAGCGAGCTGGACGCGGGGGCCCGGGAGAAGATCCGGGCCGCGCACGGCAGCCTGGTCGCGATGATCGTCGAGGCGCTGCGGGACATGGGGCATGCGGAGCCCCGGCTCGCGGCGATGCTGTTGCAGGGCGTGGTGGACGCGGCCGTGCGGCGGATCGAGCTGGGGGCGGCGGAGGAGCCGTCGACGATCACGGACGCGGCGGTGTCGATGGCGTTGCGCGGCGTGCGGGGCTGAGGACGGCGTCCTTCTGTACCGGACGGCTGCCGAGGGCCGCGCCGGCTGGGGCGGCGGGACGTCCAGTACCGGCAGGAGCCGGGACGGGGCCCTGCTCAGGAAGCCGAGCGGGTTCAGGTAGGTGTCGCCCCTGCGCAGGCCCCAGTGGAGGCAGCTCCTCGGGCAGTGGGGCATGGGGCCGGTCACCGTCCCCACCACCTGGCCCGCCGTCACCTCGGCTCCCCTCCTCACCTCCGGTGTGATCGGCTCGTACGTGGTGCGCAGGGGCGGGGTGCCCGTGTTCTCCAGTTCGATCGAGAGCACGCCTCGGTCCGCGACCCGGCCCGCGAAGCTCACCCGCCCCGGGGCCACCGCCCGTACGGGGGTACCGGAGGGGGCCGCCAGGTCCACCCCCCGATGGCCGCGGGCGTACGGGGCCGGGGGCGGTTCCCAGCCGCGCAGGACCGTGGGACGGGGCACCGGCCAGCTCCGGGCCGCCGCCGGAACCGGGGTGGCCGTGGCCGCGGGGGACAGAGGCGCCCCAGGTCCCGCGCCGGGCGGCGCCAGGACCGCCAGCGCCAGGACCGCCGTACTCGCCCATCGTTTCGCTCGCATGCCCACAGGCTCCCGCCACCCCGTCGATCATGGCGCGATCTGTGGACCACCCCCCGCTTGTGGACATCGGCGTCACCCGGTGCCTTCTCGGTCCCGTACACTTCTTCTGGCGATCCGGGTCACCGGGTCGACTTCGCACGCCCCGACATCGGGCCGACATAACGACCCGTGTCAGCGCTCCTCGGTCCTTCGTGGCACGGCGCATGTGGGCGTCAGGCGCGGGAGCCGTCCGGCACCCGCGGCACAACCGAGAAATTCAAGGAGATACGGCCATGGCCGTCGTCACGATGCGGGAGCTGCTGGAAAGCGGCGTCCACTTCGGTCACCAGACCCGTCGCTGGAACCCGAAGATGAAGCGCTTCATCTTCACCGAGCGCAACGGCATCTACATCATCGACCTGCTCCAGTCGCTGTCGTACATCGACCGCGCCTACGAGTTCGTCAAGGAGACCGTCGCCCACGGCGGCACGGTCATGTTCGTCGGCACGAAGAAGCAGGCGCAGGAGGCCATCGCCGAGCAGGCCACCCGCGTCGGCATGCCGTACGTCAACCAGCGCTGGCTGGGCGGCATGCTCACCAACTTCTCCACCGTCTACAAGCGTCTGCAGCGCCTCAAGGAGCTCGAGCAGATCGACTTCGAGGACGTCGCCGCTTCGGGTCTGACCAAGAAGGAGCTCCTGGTCCTCTCGCGTGAGAAGGCCAAGCTGGAGAAGACCCTCGGTGGTATCCGCGAGATGTCCAAGGTGCCCAGCGCCGTCTGGATCGTGGACACCAAGAAGGAGCACATCGCGGTCGGCGAGGCCCGGAAGCTCAACATCCCGGTCGTCGCCATCCTCGACACCAACTGCGACCCCGACGAGGTCGACTACAAGATCCCGGGCAACGACGACGCGATCCGCTCCGTCACCCTGCTCACCCGCGTGATCGCCGACGCCGTCGCCGAGGGCCTCATCGCCCGTTCCGGCGTGGCGACGGAGGGCAAGGGCGAGAAGGCCGCCGGCGAGCCGCTCGCCGAGTGGGAGCGCGACCTGCTCGAGGGCGAGAAGAAGGCTGAGGACGCTCCGGCCGCCGCCGAGGCTCCCGCCGAGACCCCGGCCGAGGCTCCCGCCGCCGCCGAGGCTCCCGCCGCCGAGGCTGCCGCCGAGGCTCCGGTCGAGGCCGCTGCCGAGGCCCCGGCCGCCGAGGCCGAGCAGGCCTGACCCGTCAGCGTCAGAGGTGACGGCGGGGGCGGTACTGCAGCCATAGCGCCGCCCGGCGCGGGCAAGTCCGCCCCCGCCGTTCACCCCTAGGTCAGCGGTGGGTCGTCGGTCTGCGTCTACATGTGGAGCGCGGACCCCCGCAGATCTTCGACCTTCCAGACTTCGAGAAAGATTTCGAGACTCATGGCGAACTACACCGCCGCCGACGTCAAGAAGCTCCGTGAGCTCACGGGCGCCGGCATGATGGACTGCAAGAAGGCGCTGGACGAGGCCGAGGGCAACGTCGACAAGGCCGTCGAGGCGCTCCGTATCAAGGGCCAGAAGGGCGTCGCCAAGCGCGAGGGCCGCTCCGCCGAGAACGGCGCCGTGGTCTCCCTCATCGCCGACGACAACACCTCCGGTGTCCTGGTCGAGCTGAAGTGCGAGACGGACTTCGTCGCCAAGGGCGAGAAGTTCCAGGCCGTCGCCAACCAGCTCGCGCAGCACGTGGCCGCCACCTCCCCGGCGGACATCGAGGCCCTGCTCGCCTCCGAGATCGAGGCCGGCAAGACCGTCCAGGCCTTCGTGGACGAGGCCAACGCCAACCTCGGCGAGAAGATCGTCCTCGACCGCTTCGCGCAGTTCGCCGACGGTTTCGTCTACGCCTACATGCACCGCACCATGCCCGACCTGCCGCCGCAGATCGGTGTCCTGGTCGAGCTGGACAAGGCCGACGCCGAGCTGGCCAAGGGTGTCGCCCAGCACATCGCCGCCTTCGCGCCGAAGTACCTCTCCAAGGAGGACGTGCCGGCCGACGTCGTCGAGTCCGAGCGCCGCGTCGCCGAGGAGACCACCCGCGCCGAGGGCAAGCCCGAGGCCGCCCTGCCGAAGATCGTCGAGGGTCGCCTCAACGGCTTCTTCAAGGACGCCACGCTGCTCGGCCAGCCGTACGCGCTCGACAACAAGAAGTCCGTCCAGAAGGTTCTGGACGAGGCCGGTGTCACCCTGAAGCGCTTCACGCGCATCAAGGTCGGCATCTGAGTCCGTACCGCGATCGACGCTCGACCCCGATAGGGTCGACAGCAGTCGTCCGCGTACGCCGTCACCTCGGTGGCGGACGACAGCAGATCTGACGAGGAGGCCATTGCCGCGTATGGGATACGAACCCATCCCCACCGGCAGTGGCCTTCTTCGTATGTGCGACCCGTGGAAAGAAGTGAGAGTCCGATGACCACCAAGGCCCAGAAGAGCGACGACGGCAAAGTACGCGGCCGGTATCTGCTGAAGCTGTCCGGAGAGGCCTTCTCCGGCGGTGGGGGCCTCGGCGTGGACCCGAACGTGGTGCACAAGATCGCCCGCGAGATCGCCGCCGTCGTACGCGACGGCGCGGAGATCGCGGTCGTCATCGGCGGCGGCAACTTCTTCCGCGGCGCCGAACTGCAGCAGCGCGGCATGGACCGCGCCCGCTCCGACTACATGGGCATGCTCGGCACCGTGATGAACTGCCTCGCCCTCCAGGACTTCCTGGAGAAGGAGGGCATCGACAGCCGGGTCCAGACCGCCATCACCATGGGCCAGGTCGCCGAGCCGTACATCCCGCTGCGCGCCGTGCGCCACCTGGAGAAGGGCCGTGTGGTCATCTTCGGCGCCGGTATGGGCATGCCGTACTTCTCCACCGACACGACCGCCGCCCAGCGCGCCCTGGAGATCGACGCCGAGGCGCTGCTGATGGGCAAGAACGGCGTGGACGGGGTCTACGACTCCGACCCCAAGACCAACCCGGACGCGGTCAAGTTCGACTCCCTCGGCTACGGCGAGGTCATCACCCGGGACCTCAAGGTCGCCGACGCCACCGCCGTCACGCTCTGCCGCGACAACAAGCTTCCGATCCTGGTGTTCGAGCTTCTGGCGGAGGGCAATATCGCCCGTGCCGTCAAGGGTGAGAAGATCGGCACGCTTGTGGGTGACCAGGACAGCCGCCACTGACGGGCAACACCTACGGAGCCTGACCGGGGGATGGACAATGTCCTGCCGGTCGGGAACCGTGCAGGAAGAAGACGCGACGCAGCCGGCCGCCGCCTCCCGCAAGGAACCGCAGCCGGGCCTACTCAAGACACGCAGGAGCAAGTGGTGATCGAAGAGACCCTCCTCGAGGCCGAGGAGAAGATGGAGAAGGCCGTCGTGGTCGCCAAGGAGGACTTCGCCGCGATCCGCACCGGGCGTGCGCACCCGGCGATGTTCAACAAGATCGTGGCCGACTACTACGGCGCGCCGACGCCGATCAACCAGCTGGCTTCGTTCTCCGTGCCGGAGCCGCGCATGGCGGTCGTGACCCCGTTCGACAAGACCGCCCTGCGCAACATCGAGCAGGCGATCCGCGACTCCGACCTGGGCGTCAACCCGAGCAACGACGGCAACATCATCCGTGTGGTGTTCCCCGAGCTGACCGAGGAGCGCCGCCGCGACTACATCAAGGTCGCCCGGAGCAAGGCCGAGGACAGCAAGGTCTCCATCCGCTCGGTGCGCCGCAAGGCCAAGGACGCCATCGACAAGCTCGTCAAGGACGGCGACGTCGGTGAGGACGAGGGCCGCCGTGCGGAGAAGGAGCTCGACGACACCACCCACAAGTACGTCGCCCAGGTGGACGAGCTCCTGAAGCACAAGGAAGCTGAGCTGCTCGAGGTCTGATGAACGACTCTTCCTGGGGAGCGCCGCCACAAGCCGGGTACTGGGGGCCGTCCGACCAGGGGCCTGTCCAGGGGGCTGCCCCGGCGGGTCCCACGTACGATGCGCCCGAGGCGCAGCAGACTCGCCCCATGCCCATCGTGCCCGACGTACCCGCGTATGGCGGAGACCAGGATGACGATCGGGGGGCCGCTCGGCTGGGTGGCCCCCTGTTCCGCGACGAGACGCCGCGGGCGCAGCCCCACGGCAACGCGCCGCAGAATCCGGAGCCCATGCACGACGCCCCGCAGCCGGCGCCCCGACCGCAGAAGAAGAGCGCCGGGCGCGATCTGGGTGCGGCGATAGGGGTCGGCATCGGGCTCGGCGCGGTGATCGTCGCCTCGCTGTTCGTCTACAAGGCCGCGTTCGTCGGGGTCGTCGCCGTCGCCGTCGTCGTGGGTCTGTGGGAGCTGACCAAGCGGCTTGAGGAGCGCAAGGGCATCAAGGCGCCGCTCGTCCCGCTCGCGGTCGGTGGTGCGGCGATGGTCGTCGCGGGGTACGTCCGTGGCGCCGAGGGCGCGTGGGTGGCGATGGCGCTGACCGCGCTGGCCGTGCTGGTCTGGCGGATGACGGAACCGCCCGAGGGGTACCTCAAGGACGTCACGGCGGGCGTCTTCGCCGCGTTCTACGTCCCGTTCCTGGCCACGTTCGTCGCGATGATGCTGACCGCCGACGACGGCCCGGCCCGGGTGCTGACGTTCCTGCTGCTGACCGTCGTCAGCGATACCGGGGCGTACGCCATCGGCTGGCGCTTCGGCAAGCACAAGCTCGCTCCGCGGATCAGCCCCGGCAAGACCCGCGAGGGGCTGCTCGGGGCGGTTTCCTTCGCCATGGTGGCGGGTGCGCTGTGCATGCAGTTCCTGATCGAGGACGGCGCCTGGTGGCAGGGCCTCCTGCTCGGTCTCGCGGTCGCGGCGAGCGCCACGCTGGGCGACCTCGGCGAGTCGATGATCAAGCGGGACCTGGGCATCAAGGACATGGGCACGCTGCTGCCGGGGCACGGCGGCATCATGGACCGGCTGGACTCCCTGCTGCCCACGGCGCCCGTGGTCTGGCTGCTGCTCGTGCTGTTCGTCGGGTCCGGCTGAGCGTCGTACGGACCCCGGGGAGCCCCCGCCTCGGCGGGGGCTCCGCTGTTCTCGGCGGCGACGCGGTGGGACGCTTGAGGTGTACGCCCGTGAAGGGGGTCCCACCATGTCCGCCATCCGCGAATCCATCGACCTCGACTGCACGCCCGAAGAAGCGTTCGCGTATATCACCACCCCCTCCCATCTGCCCGAATGGCAGCTGAGCGCCGTCAAGGCGGAGCCGCTGGAGCTGGGGCCGATGCACCCCGGCTCGCGCGTCCGGGTCACCCGCCGCATCGGCACCCGCGAGGTCCCGATGACCGTCGAGTTCGACGCCCTCGACCCACCGCGCAGCTGGGAGCTGCACGGCGTCGAAGGGCCGGTCCGTCCCCGCACCCACGGCTCGATCGAACCGCTCGACGAGGGCCGGCGCTGCCGCGTGACCATCGAGATCGACTTCGAGGCACACGGCCGCCTGGGCAAGGCCCTGGTGCCCCTCGTGGTCCGCCCCCAGGCCCGCAAGGAGCTGCCGCGGGACGAGGCGTTGCTGAAGGTACGGCTGGAGGGGGCCGGGGGGTGAGATCGGGTGGCCCTGGCCAACCGATCGATCTGCGACCAGCCTCCGGCCTGGGTCCCCGCAGTTGATCTGCGACACTGGAAGGGTTATGCCAAAGCCCGGAGAACTCACATTCGTCGCCCCCCGCGGAGCCAAGAAGCCGCCGCGGCATCTTGCTGATCTTTCGCCCGCCGAGCGTAAGGACGCCGTCGCGGCGGTCGGGGAGAAGCCGTTTCGTGCCAAGCAGCTGTCGCAGCACTACTTCGCGCGGTACACCCACGACCCCGAGCAGTGGACCGACATCCCGGCCGCGGCGCGCGGCAAGCTGCGCGAGGAGCTGTTCCCCGAGCTGATGACGGTCGTACGGCATCTGTCGACCGACCAGGGGACCACCCGCAAGACGCTGTGGCGGCTGTTCGACGGGACGCTCGTCGAGTCGGTGCTGATGCGGTATCCGGACCGGGTGACCATGTGCATCAGCTCGCAGGCCGGCTGTGGCATGAACTGCCCGTTCTGCGCGACCGGGCAGGCCGGGCTCGACCGGAATCTGTCCACCGCCGAGATCGTGCATCAGATCGTCGACGGGATGCGGGCGCTGCGGGACGGGGAGGTGCCCGGTGGGCCCGCCCGGCTGTCCAACATCGTCTTCATGGGGATGGGCGAGCCGCTCGCCAACTACAACCGGGTCGTGGGCTCCATCCGGCGGCTCACCGACCCCGAGCCGGACGGGCTGGGGCTGTCGCAGCGCGGGATCACCGTCTCCACCGTCGGTCTGGTCCCGGCGATCCACCGGTTCTCCGACGAGGGCTTCAAGTGCCGGCTCGCGATCTCGCTGCACGCCCCCGACGACGAACTGCGCGACACCCTCGTCCCGGTGAACACCCGCTGGAAGGTCCGCGAGGTGCTGGACGCGGGGTTCGAGTACTCCGCGAAGTCCGGGCGCCGGCTGTCCATCGAGTACGCGCTGATCCGGGACATCAACGACCAGGCCTGGCGGGGCGACCGGCTCGGGCGGCTGCTCAAGGGCAAGCCCGTGCACGTCAACCTGATTCCGCTCAACCCGACCCCGGGCTCGAAGTGGACCGCTTCCCGGCCCGAGGACGAGAAGGCGTTCGTCGAGGCCATCGCCGCCCATGGGGTGCCGGTGACGGTCCGGGACACCCGTGGCCAGGAGATCGACGGGGCGTGTGGTCAGCTCGCGGCCACCGAGCGGTAGTGTGCGAGCGGTAGTCTGATCGTCGTACGTACATCTTCATATTCCGACAGGGGAGCGCCACAGCGCTGAGAGTGCGGGACAGGCCGCAGACCCTCTGAACCTCGCCCAGGTCATTCTGGGTAGGGAGATCGGTCGTCACTCGAGCTGTTGCGCCCTGCCCGGACTCTTGGGAGGTCCGGGCAGGGCCGCGTCTCTTCCTGGTCCACTCCAGGAGGAATTCAGTGAGCATCACCAAGAAGGCCACCGTCATGGCCGTCGGACTCGGCCTCGTCACGCTCTCGGCGTGCGGGTCCTCCGACGACGACCAGGGGTCCGGCGGCGCCGCCAGGACCGTCACCCTGGTCAGCCACAACTCGTGGGCCGTGTCCAAGGACGTCCTCGCGGACTTCGAGAAGAGCTCCGGCTACCAGGTCAAGGTCCTGGAGGACGGCGACGCCGGGCAGGCCGTCAACAAAGCCATCCTGACCAAGGACAACCCGCAGGGTGATGTCTTCTTCGGCGTCGACAACACCCTGCTGTCCCGCGCGCTCGACAACGGGCTCTTCCAGCCGTACGAGGCGAAGGGCCTCGACCAGATCGACGCCACGTTCCAGCTCGACCGGGACAAGCACCGGGTCACCCCCGTCGACTACGGCGACATCTGCGTCAACTACGACAAGAAGTACTTCGAGGACCGTGACCTGACCCCGCCGTCGACCCTCGACGACCTGGTCGAGCCCGCGTACAGGAACCTCCTCGTCACCGAGAACGCCTCCACCTCCTCGCCCGGCCTCGGCTTCCTGCTCGGCACCGCCGCGCGCTACGGCGACGACGGCTGGCCGGAGTACTGGAAGAAGCTCAAGGCCAACGGCGTCAAGGTCGTCGACGGCTGGGAGCAGGCCTACAATGAGGAGTTCTCCGGCTCCGCCGGCGGCAAGGCGGCCAAGGCCGACCGGCCGCTCGTGGTGTCGTACGCCTCCTCGCCGCCCGCCGAGGTGATCTACGGCGACCCGAAGCCGGCCACCGCTCCCACCGGCGTCGCCGAGGGCACCTGCTTCCGGCAGATCGAGTTCGCGGGCCTGCTCGGCAACGCGAGGAACAGCGAGGGCGGCAAGGCGCTGATCGACTTCCTGATCAGCAAGAAGTTCCAGGAGGACATGCCGCTGAACATGTTCGTCTACCCCGTGGTCGAGGAGGCGGACGTGCCCGCGGAGTTCACCGAGCACGGGCCCGCCGCCGAGAAGCCCTTGACCATGGACCCCGCCAGGATCGCCGACCACCGCGACGAGTGGGTCAAGTCGTGGACCTCGCTCGTACTGAAGTAGCCGGCCGGCGCCGGCACGCGGCGCGGCTGGGCCTGATGGCCCTGCCCGTCGCGTTCTTCGGCGTCTTCTTCGCCTACCCCGTCGCCGCGATCGTCGCCCGCGGCCTGCGGGTCGACGGGGTCTGGCAGCTCGGCCGGATCGCGGACGTGCTGACCCAGCCGGACGTCCGGCACGTCCTGTGGTTCACCACCTGGCAGGCGCTCGCCTCCACCGCGCTGACCCTGCTGCTCGCGCTGCCCGCCGCCCATGTCTTCGCCCGCTTCGACTTCCCCGGCAAGCAGATCCTGCGGGCGGTGGTGACGGTGCCGTTCGTGCTGCCGACGGTCGTCGTCGGTACGGCCTTCCTGGCGCTCGTCGGACGCGGCGGACTCCTGGACGAGCTGTGGGGCCTGCGGCTGGACACGACCGTGTGGGCGATCCTGCTGGCGCACGTCTTCTTCAACTACGCGGTGGTCGTCCGCACCGTCGGCGGGCTCTGGGCGCAGCTGGACCCGCGGCAGGAGGAGGCGGCGCGGATGCTCGGCGCGTCCCGCCGGCGGGCCTGGCGGACGGTGACGCTGCCGGCGCTCGGGCCGGCCGTGGCCGCCGCCACCCTGATGGTCTTCCTGTTCACCTTCACCTCCTTCGGTGTCGTGCAGATCCTCGGCGGCCCGACCTTCTCCACCCTCGAAGTGGAGATCTACCGCCAGACCTCCGAGATCTTCGACCTGTCCACGGCCGCGGTCCTCACGCTCGTCCAGTTCGCTGCCGTCGGCGCGATCCTCGCCCTGCACGCCTGGACCGTACGGCGCCGGGAGACCGCCCTGCGCCTGGTGGACGCCTCGCTGACCGCGCGCAGGCCGCGCGGGGCCGGGCAGTGGGCGCTGCTGGCCGGGGTCCTCGCCACCATCGCCGTGCTGCTCCTGCTGCCGCTCGCCGTGCTGGTGCAGCGGTCTTTGGGCGCCCCCGGGCTCGGCTACTACCGGGCGCTGACGTCGGCCGACGGCGGGGTCTTCCTGGTCCCGCCGATCGAGGCGATCGGCAACTCGCTGTCGTACGCCGTGGTCGCCACCGCCATCGCCGTACTGGTCGGAGGTCTCGCCGCCGCCGCGCTGACCCGGCGGGACGCGGGCCGGTTCGTCCGCGGGTTCGACGCGCTGCTGATGCTGCCGCTCGGGGTCTCCGCGGTGACCGTCGGGTTCGGGTTCCTGATCGCCCTGGACGAGCCGCCGCTGGATCTGCGGGCCACCTGGATCCTGGTGCCGCTCGCGCAGGCGCTGGTCGGCGTGCCCTTCGTGGTACGGACGATGCTGCCGGTGCTGCGGGCCGTCGATCACCGGCTGCGGGAGGCGGCGGCCGTGCTCGGGGCGTCGCCGTGGCGGGTGTGGCGGGAGGTGGACCTGCCGATGGTGCGGCGGGCGCTGCTGATCGCGGCCGGGTTCGCCTTCGCGGTGTCGCTGGGGGAGTTCGGGGCGACCGTGTTCATCGCGCGGCCCGACGATCCGACGCTGCCGGTCGCGGTGGCCAAGCTGCTCGGGCGCGCCGGGCAGCTCAACTACGGCCAGGCGATGGCCCTTTCGACGATTCTGATGGTGGTGTGCGCGGTGGCGCTGCTGGTGCTGGAGCGGCTGCGGACCGATCGGACGGGGGAGTTCTGATGCTGCTGAGCCTGGAGAACGCGACCGTGCGGTTCGGCGGGCGGGCCGTGCTCGACGCCGTGGATCTGGCGGTGGCCGAGCACGAGGTGGTCTGTGTCCTCGGGCCCAGCGGCAGCGGCAAGTCGACGCTGCTGCGGGTGGTGGCCGGGCTCCAGCCCCTGGACGCCGGGCGGGTGTCGCTCGACGGGCGCGACCAGGGCGGTGTTCCCGCGCACCGGCGGGGGGTGGGGCTGATGTTCCAGGACCATCAGCTCTTCCCGCAGCGGGACGTGGGCGGCAATGTCGCCTTCGGACTGCGGATGCACGGGGCGTCGAGGCGTCAGCAGGCCGAACGGGTGCGGGAGTTGCTCGACCTCGTCGGACTGCCGGAGGCCGAGGGCCGGGCCGTCGCCGCGCTTTCCGGCGGGGAGCAGCAGCGGGTGGCGCTGGCCCGGGCGCTGGCGCCCAGTCCCCGGCTGCTGATGCTCGACGAGCCGCTCGGCCAGCTCGACCGCTCGCTGCGGGAGCGGCTGGTCGTCGAACTGCGGGAGCTGTTCAGCGAGTTGGGCACGACCGTGCTGGCCGTGACGCATGACCAGGGGGAGGCCTTCGCGCTCGCCGACCGGGTGGTGGTGATGCGGGACGGGCGGATCGCCCAGTCCGGTACGCCGCTGGAGGTGTGGCAGCGGCCGGCCGACGAGTTCGTGGCCCGCTTCCTCGGCTTCGACAACGTGGTCCCCGCCACGGTCTCCGGGCAGGCCGCCGACACCCCCTGGGGCAAGCTGCCGGTGCCCGACGACACCGCCGAGGGCAGCCGCACGCTCCTCGTCCGGCCCGCCGGGGTCCGCCTGGTCGCGGCCGACCAGGGCCTGCCCTGCACGGTGGCCGCGCGCACCTTCAAGGGCACCCATGTCGCCGTACACCTGCAGCCCGAGGACGCGCCCCGGCTGGAGGCGGCGTGCGCGCTGCGGGAGGCGCCGGAGGTGGGGGACCGGGTCGGGGTGGAGTTCGACGCGGCCGACATCGTGGTGCTCGGCTGACCGGCCCGATCGTGGGGGAGCGGGCCACCTTCCGGTACGGCCCGGAAGGTGGCCCGCTCCGGGGGTTCAGCGGGAGCCGCGCCTGCGCAGGCCGAAGAAGACCGCGCCGCCGCCGATCGCGACCAGCGCGACCGCGATGCCCGCGATCAGGCCGGTGTTGGAGTCGGCGCCGGTCTCGGCGAGGTTGGACTCACCGGCCGGGGTCGGGACGTTGCTGGAAGTGTCCGCCGGGGCGGTGCTGCCGCCCTCGGAGGGCGCGGGGGCCGGGGTCTCCTCGGCCGGGGCGGAGGCCGACGGCGTCGGTGTCGCGCTGTCCGACGGAGTCGGCGCCGGGGAGTCGGTGTCCTCCTTCTTGCAGGCCGTGGCCGGGGTCGTCAGGTTGGGCTTGATGTCCTCGTCGACGTAGCCCGCGGCCTTGACGTGGATGCGGTACTCGGCGTTCGGCTTCCAGTTCTCGGCGAAGGTGATGGTGACGCCCTCGCGCGAGCCCTCGACGACCTGCTCGCCGACCTTCTTCAGGTCGGCGCCGTTGTTCTGGAGGTAGACGCTGACGGTGGCGGGGACACCGCCGGGGTCCACGTCGGTGACGGTGATGACACCGTTGTCGCCGTCGCACTTCGCTTCGGCGGAGAAATCCTTGATGTCGCACGCGAACGCGTTGCCGCCGAGACCGAGCACGAGCGCGGCCGAGGCGGAGGCGATGCCGAGCACGCGCGCGGAACGGGCGATGGTTCGGCGGGGTATGGACAGGACTGCCACGTTGGTCCTTCACATGTTGCGCATATGCGGGGGGTTGAGGGAGCGCAGACGCACCGGCATCTCCACTCCCCAGAGGCTCACAGGTTTATAAGCGCCGCGTAAGCAGTGTCAACGCATATGCCGGACAAGGACCTTGGCTTTGCCCGCTTATTAACCGCCGAGACGTTTCAACGCCTCGGGGGCCTCCTCGATCCGGTCGACCAGGGCGATCCGGGACTCCATCTGCCGCTCCCGCGCGAGCGCCTGCAGCAGCGGCCAGGCCGGCAGTTTCTGAGTCCAGTGCGCGCGGTCGACCAGCACCATCGGGGTGGGCTCGCCGCGCGACTCGTAGTAGTTCGGCGTGGTGTTGTCGAAGATCTCCTGCACGGTCCCGGCGGCGCCGGGCAGGAAGACCACGCCCGCGTTGCAGCGGGCCAGCAGGCCGTCCTCGCGGGTGGCGTTGGCGAAGTACTTGGCGATGTGCGCCGCGAAGGCGTTGGGCGGCTCATGGCCGTAGAACCAGGTCGGGATGCCGATGGAGCCGCCGCCCTTGGGCCAGCGGGCGCGGACCTCGAAGGCGGCGGTCGCCCAGGCGGTGACCGACGGGGTGAACATCGGTTCCTTGGCGAGGAGTTGGAGCGCCTCGGTGAGCATGGTGTCGTCGTGCGGGGCGGCGTACGCGCCGAGGTTCGCCGCCTCCATCGCGCCCGGGCCGCCGCCGGTGGCGACCGTGAAGCCCTCACGGGTCAGCTCCCGGCCGAGGCGGGCCGCGCCGGCGTACGCCTGTGTGCCGCGGGCCATCGCGTGGCCGCCCATCACCCCCACCACCCGGGTGCCGCGCAGGAGTTCGTCGAGGGCGTCGGAGACGGCGTCGTCATGGATCGAGCGGAGCATCGACGCGAAGATGTCGCCGTCCGCCTTGGTCTGCTGGAACCAGGCGTACGCGAGGGCGTCGGGGGTCTGTTCGTAGCCCCGGTCCAGGCCGGCGAACAGCTCGTCGGGGGAGTAGAGCAGGCCGCGGTACGGGTCGAAGGGGAGGTCCGGTACCGGCGGGAAGACCATGGCGCCGTCCGCGCGGATCTTCACGGCCGCGTCCTCGCGCATCGGGCAGCCGAGGAAGACGGCGCCCGCCGTGTCCGTGGCGAGCAACTCCCGGGTCCGGTCGGTCAGATCGACGGCCTGGATCCGGAATCCGGCGAGGGTGCCGCGGGCCGAGACGGTGGCGTCGAACTCCTGGAGCGTCTCGATCTCACGGTCGTCGTGGTGGGCCGCATGGGCGGGCATCGTCTGCACGCGCCCATGCTAGACACGGCTACTGCTCAGCCCTCGACCGCGGCGGGGTCCATCCATACGACCTCCCAGCTGTGGCCGTCGAGGTCGTCGAAACCGCGGCCGTACATGAAGCCCATGTCCTGGACCTTCTCGGAGGCGGTGCCGCCGGCCGCGACCGCCTTCTCCACCAGCTCGTCGACCTTCTCGCGGCTCTCGGCGCTCAGGCAGATCAGCACCTCGCTGGTCTTCGTGGCGTCCGCGATCTCCTTGTCGGTGAAGGTCGAGTAGAACGGCTTGGTGAGGAGCATCGCGACGATGGTCTCGCTGATCACGACACTGGCCGCGTTCTCGTCGCTGAACTGGGCGTTGATCGAGTAGCCCAGGTCGGTGAAGAACTTCTTCGAGGCGTCGAGGTCGGCGACGGGCAGGTTCACGAAGATCATCTGCTGGTACATCCGGGGTCTCTCCCATTCGGTGTCGGTCTGTTCGATGGGGTAGACCGGGGGGCCGGGCGGAACTCATCGCGGTCCGGTGATTTTTTTCGTACGGATCTCCGGTGCCGGTTCCGCGGCCGCTCAGCGGGCCAGCGGCAGCGCCGCCAGCTCGGCGACGATCAGGGTGAGCGGGCCGAAGACGGCCAGCAGCGCGCCCGCGCGCAGGGCGGCGGCGCCGCGCAGGACCGTGGGCGGGGCGCCGAGGCGGAGCAGGGCGGCCGTGGTGTCGGCGCGGGCCTGCCGTGCTTCCACGGCGGCCGTGAACAGGGTGGCCACCGCGCAGCCGGTGACCACGCTCGCGCCGAGGGTGGTGAGCGGACCCAGCGAGCGTCCGTCCGCCGCGGGGTCGTGCAGGACGGCCAGGGCGTACCCGGCGGAGGCGACGGCGCAGACGATCCCGAGGGGGCGGCCGATCCTGGTGGCCTCCTCCATGAGGACCCGGCCGGCCAGGAGGCGCAAGGCGCCGGGGCGGAGCGCCTGGAGCAGCCGGCCGCACAGATGGGTGAGTCCGGGGCCGGCCAGGGCGAGGCCGACCGCGGTCAGGGCCCAGCCGACGAGGACGGCGGCGGGACCCGTGGGAAGGCCCGAGGGCATCCTGGTGGCGTTCGTGGTGGCCGCGCTGGCGTACGCCTCCACCGCCAGGCCCGCGGCGAGGATGGCGGTGCCCCAGGGCAGGCCGGAGGGCGTGGCCGTGGCCTGCGGGGCCTGCGGGACCGGCGCCGACGGGGTCTCCTCGCTCGTCCGCGCCTGCGGGGCGCCGCCGCTGTCCGTGCCGGGAGCCGCCCCGGCCGTCCGGCCGCCCGTGGCCTGCCGGAACCGTGCGCCGAATCGTCCGTACGCGCCGAACGTCTCCCGGTCCGCCGAGCTGCTCCGGGCCCCGAACCGGCCGTAGCGCCGGAGCCCTTCTCCCGCGGGCCGTGCGTCCCTCGGCCGGAGCGTCGCGGCCACCGCCAGGGACGCCGCCACCGGTACCAGGGACAGCAGGGTCAGCGCCGCCGGGAGGGGCAGGGGCTGCGACGCCGCCAGGAAGTCCGCCGCCGCGCCGTCGAAGGGCATGCCCGTCAGGTCGCCGCGCAGGTGGAGGAAGAACAGCAGCGCGAGCATGGACCCGAGCACCGTCGACAGGGCTGTCGTCGTCACCGAGATGGCCATCAGGCGGACCGGGCCCAGACCGATCGCCGACAGACCGGGGCGGGGGAGGGTGCCCGGGTCGGTGCGGGCCACCGCCACCGCGAAGTGGACGGTCGCGGCCAGCGGCGCCGCGCACCAGGTCAGGCGGAGGAAGGACGCGCCGGGGGAGCCGGGGTGGGTCATCGCGTGGCCCAGGGTGCACAGGAGCAGAAAGCCCGTGCCCGCCGACGCCGTCGCCACCAGCAGACGGCGCAGTTGTACGGCGGGATGGGCGCGGCGGCTCAGGCGGAGAGCGAGCACGCGGCGCGGCCTTCCGCTTCGGCCATCGGGGGCAGGTGCACCGTGTTCACGCGGCGCCCGTCCAGCAGGGACACCGTGCGGTCGGCCAGGGCCGCGGTCTCCGTGTCGTGGGTCGCCAGGACCACAGTGATGCCGTGCGAGCGGGCCGCCGTGGTGAGCGTCCGCAGGACATGCGCGCGATCGGCGCGGTGCAGCGGCGCCGTCGGTTCGTCCGCGAACAGGACCGTGGGCGCCGGGGCCAGCGCGCGGGCGATGCAGACCCGCTGGCGCTGCGCCTGGGTCAGCTCCCGCGGGCGCTTGCGGGCGCTGTCACCGATGTCGAGGCGCTCCAGCCACTCCAACGCGGCCGTCTTGGCGCGGCGGCGGCCGGTGCCGCGCAGCATCAGGAGCAGGGCGGCGTTCTCCCACACGTTGAGCTCGGGGACCAGCACCGGCTCGGGGTCGATCCAGCCGAAGCGGTCGCGGCGCAGCCGTTCGCGGCCGGCGGGGCCCAGGGTGTGCACCGGGGCGCTGTTGAAGAAGATCTCGCCGCGCTGCGCCCGTGTCTGGCCGGAGAGGCAGCGCAGGAGCGTCGACTTGCCGCTGCCCCGGGGCCCGTTGACGGCGAGGATCTCGCCCTCGCGGACGCCGAGCGAGACACCGCCGAGCGCGGGCGAGCCGTCGGGGTGGGTGTAGTGCAGGGCACGGGCCCAGAGCACATCGTTGTCGGGCGGGGCCTCCATGCGCGTAACACCTCGTTCTGATCCGTTTTCCCTGCCGTGGTCCCCCGTGCGGGGGAACGACAGCAGGGCCGATCGGTTACCAGGCACGCTAAGGATCCCGGGACAGGAGCCCGGACAGCACGCGGCCCGGGGTGCACCCTTCTCACTCGGATGGGTGCACCCCGGGCCGTACGCGCGGCTCGGCCTTCAGGGCTAGAGCTTCGTCCACGCCTCCGTCAGCGTCGCGCGCAGGATCTGCTCGATCTCGTCGAACGTCTCCTGGTTGGAGATCAGCGGCGGGGAGAGCTGGATGACCGGGTCGCCGCGGTCATCCGCACGGCAGTACAGGCCGTTGTTGAAGAGCTCCTTGGAGAGGAAGTTGTAGAGCACGCGCTCGGTTTCCTCGTCGCTGAAGGACTCCTTGGTGTGCTTGTCCTTGACCAGCTCGATGCCGTAGAAGAAGCCGTTGCCGCGGACGTCGCCGACGATCGGCAGGTCGTACAGCTTCTCCAGCGTGGCGCGGAAGGCGCCCTCGTTGTCGAGCACGTGCTGGTTGAGGCCCTCGCGCTCGAACAGGTCGAGGTTGGCGACGCCGACCGCCGCGGAGACCGGGTGGCCGCCGAAGGTGTAGCCGTGCAGGAAGGTGTTGTCGCCCTTGTAGAACGGCTCGGCCAGGCGGTCGGAGATGATGCAGGCGCCGATCGGGGAGTAGCCCGAGGTCATGCCCTTGGCGCAGGTGATCATGTCCGGGACGTAGCCGAACTTGTCGCAGGCGAAGGTCTTGCCCAGCCGGCCGAAGGCGCAGATGACCTCGTCCGAGACGAGCAGCACGTCGTACTGGTCGCAGATCTCGCGCACCCGCTGGAAGTAGCCGGGCGGGGGCGGGAAGCAGCCGCCGGCGTTCTGCACGGGCTCCAGGAAGACCGCGGCGACGGTCTCCGGGCCCTCGAAGAGGATCTGCTGCTCGATCTGGTCGGCGGCCCAGCGGCCGAAGGCCTCCGGGTCGTCGCCGTAGATCGGGGCGCGGTAGATGTTGGTGTTCGGGACCTTGTGCGCGCCCGGGACCAGCGGCTCGAAGGGGGCCTTCAGGGCCGGCAGGCCGGTGATGGACAGGGCGCCCTGCGGGGTGCCGTGGTAGGCGACCGCGCGGGAGATGACCTTGTACTTGGTCGGCTTGCCGGTCAGCTTGAAGTACTGCTTGGCGAGCTTCCAGGCGGTCTCGACCGCCTCGCCGCCACCGGTGGTGAAGAAGACCTTGTTGAGGTCGCCGGGGGCCTCGTTCGCCAGGCGCTCGGCCAGCTCGACGGCCTTGGGGTGGGCGTAGGACCAGACCGGGAAGAAGGCGAGCTCCTGCGCCTGCTTCATGGCGGTCTCGGCCAGCTCCTGGCGGCCGTGGCCTGCCTGGACCACGAACAGCCCCGCGAGCCCGTCCAGGTAGCGCTTGCCCTTGTCGTCGTAGATGTAGGTGCCCTCGCCCCGGACGATCGTGGGGACGGGGGAGTTCTCGTACGAGGACATGCGGGTGAAGTGCATCCACAAGTGGTCGTACGCGGTCTGGCTGAGGTCCTTGGTGCTCACGGTTATCGGGTCCTCACGGCTATCGGGTTCCCCACATGTAGGTCTGCTTCTTGAGCTTCAAGTAGACGAAGCTCTCGGTGGAGCGCACTCCGGGGATGGCTCGGATACGGCGGTTGATGACGTCCAGCAGGTGGTCGTCGTCCTCGCAGACAACTTCCACCATCAGGTCGAAGGAGCCCGCTGTCATCACGACGTACTCGCATTCGGGCATCGCGGTGAGCGCGTCGGCCACGGACTCCACGTCGCCCTCGACATGGATGCCGACCATCGCCTGGCGCCGGAAGCCCACGGTGAGCGGGTCCGTGACGGCGACGATCTGCATCACGCCCTGGTCGAGCAGCTTCTGGACGCGCTGGCGCACGGCCGCCTCGGAGAGGCCGACGGCCTTGCCGATGGCGGCGTACGGCCGGCGGCCGTCCTCCTGGAGCTGTTCGATGATGGCGAGGGAGACGGCGTCCAGGTGCGGCGAGCTGCCGTTCCTGGATTCGCGGGGGGACTCACGAGAGTCCCGGGGGTCTGCGCTTCGACTGGCCACGACCTCACTGTGCACGAGGTCTCGACGGTTTCGCAAGGCCAAGGCGATGAAATTCGTTGTTTACGTGTGTGAGTCCTGCGGATTTCGCAGTTCGAGTGGGATCAGGGGTGTTGAAAACGTCGGCTTGCCGATTAGGGTGGGTGTCTCAGCAATCGGACAGTAGAACCCCTGACAGGAGGCCGGCAGTGAGCACCGAGCTGCGTCGTCTGCGCAACTACATCGACGGTGAGTTCCGGGACGCCGCCGACGGACGGACCACCGAGGTGGTCAACCCCGCGACGGGCGAGGCGTACGCGACCGCGCCGCTGTCCGGGCAGGCGGACGTCGACGCCGCCATGGAGGCCGCCGCCCGCGCCTTCCCCGCCTGGCGCGACACCACCCCCGCCGAGCGCCAGAAGGCCCTCCTGAAGATCGCGGACGCGTTCGAGGAGCGTGCCGAGGAGCTCATCGCGGCCGAGGTGGAGAACACCGGCAAGCCGATCGGACTGACCCGGTCCGAGGAGATCCCGCCGATGGTGGACCAGATCCGGTTCTTCGCCGGTGCGGCCCGCATGCTCGAGGGCCGCTCGGCCGGTGAGTACATGGAGGGGATGACCTCCATCGTCCGCCGCGAGCCGGTGGGCGTCTGCGCGCAGGTCGCGCCCTGGAACTACCCGATGATGATGGCCGTGTGGAAGTTCGCGCCGGCCATCGCCGCGGGCAACACCGTCGTGCTGAAGCCGTCGGACACCACCCCGGCCTCGACCGTCCTGATCGCCGACATCATCGGCTCGATCCTGCCCAAGGGCGTCTTCAACGTCGTCACCGGCGACCGGGACACCGGCCGCCTGATGGTCGAGCACCCGACCCCGGCGATGGCCTCCATCACCGGCTCGGTCCGCGCCGGCATGTCGGTCGCCGAGTCCGCGGCCAAGGACCTCAAGCGGGTCCACCTGGAGCTGGGCGGCAAGGCGCCGGTCGTCGTCTTCGAGGACACCGACATCGCCAAGGCCGTCGAGGACATCTCCGTCGCGGGCTTCTTCAACGCCGGCCAGGACTGTACGGCCGCCACCCGCGTCCTGGTCCAGGAGTCCATCCACGACGAGTTCGTGGCCGCGCTCGCCAAGGCCGCCGCCGAGACGAAGACGGGTCAGCCGGACGACGAGGACGTGCTCTTCGGCCCGCTGAACAACCCCAACCAGCTCAAGCAGGTCTCCGGCTTCATCGAGCGGCTGCCCGCGCACGCCAAGGTCGAGGCCGGCGGCCGGCGGGTCGGCGACAAGGGCTACTTCTACGCGCCGACCGTCGTCTCCGGGCTCAAGCAGGACGACGAGATCATCCAGAACGAGGTCTTCGGGCCGGTCATCACCGTCCAGTCCTTCTCGGACGAGGCGCAGGCCGTCGAGTGGGCGAACGGCGTGGACTACGCCCTCGCCTCCTCGGTGTGGACCAAGGACCACGGGCGGGCGATGCGGATGTCGAAGTCGCTGGACTTCGGCTGCGTCTGGATCAACACGCACATTCCGCTGGTCGCGGAGATGCCGCACGGCGGCTTCAAGAAGTCCGGCTACGGCAAGGACCTCTCGGGGTACGGCTTCGAGGACTACACGCGGATCAAGCACGTGATGACGTCGCTGGACGGCTGACGGCTGTTCCTTCGCGGTTTCGTTTCCCACCAGGGGTGCCGGGAGAAGTCCCGGCACCCCTGGTGTTGTTCAGGGATTCCCGCGACGGGCGGCGAGGAGTGCGTCGATGCGGTTCGTGGTGATCGAGTCGACGCCCAGGGCGATCAGCCGGCGCATCGAGCGGCGGGTGTCCGGGGTCCACACCGACAGCAGGTGCCCGCCCCGGTGGACGCGCTCCGCGAGGGCCCGGTCGACCAGGCCGAAACGGTAGTTGAGCCAGCGCGGCCGTACCGCCTCCAGCAGCGCGGGCCGTGGCGGTGCCAGCGTCGTCCAGGTCAGGGCGATCTCGGCGGCCGGGTCGGCGGCGCGCACGGCGAGCATGGCGGGGGCGCCGGCGCAGTAGTACACGCGGTCCGACGCGCCCGCCTCCCGTACGGCGTCCACGATCCGGCGGGCGGCGCGCAGATCCGGCCGCCCGGGCAGGTCGAGCATCACCCGGTGACCGTCGGTCACCGCCAGCGCCTCGGCCAGCGTCGGCACCCCGCCGCCCGTGTGTCCCGGCAGCTCGTCCGCCGACAGGGAGCACAGCGGGCGGTCCAGCTCCCACAGCCGCTTCAGCGACTCGTCGTGCAGCAGGACGGGCGTGCCGTCCCGGGTCAGCCGTACGTCGACCTCCACGGCGTCGGCGCCTCTGCGGAGCGCCGAACGCAGGGAGTCGAGCGTGTTCTCCCGGAACCGATAGGGGTCGCCGCGGTGGGCGACCGCGGTCACCTCGGTGGTCATCGGGGCGGTCAGGGGGCGAGCCAGGCGGCGGTGTACGTGTCGATCTCGTCCTTGACACGGGCCTTGCCGGGCTCGTCGAGGAAGGACGCGTCGACCGCGTTGTGCGCGAGTGCGGCCAGGCCGCGCTCGTCGAGCTCCAGCAGCCGGGCGGCCACCGCGTACTCGGTGTTGAGGTCGGTGCCGAACATCGGCGGGTCGTCGGAGTTGATCGTGACCACGACACCCGCCCGGACGAAGTCCTTGACCGGGTGCTCGTCGAGAGTGCGCACCGCGCGCGTGGCGATGTTGGAGGTCGGGCACACCTCCAGCGGGATCCGGTTCTCGGCGAGGTGGGTGAGCAGCTTCGGGTCCCGCGCGGAACTGGTGCCGTGCCCGATGCGCTCGGCGCCCAGATGCGTCAGGGCGTCCCACACCGTCTCCGGGCCCGTGGTCTCACCGGCGTGCGGCACGGAGTGCAGGCCCGCGGCGATGGCCCGGTCGAAGTACGGCTTGAACTGCGGACGCGGCACGCCGATCTCGGGTCCGCCGAGCCCGAACGACACCAGGCCCTCGGGGCGCAGCCGGTCGTCGGTGGCGAGCCGCACGGTCTCCTCGGCGGAGTCGAGCCCGGCCTCGCCGGGGATGTCGAAGCACCAGCGCAGTACGGTCCCGAACTCGGCCTCGGCCGCCTTGCGGGCGTCCTCGATCGCGTCCATGAAACCGCGCTCGTCGATACCGCGGCGGGTGGAGGAGTAGGGAGTGATGGTCAGCTCGGCGTAGCGCACCTGCTGCCGGGCCAGGTCCCGGGCCACCTCGTACGTCAGCAGGCGTACGTCCTCCGGGGTGCGGATCAGGTCGACGACGGACAGATACACCTCGATGAAGTGGGCGAAGTCCGTGAAGGTGAAGTAGTCGACCAGGGCCTCGGGGTCGGTGGGCACCTTGGAGTCGGGGTGGCGGGCGGCCAGCTCGGAGACGATGCGCGGGGAGGCGGAGCCGACGTGGTGCACATGGAGTTCGGCCTTGGGCAGTCCGGCGATGAAGGCGTGCAGGTCGCGCGTGGCGCCCGCCAGGCCGGCGGCGGTGCGGTCGGTCAAGGTTCCTCCCCGGGAACGGCGTCCCCGGCCGGGTCGCGGCGGGACGCGGGTGATCGGCTGATCGGTGACTCGGGCTCATCGTAGGCCGGGGCCGCGGGGTGCGGGGCCGCGCCGTAGCATGACGGGAGGCAGACAGAGGGGGGCCCGCGCATGTCCGAGGACACGCCGCCGCGGCGCGAACCGCAGCACCCGTCGGGACACGGGCCCGCGCGCGAGGTCCGGCTGGACAAGGGACCGGAGGCGTCCGCGCCCGCGACGAACCCCTGGGCACCACCGTCGGCGGACGGTCCCGGGAACACGGTGGCCTCGGCGTCGGGGACCTGGTCGGCGCCCTCGGTTCCATCGGCGCCTTCCGTGCACGATCAGCCGACGGTGGCCGCCATGCCGGGCGCCGACGCGCCGGGCCCGCAGCAGCCGTGGCCCGCTCCGGAGAACCCCTTCGCGGCTCCGGGTGCCTCCTACGGCCAGGGCGGGCCGGTCCCGCCGCCGCCCATCGCCCCGGACGGCCCCGGGCAACTGCCCCACGGCTACCCGGGCGGCTACGGCTACCCGAGCGGATACGGCTACCCGGGCGGGGAGTACGCCTGGCCCGGTATGCAGGCCGTGCCGATGCCGAGCAACGGCATGGGCACGACCGCGCTGGTGCTCGGGATCATCTCGGCGGCGGTGTTCTGCCTGTGGCCGGTGGCCATCCTGCTCGGCATCCTGGCGCTGATCTTCGGCCTGATCGGCCGGGGCAAGACCCGCCGGGGCGAGGCGACCAACGGCGGCCAGGCACTGGCCGGGGTGATCTGCGGTGCCGCGGGCATCGTCCTCGGCTTCGCGATGCTGGCCTTCGTGATCGCTACGCGGTAGGCGGTGCGGGAGCCGCTGCGAGGGTCGCTGCGAGGGCCGCTGCGGGAGCCGCTGCGAGGGCCGTGAGGCTCGGCGGCCTCTTGCTCCACCCCGTACACCCGCCCTCCACCCCGTACACCCGCCCTCCGCCCCCCTACCCCCGCAACCGCTCCCGCGCCTCCATCAGCGCGAAGCCCAGCAGGTTCGGGCCCCGCCACCGCTCCGGGTTCATCGCCCCGTCGTCGGTCGCCGCGAGGCCGATGCCCCAGACACGGTCCACCGGGCTCGCCTCCACCAGCACCCGCCCGCCCGTGCCCAGCAGGAAGCCGCGCAGCGCCTCGTCCGACGCGAACTTGTGCACGCTGCCCTCGACCACGATGCCGAACCGCTCGCGCGCCCATGTCTCCTCGTCGAAACCGCGCACCAGCCGCCCGGCGTTCTTCGCCTCCGAGGGGTGCCCGGCCGCCAGGATCTTCCGCTCCGCGTCGGGGTCGCCGAACAGCCGGGCCTTGCCGGCCATCATCCAGTGCTCGGCCGTCGCGTACCGCACGCCGTCCACGGTGAACGGCGACGGCCACCACTGACTCAGACAGCTCGCGCCGACCCGGCCGTCAGCTCTCGGCCGATGGCCCCAAAAGTGCAGATACTTGATGTCCGCCCCCGCGCGGACCTCCCTGACCAGGGCATCCAAAGAATCGATCTTTCCCATGCACGCGAGTCTGGCAGGCACCACGGACACTCCGTCCTGGCTTTTTCCCGTTCACTCGACACCTGGTCGACAGATTCCGTCGCGTAACCAAAAGGCAACAACGGAATCACTTGTTGGAGTGCTATTGCTCTGTCAGGATCGGCACTCAAATCGAGCTGGAGCTACGCCACCCGCCCCCGTGGACAGCGGGGCGAAGGCGGAGGAGAGCGACATGCACAACCCGGGCAACGCCACCCCGGAACGATTCCCCGCATCCGAGCGCTTCGCGGCCGGTGCGCAGTACATCGCGGGCCGCTTCACCCAGGGCACCTCGGGCCGCACCCACGCGGTCGTCGACCCGGCCACCGGGGAGGAGGTACTCGGCTACGAGCTGGCCGGCCCGGCCGACGTGGACGCCGCCGTCGCCGCCGCCCGCGCCGCCTTCCCGGCCTGGGCCGGAGCCACCCCCGGCGAGCGGTCCGACGCGCTGCACAAGCTGGCGGCCGTGCTCGCCGACCGGGCGGAGGAGTTCGCCCGCGCCGAGTCCCTCCAGTGCGGCAAGCCGCTGAAGCTCACCCGTGAGTTCGACGTGCCGGGCACCATCGACAACGCGGCGTTCTTCGCGGGTGCCGCCCGGCACCTTCAGGGGCAGTCCGCCGGTGAGTACTCCGGCGACCACACCTCATACGTCCGCCGGGAACCCATCGGCGTGGTCGGTTCGATCGCCCCCTGGAACTACCCGCTCCAGATGGCCGCCTGGAAGATCCTCCCGGCCATCGCCGCGGGCAACACCATCGTGCTCAAGCCGGCCGAGCTGACCCCGCTGACCTCGCTGCTCTTCGCCGAGGCCTGCACCGAGGCGGGCATCCCCGACGGTGTCGTCAACATCGTCACCGGTGCGGGCAAGGAGGCGGGCGAGCACCTCGTCGGGCACCCCGACGTGGCCATGACCTCCTTCACCGGGTCCACCGCCGTCGGCAAGCGGGTCGCCGAGATCGCCACCGCCACCGTGAAGCGGATCCACCTGGAGCTGGGCGGCAAGGCTCCCTTCGTCGTCTTCGACGACGCCGATCTGGAGGCCGCCGCCAACGGCGCCGTCGCGGGCGCGCTCATCAACACCGGCCAGGACTGCACGGCCGCCACGCGCGCGTACGTGCAGCGGCCGCTGTACGAGGCGTTCGTGGAGCGGACCGCCGCCCTCATGGAGAGCGTCCGGCTCGGCGACCCCTTCGCCGTCGGCACCGACCTCGGCCCGCTGATCTCGCACGTCCAGCGCGACCGGGTCGCCGGGTTCGTCGACCGGGCGCGTGCCTACGCGCGCGTGGTGACAGGCGGGGAGGCCCCGCAGGGGGACCTGAAGCAGGGCGCCTACTACCGGCCCACGCTCGTCGCGGACGCCGCCCAGGACAGCGAGATCGTCCAGTCCGAGATCTTCGGGCCCGTCCTGGTCGTCCTCCCCTTCGACACCGACGACGAGGGTCTCGCGCTCGCCAACGACACGCCGTACGGCCTGGCCGCCTCCGCGTGGAGCCGGGACGTCTACCGGGCCAACCGCGCCACCCGGGAGATCCAGGCGGGGTGTGTGTGGGTGAACGACCACATCCCGATCATCAGCGAGATGCCCCACGGCGGCTACAAGGCGTCCGGCTTCGGCAAGGACATGTCAGCCTACTCCTTCGAGGAGTACACGCAGCTCAAGCACGTCATGTTCGACAACACGGCGGTCGCCCGCAAGGACTGGCACCGCACGATCTTCGGGGACCGATAGCAGCCAGGCCGCCTGACCCGCGGCCGCCCCCTCCGAAAGGGCACCAAGCGCATGGAGCAGTACGAGCCCGACCGCCTGTCACCGGCCCAAGTGGCCGCCATGCGGCGCAGCTTCCGCAACGGCAGGGCCGCCCTCAGCCGCCGTTCGCTGCTGCGCGCCTCCACCGGCGGCGCGCTCGCGGTCGGCGGTCTGGGCACGCTGAGCGCCTGCGGCATCCCGGCCGCCGGCAAGACCGAGGGCGAAGTGTCCTCGGACGACCACTCGGCCAAGGAGAAGACAGTCAGCTTCTCCAACTGGACCGAGTACATGGACGTGGACGAGAGCGAGAAGCACCACCCCACGCTCGACACGTTCACCGAGCGGACCGGTATCAAGGTCAAGTACACCGAGGACATCAACGACAACGTCGAGTTCTTCGGCAAGATCAAGCCGCAGCTCGCGGCCGGCCAGGACACCGGGCGCGACCTCATCTGCGTCACCGACTGGCTCGCCGCCCGGCTGATCCGCCTCGGGTGGGTCCAGAAACTGGACCCGGCCAACCTGCCGAACGCCTACGCCAACCTGTCGTCCCAGTTCCGCTCCCCCGACTGGGACCCGGGCCGCTCCTACTCGTACGTCTGGCAGGGCATCTCGACCGTCATCGCCTACAACCGGAAGGCGCTGGACGGCGTCGAGGTGAAGACGGTCTCCGACCTGCTCGACAACCCCAGGCTCAAGGGGCGGGTCGGCTTCCTGTCCGAGATGCGCGACAGCATCGGCATGACCCTGCTCGACATGGGCAAGGACCCTGGCGACTTCACCGCCGACGACTTCGACGCGGCGATCGCCCGTATCCAGAAGGCCGTCGACAAGGGCCAGATCCGCCGCTTCACCGGCAACGACTACACCTCGGACCTGTCCAGCGGCGACTTCGCCGCCTGTATCGCCTGGGCGGGGGACGTCGTCCAGCTCAAGGCGGACAGTCCGGACATCGACTTCATCATCCCGGACAGCGGTTACGTGACGTCCACCGACAACCTCATGGTCCCCAACAAGGCCCGGCACAAGACGAACGCCGAGCGGCTCATCGACTACTACTACGAGCCGAAGGCGGCGGCCCAGCTCGCCGCGTACATCAACTACGTCTGCCCCGTCGACGGGGTCAGGGAAGAACTGGCCAAGATCGACGAGGACGCGGCGAACAACCCGCTGATCATCCCCGACAAGGCCATGGCCGCGAAGTCCCGCGCCTTCCGCTCGCTGAGCTCGAAGGAAGAGACCGAGTTCGAAACGAAGTTCGCGAAGCTGACGGGGGCGTGACAGACGTGACCACGACGAACGACCACACCGGGGACGTCCGCCTCACCGGCATCAGCAAGACCTACGGCTCCTTCACCGCCGTACACCCGCTGGACCTCACCGTGCCCCAGGGCTCCTTCTTCGCCCTGCTCGGCGCCTCCGGCTGCGGCAAGACCACCACCCTGCGGATGATCGCCGGACTGGAGGAGCCGACCTCCGGCACCGTCTTCCTCGGCGACCAGGACGTGACCCGGCTGCCGCCGTACAAGCGGCCGGTGAACACCGTCTTCCAGTCCTACGCCCTCTTCCCGCACCTCGACATCTTCGAGAACGTCGCCTTCGGTCTGCGCCGGCGCGGCGTCAAGAGCGTGAAGAAGCAGGTCGAGGAGATGCTGGAGCTGGTCCAGCTCGGCGAGCAGGCGCGCAAGAAGCCGCACCAGCTCTCCGGCGGCCAGCAGCAGCGGGTCGCGGTCGCCCGCGCGCTGATCAACCACCCCAAGGTGCTCCTCCTCGACGAGCCGCTCGGCGCCCTCGACCTCAAGCTGCGCCGCCAGATGCAGCTGGAGCTCAAGCGCATCCAGACCGAGGTCGGCATCACCTTCGTGCATGTCACGCACGACCAGGAGGAGGCCATGACCATGGCCGACCGGGTCGCCGTGATGAACGCGGGCCGCGTCGAGCAGCTCGGCGCCCCCGCCGACCTGTACGAGAACCCGAAGACCACCTTCGTCGCCAACTTCCTCGGCACCTCCAACCTCATCGAGGCCGAGGTCGACGCCAGGAGCGGCGACGACATCGTGCTCCGGGCGGGCGGCGGCAAGCTCGTCCTGCCCGAGGCGCGCTGCTCGGCCCCCACCGCCACCGGCGGCAGGGTGCTGGTCGGCATCCGCCCGGAGAAGATCTCCCTGACGCACGCCGACGACGCCGGTGAGATCCCCGACGGCCGCAACCGCGTCACCGGCACGATCGCCGACGCGTCCTTCATCGGCGTCTCCACGCAGTACGTCATCGACAGCCCGGTCTGCGCCGACCTCGCGGTCTACGTCCAGAACGTCGACCGCGACGCCCGGCTGGTCCCCGGCGCCGACGTCGTCCTGCACTGGAGCCCCGCCCACACCTTCGGCCTGGACGCCACGCAGGACATCGACGCGGGCATCCAGGAAGAGGCGGTCTGATGGCGACCCTCACCGACGCGCCGCCGCCCCTGGCGCCGCCCGCCCCGAAGAAGAAGCCCCCGCGGAAAAGGGGCCGCTGGACGCCGTACCTGCTGCTGCTGCCCGGACTGGCCTGGCTGCTGGTGTTCTTCGCGCTGCCGATGGTCTACCAGGCGTCCACCTCCGTGCAGACCGGCTCGCTGGAGCAGGGCTACGAGGTCACCTGGCACTTCGCGACGTACTGGGACGCGCTGACCGAGTACTACCCGCAGTTCCTGCGGTCGGTGCTGTACGCCGGTTCCGCGACGATCCTGTGTCTGCTGCTGGGCTACCCGCTGGCGTACCTCATCGCCTTCCGGGCCGGGCGCTGGCGGAACCTGATCATGATCCTGGTGATCGCGCCGTTCTTCACCAGCTTCCTGATCCGCACCCTGGCCTGGAAGACGATCCTCGCCGACGGCGGCCCGGTCGTCGGCGCGCTCAACTCGCTGCACGTCCTGGACGTCACCAGCTGGCTCGGCATGACGGCGGGGGACCGGGTGCTGGCCACCCCGCTGGCGGTGGTGTGCGGTCTGACGTACAACTTCCTGCCGTTCATGATCCTGCCGCTCTACACCTCGCTGGAGCGCATCGACGGCAGGCTGCACGAGGCGGCGGGCGATCTGTACGCCAAGCCGATCACGACCTTCCGGAAGGTCACCTTCCCGCTGTCGATGCCCGGTGTCGTCTCCGGCACGCTGCTGACGTTCATCCCGGCCGCCGGTGACTACGTCAACGCCGATCTGCTCGGTTCCACCGACACCCGCATGATCGGCAACGTCATCCAGTCGCAGTTCCTCAGGATCCTCGACTATCCGACGGCGGCGGCGCTCTCCTTCATCCTGATGTTCGCGATCCTCGTGATGGTGTCGCTGTACATCCGCAAGTCCGGCACGGAGGATCTGGTTTAAATGGCCTTCGTCAACTGGTTCAAGCGCAATCTGGTCGTCCTCGCGGGCCTCTTCACGCTCGGGTACCTGCTGCTGCCCAACGTCGTCGTGACGGTGTTCTCCTTCAACGACCCGAAGGGCCGCTTCAACTACGAGTGGCAGAAGTTCTCCACCGACGCCTGGACCGACCCGTGCGGGGTCTCGGGGCTGTGCTCCTCGCTCACCCTCAGCCTCCAGATCGCCTTCTGGGCGACGCTGGGCGCCACGGTCCTCGGCGCGATGATCGCCTTCGCCCTGGTCCGCTACCGGTTCCGGGCGCGCGGCGCGGTGAACTCGCTGATCTTCATGCCGATGGCGATGCCCGAGGTCGTGATGGCCGCCTCGCTGCTCACCCTGTTCCTCAACATGGGCGTCCAGCTGGGCTTCTGGACGATTCTCATCGCCCACATCATGTTCTGCCTCAGCTTCGTGGTGACGGCCGTCAAGGCGCGCGTGATGTCGATGGACCCGCGGCTCGAACAGGCCGCGCAGGACCTCTACGCCGGCCCGCTGCAGACCTTCCTGCGGGTCACCCTGCCGATCGCGGCGCCCGGCATCGCCGCGGGCGCGCTGCTCGCCTTCGCGCTCTCCTTCGACGACTTCATCATCACCAACTTCAACGCGGGCTCGACCGTCACCTTCCCCATGTTCGTCTGGGGCTCGGCCCAGCGCGGAACGCCCGTGCAGATCAACGTCATCGGTACCGCCATGTTCGTCATCGCCGTACTCCTCGTCCTGACCTCCATGGTCATCACCAACCGCCGCACCAAGCACAAGGCATGAACGCAGTCGTAGGGAGTTGAAATCATGGCCCCAAGCGCCATGAGCCGTTGGACGACGTCACTTTCCGATGCCCAGCCGGTCGCGTACTGGCTGGACGACCCCGGCAGGCCCCACCCCGAGCCCGCGCTCACCGGCGCCGAGACCTGCGATCTGCTGGTCGTCGGCGGCGGGTACAGCGGACTGTGGACCGCGCTCCTGGCCAAGGAGCGCGACCCGCAGCGGGACGTCGTACTGCTGGAGGGCCGCGAGGCGGGCTGGGCCGCCTCGGGCCGCAACGGCGGCTTCTGCGCCGCCTCCCTCACCCACGGGCTGTCCAACGGACTCACCCGCTGGCCGGACGAGATCCACAAGCTGGAGGAGCTGGGCGCCCGCAACCTGGACGAGATCGAGGCGGCGGTCGCCCGGTACGGCATCGACTGCGACTTCGAGCGCACCGGCGAGATCGACGTCGCCACCGAGCCCTACCAGGCGCGCGAACTGCGCGAGTGGTACGAGGAGATCGAGCGCCGGGGACTGGCCGAGGGCATCGAGTTCCTGGACGCCGACGCGGTACGGCGACAAGTCGACTCACCGACATTCCAGGCCGGGCTCCACGACCGCCGGGGCGTCGCCATGCTCAACCCGGCCAAACTGGTCTGGGGCCTGAAGGCGGCCTGCGTCCGGCTCGGGGTGCGGGTGTACGAGCACACGCCCGCGCTGGACCTGAAGCCGTACGGCGCCGGCATGGCCGTACGCACCCCGTACGGAACGGTCCGCGCCCGCCGGGTCGCCCTCGGCACCAACATCTTCCCCAACCTGGTCAAGCGGGTGCGCGCCTTCACCGTCCCGGTCTACGACTACGCCCTGATGACCGAGCCGCTCACCGACGACCAGCTCAAGGAGATCGGCTGGCAGGGCCGCCAGGGCCTCGGGGACAGCGCCAACCAGTTCCACTACTTCCGGCTCTCCGCCGACAACCGGATCCTGTGGGGCGGTTACGACGCCGTCTATCCGTACGGCGGCCGGGTGCGCGCCGAGTACGACGACCGCCCGGAGACCTACGCCAAGCTCGCCGAGCACTTCTTCACCTGCTTCCCGCAGCTGGAGGGCGTCCGCTTCACCCACGCCTGGGGCGGCGCGATCGACACCTGCTCGCGCTTCTCGGCGTTCTTCGGCACCGCCCACCAGGGGAAGGTGGCGTACGCGGCGGGCTTCACCGGGCTCGGCGTCGGCGCCACGCGGTTCGGCGCGGACGTGATGCTGGACCTGCTGTCGGGGGAGTCCACCGAGCGCACCGAGCTGGAGATGGTCCGCAGGAAGCCGCTGCCGTTCCCGCCCGAGCCGTTCGCCTGGACCGGCATCGCGCTCACCAAGTGGTCGCTGGCCCGGGCCGACGCGCACGACGGGCGGCGCAACCTGTGGCTGCGGACGATGGACCGGCTGGGGCTGGGCTTCGACAGCTGACGGTGACCCACGTCACTCTTACGGGTGCGCGGAACCCGCGTAATGGCAGGCGGGGGACCTCCCTCTCCCTCGTGACGCACAAGGCGTCCACGACGGACAAGGAGGTCCCCGTCATGACAGGGGCGAAGACGGCGGTCGAATGGCTCGCGTCCGTGGCACCGGATCCCGAGGCCTGCCGCTGGGAATGGGAGCGCAACCCGCTCGGGGTCGCGCTGCTGCCGGCCGGGAAGGCCTGGGACGTGCTCGTCCTGCCGGCCGGGCTCGGCTACCCGACCCTCGATGTGCTCACCCGCATTCTCGACCGGCCCGGCCCGGTGCTCGTCGACTTCGGCGACGCGCGCATGGGCTTCTTCGTACCGCCGGGCACCGCGGCCCGCTGGCTGGGCACCGGCATCCGCACCGCGGGCGCCGGCACCTGGATCGTGGTGCCGTATCCGGGGCGTTCCACCCAAGGCGTGCGCTGGCTGGTGCCGCCGGACGGCTCCGGCACGCTGACCGATCCCGCGCTGCTGGAACTCGCCATGCACGAAGCGGCGGCCGGGTTGGCCGATGACGACTGAAACGGTGCCGTGACGGATGCGCGGTCACGGTGAGAAGTCTTGACAACCTGATTGGTCTGGACCAAGTTGAGCGCGTTCCACCCCTCCACATCCCCCATGCCCGGAGGCACTCGTGGACCGCTCCAGACCTTTCGTCGCCGTGCTGACGGCCGCTCTGCTGGCCGCGACCGGCATCACCGCGCTCTCGTCGGCCGCCCGTGCGGCCGACGCGGACCTGGCCAGGAACGGAGGCTTCGAGTCCGGCCTCGCCGGCTGGACCTGTACGGCGGGCACTCCCGTCACCTCACCCGTGCGCAGCGGCAGTTCGGCGCTTCAGGCGACCCCGGCCGGCAGCGACAACGCCCGGTGCGCGCAGACGGTGACCGTGAGACCGGACGCCCAGTACACGCTGTCCGGACACGTCCGCGGCTCCTACGTGTACCTCGGCGCGAGCGGCACCGGCACCACCGACGTCTCGGCCTGGACCCAGTCCGCCCCGGCCTGGCAGCAGCTCACCACCACCTTCCGCACCGGCCCGGCCACCACCAAGATCACGATCTACACCCACGGCTGGTACGGCACCGGCGCCTACCACGCCGACGACATCTCCCTGGTCGGCCCGTCCGTCGACCCCGGTCAGCCGCCCGCCCCGCCCACCGGCCTGCGCACCGGCACGGTCACCTCCTCCAGCGTCGGCCTGTCCTGGACCGCGGTGACGGGCGCTTCCGGATACGCCCTCTACCGTGACGGGGCCAAGATCCGGACGGTGAGCGGCACTTCGGCGACGATGACCGGACTCGCACCGCAGACGGCGTACGCCTTCCAGGTCGCCGCCGTGAACGACGCCGGCGAGTCCGCGAAGTCCGCCCCGGTCACCGCGACCACCACCGCGGGCGGCGGCGGCTCCTCCGACCTGCCGCCGCACGCCCTGGTCGGCTACCTGCACGCGAGCTTCGCCAACGGCTCCGGCTACACCCGGCTCGCCGACGTCCCCGACAGCTGGGACGTCATCGACCTGGCCTTCGGCGAACCGACCTCGGTCACCTCAGGCGACATCCGCTTCGACCGCTGCCCGGCCGCCGAGTGCCCGAACGTCGAGAGCGACGCAGACTTCAAGGCCGCGATCAGGGCCAAGCAGGCGGCGGGCAAGAAGGTGCTGATCTCCATCGGCGGCCAGAACGGCCAGGTGCGGCTCACCACGACCGCCGCGCGCGACACGTTCGTCAGCTCGGTCTCGAAGATCATCGACGAGTACGGTCTGGACGGCCTGGACATCGACTTCGAGGGCCACTCGCTGTCGCTGGACGCCGACGACACCGACTTCAAGAACCCGAAGACCCCGGTGATCGTCCACCTGATCTCCGCCCTGAAGACCCTCAAGGCCCGCTACGGCGACGACTTCGTGCTGACCATGGCCCCGGAGACCTTCTTCGTCCAGCTCGGCTACCAGTACTACGGCACCGGCAAGTGGGGCGGCCAGGACCCGCGCGCCGGCGCCTACCTCCCCGTCATCCACGCGATGCGCGACGACCTGACGCTGCTGCACGTCCAGGACTACAACTCGGGCCCGGTCATGGGCCTCGACAACCAGTACCACTCGATGGGCGGCGCCGACTTCCACATCGCGATGACCGACATGCTGCTCACCGGCTTCCCGGTCGCCGGCGACGCCGGCAACGTCTTCCCGCCGCTGCGCCCCGACCAGATCGCCATCGGCATGCCGGCCTCCACGAACGCGGGCAACGGTCACGTCCCTCCGGCCGAGGTCGTCAAGACCCTCGACTGCCTGACGAAGAAGGTGGGTTGCGGCTCGTACGCCACCCACGGCACCTGGCCCGCGCTGCGGGGCCTGATGACGTGGTCAATCAACTGGGACCGCTACGCGAACTGGGAGTTCCAGCGGACGTTCGACGGATACTTCGGCTGACGAGCAGGACGTAGCCGGTCAGCAGGACCGCACCGAGACACCAGCTGGCCACGACGTCCAGCGGCCAGTGGAAGCCGCGCCGGACCAGGCCGTAGGAGACGCCGAGCACGAGGGCGGCGCAGCCGGTGACGACGGCGCGGCGGGCGGCCGTGGAACGCAGCAGGGGCAGGAGCAGCAGGGTGGCGGCGCCGTAGGCGATGACGGCGGTCGCGGTGTGGCCGGACGGGAAGTAGCCGGTGGCGGGCGGTACGGCCGGGGTGCCCGGGCGGTCGGTCAGTTCCTTGAGGGGGATGACCAGGGCCGGGACCAGGGCCATCAGCAGCAGGGCGCCGGCGGCCGGCCACCACCACCGGTCTGTGCCACCGCGCCGGGACCGCCAGGCCGCGTATCCCGCGCCGAGGAGCAGGACGGGCAGCGCGATCTGGACATTGCCCAGGTCGGAGAGGAGTTCGCCGGCGCGGTCGGGGCGGACGAGGGCCTTGCTGAGCCGCTCGTCCAGGTCCACCAGCGGGCCGTCGGCGACGACCTGCCAGGTGATCAGCGCGAAGAGAAGGGCGGGAAGCCCGAGAAGTCCCAGCAGGGAGAGGAGGGAGGTCGGCCGCCCCGGAACAGGGGGGGTGGTTCCGAGGCGGCCGTCCGGATCGGGTGGCCGCGCGCCCCGGGGGGTTTGGGGCGGGCGGCTGTCCGATCGGTGAGGAGATCCGGAGCCGGAGGCCCCGTGTGTGTGCGCGAGGGCACGACCAGGTCGAAGCTGGGGAGGCCCCGTCCTGATGTCGCCCACAGTCCCCTGTGGGCGGGGTGTATCTCTCATCTGGGTAGAACCTACGACAGGGGGTGGGCCCAAGACAGTCGGATTCGCGTCCTGACAGAGACCTCGCACACCTTCTTCACACCCTCCGACCCCCGGGTCCCCGTCAGATGCGGGAGAAGGCCTGCTCGATGATGTCGAGGCCCTCGTTCAGCAGGTCCTCGCCGATCACCAGCGGCGGCAGGAAGCGCAGCACGTTGCCGTAGGTGCCACAGGTCAGGACCAGCAGGCCCTCGGCGTGGCAGGCCTTGGCGAGGGCGGCGGTGGCCTCCGGGTGCGGCTCCTTGGTGGTGCGGTCCTTGACCAGCTCGATGGCGATCATCGCGCCGCGGCCGCGGATGTCGCCGATGATCTCGAACTTCTCGGCCATGGCGCCGAGGCGGGCCTTCATGACCGCCTCGATGTTCTTCGCCTTGGCGTTGAGGTCGAGCTCCTTCATGGTCTCGATCGAGCCGAGGGCGCCGGCGCAGGCCACCGGGTTGCCGCCGTAGGTGCCGCCCAGGCCGCCCGCGTGCGCGGCGTCCATGATCTCGGCGCGGCCGGTGACGGCGGCGAGCGGCAGACCGCCCGCGATGCCCTTGGCGGTGGTGATCAGGTCCGGGACGATGCCCTCGTCCTCGCAGGCGAACCACTGGCCGGTACGGCAGAACCCGGACTGGATCTCGTCCGCGACGAAGACGATGCCGTTGTCGTTGGCGAACTTCACGATGGCCGGCAGGAAGCCCTTGGCCGGCTCGATGAAGCCGCCCTCGCCGAGCACCGGCTCGATGATGATCGCGGCGACGTTCTCGGCGCCGACCTGCTTGGTGATCTGGTCGATGGCCTGCGCGGCGGCCTCGGGGCCCGCGTTCTCCGGGCCGGACGGCCAGCGGTAGCCGTACGCGACCGGCACGCGGTAGACCTCCGGCGCGAACGGGCCGAAGCCGTGCTTGTACGGCATGTTCTTCGCCGTCAGCGCCATCGTGAGGTTGGTGCGGCCGTGGTAGCCGTGGTCGAAGACGACGACGGCCTGGCGCTTGGTGTAGGAGCGGGCGATCTTGACGGCGTTCTCGACGGCCTCGGCGCCCGAGTTGAACAGCGCGGACTTCTTGGCGTGGTCACCCGGGGTGAGCTCGGCGAGGGCCTCGGCGACCTCCACGTAGCCCTCGTACGGGGTGACCATGAAGCAGGTGTGGGTGAAGTCGGCGAGCTGGGCGCTCGCGCGCCGTACGACGGCCTCGGCGGAGGCGCCGACGGACGTCACGGCGATGCCGGAGCCGAAGTCGATCAGGCGGTTGCCGTCGACGTCCTCGATGATGCCGCCGCCCGCGCGCGCGGTGAACACCGGCAGCACGGAGCCCACGCCCTGCGCCACCGCGGCGAGGCGGCGGGTCTGCAGCTCCTGCGACTTCGGGCCGGGGATGGCGGTGACGACGCGGCGCTCCTGCGGAAGGTCGGACATGAGGGGCTCCTGGGGGGTCTTGCGGACGCTTGTCTTCTCTTTTCTCGCAGGCTAGGCCGGGGAACGGGGGGTGGGCATGCTCCATGTGGGCGTTGTCGAGGGGGAGGGTTGTCCGTGGTGGACATAGCGGGAGTACGGCTTCCCCCGGACCGCCGGGGTGGCTAGCGGTGAACTCCCTTTGCCGGCGCGTTAGATTGGCTCGCTGACGGTGATACGGGATGGCTGGTCAGGGGGCAGGGCGATGGACAGCGACGGGACGCAGGACGCGCGGGGTACGCATGCGACTCCGGTGCCGCGATCACGCTCCGCTGTGCCACCGAGACCCTTGGCGCCGCCGATGCCGGACGGTTCAACGTTCCTGACCTGGCTGCGCACGCCCCGGCCGGAGGCGGCTCCAGGGGTGTGGCGGTTCGGACATCGGCCGAGGCCGGACGAGGAGCCGGAGGTCGTCCCCGCGCGGCAGCTCTTCAGCGGCGCGGTGATCGCCTTCCTGGTGGGGTGGCTGATCTGGTCGCTGCTGTGGAACGGCTACCTCGGCGGTTGGTGGCTGCTGCCCCTGCAGGCCATGACGGACTCCTGGACCTCGCCCCATTCGTTCAGCCGGGTCGTGTTCAGCTACGCGTGGTACGCCATCGTCGCGCTGACGATCCTGGTCAGCCTGGCTCGCCTCGGCCGCTGGTCCGAGGTCTGGCAGCGCTTCATCGCCCCCCACCTCCGGCCCAGGCAGCCCGCCCCCCCGCCCCCCGCGCCCGAGCAGGACCCCGCTGAGTGGCCGCAGATTCGGGCCGTGGGGGCCGTTGACGCTGCTGAGCGGCTGGCCGGGGAGGCCAGGGCCGGGATGATGCGGGATGTGGATCACGCTCGGATCGTCCGGGCCTGGCAGGGCGTGCGCAGTGGGCGGCACAGCCTCGCCACCTTCACCGGCGCCGTGCTCAAGGACGGCGCCGCCGCCTGCCCGCACCCCTCCGGCGCCCGCGATCTGCCCACCCGGCTCGCCCCGCACGACCTGGTCACCGGCCAGGTCCGGCTCGGCACCACCGCCGACGACCCGCGCAACCCCTACGCCTACCGGGGCACCGGTCTCGCCCTCGGCCCCGAGCTGCTCGGCACCTCCCTGCTCGCCGTCGGCCCGGTCGGCTCCGGCAAGACCGGCACCGTCGTCCGCCCGCTCGCCGAGTCGCTGTGCCTGCACGCCCTCGCCGGCCGCGCCGCGGTCGTGGTGGTCGGCGCCGCAGGCACCGGGCTCGGCCCGGCGGACGCCTACGACGTCGTCGTACGCATCGGCAACCCGGAGTCCGTGTACGACCTCGACCTGTACGGCGGGACCACCGACCCCGACGAGGCCGCGGCCGTCCTGGCCGAGGCGCTGGCCGGGGACCTCGTCGATCCGCACCCCGGCAGCGACACCCGCCGCTCCACCACCGTGCTGGCGCAGCTGCTCGGCCCGTTCCGGGCGGTGCACGGACGCTTCCCGTCCGTTCCGGAGCTGCGCCGGCTGCTCGACGGCGCGCCCGGACCGCTCGCCGCGCTGCGGGCCGCGCTGGAGGGCTCGGGGCAGGAGTCGCTGCTGCGGGAGCTGGACGCGCGGGAGCGGCAGATGGCGCAGCCCGGCGATGTCGGGGGCGTCCTCGCCGACCGGGTGGCCCTGCTGGACCGGCCCGCCTTCGCCGGGTTCTTCGACACCTCCGGACAGTCGCGGCCCTTCTCCCTCAAGGCCCTCGACCACCCCGTGCGGGTCCGGATCGACCTGCCCGCGCGCGGACACGCGGACGCCTCGCGCATGCTGACCCGGCTGGTGCTCGCCCAGTTCACGGCGAGCGTGGCGGTGCGCGAGGACCGCTCGCTGTTCGCCTGTCTGATCCTCGACGACGCGACGGGCGCCGTGACGCCCGAGGCCGTCCGGGGCATCCAGCGGCTGCGCTCCGGGAACGCCGGGGCCGTACTGACCCTGCGCTCCCTGGACGACGTACCCAGGCCGCTGCGCGGTCCGCTGCTCGGGGCCGCCGGGTGCCGGATGGCGCTGTCCGGGATCACCCCGTGGGACGGGCAGGACTTCGCCGACGTGTGGGGCAAGGAGTGGACCGAGGCGCGGGACGTCACCGACCGGCAGATCATCGCCGAGACACCCGCCGGGAAAGCCGTGCACATGGTGCGCCGGGTGATCACCGGCAAGGCGCCGACCGCGCGGGCCGTCACCGTACGGCAGGTCGAGCGGGAGCGGTGGTCGGCCTCCGAGCTGGCGCACGCGGTGCCGCCGGGACACGCGGTGCTGTCGCTGACGGACGTGCGGGGCGAGCACGCGCCGCCGCTGCTGGTGGATCTCCGGGGCTGATTCGAGGCGGCGCGGCGACCTTACGGTGAGGCAGAATCGGCATAGGCCGTTCATACGCGGCGGCCAAATGATCACCACGATCACGCAGACTTCATCGAACTGAAGGCCCCATGCCCCCCACGCTCGCCTCGCTCGTCCATCACTCCGCGCTCAAGCTGACCGTGCGTGCGGGTGAGGACCACCTGGACGTCCCCGTCCGCTGGGCGCACGTCAGCGAGCTAGCCGACCCCGTCCCCTACATGGAGGGCGGGGAGCTGCTGCTGATCACCGCCCTGAAGCTGGACGCGGAGGACCCCGAGGCGATGCGCCGCTATGTGAAGCGGCTGGCCGGCGCCGGGGTCGTCGGGCTCGGGTTCGCCGTCGGGGTGAACTACGAGGACATCCCGGCCGCCCTGGTCGAGGCGGCCCGGCAGGAGGGGCTGCCGCTGCTGGAGGTACCGCGCCGCACCCCCTTCCTCGCCATCAGCAAGGCCGTGTCGGCGGCCATCGCGGCCGACCAGTACCGGGCGGTGACGGCGGGGTTCGCCGCCCAGCGCGAGCTGACCAGGCAGGCGCTGACCGACGGCCCCGAGGGGCTGCTCACCGCGCTCGCCTCGCAGGTCGACGGCTGGGCCGCGCTCTACGACGCCTCCGGCGCCGTCGTCGCCACCGCCCCGGAGTGGGCGGGCCGCCGGGCGGCGCGGATCACCGCGGACGTGGAACGGCTGCGGGAACGGCCCGCGCCCGCCTCGTCGGTCGTCGGCGGCCCGGACAACGAGGACCGGGTCGAACTGCACTCCCTGGGCACCGGCCGCCGGCCGCGCGCGGCGCTCGCGGTCGGCACCGCCGCGGCCCTCGGCACCGCCGAGCGGTACGCCGTCCACTCGGCCATCGCGCTGCTCACCCTGACCACCGAACGCTCCCGCTCCCTGCACGCCGCCGAGCAGCGGATCGGCACCGCGGTGCTGCGCATGCTGCTCGCGGGCGAGCCGGACCACGCCCGCGCGGTCGCCGGGGACCTGTACGGCGTGCTGCTGGACGCCCCCTTCCGGATGATCGTCGCGGAGTCGGTGGTGGTGTCGGGCTCCGCTTCGGCCGCCCTGGCCGCCGTGGAGAACCCGCCGCGCGTCCCGTCCGGCGCCAAGCCCTCGGCCGCCGCCCTCGCCGCCGCCTCCGGCACCGACGGCGACCCGCTCGGCGCGCTCGCCGAGATCGTCGAGTCGGCCGCCGCGCGCGCCGGGGAGGCGGTGCTCGTCGTACCGGAGGGGGAGCGCCTGGTGGTGCTGGCCGCGGACGGCGGCGCCGCGGTGGCCGCGTGCGCGGAGTACGCGACGGCACTGGAGGCGGCGCGGGCGGGCAGCGCCGTACGGGAGACGGCGGCCGGTGCGGAGGACGAACTGGTCGTCGGGCTCTCCGCGCCGGCCGGCCCGATCGCCGCGGCCGCCGCCTACAAGCAGGCAGAGCAGGCGCTGTCGGTGGCCCGGCGGCGCGGGCGGGTGTGCGTGGAGCACGAGCAGCTGGCGGCCGGATCGGTGCTGCCGCTGCTCGCGGACGACGCGGTACGGGCCTTCGCCGACGGGCTGCTCAGGGCACTGCACGACCACGACGCGACCGGCCGCGGCGATCTGGTCGCCTCCCTGCGGGCCTGGCTGTCCCGGCACGGCCAGTGGGACGCGGCCGCGGCCGACCTCGGCGTCCACCGGCACACCCTGCGCTACCGCATGCGGCGCGTCGAGGAGATCCTCGGCCGCTCCCTGGACGACCCGGACGTCCGCATGGAGCTGTGGCTGGCGCTGAAGGCGACCTCCGTCGAATAGCCCACCGCGCCAATCCGTAGTGCCCTGCCCCGCCACTACTACGACTCGGACAAACGCCCCGCCGCCCCCGCCCCCCTACCGTGGACCCCGAACCGAGGAACACCCACCCCCAACGCGGAAGGGCCGGGAATCACATGACTTCCACCCACGCCTTCTGGCTCGCCGGCCGCCAGGTCTCCGGCGCGGACACCTTCGACGTCACCTCGCCGTGGGACGGCCGGGTGGTCGGCAAGGTGAGCGTGCCGACCGACGCCCAGGTGGAGGAGGCCGTGGCCGCCGCGTACGCCGTGCGGGACGAGTTCGCCGCCACCCCGGCGCACGTGCGGGCCGCCGCCCTGGACCACGTCAGCCGCCGTCTTGCCGAGCGCACCGAGGAGATCGCCCAGCTGATCTCCGCCGAGAACGGCAAGCCGATCAAGTGGGCCCGCGGTGAGGTCGGCCGTGCCGTCTCGGTGTTCCGCTTCGCCGCCGAGGAGGCCCGCCGCTTCAACGGCGGCGAGGCCCAGCGCCTGGACACCGACCTCGGCGGCCAGGGCCGGCTGGCGCTGACCCGGCGCTTCCCGAAGGGGGTCGTGCTCGGCATCGCGCCGTTCAACTTCCCGCTGAACCTGTGCGCGCACAAGGTCGCCCCCGCGATCGCCGCCGGCGCCCCGATCATCCTCAAGCCGGCCCCGGCGACCCCGCTCTCCGGACTGATCCTCGGTGACCTGCTCGCCGAGACCGAGCTGCCCGCCGGTTCCTGGTCGATCCTGCCGGTCGCCAACGACCGGATGCCCGCCCTCGTGAAGGACGAGCGGCTGCCGGTGATCTCCTTCACCGGCTCCGAGCAGGTCGGCTACGCGATCATGGACTCGGTGCCGCGCAAGCACTGCACGCTGGAGCTCGGCGGCAACGGCGCCGCCGTCGTCCTCGGCGACTGGGCGAGCGACGAGGACCTGGACTGGGCCGCGACGCGCATCGCCACCTTCTCCAACTACCAGGGCGGCCAGTCCTGCATCTCGGTGCAGCGCGTGATCGCCGACGCCTCGGTGTACGACCGGCTGCTGCCGCGGATCGTCGCCGCCGTCGAGGCCCAGGTCACCGGTGACCCCTCCGACGACAAGACCGACGTCGGCCCGCTGGTCAGCGAGGACGCCGCCCGGCGCGTCGAGGCGTGGGTCCAGGAAGCGGTCGGGGCGGGCGCCTCGCTGCTCACCGGCGGCAAGCGCGACGGCGCCTCCTACGCGCCGACCGTCCTGACCGACCTGCCGGCCGGCACCACGCTGGCCTGCGAGGAGGTCTTCGGCCCGGTGCTGTCGGTGCAGAAGGTGGACGGCGAGGCCGAGGCGTTCGCCGCCGTCAACGACTCCAAGTACGGCCTCCAGGCGGGCGTGTTCACCCACGACGTGCAGGCCGCCTTCCGCGCCCACCGAGCCCTTGAGGTCGGCGGCGTGGTCATCGGCGACGTCCCCTCCTACCGCGCCGACCAGATGCCGTACGGCGGTGCCAAGCAGTCCGGCGTGGGCCGTGAGGGCGTGCGGTTCGCGATGGACGACTACACCTACGAGCGGGTCCTGGTCCTCACCGGCCTCGCTCTCTGAGCCGACCCGACGGCCACCGGCGGCCGGAGCCCACTGTGCGGGGGCTCCGGCCGCCGGCGTGTTCAGGCGGTGGCCTCCGAGCCGCCGCGCTCCTCCCGCCCGTCCCGCTCGAAGGCGGTGCGGCAGCGCTCCACCTGATCGGCCGCCAGCTCCATGAACCAGCGCATGATCTCGTAGGGCACGACATGCTCGTCGTGGCTGTGGATGTGGACGGTCGGTTCCCGATCCGGGTCCTCGTCCGGAACGAACACCACCGCGAACGCCACCCCGGGCATGTAGGTCTCGGCGCCGGGGGCCTCGCTGAGGGACGCCGGGGTGGGCCTGGCCTCGCTCAGTTCCACGGCCCAGGCGTCGTCGGGCAACGCGTAGTGGAACTGGACCGCGTAGTGGCGGCCCGCGTGCTTGCGCAGTTCGGCTGGCATGGCGGCAGGCTGCCACAGTCCGGCGGCGGTCGTAACGGGTTTCCCGCCCCGAACTCCTAGCTAATGGGAACCGTTTTCATATAGTCTTCCCGAAGGGGTCCGGCGCCGATGCCTTCCGGCGCCGGGCCCCTTCCTCCGCGCCGGCTCGGTCCGGCCCCTCAACCGGAGAAGCCGACGTGCGCGAGGCGCAGGGCGCCGCGCAGTCTGAGGCGGACGTCGTGCACGCCCTCGGCCTGGAAGCCGGCGGTGAGCGCGGTGTAGGCGTACGGTCCCGACCGGGAGCCGGCGGTGAGGGCCGCCAGCGGCGGCGCACCGTCCAGGGACACCTCCACCGTTCCCGCCCCGGCCACCGTCGCCGTCACTCGGGAGACGCCCGTGCCGAAGTCGCAGGCGCGGTAGAGGAGTTCGCCCGCCCGGTCCCCGGCCGGGGTCACCGCGTCGCCGGCGGTCCGCGTGCGGTCGACGATCGCGGTGCCGCTCTGCTCGTCGAAGTCGGCCGCGTCCAGCCCGTGTTGCCGCACCGCGCGCGGGGCCACCGGGTCCCCGGCGAGCGTCACCGTCGTCCGCAGCCTGATGTCCTCGCTGGAGCCGCCGGCCAGCAGGTCGTACGGGCCCGGGTCGAGGTGCCATCTGCCGTGCGCCACGTCCCAGAAGGCGAAGGCGGACAGCGGCACGTCGAAGGCGAGCCCGGTCCGCTCGCCGGGGGCGAGGGTGACGCGGCGGTGGGCGAGCAGTTCGCGGCGCGGACGCGGGACCGGCGATTCCACGGCGCGGGTGTAGAGCTGGGCGACCTCGTCGGCCGTGCGCCGCCCGGTGTTGGTCACCGTGAACGACACCCGCACCGCGTCCCCGCTCACGCGCGCGGTCAGGTCGCCGTAGGCGAACGAGGCGTAGGACAGGCCGTGGCCGAACGGGTAGAGCGGGGTGCCCTCGAAGTACAGATAGGTCTGACAGCCGCCGATCACGTCGTAGTCGAGCAGGTCCGGCAGGTCGGCGTCGCTCGCGTACCAGGTCTGCGGGAGGCGTCCGGCGGGGGAGACGTCGCCGGCCAGGATCCGGGCCAGCGCGGTGCCCGCGGCCTGGCCGCCGTGGGCCGTCCAGAGCAGGGCCGCGAGGGAACCCGGTTCGACCGCGTACGGGTAGGCGGAGACCAGCGCCAGCACCGTCTTCGGGTGGGCGGCGCGGGCCGCGCGCAGCAGCCGCTCCTGGTGGGCGGGCAGGAACAGGGTCGTACGGTCCTCGGTCTCGCGGCCGTTGATGTGCGGGTCGTTGCCGGCGACCACCAGCACCACGTCGGCCCCTGCCGCGACCCGGGCCACCGCCTCCTCGCCGCGCTCCACGACGACCGCCTCGAAGATCTCCGGGTCCGCCTCGGCAACCTTCACGCCGTCGGCGGCGACCGAGACAGGGCGGCCCGTGCCGAGGTGCCGGAGGAGGTGTCCGCTGCCGTGCGGTTCCAGCCGGAAGGTCTCCTGCACGACCCAGCCGCCGGGCCGGTCGGCCGAGGCGCGGACGTAGCCGTCCTCGGCGACCGACAGATAGCGGCCGTCGGGCGCGCGCAGCGTCAGCACGCCCTCGCCCCAGTCCACCAGCGCGAGTTCGGTGCCGACGGGGTCCGTGGTCAGCGGCGGCAGGTCGGTGCGGCCCGCGAGCAGGGCCGGGTCCAGCGCGCCCTCGGCGCCGCGCACCTCCTCGGCGGCGGCGCCCTCGGGGACGTACAGGAAGGCTCCCGCCGACGTCCTCAGCCGGATGCGGTCCACGCCCTCCGCGAACCGCATGCGGTCGGCGCCGAACCGCTCGCGCAGCCCCTCCAGCGGCGTGCTCCGGTGGAGCAGGGTGCCGCTGTACCAGTCGAGCTTGCACTCGTCGGCGAGCAGGCCCACCACCGCGATCCGGCTGTCCGGACGCAGGGGCAGCACGCCGTCGTTCCGCAGCAGGACGACCGCCTGCTCGGCCGCCTCCCGGGCCAGCGCGCGGTGTTCGGGGGTGTCGAAGGCGCCGGGGTCCTCGTGGTCGTCGAACTCGCCGAGCCGGAAGCGGACCGAGAGCTGGCGGCGGACCGCGGTGTCGATGTCGGCCTCGGTCAACAGGCCCCGCTCGTACGCCGTCCGCACCCGGGCGGTGATCTTCGAACCGTCCGTGCCGTGGTCGGTGAAGCTGTCGACGCCCGCCCGGAGCGCCGCCGCCGTCGCCTCCTCGTGGGTGTCGAAGTAGTGCTCGGAGTCGACCAGGTTGGAGGGCGCGCCCGCGTCCGAGCAGACCAGCAGGTCCTCCTCGGTCCAGGTGCGCAACTGCTCACGCAGATACGGCGACACGTGGTTGGGGCGGCCGTTGACCAGGTTGTACGCCGGCATCACGCCCGCCACCGCGCCCGCCTCGACCGTCTCGCGGAAGGCCCGCAGGTCGTACTCGTGCAGCACGCGCGGGCGGACCGAGGAGGACGAGGTGTCGCGGTCCGTCTCGTTGTTGTGGGCCAGCCAGTGCTTGAGGACCGGGGCGGTCCGCCAGTACACCGGGTGGTCGCCGCGCAGGCCCCGGGTGTACGCGGTGGCGATGGCGGAGGTCAGTTTCGGGTCCTCGGAGTAGCCCTCCTCGTTGCGGCCCCACAGCGGGTGGCGCAGCAGATTGACCGTCGGGGACCAGACATTGAGGCCGACGCGCTCGTCGCGGGCCCGCATCGCGCGGGCCTCCCGGGACACGGCCTCGCCGACCCGGCGCACCAAGTCCGGGTTCCAGGTCGCGCCGAGCCCGACCGCCTGGGGGAAGACCGTCGCCGGGCCCATCCACGCCACGCCGTGCAGCGCCTCCTGGCCGGTGCGGAACGCGGCGACCCCGAGCCGCTCTACGGCCGGGGCGAACTGGTGCAGAAATCCGATCTTTTCCTCGAGCGTCAGCCGCGCCAACAGATCGTCGACGCGCTTCGCGACCGGCAGGCCGGGATCACGGAAAGGCGGGGTGGGCGGCGGGACTGCGGTCACTTGGGGATCCCCTTGCGATGGATCGGCGCGGCTCTTTCGAAGCGCTTCGATGCTCATTCGACACGGGGGTGGGTGTCAAGGGATCAGCACTGCCCATTCAGGCAGCACATAAGAAAGGGGCGGGTCGCATGCGGCGGAGGAATCTTGGGAGCGGCCCTTGTGCGCCCCTGGGTGTTCACTTAACCTCACAGCAACATCGAAGCGCTTCGACGCAGCACGCAGACATTGGTCGGAGGACTGCTTCCGCTCAGCCAGTTCCACTTACGACACCGCAGCCGACGGCCCACCGCCGGGTGTCCAGGTGCGCCATGAAGGGTTGACGCAATGACGCCGAACGCCTCCTCCGCCTCTTCCGCGACCAGCCGGAGAAGCTTCCTCGCCTCCTCGGCGGTCGCCGCCGCAGCGGTGGCGGGAGGAATGCCGCTGCTTGCCGCGTGCGGCGATTCGGACAGCGGCTCGCGCGAAGGCACCACCTCGGGCAAGGACGCCAAGAAGCTCCTGCCGGCCTATGTGGCCAGCAATGTCGTCGTGCCGGACATCCCCGCCAAGAACGGCTCCGCGGCCGGTTTCACCAGCAAGCTGGAGCTGGCCGAGCTGAAGACCTCGGTGCCCAAGAAGCTCGGCAAGGGCGGCAAGGTCACCGTCATGTCGCCGTTCTGGGGCTCGCCGCCCAAGAGCGACAACGCCTACTACCGGGCGATGAACGACCTGATCGGCGTCGACGTCCGGTGGCAGAACCAGGACGGCAACACCTACGAGCAGAAGCTCGGCGCGGTGCTGGCCTCCAGCGACGTCCCGGACGTGGTGGTGGTCCCCGGCTGGAACATGAACGGCAAGATACCCAGCGCCATCATCAGCAAGTTCGCCGACCTCGGCCCCTATCTCTCCGGTGACGCGGTCAAGGAGTTCCCGAACCTCGCCGCCATCCCGACGGACGCCTGGCAGCGCTCCATCTTCGGCGGCAAGCTGCGCGGCCTGCCGCAGCCGGCGCCGTACGTCACCGGCATCGTGCCGCTGTACCGCCAGGACGTCTTCGACAAGGAGGGCTACGAAGTCCCGCGCTCCTGCGACGAGTTCCTGGCGCTGGCCAAGGACATCACCAACGCCAAGGCCAAGCGCTGGGCGTGCATGGACATGAAGTGGACGGCCTTCCAGGCCTTCGGTGTGCTCTCCGGCAGCGAGAAGCCGCTGGGCTGGAACCTGGTCGACGGCAAGATGATCTACCGCATCGAGACCGAGGAGTACTTGGAGGCGCTGGAGTGGTCCCGCAAGCTCTTCGCCGCGGGCGTCGTCCACCCGGACGCCGAGCTGGGCAAGAGCCAGGCCACCGACCCGGGCCCCAAGTTCGCCGCGGGCGAGTTCCTGATCTACGCCAACAACATCTCGCAGTGGTGGAGCCGCACCGCCGAACAGGCGTCCCAGAACCCGGAGTTCAAGGTCTGGGGGATGGACATATGGGGCCACGACGGCGGCGACCCCACGCTCTGGGCCGAACAGCCCGCCGGCATCTTCGCCTTCGTCAACAAGAAGGCGTCCGAGTCGGTCATCCGCGACGTGCTGGCCGTCGCGAACGTCACCGCGGCGCCGTACGGCACCAAGGAGTACATGATGACCAACTACGGCGTGGAGGGCACCCACTACGCCGTCGAGGACGGCGTCCCCACCAAGACCGACCAGGGCAACATCGACGTGATGAACGCCTACGTCATGGTCGCGAGCCCCGCCCCGACCCTCGCCCACCCCGACTTCCCGGAGGTCGCCAAGGGCCAGGTCGAGTGGCAGCAGCGGATGGGCGCCTTCACCAAGAAGTCCTCCTTCTACGGCATGCAGATCACCGAGCCCAGCCGCTACACCAACCTCGCCAACGACATGGAGCAGATGGAGGACGACGTCGTCCGGGGCCGCAAGAAGATCAGCGACATGCAGCGGTGGATCTCCGACTGGAAGAGCAAGGGCGGCGACAAGCTGCGCGACTGGTACCAGCAGGTCCTCGACGAGAACGGCTCCGCGGCCAACTGACCGGGCACCGAGGCAAGGAGAACGGCCGTGTCCCACAGCACGGTGCCTCGGAGCAGGGCCGAGGCCGACAAGACGGCGAAGTCCCCGGTGCCGCCGGACGGCGCCACCGGGCGGGGCGGCAGGCCGCCCGCACCGAAACTGAGCCTGCGGCACAGGTTCCGACGCGACCGCGTCCTGCTCCTGATGACCCTGCCGGCCGTCATCCTGATCCTGCTCTTCAACTACGTGCCGATCCTCGGCAACGTGGTCGCCTTCCAGGACTACGACCCCTACATCAGCGACAACGGCGTCGTGTCCATCCTCAACAGCCCCTGGGTGGGCCTGGAGAACTTCCAGCGGATCTTCGAGGACTCCGCCTTCTGGCAGGCGGTGCGGAACACGCTGGTGCTGTTCTTCCTCCAGCTCCTGCTGTTCTTCCCGATCCCGGTCCTGCTCGCGCTGCTCATCAACAGCGTGGTCAGGCCCCGGGTGCGGGCGATCGCGCAGGCCGTGCTCTATCTGCCGCACTTCTTCTCGTGGGTGCTGGTGATCGCCGTCTTCCAGCAACTGCTGGGCGGCGCGGGGCTGCTGTCGCAGCTGCTGCGCGACCACGGGTACGACGGGCTCGACGTCATGACGGACCCGAACACCTTCAAGTTCCTGGTCACCGCGCAGGCGGTGTGGAAGGACGCCGGCTGGGGGATCATCGTCTTCCTCGCCGCGCTGGCCGCGGTCAGCCCCGATCTGTACGAGGCCGCCGCGATGGACGGCGCCAATCGCTGGCGCCGGATGTGGCACGTCACGCTGCCCGCGCTGCGGCCGGTGATCGCGCTGCTGCTGGTGCTGCGCGTCGGTGACGCGCTGACCGTCGGCTTCGAACAGATCCTGCTCCAACGCGACGCCGTGGGGCCGGGCGCGGCGGAAGTCCTCGACACCTTCGTGTGGTGGAACGGCGTCCGCAACCAGGACTTCGGCTACGCGGCCGCCGCGGGGCTGGTCAAGGGCGTCATCAGCATCGGACTCGTCCTGGCCGCGAACAAGGTGGCCCATCTGATGGGCGAGCAGGGGGTGTACAAGAAGTGACCACGGTCCTCGACAAGCCCGCACGCAACCGCTGGGCCGCTCCGCCGCGGCCGGTCTGGGAGGAACAGCCGACCAGGGCCGGTCTGGCGGGCAAGGGGCTCGTGCTGGGCATCGCCTGCCTCGCGATCCTCTTCCCGCTGTGGATCGTCGTCGTCACCAGCCTGTCCACCCGCGAGACCATCGACGAGGCCGGCGGTCTGGTGATGATCCCCAAGGACATCACCTTCATCGCCTACCAGGAGCTGCTGAGCGGCGGGCAGGTGACCCGGGCGGCGATCATCAGCGTGCTGGTCACGCTCGTCGGTACGGCGTTCTCGATGACGGTGTCGGTGCTGTGCGCGTACGGGCTCTCCCGCACCGGATCGCTCGGGCACCGGTGGATCCTGATGACCCTGCTGGCGACGATGTTCTTCAGCGCCGGTCTCATCCCGACGTATCTGCTGGTGCAGACGCTGGGCCTGACCGACAGCTATCTCGCGCTGATCCTGCCGAGCGCGCTCAGCGTCTTCAACATCCTGGTGCTGCGCGGCTTCTTCATGGGGATCTCGCAGGAACTGATCGACAGTGCCCGGATCGACGGGGCGGGGGACTTCCGGATCCTCTGGCAGATCGTCCTGCCGCTGTCCCGGGCCGTCATCGCCGTGATCACCCTGTTCTACGCGGTCGGGTACTGGAGTGCCTGGTTCAACGCGTCGCTGTACCTGAACGACCAGAACATGATGCCGTTGCAGAACGTGATGATCCAGCTGGTGCAGAAGCAGGAGGCACCGGTGGGGCTGGGCCAGGCCATCAAGACGGGTCAACTGTCCGGGCTCGCCGTGCAGATGGCGGTCATGGTGATGGCACTGCTCCCGGTGGCCGTCCTGTCGCCGTTCGTCCAGCGGCACTTCAAGAAGGGGATGCTGACGGGCGCGGTCAAGGGTTGACATCGCGCCTGGTCAGCGGGGACACCTGCTGGGCGGCGGCCGCGGGTTCGTCGTGGCCGGTCGCGCAGGTCCCCGCGCCCCTGAGGTACGTCCCCCCGACCCTTCTCCGTCAGCGAGGTCCATGTCATGAGCGCGTCACACCTGAGTCGTCGTACCGTCCTTGCCGGGGCCGCGGGTGCCGCCGCCCTCACCGCCCTTCCCCCGCTGCACGGGCGGGCCAGGGCCGCCGCCCCCGCCTACCGCTGGCGCAACGCCGTCATCGGCGGCACCGGCTTCATCACCGGCGTGCTCTTCCACCCCTCCGTCCGCGGCCTCGCCTACGCCCGTACCGACATCGGCGGCGCCTACCGCTGGGACGACCGCACCGCCCGCTGGACCCCGCTCCTCGATCACCTCGGGTGGGACGACTGGAACCTGCTCGGGGTCGAGGCCATGGCCGTCGATCCGGCCCACCCCGGCCGCCTCTACCTCGCCGTCGGCACCTACGCCCAGCCCTGGGCCTCCAACGGCGCCGTCCTGCGCTCCGACGACCGGGGCGCCAGCTGGAGCCGCACCGACCTCGGCGTGAAGCTCGGGGCCAACGAGGACGGACGGGGCGCCGGAGAGCGGCTGCTCGTCGATCCCCGCAACAGCGACACCCTGTGGCTCGGCACCCGGCACGACGGCCTGCTGAAGTCGACCGACCGGGGCGCCACCTGGGCCCCCGCCGACGGCTTCCCCGCCACGCCCAGTGCCTCCGGACAGGGCGTCACCCTGCTGGTCGCCGCCGGACGCACCCTCTACGCCGGCTGGGGCGACTCCGACGGCACCGACGCCAACCTCTACCGCACCTCCGACGGCGCCACCTGGCAAGCCGTCCCCGGCCGGCCCTCCGGCACCGCCGCCAAGGTCCCGATCCGCGCCGCCTACGACCGCACCGGCCGGCACCTGTACCTGACGTACGCCGACGCGCCCGGCCCCAACGGGCAGTCCGACGGCAGCGTGCACCGGCTGTGCACCCTGGACGGGAGATGGAGCGACGTCACGCCGGTGGCACCCGGCGGTGACGACACCTTCGGGTACGGCGGCGTCGCCGTCGACGCCCGGCGGCCCGGCACCGTCGTCGTCTCCACCAACAACCGGTGGGCGGCCGTGGACACCGTCTTCCGCAGCACCGACGGCGGGCGCACCTGGACGTCCCTCAAGGACTCCGCGGTTCTCGACGTGTCGGAGACCCCCTATCTGAAGTGGGGCGGCGACGCCCCCAAGTTCGGCTGGTGGATCCAGGCGCTCGCCCTCGACCCCTACGACTCCCGGCACCTCGTCTTCGGCACCGGCGCCACCCTCTACGGCACCCGGGACCTGAAGCACTGGGCCCCGCAGATCCGCGGCCTGGAGGAGGCCTCGGTGGTGCAGCTGGTGTCACCTCCGGTCGGGGAGGCACACCTGCTCAGCGGGTCCAGGGACATCGGCGTGATGTACCACGAGACGCTCACCGCGTCCCCCTCGCGCGGCATGGCCACGAACCCCGTGTTCGGGTCGGCGACGGGACTCGCGCAGGCCGCGGCGAAGCCGGCGTACGTCGTCCGCACCGGCTGGGGCGACCATGGCAACGGCGCATATTCCGACGACGGCGGACGGACCTGGGCGCCCTTCGCGGGCTCGCCCGACCTCGCCAGGAACGCACCGGGACCGATCGCGGCCAACGCCGACGGCACCGCCCTGCTCTGGGTCTTCGTGCACTGGGACGGCACCAGGCACCCCGCCTACCGCTCCGCGGACAACGGCTCCACCTGGACCGAGGTCCCCTCCTTCCCGAAGGGCGCCACGCCGGTCGCCGACCCGGCCGACCCGACGCTCTTCTACGCGTACGACACCGATACAGGAACGCTACTCGCCAGCACTGACAGTGGCCTCTCGTTCACCGCGCGTGCGACCGGGCTGCCCTCCGGCGACAGTCAGTTCAAGGTCGTCGCGGCGCCGGGCAGATCCGGCGACCTGTGGCTGAGCGCCAAGTGGAACGGGCTGTACCGGTCCACCGACGGCGGCGCGAGCTTCGCCAAGGTCGACAGCTGCTGGGCCTCGTACACCCTCGGCTTCGGCAAGGCCGCCGACGGCGCCGACTATCCGGCGGTCTACCAGGTCGGCTCGACCGAGGCGATCACCGCCGTGTACCGCTCCGACGACGCCGGCCGGAGCTGGGTCCGCATCAATGACGACCGGCACCAGTGGGGCTGGATCGGCGAGACCATCACCGGCGACCCGCGCGTGTACGGCCGGGTGTACCTGGCCACCAACGGCCGGGGCATCCAGTACGGGGAGCCCGCGTGAAGCCGTCCCTCGCCGACGTCACCCGGGGCCGCATCCTCTTCGGCGGCGACTACAACCCCGAACAGTGGCCCGAGGAGACCTGGCCGGACGACATCCGGCTGATGCGCGACGCCGGCGTCAACTCCGTCACCCTCGGCGTCTTCTCCTGGGCCAAGCTCGAACCCCGCCCCGGGGCACGGGAGTTCGGCTGGCTCGACCGCCTGATGGACCTGCTGCACGCGAGCGGCATCGGTGTCGTCCTCGCCACCCCCACCGCCTCGCCCCCGCCCTGGCTCGGCCGTCTGCACCCCGACGCCCTCCCCGTCGACCAGGACGGCCGGACCGAGTGGTGGGGCGGCCGCCAGCACTTCTCGCACTCCAGCGCCACCTACCGCCGGCATGCCGCCGCCATCACCGAGGACCTGGCCGCCCGCTACGCCACCCACCCGGCCCTCACCATGTGGCACATCAACAACGAGTACTGCACCTACGACTGGAGCGAGGCCGCAGCCGCCCGCTTCCGCGGCTGGCTGCGGCACAAGTACGGCAGCCTCGACGCCCTCAACACCGCCTGGGGCACCGCCTTCTGGAGCCAGGGCTACGGCGACTGGGAGGAGATCCACACCCCCCGGCACGCCCACTACCTGAAGAACCCCGCCCAGGTGCTGGACTTCAAGCGGTTCACCTCCGACATGCTCCTGGAGTGCTGCCTCGCCGAGCGGGACATCGTCCGCCGGCACACCCCCCACCTCCCGGTCACCACCAACTTCATGCCGCTGTGGGCCGGGCAGGACGCCTGGCGCTGGGCCGAGGAGGAGGACGTCGTCTCCGTCGACCTCTACCCCGACCCCCGCGACCCCCTCGGCGCCCAGCACGGCGCCCTGGTGCAGGACATGACGCGCTCCCAGGCCCGCGGCCCCTGGATGCTGATGGAACAGGCGGCCGGGCCGGTGAACTGGCGGGGCGTCAACCACCCCAAGCCGCCCGGCCTCAACCGCCTGTGGTCCCTCCAGGCCGTGGCCCGGGGCGCGGACGCCGTCTGCTACTTCCAGTGGCGCCAGTCCCGGCAGGGCGCCGAGAAGTTCCACTCCGGCATGGTCGGCCACGCGGGCGAGCAGGGGCGGACGTTCCAGGAGATCAAGCGGCTCGGCGCCGACCTCGCCCGGATCGCCGGTGAGGTGAGCGGCGGTCACAGCGACCACGACGTCGCCGTGCTGCACGACTGGCACTCCTGGTGGGCCGGCGCCCACGAGGGCCGGCTCTCCACCGAGGTCGACTACGCCCAGGTCCTCACCGCCTGGCACCGCGCCCTCTGGGAGGCCCACCTCACCACCGACTTCGCCCACCCCGAGCACGACCTGACCCGGTACCGACTGGTCGTCGTCCCCCAGCTGTACGCCCTCACCGACACCGCGATCGACAACCTCCTGGCCTACGTCCGCCAGGGCGGCACCCTCGTCTCCGGCTTCCTCACCGGTGTCGCCGACGAGGACGACCGGGTGCGCCCCGGAGGCATGGACGCCCGGCTGCGCGAGCTGTTCGGCATCCGCACCCTGCACGAGTGGTGGCCGCTGGAGGCGGGGGAGAGCGTCGAGTGCGAGGGGTTCCGCGGCACGCTGTGGTCGGAGGAGATCGAGAAGACCGACGGCGCCCGGACCGTGGCCGCGTACCAGGGCGGTGAGCTCGACGGCCTGCCCGCGGTCCTGCGCGCCGGCCGCGCCTGGTACCTCTCCACGCTCCCCGAACCGCCGGACCTGCGCGAGCTGCTGGAGCGGATCGGCGCCGAGGCGGGCGTCCGGCCCGTGCTCGACGGGCTGGCCCCGCAGGTGGAGGCCGTCCGCCGGGGCGAGATCCTGTTCGTGCTGAACCACGGCCGCGAACCGGTCACGGTGAAGGTCCCCGGCACCCACCGGGACCTCCTGACGGACACGACGGTCACGGACGAACTCACCCTCGGCCGGTACGCGGTGGCGGTGCTGAAGCCATGACCGTGCACGGCACGTGGGAACCCGCCCCCGCCGCCCGCTGGGAGGACGCCTTCCTCAGCGGCAACGGCCACCACGGCGCCCTGGTGTTCGGCGATCCGGACGACGACCGTGTCATCGTCACCCAGCACACCCTGGTACGACCCAACGGCGGCGAGAAGGCCCGTCCCCCCGAGCTGGCGGCCGAACTCCCCGCGCTGCAGGACAGGTTGCTGGCCGGCGACACCACGGCCGCCGAGAGCTTCACCGACGGCCGCCCCCTCCAGTGGGTGCAGCCCTTCCACCCCGCCTTCCGGATCCGGCTGTGCAGACCGCCCGCCGACGCCCCCGGCTACCGCCGCTCCGTCGACTTCACCACCGGTGAGACGATCGCCGAGCGCGCCGACTGGTCCAGCCGCCTCTTCGTCTCCCGTACGGACGACGTGATCGTCCAGCACGTCACCACCGCCGGCCCGCACCTCGACATCGCCCTGGACCACCGCCTCCCCGGCGCCCCCGACGGCCTCGGCGTCGGCCAGGGCGCGCTGCTCACCCCCGAGGGCGCCCTGCTCAGCCTGCGCGCCCGCTACCCGGACAGCGACCGGGCGTACACCGGAATCACCCTCGTCGCCATCGCCCGCGGCGCCTGCGTGCTCGTGCCCCCCGGCGTGCGCGTCGAGGGCGCCGCCTCGGTCCTGCTGCTCACCCGGGTCCGCCGGCACACCGGCGAGCTGGACGTGATCGAGGAGGGCCGCGCCCTGCGCGCACTGCTGCCCGCCACCGAGCGGCCGTACGACACCCTCCTCGCCCGCCATCTGCCCCGGCACCGCACCGCCTACCAGCGCGTCACCCTCGACCTGGACGGCGACCCGGCCGAGCGCGCCCTGCCCGGCTCGCAGCTGCTCCGGCGGACCCGCGGCGCGGCCCTGCTGGAGCGGCTCTTCGCGGCCGGCCGCTACCACCTGCTGTCCAGCAGCGGTCTGCTGCCGCCCCGGCTCACCGGAGTGTGGACCGGCGACTGGAACACGGCCTGGTCGGGCGCCTTCACCACCGACGCCAATCTCAACCTCCAGACCGCCTCCGCCGTGGCCGCCGACCTCACCGAAGTCACGGCAGCGCAGGCAACCCTGATAGCCCGTCAGCTGCCGCACTGGCGGGAGAACGCCCGTGCCGTCTTCGGCACCCGAGGTGTCGTCGCGCCCGCCCACACCGACGGCGAGTCCGGGCACCTGTACCACTTCAGCCGCGAGTACCCCCTGCACCTGTGGACCGCGGGCGCCGACTGGCTGCTCAAACCACTCGTCGACCACGACGAGACCCGGGGCGAACGCGACCCCGGGACCGCCACCGCGCTCGCCGAAGTCGCCCTGTTCTACGAGGACTTCCTCACCCGCACCGACGACGAGGGCCACCTGGTCGTCGTCCCGTCCTACTCGCCGGAGAACCGGCCCGCGAACGCGAGCTGGGGCACCCTCAACGCCGCCATGGACCTCTCGGCCGCCCGGCACGCCCTGCGCACCGCGGCCGAGTACCACCCCGAGCACGCCGACCGCTGGAGAGCACTCGCCGACCGGCTCCCCCCGCACCGCGTCAACGACCGCGGCGCCCTCGCCGAATGGGCCCGGCCCGGCCTGGAGGACAGCTACGACCACCGCCACCTCAGCCACCTCTACGGCGTCTGGCCCCTCGACGAGATCAACCCCTACGACACCCCGGACCTCGCACGGGCCGCACACCGCGCCCTCGCACTGCGCGGCGCCGAGAACGACTCCGCGCACGGCCATCTCCACCACGCCCTCGTCGCCGCCCGCCTGCGCGACGCGGACCGTGTCGCCCACGCCCTCGGCCAGGTCCTGGACGGCGACTTCTTCCACGCCTCCCTGATGAGCGCGCACTACCCGAACCGGGACGTCTACAACGCGGACGCCGCCCACACCCTGCCCGCGGTGCTGATCGAGGCGCTCGTCCAGTCGACCCCCCACCGGCTGGTCCTGCTGCCCGCGCTGCCCCGGGCGTACCCGACGGGCCGGCTCCGCGGCATCCGCACCCGGTTCGGCGCCGAACTCGACCTCGACTGGACCCCGCAAGGAGCGAGCGCGGTCCTGCGCCCCACCCGCACGCTCCGCGTCGAGCTCAGGACTTCCACCGGCGCGAGACCGCTCGACCTCGTCGCCGGAGAAGACCACGTCCTCACCCCAGGGACGTGGTGACTCCCCGCAACTCCCCCCACCCATGGAAGGGACACCATGGCATCAACCCGCATGCTCCGCCGTGTCACCCGGGCCCTCGTCGCCCCGGCGCTCGCCCTCGGAGCCACCGTCGGACTCGCCTCCGCGCCCGCCCACGCCGCCGTCTGGAACTCCTGCGACCAGTGGGGCAACACCACCCTGAACGGCTACACGCTCTACAACAACATCTGGGGCTCCGGCGCCGGCAGCCAGTGCGTCTGGGCCAACTCCGGTACCAACTGGGGCGTCTGGGCCAACCACCCCAACACCGGCGGCATCAAGTCGTACCCGAACGCGAAGAAGGTGGTCAACAAGACGATCTCCTCGATCGGATCGCTGACCAGCAGCTACAACGTCACGGTCCCCGCGTCCGGCGCCTACAACACGTCGTACGACATCTGGGACACCGACTACGACTACGAGATCATGCTGTGGGTCAACCACCACGGCCCGGTCGGCCCGCTCGGCAGCTCCCAGGGCTCGGTCACACTCGGCGGCCACACCTGGAACGTCTACAAGGGCAACAACGGCGCCAACGAGGTCTTCTCGTTCCTGCGCACCTCGGACTCCACCTCGGGCACCGTGAACATCAAGCCGATCCTCACCTGGATCGCGGGCACCAAGGGCTGGATGGCCGCCAACGAGACGATCGGGGACGTCCAGTTCGGCTACGAGATCACCTCGTCCTCCGGCGGCCTGGACTTCGTCACCAACAACCTGACCATCAGCAGCAGTTGACCGGCTGAGCGTGCGGCCGGTCCCGTGACCCGCGGGACCGGCCGCACCCGTCACTCCGCGATCGGCAGCTCGGCCCCGTCCCGCAGGAACAGCGGGATGCGGTCCAGCGGGGCGTCGACCGTCACGGCGGCGCCGCCCTGGTACGTCTCACCCGTCCACGCGTCCGTCCAGACCGCGCCCGCCGGCAGACGCACCGTCCGGGCGGTGGCCCCCGCCGTGAGCACCGGCGCCACCAGCAGGTCCCGGCCGAAGAGATAGGCGTCGTCCACCGACCAGGCGGCCGGGTCCCGCGGGAACTCCAGGAACAGCGGCCGCATCACGGGCAGCCCCTCCTCGTGCGCCTCGCGCATGACCTTCAAAACGTACGGCTTCAGCCGCTCGCGCAGCCGCAGATACCGCTCCAGGATCGCGCCGGCCTCCTCGCCGTACGACCAGACCTCGTTGGGGCCGCCCGTCATGTCCGGGCCCAGCGGCATGCCGGGGTCGCGGAAGCCGTGCAGCCGCATCAGCGGGGACAGCGCGCCGAACTGGAACCAGCGGACCATGACCTCCCGGTACGCCGGGTCCCGCGGGTCGCCGCCGTGGAAGCCGCCGATGTCGGTGTTCCACCAGGGGATACCGGCCAGTGCGGTGTTGAGGCCGGCCGCGATCTGGCGGCGCAGGGTCGGGAAGTCGGTGCCGATGTCACCGGACCACAGGGCGGCGCCGTAGCGCTGACTGCCCGCCCAGGCCGAGCGGTTGAGGGTGATGATGTCGGACTCGCCCTCGGCGCTGAGCCCTTCGTGGAAGGTGCGGGAGTTCTCCGCCGGATAGAGGTTGCCGACCTCCAGGCCGGGCCCCGCCCAGTACCGCAGGTTCTCCTGGAAGCCCGGCTTCAGCTCCGGCTCGCAGGCGTCCAGCCAGAAGGCCGTGATGCCGTACGGGCGCAGGTAGTTGTCCCGGATCCGCGACCACACGAACTCCCGGGCCTCCGGGTTGGTGGCGTCGTAGAAGGAGACCTGGACGGTCGAGGCGACCTCCTTGTCCGGCCAGTCGGCGTGCGCCATCGGGCCGTACTGGGTGCCGATGAACCAGCCGCGCTGCTCCATCACCGGGTGGTTCTCCGACAGCGGGGACACCGACGGCCAGACACTCACCACCAACGTGACGCCCAGCTCCTTGAGTTCGCGGACCATCGCCGCGGGGTCCGGCCACTCCGCGGGGTCGAACTTCCACTCACCGAGGTGCGTCCAGTGGAAGAAGTCGCAGACGATCGCGTCCAGGGGCAGGCCCCGCCGCTTGTACTCCCGTGCCACGGCGAGGAGTTCGTCCTGGGTGCGGTAGCGCAGCTTGCACTGCCAGAACCCGGCCGCCCACTCGGGCAGCATCGGCGTCCGGCCGGTCACCGCGCTGTAGCGGCGCTGGGCGTCGGCCGGGTCGCCCGCGGTGATCCAGTAGTCGATCTGCCGGGCCGAGTCCGCGACCCAGCGGGTGCCGTTGTGCGCGAGCTCCACCCGGCCGATCGCCGGGTTGTTCCACAGCAGGGTGTAGCCGCGGCTGGAGGTGAGCACCGGGATGCCGACCTCGGCATTGCGCTGCACCAGGTCCAGGACCAGGCCCTTCTGGTCGAGCCGGCCGTGCTGGTGCTGGCCGAGGCCGTAGAGTTTCTCGTCGTCGTAGGCGGCGAAGCGCTGCTCCAGGCGGTGGTGGCCGTTGCCCACGGCCGTGTACAGCCGTGGACCCGGCCACCAGAAGTGGGCGCGCTCCTCGGCGAGCAGTTCGGCGCCGTCGCCGGTGCGCAGGAAGCGGACCATGCCCTCGGCGTCGACCTCCACGGTGAGCGCCCCGACCGTCAGCCGCCCCCGCCCGTCCTCGATCTTCACCGTGGACGGCGTCGCGGGAGCCTCGTCCAGCAGGGCGCCCGGCAGACCGGCCAGGACCGGCCCGCCCAGCCGGGCCCGCACCCGCACCGCGTCCGGGCCCCACGGCTCGACGCGTACGGTCTCCTGACGGCCGCTCCACTCCAGCGCGCCGTCCCGCTCGCGGAACGTGCCGACGGTGGGGGAGGACTGCGCCAGGCTGATCTTCGCTTGGCTTTCGGCAGGCTGATTCACGAGGCGTACTCCTGAACGATGGCAGGGGGAAGCCGCCCCCGCAGGGGCCGCACGGGGACGTACAGGTCAGGAAGCGGCCGGTCCCGAGCTGGCCCGGACCGTCAACTCGGGGGCGATGAGCACGACCTCGTCCTCGCCCCGCCCGTCCAGCTTGGCCACCAGATGCTCCACGGCCTGCCGGCCCATCTCCTGCGCGGGAATGGACACCGACGTCAGCCGCACCGAGGCCTGGACGGCGACCTGGTCGGGGCAGATCGCGACCACCGACACGTCCTCCGGCACGGCCCGGCCCTGCTGGCGCAGCAGCGCGAGCAGCGGCTCCACCGCCGACTCGTTCTGCACGACGAAGCCCGTGGTGCCCGGGCGCTCGTCGAAGACGCGGGCGAGGGTCACGGCCATCGCGTCGTAGCCGCCGTCGCACGGCCGGTGCAGCAGCCGGGCGCCCAACTCCTGGGCCCGCGAGCGCAGTCCGTCGAGGGTGCGCTCGGCGAACCCGGTGTGCCGTTCGTAGACCGCGGGCGCCTCGCCGATGACAGCGATGTCGCGGTGCCCGAACTTCGCCAGATGCTCCACGCACAGCGCACCGGTCGCCCGGAAGTCCAGATCGACGCAGGTCAGCCCGGAGGTGTCGGCGGGCAGCCCGATCAGCACGGACGGCTGGTCGGTGTCGCGGAGCAACGGCAGCCGCTCGTCGTCGAGTTCGACGTCCATCAGGATCATCGCGTCGGCGAGCCCGCTGCCGGTGACCCGGCGCACCGCGTCCGGGCCCTCCTCGCCGGTGAGCAGCAGGACGTCGTAGCCGTGCGTGCGCGCGGTGGTGGCCACCGCGATGGCGATTTCCATCATCACCGGCACATACATGTCGGTGCGCAGGGGGATCATCAGCGCGATGATGTTCGACCGGCTGCTGGCCAGCGCCCGGGCGCCCGCGTTCGGGTGGTAGCCGAGCTCGCGGATGCTCTGCTCGACCCGGTGCCGGGTGGTCGCGGAGATGGACCGCTTGCCGCTGAGGACATAGCTCACCGTGCTCGCCGAGACTCCGGCGTGCTGGGCGACCTCGGCGAGGGTGACCATCCAGCTCTCCAAGCTTTGTGAAGCGCTTCGACAGTGCGCACGGTGAATAGGGGCGGGTGAGGGTGGTTCGACAGTAGCTCCACCGGGGGTGGGTGTCCATAGGCTGTCGAAGCGCTTCGACAGCGATTTTGCCGGGGACCGATTCTCGGCTGAACGGCCGCACACAGGGTGGCCACCTCGCCCCGGATCGGGTACATACGATCGGGTAGCACCCGTCAGTAACTCTCGGTCCGGAAGATCCGGAAAAGATCCCTATGCGCGGCGAGGTGAGCGTCATGTCCGCTCCAACGACCAAGCCCACAGTCACCGAACGTGAGGCCCGCCAGGTGGCGGAGGCGGCCCGTGAGCAGGACTGGCGCAAGCCCAGCTTCGCCAAGGAACTGTTCCTCGGCCGCTTCCGCCTGGACCTCATCCACCCCCACCCCATGCCGACCGACGAGGCCGCCCAGCGCGGCGAGGAGTTCCTCGCCAAGCTCCGCGACTTCGTCGAGACCAAGGTCGACGGCGCCCTCATCGAGCGCGAGTCCCGCATCCCCGACGAGGTCGTGGGCGGCCTCAAGGAGATCGGCGCCTTCGGCATGAAGATCGACACCAGGTACGGCGGCCTCGGCCTCACCCAGGTCTACTACAACAAGGCCCTCGCCCTGGCCGGCTCCGCCTCGCCCGCGATCGGCGTGCTGCTCTCGGCCCACCAGTCGATCGGCGTGCCCCAGCCGCTGAAGCTGTTCGGCACGGACGAGCAGAAGGAACGGTTCCTGCCGCGCTGCGCCCGCACCGACATCTCGGCGTTCCTGCTCACCGAGCCGGACGTCGGCTCCGACCCGGCCCGGCTCGCCGCCTCCGCCGTACCGGACGGAGACGAGTACGTCCTCGACGGAGTGAAGCTGTGGACCACCAACGGGGTGGTCGCCGACCTGCTCGTCGTCATGGCCCGGGTGCCGAAGTCCGAGGGGCACAAGGGCGGCATCACGGCCTTCGTCGTGGAGACCAACTCGCCCGGCATCACCGTCGAGCACCGCAACGCCTTCATGGGCCTGCGCGGCATCGAGAACGGCGTCACCCGCTTCCACCAGGTCCGGGTCCCCGCCGCCAACCGCATCGGCCCCGAGGGCGCCGGCCTCAAGATCGCGCTGACCACCCTCAACACCGGGCGGCTGTCGCTGCCCGCGTCCTGCGTGGCCGCCGGCAAGTGGTGCCTGAAGATCGCCCGTGAGTGGTCGGCGGCCCGCGAGCAGTGGGGCAAGCCGATCGCCCGGCACGAAGCGGTCGGCGCCAAGATCTCCTTCATCGCGGCCACCACCTTCGCCCTGGAGGCCGTGCTCGACCTGGCCTCGCAGATGGCCGACGAGGACCGCAACGACATCCGCATCGAAGGCGCCCTGGCCAAGCTGTACGCCTCCGAGATGGGCTGGCTGATGGCCGACGAGCTCGTCCAGATCCGCGGCGGACGCGGCTTCGAGACGGCCGAGTCGCTCCGGGCCCGCGGCGAGCGGGCGGTCCCCGCCGAGCAGGTCCTGCGCGATCTGCGCATCAACCGCATCTTCGAGGGCTCGACGGAGATCATGCACCTCCTCATCGCCCGCGAGGCCGTCGACGCCCACCTCTCGGTCGCCGGTGACCTCATCGACCCCGACAAGTCCCTCCAGGACAAGGCCAAGGCGGGCGCGAACGCGGGCGTCTTCTACGCCAAGTGGCTCCCGAAACTGGTCGCCGGGCAGGGCCAGCTCCCTTACTCCTACGGCGAGTTCAAGCGCGAGGTGGACCTCTCCGCCCACCTGCGGTACATCGAACGCACCTCCCGCAAGCTGGCCCGCTCCACCTTCTACGCCATGTCCCGCTGGCAGGGCCGGATGGAGTCCAAGCAGGGCTTCCTCGCCCGGATCGTCGACATCGGCGCGGAACTGTTCGCGATGAGCGCGGTCTGCGTACGCGCCGAGCACCTGCGCTCCCGCGGCGAGAACGGCCGGGAGGCCTACCAGCTCGCCGACGCCTTCTGCCGCCAGTCCCGCATCCGCACCGAGGAACTCTTCGGCCGGCTCTGGAGCAACACCGACGACGTCGACCGCAAGGTCGTCAAGGGCGTCATGTCCGGTACCTACGCCTGGCTGGAGCAGGGCATCGTCGACCCCTCGGGCGACGGCCCCTGGATCGCCGACGCCCTTCCGGGCCCGAGCGAACGGGAGAACGTCCACCGCCCGATCCGCTGACCGCCGTCGACAGGGCGTTCCCCTCCCGCCCCCTGAGGGGGACGCCCTGTCCACCCACGCCGTGGTTGCGGCAACAATGGAAGGATGAGCGACTCTCCAGCCCCCCTCGCCGACCCGCACCTGGTGTACGACCCCGTCGCGGGAGACGGCCCGAAGGACGTGGTGATCCTCGGCTCCACCGGGTCGATCGGCACCCAGGCCATCGACCTCGTGCTGCGCCACCCCGACCGCTTCCGGGTCACCGCGCTCTCCGCCAACGGCGGCCGCGTCGCCCTCCTCGCCGAGCAGGCCCACCGGCTGAAGGCCCGCACGGTCGCCGTCGCCCGCGAGGACGCCGTACCGGAGCTGCGCGAGGCCCTGCGCGCGCGGTACGGCGCCGGCGAGCCGCTGCCCGAGATCCTCGCCGGACCGGAGGCCGCCACCCAGGCCGCCGCCTCCGACTGCCACACCGTCCTGAACGGCATCACCGGCTCGATCGGCCTGGCCCCGACCCTCGCCGCCCTGGAGGTGGGCCGCACCCTCGCGCTCGCCAACAAGGAGTCGCTCATCGTCGGCGGCCCGCTGGTCAAGGCGCTCGCCAAGCCGGGCCAGATCATCCCGGTCGACTCCGAGCACGCGGCGCTGTTCCAGGCGCTGGCCTCCGGCACGCGCGCGGACGTACGCAAGCTCGTCGTCACCGCGTCCGGCGGCCCCTTCCGCGGCCGGACCAAGCAGGAACTGGCGAGCGTCACCGTCGAGGACGCCCTCGCCCACCCCACCTGGGCCATGGGCCCGGTGATCACGATCAATTCCGCGACCCTCGTCAACAAGGGCCTGGAAGTCATCGAGGCGCACCTCCTCTACGACATTCCCTTCGACCGCATTGAGGTCGTCGTGCACCCCCAGTCGTATGTTCACTCGATGGTCGAGTTCACCGACGGATCCACGATCGCCCAGGCGACGCCCCCCGACATGCGCGGGCCGATCGCCATCGGTCTGGGCTGGCCCGAGCGCGTCCCCGACGCGGCGCCCGCCTTCGACTGGAGAAGGGCCTCGACGTGGGAGTTCTTCCCGCTCGACAACGACGCGTTCCCGTCGGTGAACCTCGCCCGGCACGTCGGTGAGCTCGCGGGCACGGCCCCGGCGGTGTTCAATGCCGCCAACGAGGAATGCGTGGAGGCCTTCCGGGCCGGCGCGCTGCCGTTCAACGGGATCATGGAGACCGTGACCCGGGTGGTCCAGGAGCACGGCACGCCGGTGACGGGAACCTCACTCACCGTCGCGGACGTCCTCGAAGCGGAGGCCTGGGCGCGCACCCGGGCCCGGGAACTGGCGGCACAGACGGTGGAGGCCCGTGCATGACGACCTTGATGTTCATCCTCGGCATAGTGGTCTTCGCCGTCGGGCTGCTCTTCTCGATCGCGTGGCACGAGCTGGGGCACCTGTCCACCGCCAAGCTCTTCGGCATCCGCGTGCCCCAGTACATGGTCGGCTTCGGCCCGACCCTCTGGTCGCGCAAGAAGGGCGAGACGGAGTACGGCATCAAGGCCATCCCGTTCGGCGGCTACATCCGCATGATCGGCATGTTCCCGCCCGGCCCCGACGGCCGGCTGGAGGCCCGCTCCACCTCGCCCTGGCGCGGCATGATCGAGGACGCCCGCGAGGCCGCGTTCGAAGAACTCAGGCCGGGTGATGAGACCCGCCTCTTCTACACGCGCAAGCCGTGGAAGCGGGTCATCGTGATGTTCGCGGGCCCCTTCATGAACCTGGTCCTCGCCGTCGGCCTGTTCCTCACCGTGCTGATGGGCTTCGGCATCTCCCAGCAGACCACCACCGTCAGCTCGGTCTCCCAGTGCGTCATCGCCCAGAGCGAGAACCGCGACACCTGCGAGAAGTCCGACCCGGCCGCGCCGGCCGCCGCCGCGGGCCTGAAGGCCGGCGACAAGATCGTCGCCTTCGACGGGGTGCGCACCGACGACTGGAACAAGCTCTCCGACCTGATCCGCGCCAACCCCGGCAAGCAGGTGCCGATCGTCGTCGACCGGGACGGCCAGGAGGTCACCCTCACCGCGAAGATCGCCACCAACCAGGTCGCCAAGAAGGACGCCGCCGGCCAGATCGTCCAGGGCGAGTACGTCACCGCCGGCTTCCTCGGCTTCAGCGCCGCCACCGGCATCGTGAAGCAGGACTTCGGTGACTCCGTGACCTGGATGGGCGACCGGGTCGGCGACGCCGTCGACTCCCTCGCCGCCCTGCCCGGCAAGATCCCGGCCCTGTGGGACGCCGCCTTCGGCGACGGCGAGCGCGAGTCCGACTCGCCCATGGGCGTGGTCGGCGCCGCCCGGGTGGGCGGCGAGATCTTCACCCTCGACATCCCCGCCTCCCAGCAGCTGGCCATGGCGGTCATGCTGGTGGCCGGCTTCAACCTCTCCCTGTTCCTGTTCAACATGCTCCCGCTGCTGCCGCTCGACGGCGGCCATATCGCGGGCGCGATGTGGGAGTCGCTGCGCCGGAACGTCGCGAAGGTGCTGCGCCGCCCGGACCCGGGCCCGTTCGACGTGGCGAAGCTGATGCCGGTGGCCTACGTGGTGGCCGGAATCTTCGTCTGCTTCACGCTCCTGGTGCTGATCGCCGACGTGGTTAACCCGGTGAGAATCTCCTAGCCATACGGCGTTGGCGGCGGCCCGGGATCCTGTGTCCCGGGCCGCCTTCCATCGAGTGGGTTTACGGGCCGTGATGTGCTGTCGCCTTGGCCCGTGCCGTAATCTCGAAGCCTGGAGCCCGCTGCTGACGGGACCGGACCTTGATCCACGACTTGGGGTTGCACAGCAGATGACTGCGATTTCTCTCGGCATGCCGTCCGTTCCGACCAGGGTTGCCGAGCGCCGGAAGAGCCGGCAGATCCAGGTGGGCACGGTCGCGGTGGGCGGCGACGCCCCGGTCTCCGTCCAGTCGATGACGACGACCCGTACGTCCGACATCGGCGCGACCCTCCAGCAGATCGCCGAGCTGACGGCGTCCGGCTGCCAGATCGTGCGGGTCGCCTGCCCCACGCAGGACGACGCGGACGCCCTCGCGACCATCGCCCGCAAGTCGCAGATCCCGGTGATCGCGGACATCCACTTCCAGCCCAAGTACGTCTTCGCGGCCATCGAGGCCGGCTGCGCCGCGGTCCGGGTGAACCCCGGCAACATCAAGCAGTTCGACGACAAGGTCAAGGAGATCGCCAAGGCGGCGAAGGACCACGGCACGCCGATCCGCATCGGCGTGAACGCGGGCTCGCTGGACCGGCGACTGCTCCAGAAGTACGGCAAGGCGACGCCCGAGGCGCTCGTGGAGTCGGCCCTGTGGGAGGCGTCGCTCTTCGAGGAGCACGACTTCCGCGACATCAAGATCTCGGTGAAGCACAACGACCCGGTCGTCATGATCGAGGCGTACAAGCAGCTCGCCGCCCAGTGCGACTACCCGCTGCACCTCGGTGTGACGGAGGCGGGCCCCGCCTTCCAGGGCACGATCAAGTCGGCGGTCGCCTTCGGCGCGCTGCTCTCCCAGGGCATCGGCGACACGATCCGCGTCTCCCTCTCGGCGCCCCCCGCCGAGGAGGTCAAGGTCGGCATCCAGATCCTGGAGTCCCTGAACCTCAAGCAGCGCGGCCTGGAGATCGTCTCCTGCCCGTCCTGCGGCCGTGCCCAGGTGGACGTCTACAAGCTGGCGGAGGAAGTCACCGCGGGCCTGACCGGCATGGAGGTCCCCCTCCGCGTCGCGGTCATGGGCTGCGTCGTGAACGGCCCCGGCGAGGCCCGCGAGGCCGACCTCGGTGTCGCCTCCGGCAACGGCAAGGGCCAGATCTTCGTCAAGGGCGAGGTCATCAAGACGGTGCCGGAGTCCAAGATCGTGGAGACCCTGATCGAGGAGGCCATGAAGCTGGCCGAGCAGATGCAGGACGCGGGCATCGAATCGGGCGAGCCGTCGGTCTCGGTGGCGGGCTGAGCCCTCGTGGCCGGCTGACCCCCGGTGCCGGGCTGAGCGGCACCCCCGCGGCGGCACCCCCCGCGAGCAGCACCTCGACCGGTCTCACTCCGGCAGGGCGGCACTCCACATCCCCGCCAGGTACAGTGCGGAGATCAGCTGTCTTTAGTGTGAGGCCCCGCAGTTGCTGACCCAGACCACCTCCCGGGTCCTCGAACCGAGCGACCTGGACGCAGCGCTCGCCGTCCTGGACCGCGAGCCCGTGACGAACGCCTTCGTCACGTCCCGGGTCCAGGTCGCCGGCCTGGACCCCTGGCGCCTCGGCGGCGAGATGTGGGGCTGGTACGAGGACGGCATGCTGACGTCCCTCTGCTACGCGGGCGCCAACCTCGTCCCCATCTGCGCCACCCCCCGAGCCGTCCGCGCCTTCGCCGACCGGGCCCGCCGGGCGGGCCGCCGCTGCTCCTCCATCGTGGGCCCGGCCGAACCCACCGCCCAGCTCTGGCGCCTGCTGGAACCGAACTGGGGCCCGGCCCGGGACGTCCGCGCCCGCCAGCCCCTCATGGTCACCGACCGCATGCCGCAGACCATCGCCCCCGACCCGCGCGTCCGCCGGATCCGCAAGGACGAGATGGACACGATCATGCCGGCGTGCGTGGCGATGTTCACCGAAGAGGTCGGCGTCTCCCCGATGGCCGGCGACGGCGGCCTGCTGTACCAGGCCCGGGTGGCCGAACTGGTCGGCTCCGGCCGCTCGTTCGCCCGCCTCGACGAACACGGCCGGGTCGTCTTCAAGGCGGAGATCGGCGCCGCGACCGACCGCGCCTGCCAGATCCAGGGCGTCTGGGTGGCCCCCGAATACCGGGGCCAGGGCCTGGCGGCCCCCGCCATGGCGGCCGTACTGCGCTACGCCCTCGCGGACGTGGCCCCGGTGGTGAGCCTCTACGTCAACGACTTCAACACCGCGGCCAGAAGGACGTACCGACGGGTCGGCTTCGAAGAGGTCGGCGCCTTCATGAGCGTCCTCTTTTAGCTCCCTGTACCCTCCCCGCATGGACCTCGTCATCGGCCCCCTGGATCTGCCGGCCCACGTGGACGAGGCCCTGGCCGTCCAAGCCGTCGCCTTCGGGCTCAGCCCCGACGAGGTGGTCGTACGCCGTCAGATCGTCCTGCGTCACATGGCCTACCCCGGCGCCCGCGCCCTCGGCGCCACCGCGGACGGACGGCTCGTCGGATTCGTCTACGGCATGCCGAACGACCGCACCCACTGGTGGTCCACGGTCGTGGAGCCGTACCTCCGCGGCCGGGGCAACGACGACTGGCTCGACGACTCCTTCGTCATCACCGAGCTGCACGTCCACCCGGCGTACCAGAACCGCGGACTGGGCCGCGCCCTGATCACCGCCCTCACCGACGGCGCCGCCGAACCCCGCTCGATCCTCTCCGCGATCGACACCGACAGCCCGGCCCGCGGCCTCTACCACTCCCTCGGCTACCAGGACCTCGCCCGGCAGGTCCTCTTCCCCAGCGCCCCGAGGCCGTACGCCGTGATGGGGGCCACGCTGCCGCTGCGCAGGCGATAGCGGGCCCCGACCGATTTCCACCGCCCCGTACCGCCCGGCTAACCTCCTGCCATAACCCTCACGCAGCAGGAGTACACGAACCATGGCGAACGCACCGGTCCAGCGCATGTCCCAGTTGATGGCGAAGACGCTGCGCGACGACCCGGCGGACGCCGAGGTCCTCAGCCACAAGCTGCTCGTCCGGGCCGGCTACGTCCGCCGCACGGCGGCCGGCATCTGGTCCTGGCTGCCGCTCGGCAAGCGGGTCCTGGCCAATGTGGAGCGCGTCGTCCGTGAGGAGATGGACGCGATCGGCGCCCAGGAAGTGCTGCTGCCCGCCCTGCTGCCGCGTGAGCCGTACGACGCGACGGGCCGCTGGGACGAGTACGGCCAGGAGCTGTTCCGCCTCAAGGACCGCAAGGGCGGCGACTACCTGCTCGGCCCGACCCACGAGGAGATCTTCACCCTGCTGGTGAAGGACCAGGCGTCCTCGTACAAGGACCTGCCGGTCATCCTCTACCAGATCCAGCACAAGTACCGCGACGAGGCCCGCCCGCGGGCGGGCATCCTGCGCGGCCGTGAGTTCCTGATGAAGGACTCCTACTCCTTCGACCTCGACGACGAGGGCCTGGCCCGGTCCTACGCCCTGCACCGCCAGGCCTACCAGCGCGTCTTCGAGCGCCTCGGCCTGGACTACCGCATCTGCGCCGCCACCGCGGGCGCGATGGGCGGCTCCAGGTCCGAGGAGTTCCTCGCCCCCGCCGAGGCCGGCGAGGACACCTTCGCCGACTGCCCGAACTGCGACTTCGCGGCGAACACCGAGGCGATCACGTACGCGCTGCAGCCGGTGGACGCCGACGGCGTGGCCGCGCTGGAGGAGATCCCGACCCCGGACACCCCCACCATCGAGACCCTCGCCGCCCACCTCGGCGTCCCGGCCTCCGCGACCCTGAAGAACCTCCTGGTGAAGGTCGACGGCGAGATCGTGGCCGTCGGTGTCCCCGGTGACCGTGAGGTCGACCTGGACAAGGTCGAGGCGCACTTCGCCCCGGCGACGGTCGAGATGGTCACCGAGGAGGACTTCGCGGGCCGCCCCGACCTGGTGCGCGGTTACGTCGGTCCGCAGGGCCTGGGCGAGAAGGTCACCTACCTCGCCGACCCGCGCGTGGCCTCCGGCACCTCCTGGATCACGGGTGCCAACAAGGAGGGCACGCACGCGAAGAACGTCGTCGCGGGACGGGACTTCGAGGTCGCCGAGTACGTCGACGTCGTGGTCGTCCAGGAGGGCGACCCGTGCCCGAACTGCGGCACCGGCCTCACGCTGGACCGCGCCATCGAGATCGGCCACATCTTCCAGCTCGGCCGCAAGTACGCCGACGCCCTCAAGCTCGACGTCCTCGGCCAGCAGGGCAAGCCGGTCCGCGTCACCATGGGCTCCTACGGCATCGGCGTCTCCCGCGCGGTCGCGGCGCTCGCCGAGCAGACCGCCGACGACAAGGGCCTGTGCTGGCCCGCCGAGATCGCCCCGGCCGACGTCCATGTGGTCGCCGCCGGCAAGGCCCTGCAGACCGAACTCGCCCTCGACGTCTCCGAGAAGCTGGCGGCGAAGGGCCTGCGGGTGCTGTGCGACGACCGCGCCGGGGTGTCCCCGGGCGTGAAGTTCACCGACTCCGAGCTGATCGGCGTCCCCAAGATCCTGGTGGCCGGACGCCGCGCGGCCGAGGGCGTACTCGAACTCAAGGACCGCCGCACCGGCGAACGCGAGGAACTGACCCTCGAGGAAGCCCTCACCCACCTGACGGCGTAACCCCTCCGGGGGAGGGCGGCCAAAAGCCGGCCCGAGCAGCCCCCCAGACCCAAAAGAGGGCCCGCTGCCCGGGCACGGGGGGCGGGCCCTTCCGGCGTGAGAGCCGGCGGGGAAGCAGACGGTCGGGGAGACCGTGCGTGCCCGACCGCGTAGGTCAACCTCTGGGGCCGCGGGGATGTCCTGTGCCGTGGGGGCGGGCATTCCCGGCGTCCGAGGTCGCGGGGGAGTAGTCGCCCGAGAGCCCATCGCGCGCCCGGCCGGGGGCCCTCCAGATCCGGCGGGGATGCGGGGTGCCTGTGGCCGTCGGGCGAGGGTTCCCGGAGTCGGCGGTGGCGGAGTCGGTCGGGGAGGCCGGCGCGGGCTCGGCCGTGTCGGTCCTCCCGGGGCCGCGAGGGCGCCCGTTTCCAGTGCGGCGGGTGCTTGCCGCGTGGGGGAGGTCAGAGCCAGGCCGCGAACTCCAGTAGCAGCTCGGCGTCCTGGGGGCGGCCCACTCGCAGGGCGCGTACGCCGGACTCCACGGCCCGGAAGAGGGTCCAGCCGCGGAGTCGATCCTGGTCCACGTCCAGGGACTCGGCCAGCCGCTTGATGCGGCGGCGCGTCGTGGCCGCCCCAGACGGCGTGGCGATCAGGTCCTCCACCCGGTCCCGCACCAGCCGGGCCAGATCGAACGCGCACTCACCCACCACGGGATCCGGCCCCACGGCCAGCCACGGCGTCCGTTCCCCCGCCAGCACCTTGCTCTGCCGGAACGTCCCGTGCAAAAGCCGGTGCTCGGGCGGCGCCGCCAGCAGCTCCTCCCGAGCGGAGAGCGCCGCGTCCACCAGCACCGCCGCTCCCGTGTCACCGGCGGAGCCGAGCCGCATCGCCTCGGCCTGCCGCCCCGTCCGCTCGGCGACGGTCTCGAAGACATGGTCCCCGGGCGGCTCCACCCACAGCCGGCGCAGCGTCCCCGCCGCCTCCAGCAGCGCCTTCGCCTCCGGCAACGACCGCACCGACACATCCGGATGCAGCCGCTCCAGCACCAGCACCCCCTCCGTGCGGAAGGGCTCCAGCAGCTGTACGGCGCCCCGGCCGCCCCAGTGCGCCAGCGCCGCGCGCTCGCTCTCGGGCCGGGCCCGTGGCGGGGCCAGCTTCAGCACGGCCGGCGTACCGTCCGCCCGCCGCACCAGCACGACCAGGCTGCTGCGCCCGCCGGGCACCTGCACCCGCTCCACGGTCAACTCGCGTAGCGCCACGGCCTGTTGCGCCGCCTCGGGCAGCTTCTCCAGCCAGCCGTCGGCGTCCGGTGCCGTCTCACCGAGCGCCCTGACCAGACGCCGCGGCGGTTCGAAAGCCATACGCGAGAGTTTCCTTCCAGTTCACGTCACGCCGTGGGCGTCGCCGATGCCGAGCCGGTGGCCGCCCGCTCGGCGAGCCCAGGGAAGGCTACGCTCTCGCCGCGCCAGCGCACCGCCCGCACCGCCGCCTCCCGCAGCGCCTCGGCGGCCGTACGCCGCCGCTCACCGGTGGCCGCCCGCACCAGATCCGAGTAGACCCCGGCCACCCGGTCCTCCACCTCGGCGGCGAGCCGGGCCGCCGCGGCGGAGTCGGACACCGCGAACGGCAGGGCGTACCCGGGCTCCGCGGCGACCGGCTCCCCGCCCAGGTCCAGCACCTCACGCACCAGGACGTCCCGGCGCGCCCGGTGGGCGTCGTAGGCCCCCCGGGCCTCGGCGCGGCGCTCCTCCCGGATCCGCCCCCCGACGACGCCGTACCCGTACACCGCCGCGTGCTCGGCGGCCAGCGCCGCCTGCAGCGCGGTCAGTTCCCCGGCCTTGGCCTTGCTCACGCCGCACCCTCCGTCAGCAGATACACATGCGCCGCCCCGGAAGCCGCCACCGAGGCCAGCAGCCGGGCGAGCTCCCCGGGCAGCGCCGACAGCGCCCCGATCCTGCGGTCCGACAGCGTCCGCTCGGCGGCGGCGAGTTCCGCGAGCGCGCCCTTCTCGTCGGAGGGCGCCACCGGCGCGGTCGCCGACGCGGACGGGGTCCCCGGCCCGGCCGCCGCCGTACCGCCGAACGCCTCCGCGTGCCGGAGCACCTCCGCGCGCAGCGGCCGCAGCCGGCCCGCCAGAGCCGGATGGGCGGCGATCACCGCGTCGTAGCGGTCCACCAGCTCCGCGCTGTCCCGGGCCGCACGCGCGCGTGCGCGGTCCGCGGCCGACGGGCTGCCGGCCGTGCCGTCGGTGTCCGAACCGGGTGAACAGCCCCCCAGCACGGCGGCACCGGCGGCCGCGGCGAGCAGGCTCCTTCTGCGCGGCCCCGAGGGCAGGCGCGGCGGCGGGGGAAACGGCACGGCAGACGTCCTCGGTGCTCGTACGGAGTGGAGGGCGGCACGCCCGTGATCACGGTACCCGTGGACATGTCCGGGACCACCCACCGGCACCCGTCCGCCACCCGATGGACGGCAACACACCCCGCGACCCGATACCCTTTGACCAGACACGCGACCCATCCCACAACAGCACACGCGGCCGAGGAGTCACCCGGATGAGCACCACCCAGAGCGAGAGGCTGCGAGAACTCCTGGAACCCCTCGTCAGCTCCCAGGGCCTCGATCTCGAAGAGATCGCAGTGGACTCCGTCGGGCGCAAGCGGGTGCTGCGCGTGGTCGTCGACTCGGACACCGGTGCCGATCTGGACCGGATCGCCGATGTGAGCCGTGCGCTCTCGGCGAAGCTCGACGAGACCAATGCGATGGGTGACGGCGCGTACGACCTCGAAGTGGGCACCCCCGGTGCGGAGCGCGAGCTCACCGAGCACCGGCACTATGTGCGCGCCGTCGACCGGCTGGTGAGATTCCAGCTCACCGAGGGCGGGGAACTGGTCGCGCGGATCCTGACCGTGGACGAGGACGGCGTGGATCTGGAAGTACCCGGTGTGAAGGGCCGCAAGGCCACGACCCGCAGGCTCGCCTTCGGCGACATCGCCAAGGCCCGCGTCCAGGTCGAGTTCAGCCGCAAGGACAAGAAGGACATGAAGGAAGAGGAGGAGGCGTAGCCGTGGACATCGACATGAGCGCCCTGCGGGGCTTGGTTCGGGAGAAGGAGATCTCCTTCGACCTGTTGGTGGAGGCGATCGAGTCGGCCCTCCTCATCGCCTATCACCGCACCGAGGGAAGCCACCGCCACGCGCGCGTGAAGCTCGACCGGGAGTCCGGGCACGTGGTCGTGTGGGCGAAGGAGGATCCCGAGGACCTCGAGGAGGGCCAGGAGCCCCGGGAGTTCGACGACACCCCGTCCGACTTCGGCCGTATCGCCGCCACCACCGCCAAGCAGGTCATCCTGCAGCGGCTGCGCGACGCCGAGGACGACGCCACGCTCGGCGAGTACGCGGGGCGTGAGGGCGACATCGTCACCGGAGTGGTCCAGCAGGGCCGCGACCCGAAGAACGTGCTCGTGGACATCGGCAAGCTGGAGGCCATCCTGCCGGTGCAGGAGCAGGTGCCCGGCGAGACCTACCCGCACGGCATGCGGCTGCGCAGTTACGTCGTACGGGTGGCCAAGGGCGTCCGCGGCCCCTCCGTGACCCTCTCGCGCACCCACCCGAACCTGGTGAAGAAGCTCTTCGCCCTGGAGGTGCCGGAGATCGCCGACGGCTCCGTCGAGATCGCCGCGATCGCCCGCGAGGCCGGACACCGCACGAAGATCGCCGTCCGGTCCACCCGCTCCGGGCTGAACGCCAAGGGCGCCTGCATCGGCCCCATGGGCGGCCGTGTGCGCAATGTCATGGGCGAGCTGAACGGCGAGAAGATCGACATCGTCGACTGGTCGGACGACCCGGCCGAGATGGTGGCGAACGCGCTCTCGCCGGCCCGGGTCTCCAAGGTGGAGGTCGTGGACATGGCGGCCCGGTCCGCGCGCGTGACCGTGCCCGACTACCAGCTGTCACTGGCGATCGGCAAGGAAGGGCAGAATGCCCGGCTCGCGGCCCGTCTGACCGGCTGGCGCATCGACATCCGCCCCGACACCGAGCAGCCCGGGGAATAGAACCCGGCCGCGGGTGGCTGAGATCACGACAACAACCGTTCGATTCTTGCCCCAAAGGGGTGAGGTCGGTGCGGGGAGGTAGACTTAACAGTGTCTGGCCGGACGCAAGCTCCAGCATGCCCCGAGCGCACCTGCGTGGGGTGCCGGGAGCGAGCGGCCAAGAGAGACTTGCTGCGCATCGTGGCGATCGAGGACGAGTGCGTCCCCGATCATCGCGGTACGCTGCCCGGCCGGGGTGCGTACGTGCACCCCGCCCTGGTCTGTCTCGACCTGGCGGTACGCCGTCGGGCGTTCCCACGGGCGTTGCGCGCCCCGGGACCGCTCGACACCAAGGCGTTGCGCCTCTACGTCGAGCAGGCAACACCGTAAGAAGCGTCGTGCGGAACCCCCGCGCGGCCCAGGTACCCCGCGAGTTGGAAGTAGGTCGAGATTGCGATGAGCACTCGATGAGCACGCGATGAGTACGCCCATGAAGTAGCGACGGTCCGGCCGCAACCCGGACCTAAAAGGAGCGAAGTGGCTAAGGTCCGGGTATACGAACTCGCCAAGGAGTTCGGAGTGGAGAGCAAGGTCGTCATGGCCAAGCTCCAAGAACTCGGTGAATTTGTTCGTTCGGCTTCCTCGACGATCGAGGCGCCCGTCGTACGCAAGCTGACTGATGCCCTCCAGCAGGGCAGCGGCGGCGGCAAGTCCGCCCCCGCACGCAAGGCTGCACCGGCCAGGCCGGCAGCCCCCTCTCCCGCGCAGGCCGCCCGTCCGGCTGCCCCGCGCCCGCCGGCCCCCAAGCCGGCCGCCGCCGAGCAGCCCGCGGCTCCCGCCGCGCCGGCCGCTCCCGGCCCCCGTCCGGGCCCGAAGCCCGCGCCGCGTCCGGCGCCGGCGTCCCCGGCTCCGACCACGCCCGAGTTCACGGCACCGCCGTCGGCTCCCGCCGCGCCGGCCGCCTCCCAGGGCAGCCAGGCTCCGAGCCAGGCTCCGAGCCAGGGTCAGGGCTCCGGCCCGCGTCCGGGCGCCCCGCGTCCGGCCGGCCAGGCCCCGCGTCCGGGCTCCCGTCCGGCCGGTCCCGGCCAGGGCCGCGGTGACCGTGGCGACCGTCCCGGCGCCCCGCGTCCGGGTGGTCAGGCCCCGCGTCCCGGTGCCCGTCCGGCCGGTCCCCGTCCGGGCAACAACCCCTTCACCTCCGGTGGCTCCACCGGCATGGCGCGCCCCCAGGCGCCCCGTCCGGGTGGTGCCCCGCGTCCCGGCGGCCAGGGTGGTCCCGGTGCTCCCGGCGGCGCTCCGCGTCCGCAGGGTCAGGGCCAGGGCGGTCCCCGTCCCCAGGGTGCTGCCGGCGGTCCCCGTCCGCAGGGTCCGGGCGGCGCGCGTCCCACCCCGGGCGGCATGCCCCGTCCGCAGGGCGGCGCCCCGCGTCCCGGCGGCGGTCCCCGTCCGAACCCCGGCATGATGCCGCAGCGTCCCGCCGCGGGCCCGCGTCCCGGTGGCGGTGGCCCCGGTGGCCGCGGTCCCGGTGGCGGCGGTCGTCCCGGTGGCGGTGGCGGCGGTCGTCCCGGTGGCGGCGGCGGCTTCGCCGGTCGTCCCGCTGGTCCCGGTGGTGGCGGTGGCGGCTTCGCCGGTCGTCCCGGTGGTCCCGGTGGCGGTGGCGGCGGCTTCGCCGGCCGTCCGGGTGGTCCCGGTGGCGGTGGCGGCGGTCGTCCCGGCTTCGGTGGTCGTCCCGGTGGTCCCGGTGGCCGTGGTGGCACGCAGGGCGCCTTCGGTCGTCCCGGCGGTCCCGCGCGTCGCGGTCGCAAGTCGAAGCGGCAGAGGCGCCAGGAGTACGAGGCCATGCAGGCCCCGTCGGTCGGCGGTGTGATGCTGCCTCGCGGCAACGGCGAGACCGTTCGCCTGTCGCGCGGTGCGTCGCTCACCGACTTCGCGGAGAAGATCAACGCCAACCCGGCGTCGCTCGTCGCGGTCATGATGAACCTCGGCGAGATGGTCACGGCCACGCAGTCCGTCTCCGACGAGACGCTCCAGCTCCTCGCCGACGAGATGAACTACACGGTTCAGATCGTCAGCCCGGAGGAGGAGGACCGCGAGCTGCTCGAGTCCTTCGACATCGAGTTCGGCGAGGACGAGGGCGACGAGGAGGACCTGGTGGTCCGCCCGCCGGTCGTCACCGTCATGGGTCACGTCGACCACGGAAAGACCCGACTGCTCGACGCCATCCGCAAGACGAACGTCATCGCGGGCGAGGCCGGCGGCATCACCCAGCACATCGGTGCCTACCAGGTCGCGACCGAGGTCAACGACGAAGAGCGCAAGATCACCTTCATCGACACCCCGGGTCACGAGGCGTTCACCGCCATGCGTGCCCGTGGTGCCCGGTCGACGGACATCGCGATCCTCGTCGTCGCGGCCAACGACGGCGTCATGCCGCAGACGGTCGAGGCGCTCAACCACGCCAAGGCGGCCGAGGTGCCGATCGTGGTCGCGGTGAACAAGATCGACGTCGAGGGCGCCGACCCGACCAAGGTGCGCGGTCAGCTCACCGAGTACGGGCTGGTGGCCGAGGAGTACGGCGGCGACACCATGTTCGTCGACATCTCCGCCAAGCAGGGTCTGCACATCGACTCCCTGCTGGAGGCCGTGATCCTCACCGCCGATGCCTCACTCGACCTGCGGGCCAACCCGCACCAGGACGCGCAGGGCATCTCGATCGAGTCCCGACTCGACCGCGGCCGCGGTGCCGTGTCGACGGTCCTCGTCCAGCGCGGCACGCTGCGGGTCGGCGACACCATGGTGGTCGGCGACGCGTACGGCCGAGTCCGGGCGATGCACGACGACAACGGCAACAGCGTGGCCGAGGCCGGCCCGTCGACGCCGGTCCAGGTCCTGGGCCTGACCAACGTCCCGGGTGCGGGCGACAACTTCCTGGTGGTGGACGAGGACCGTACGGCCCGTCAGATCGCCGAGAAGCGCGCCGCCCGTGAGCGCAACGCCGCGTTCGCCAAGCGCACGCGCCGCGTCTCCCTCGAGGACCTGGACAAGGTGCTCAAGGCCGGCGAGATCCAGCAGCTCAACCTCATCATCAAGGGTGACGCTTCTGGTTCCGTCGAGGCGCTGGAGTCCTCGCTGCTCCAGCTGGACGTCGGCGAAGAGGTCGACATCCGCGTCCTGCACCGCGGTGTCGGTGCGGTCACGGAGTCGGACATCGACCTGGCGATGGGCTCGGACGCCATCGTGATCGGCTTCAACGTCCGTGCGGCCGGCCGCGCGGCGCAGATGGCCGAACGCGAGGGCGTGGACGTCCGCTACTACTCGGTCATCTACCAGGCGATCGAGGAGATCGAGGCGGCCCTCAAGGGCATGCTCAAGCCGGAGTACGAAGAGGTCGAGCTCGGTACGGCGGAGATCCGCGAGGTCTTCAAGTCGTCCAAGCTGGGCAACATCGCCGGTGTCCTCATCCGCTCGGGCGAGGTCAAGCGCAACACCAAGGCGCGCCTCATCCGCGACGGCAAGGTGGTCGCGGAGAGCCTCAACATCGAGGGTCTGCGTCGCTTCAAGGACGACGTCACCGAGATCCGCGAAGGGTTCGAGGGCGGTATCAACCTCGGCAACTTCAACGACATCAAGGTCGACGACGTCATCGCGACGTACGAGATGCGCGAGAAGCCGCGCGCGTGACCTGACACGCGACCGGGGCCGGTCGGCGGAAGTTATTTCCGTCGATCGGCCCCGGCCGTTGCGTGTACGGTTCCCGTATCGGCGTCGATGCGTGGCGCCCGTACCCCGAACCGGCGGGACATCCGGATCGCACATGTATGTGGGGACTCTCTCCTTCGACCTGCTTCTCGGCGACGTTCGCTCGCTGAAGGAGAAACGCTCACTCGTCCGTCCGATCGTGGCCGAACTCCAGCGCAAGTACGCGGTGAGCGCGGCCGAGACGGGCAACCAGGACCTTCATCGACGGGCCGAGATCGGGCTCGCGATGGTCTCCGGGGACACGGGACACCTCTCCGACGTCCTGGACCGCTGCGAGCGGCTGGTCGCCGGACGGCCCGAGGTGGAACTGCTCTCGGTTCGACGCAGGCTCCACAGCGACGAAGACTGATGCAAGAAGAAAGACACTTAAGGAGACGGACCAGTGGCCGACAACGCGCGGGCGAAAAGGCTGGCGGACCTCATCCGGGAGGTGGTGGCCCAGAAGCTGCAGCGCGGGATCAAGGACCCGCGGCTCGGCTCGCACGTCACCATCACGGACACCCGGGTCACGGGTGACCTGCGGGAGGCGACCGTCTTCTACACGGTGTACGGGGACGACGAGGAGCGGGCCGCGGCGGCCGCCGGACTGGAGAGCGCCAAGGGCGTGCTCCGCAGTGCGGTCGGTGCGGCGGCGGGCGTGAAGTTCACCCCGACGCTCACCTTCGTGGCGGACGCGCTGCCCGACACCGCCCGGACCATCGAGGACCTCCTCGACCGGGCCCGCCAGTCCGACGAGAAGGTGCGCGAGGTCTCGGCCGGCGCCGCCTACGCCGGTGAGGCGGACCCGTACAAGAAGCCGGGCGAGGACGAGGACGAGGACGACACCGCCGAATGACCCAGCAGAACCGGACGCCCGACGGGCTTGTCATCGTCGACAAGCCGTCGGGCTTCACCTCGCACGACGTGGTCGCCAAGATGCGCGGGATCGCCAGGACCCGCCGCGTCGGCCACGCCGGCACCCTCGACCCCATGGCGACGGGCGTGCTCGTCCTCGGCGTCGAGAAGGCCACCAAGCTCCTCGGCCACCTCGCGCTGACCGAGAAGGAGTACCTGGGCACGATCCGGCTCGGCCAGACGACCCTGACCGACGACGCCGAGGGCGCGATCACGGGGTCGCAGGACGCCTCGAAGGTCACCCGGGACGCCGTCGACGCCGGGATCGCCAAGCTGACCGGCGACATCATGCAGGTGCCGTCCAAGGTCAGCGCCATCAAGATCAACGGCGTGCGCTCCTACAAGCGGGCGCGCGAGGGCGAGGAGTTCGAGATCCCGGCCCGTCCGGTCACCGTCTCCTCCTTCGCGGTCCACGACATCCGGGACGCCGTCGCGGAGGACGGCACCCCCGTCCTGGACCTGGTGGTGTCGGTCGTCTGCTCCTCCGGCACCTACATCCGGGCGCTCGCCCGGGACCTCGGTGCCGGTCTGGGCGTCGGCGGCCACCTCACGGCGCTGCGCCGGACGCGGGTGGGCCCGTACAAGCTGGACGGGGCGAAGACCCTGGACCAGCTCCAGCGGGAGCTGACCGTGCTGCCGCTGGCCGAGGCCGCCGCGGCCGCGTTCCCGCGCTGGGACGTGGACACCAGGCGGGCGCGGCTGCTCACCAACGGCGTCCGGCTGGAGATGCCCGAGGAGTACGCGGGCCGGGGCGCGGTCGCGGTCTTCGACGCGGAGGGCCGCTTCCTGGCGCTGGTCGAGGAGCACAAGGGCAAGGCGAAGAGCCTGGCCGTCTTCGGCTGAGGCCCCGGCTCCGCCCGCGGAGCGGCGCGCACGGGGTCTTGCGCTGCCCGCCGCTCCACGGTCCCCCTCGGTTCCCCCACCCCTAGGGTGTATCCAGCCACCCCGGTCTGTTCACCCTTCCGGGCAGGCGCTCGGAGTGAACCGAGGGAGTGCAAGGGGGCGCGTTCGGCGCGCGATCTGTGCCGCTGATCATCCCGCGCCTACCGTCGAGAACAGGCATTTCGGTACGGCGGGGAGGTGGGACCATGGCGGCAGCCGGCCCGCGGATTCCCCAGGAGTCCGGTGGGGCTCACGAGGACGCTCTGGTACGGATCCACGATCTCGCCGGCCGCCCCCGGGGCCTGGGTTTCGTGGCCGACCACCACGGCACGGTGATCACCAGCCACGAGGCCGTCGACGGCCTGCCGCGCCTGGTCCTGTGCGCGGGCGAGGAGCGCACCTGCGTCGTGCCGGCCGACGCCGTGACCGCGCTCCCCGCCCTGGACCTGGCCCTGATCCGCACCGAGGGCCTCGGCGTCCGGCCGCTCCCGGTGTCGGTGCGGGACGGTGCCGAGCCCGGCCGGTACGTCCAGATCGCGACCGGCTGCTGGCGCGCGGCACGGGTACTGGGCGCGACCCCGGTGACGTACACGGCGACGGACCGTGTCCACCACCTCGACCGTGCCCTGGAGCTGGCCATCGGCACCGCCGGCCGGGACGCCCTGCGGCTGGGCGGAGGGGCGGCCGGGGGACCGGTGCTGGACGCGGAGACCGGCACGGTGCTCGCCGTCCTGGGCACGGCCCTGAAGCGCGGTGACCGGGACTCGGGCTTCGCGGTCCCCCTCCGGCCGCCCCCGCCCGGCCCGCTGGCCGACCTGCTCACCGAGAACGCGACCACCGTCCCCGCCTACGGCGCCGACCTGAACCCGGCGGGCGTCCTGGAACTGACGGCGACCTCGGTGGGCCAGGACGGTCCGTCCGGGGACGCGGAACCGGTGGAACGGCCTTCTGTGACACGGCAGTTCGACGACTTCACCGCCCGCGCGGGAGCCTCGGTGCTGGCCCTCGTGGGCCCACCGGGCAGCGGCCGTACGACCGAACTGGCGGCCCTGGCCGGCCGCCGCCACCGGGGACCGGAACCGGCCCCCACCCTGTGGCTGCGCGGCGCCGACCTGAAGGACGACGACACCTCGGTGGCGGACGCGGCGGGCAGGGCGCTGACGAGGGCGGCCCGCATCGTCGCCGCGTCACGCGGCCTTGAACCCGGGGAACTCGGCGACCTGACCCCCGAACACCTGGCCCGCACCACCGCCCGCCCCCTCCTGCTCCTGCTGGACAGCCCCGAGGAGATGCCCCCGCTGCTCGCCCACCGCCTGCCCGAATGGACCGAGGGCACGGCACAGTGGCTGACCCGGACCGGCGCGCGGCTGGTGGTGGCCTGCCGGGAGGAGTACTGGGAGGGAGCGGGGACGCAGTTCCCGGCCGGAATGCTCTACGACGGGCGCACGGGTGAGATCCGCCGACGTCTGCCCCCGTGCGTACGGCTCACCGACCTGACCGCCGCCGAAGCCCACCAGGCCCGCACCCGCCACGGCATCCCCGACGACGCCCTCGCCCCCCGGGACGCCCGCCACCCCCTCACCCTCCGCCTGCTCGCCGAGGTCCGCTCCGCCCTCCCCGACGCCCCGCGCGCCCGCGTCGACCGGGACGACGTCTTCGCGGCCCACCTTGACCTGATGTGCCTGCGCATCGCCGTGCGCCTCGCCGCGGAGAACGGCCTGCGCGGCACCGCCGTGAAACGCCTCGCCGCCAAGGTCGCCGGCCAGGTCCACGAGGCCGCCCGCCGCAGCCTCGGCCCGGGCCAGGGCGGACTCGACCGGGAGACCTTCGAGGCGGTGTTCCCCTGGGGCCCCGCACCGGCACGGCTCGGCGGCGGCACCGGCTGGGCCTCCGCCGTACTCACCGAAGGGCTCCTCGTCCCCGCCGGCCAGGGCTACCGCTTCGCCCACGAGGAGTTCGCCGACTGGATCCAGGGCACCCACCTCGACCTGGACGAGGCCCTGCGCGCCCTGATCCACCGCCACCGCACCGCCGAACCCCACCCCCTCCCCGTCCCGCACCACCGCATCGGCCCGGTGGTCGAGGCCCTGCTGCTCCTCGCCCGCCACCACACACCCCTTCAACTCGCCCTACGAATGCAGGAGTTGACACACGCCCTGGACGCCGACCCGCAGTCCTGGTGGGCCGCCCGCCTCCTCGCCCAGACCCTGCTGCGCGTACCCGACGCCCGGCCCTACACCGACGTACTGCGCACCCTCACCGACCGGATCGTGACCTGGCGGCAGCAACAGCGGCCGGTGCCCGCCGAGTTCGGCCCGGACTTCTGGATCGCGCTGCCGCTCCCGCACGACACGCGGCTCGACCTGCTCCGGCACCTCGTCCTGGCCGACTCGAAAGCCGGCCCCCGCTACCTCGACGCCGTGGCCCGGCTCCTGGCCGCCGACGCCCCCGCCGTACAGCCGCACCTCACCCGCTGGTTCCACGACGACCGCCCGCTGCCCGCGACCCCGCACGCGACCGTCGCGAGGGCCGCGCAGGCGCTGCTGCACACGCATCGGCACGGCGCGCCGGACGATCTGATCGAGACGCTCGTCGAGGCCGGGCACCGGCGGGCCGACGAGCTGCTGGCCGTGCTCGCGGAGGAGGAACCCTCCGCGCTCTGCCGGGCCGTGGACCGGTGGGTGCGCGACGAGCGGCCCGCGCGACGGGTGGCGGCGGTGGCGTACGGACTGCGCGCGGCCCCGCACGTCCGGACCACCGCCGACCGCGAACTCCTGCGCTACGCCGCCCTCGCCCTGCTCGCCCGCCCCGACGAGTGCACCCTGCACGGCGGCGCGCTCGCCCTGCTCGTCCATGACCCCCACACCCGCGCCCGCCATCTCCCGCTCGCCCTGCGCCACTTCGCGTCCGGGGACCCGCAGGTCCCGCCGAGCGCGCTGGCCGGCGCCCTGATCACCCACCCCGAGCCGGTCCTCGACGCCTTCCGGGAGCGGCTGCGCCGACCGGACGCGGGACCGGCACTGCGCGCCCTCGCCGACGTCACCACCCCGGCGCTGGCCCGCCGGGTCGCCGCGCTCCTACGCGAGGCGGTGGAGCGGCGCCCGGAGCGTGCCGGGGACGTCGCCGCCTGCATGGACCGCCGTCTGGAGCACGGCCCGGCCGCCCGAGCCGTACTGTTCCCGCTGGTCACCGGGTTGCTGGACGGCGGGTCCGAGCAGCTGCGGGCCGCCCTCGCCGGAGTCCTGGCGGCCCCCGGGACCCCCGCCTCCCGCCCGCTGCGCCAGGATCTCCTGGAGGTCCTGCTCGCCCACGAACACGACCCCGCCGTCCTGGACGCCGTCCTGCACACGGCCGCCCAGCAGGACGGCGAGGGACTGCGCGACCTCGTGCACCGCACCGGGCTGCTGCTCGTCCGCACCCCCGACGGGGCGGCCCGCTTCGGCCGCGGTCTCGTCGACCTGGGCCGCCATGTCCCCGGCTTCGCCGCCCGGGTGGCCGGCTGGCTCACCGACGCGCCCCAGGACTGGGCGGCCGTAGTGGGCCCCAGCACCCGGCGGATGATCGAGAACCTGGCGGGTGTCCGGGTCCCCGCATGACTTCGGCCCCCCGGCACGTGCTAACCGTCACAGCCTCCATGCCGATGCGGGGCGGGAGCACGCGGCATGGCACCCTTAGACCTGCGTAGAAGGCAGTGACGGACACGGGTTCGACAAGGAGCGGTCACAGTGCAGCGCTGGCGTGGCTTGGAGGACATCCCCCAGGACTGGGGGCGCAGCGTCGTCACCATCGGGTCCTACGACGGTGTCCACCGCGGACACCAGCTGATCATCCGGCACACCGTGGAACGCGCCCGCGAACTGGGCCTGCCCGCCGTGGTCGTCACCTTCGACCCGCACCCCAAGGAGGTGCTGCGGCCGGGCACCCACCCGCCCCTGCTCGCCCCGCACCACCGGCGGGCCGAACTCATGGCGGAACTGGGCGTGGACGCGGTGCTGGTGCTGCCGTTCACCGCGGAGTTCTCCAACCTCTCCCCGGCGGACTTCATCGTGAAGGTCCTCATCGACAAGCTGCGCGCCAAGGCCGTCGTCGAGGGCCCCAACTTCCGCTTCGGCCACCGTGCGGCGGGCGATGTCGTGTATCTGGCCGAGCTGGGCAAGACGTACGACTTCGACGTCGAGATCGTCGACCTGTACGTGTCCGGTGAGGCGGGCGGCGGTCAGCCGTTCTCCTCGACCCTGACCCGGCGTCTGGTCCTGGAGGGCGACGTCGAGGGCGCCGCCGAGATCCTGGGCCGCCCGCACCGGGTCGAGGGCATCGTCGTGCGCGGCGCGCAGCGCGGACGCGAGCTGGGCGTCCCGACGGCGAACGTCGAGACGCTCCCGCACACCGCGATCCCCGCGGACGGTGTGTACGCCGGCTGGCTGCACGCCCAGGGCGAGGTGATGCCGTCGGCGATCTCCGTCGGCACGAACCCGACCTTCGACGGCACCGCGCGCACGGTCGAGGCGCATGTCATCGACCGGGTCGGCCTCGATCTGTACGGCCTGCATGTCGCCGTCGACTTCCTCGGCTTCGTGCGCGGGCAGGTCAAGTTCGACTCGCTCGACGCGCTGATCGAGCGAATGATGGAGGACATCAAGATCAGCCGCGATCTGACGGCAGCGGCGGAGACGGCGGCGCAGGCGAGGGGCTAGCCGCCGCTACGACGCCGAAGGGCGGCCGGTGCCTCGCGGGCACCGGCCGCCCTTTCGTGTGCCGTCACCGCCTACTGCGGGGGCTGCTGGGGGTAGGGGTAGGGCGGCTGCCCGGGCTGCTGCGCCGGGGGCTGACCGGGGTGGCCGGGGCCGGGGCCGGGGCCGTAGGGCTGGCCGGGCTGGCCGTGGCCGTAGGGCTGGCCGGGGATGGGCTGGCCGGGCAGGGGCGGGGCCGCCACCGGGGGCGGGTTGCCGTCGCTGGTCCACAGGCCGTGGGCCTGCTGGTGGCGGACGAAGTCCTCGGCGACCATCGAGGCGAGGTTGAAGTACGCCTCCCGCACCTTGGGCCGCATCATGTCGAGGTCGACCTCGGCACCGGCGGCGAGATGCTCGTCGAAGGGCACGACGATGACACCACGGCAGCGGGTCTCGAAGTGGCTGACGATGTCGTCGACCTTGATCATCTTGCCGGTATCGCGGACGCCGGAGATGACGGTGAGGGACCGCGAGACGAGATCGGCGTAGCCGTGCGCCGACAGCCAGTCCAGCGTCGTACTGGCGCTGCTCGCCCCGTCCACGGACGGCGTCGAGATGATGATGAGCTGGTCGGCGAGGTCCAGCACACCGCGCATGGCGCTGTAGAGCAGACCGGTACCGGAGTCGGTGAGGATGATCGGGTACTGCTTGCCCAGTACGTCGATCGCGCGCCGGTAGTCCTCGTCGTTGAACGTCGTGGAGACGGCCGGGTCGACGTCGTTGGCGATGATCTCGAGCCCGGACGGCGCCTGGGAGGTGAACCGGCGGATGTCCATGTACGAGTTGAGGTACGGGATCGCCTGCACGAGGTCACGGATGGTGGCCCCGGTCTCCCGGCGGACCCGGCGGCCGAGGGTGCCGGCGTCCGGGTTGGCGTCGATGGCGAGGATCTTGTCCTGCCGCTCGGTGGCGAGGGTGGAGCCGAGGGCGGTGGTGGTCGTGGTCTTCCCGACGCCGCCCTTGAGGCTGATGACGGCGATCCGGTAGCAGGACAGCACGGGCGTACGGATGAGCTCCAGCTTGCGCTGCCGCTCGGCCTCTTCCTTCTTCCCACCGATCTTGAACCGCCCACCGCCTGCGACGGGCCGTCCGCTCTTCGCCTTCTGCTTCTTGTTGTTGAGCAGCCGGTCGGACGACAGCTCCACGGCAGCGGTGTAACCGAGCGGCGCGGCCCCGGGGTTGGTCGGCTGCCGCTGATCATGCTGGATCGGCTGAGGCCAGGCGGCCCCGGCCCGGGGGTCGACGGGCTGCTGCGGCTGACCCTGCGGCGGCATGCCGGGCTGTGCCTGCGGGTGGCTGTGCGGGGGCATGCCGGGCTGGGCCTGGGGGTGGCCGTGTGCGGGTACGCCGGGCTGAGCCTGCGGCTGGCCCTGCTGTGGTGCGGTGGGGTGGGCCTGGGGGTGGTCCTGTGCCGGTACGGAGGGCTGAGCTTGCGGCTGGCCCTGTGGGGGCATGCCGGGCTGAGCGTGTGGCTGGCCCTGCGGGGGTACGGCGGGCTGAGCGTGGCCCTGGCCCGGTACCGGTCCCGGCTGGCCGGGCGGCTGGGGGAAGCCGTAACCGCCGGGCTGCGCGGGGGAGTTGGGAGCGGCGGGGGAGGGCTGCTGCGGAGGCTGGCCCGGCTGCGCGTGCGGGGCCGCGGGGGTGCCGGGCTGGGCGTGTGCAGCCGCCGGGACGCCGGGCTGCTCAGGCTGGGGGTGCGCGGTGGGCTGCTCAGGCTGGGCGTACGGGGCCGCCGGGGCGCCGGGGTGCGGGAAGCCGTAGCCACCCTGGGGGTTGGGCGCCGCGGTGGCGGGCGGCTGTTGCGCGGGCGCGGCGGGAGTGCCGGGCTGGGGGAAGCCGTAGCCGCCTTGCGGGTTGGGGGTGCCGGGCTGGGGGGAGCCGTAGCCGCCTTGCGGGGCGGGCGTGGGGTTGGGGGCGCTGGCCGTCGGGTGCGCGGGCGCTGCGGGGGTGCCGGGGTGCGGGAAGCCGTAGCCGCCTTGCGGGGCGGGCGTGGGGTTGGGGACGCCGGCCGTCGGGTGCGCAGGTGCTGCGGGGGTGCCGGGGAAGCCGTAGGCGCCTTGGGGGTTGGGGGTGGAGGGCTGAGCCCCGGGCTGAGGGGAGCTGTAGCCGTCCTGGGGGTTGGGCGCCGGGGCGGCGGGCGGCTGTTGCGCGGGCGCGGTCGGCGTGCCGGGGTGCGGGGCCGTGGGTTCCTGCGCGGGGGCTGACGGAGGGCCGGGGTACGGGAAGCCGTGCCCGTCCTGTGGCGTGGGCGCCGGGGAGTTGGCGGGTCCCTGCGCCGGTACGGCGGTAGTGCCGGGGTGCGGGAAGCCGTAGCCGCCCTGCGGCGCGGGGGCGCCGGGGGTCGGCGGCTGGGTCCAGGCCGCGGGTGCGGGCTGCGGGGCCTGCGGCTGGAACGGAGGCTGCTGCTGCGGCTCCGCCGGAGCCACCGGCTCCTGCTGCTGCACGGGCCACTGCGGCGCCGACGGCGGAGCCGCGGGCTGGTACGACGGCGGCAGCGGCGGCACCCCGACCGGCGGTGTCGGCGGGGGAGTCCAGGCGGCAGCCGCGGGTACGGCGTCCTGCGGTTCGGCGTCCTGGGGCTCGGCGTCGGCCTGTACGGCCTCCTGCGGCTCCGCGTCGGCCTCTGCGGCCTCTTCCTTCGGTTCCACGTCTGCGTGTGCCGCGTCTTCCGGTTCGGTGTCAGCCGGTACGACGTCCTCCGGTTCCGCGTCGGCCGGTACCGCGTCCTCCGGCTCGGCCTCGGCCTCGTCCGACGGCTCAGCCTCATCGGCTACGACGTCCTCCGGGACGGAGTCCGTCGGCTCCGGCTCGGACAACTCGGCGTCCGAGCTGTCCGGCTCCGCGTCCGCCAGTTCCGCGTCCGTGAGCTCGGTGTCCGCCAGTTCCGCCTCCTCCGGCTCGGCCGCCACCGCGTCCGTTTCGGTCGTGCCGACACCGGAGTCGTCCACGGCGTCCTCGGGCTCGACCTCCGGCTCCTGCTCCCCGGAGACGCCGTCCCCGTCCTCCGACGGCAGCCCCGCCCCGGCCTCCGCCGCGCGCTCCTCGATCTCCCGCTGCAGCGCCACCGCGGAGAACCGCATCGTGGCGCCGCTCTCCAGGTCACCCTTGCCGGAGTCGGACTCCTCGGCGGCCGGAGCCGTGGACGAAGCCTCGGAAGGCGCGGAAGCAGGCGTGCTCCACTGCGACTGGAACCCCCCGACGGGGATGCTCGGCACGGCCGTAGGAGATGCCGCATCCTCCGCGGGCGGAGTCGCGGGCGGCTCGGCCGACGTCCCCTGCGGTTCGAAACCACTCCCCACCGGCAGCTTGGGCACCGCGACCGGCCCCCCAGCCGCAGGCAGCGGCGGAGTGAAAGGGGCCCCGGGCGCGGGCCGCACAGGAGGAGCGGGCGGCGTGAAAGGCGCCCCCGGAGCAGGCGTCCCCTGCGGAACAGGCGGCGTCAGCCCCGGCAGCGAGGAAGGCAGCGCGGTGGGAGAGGGAGTGAAGGTCGGCCGAGCAGCGGAACCACCGTCACCGGCAGGACCACCTTCACCCGCCGCCGAAGAGTCCGATGCCGAGCCCCCCGACGCCGAACCAGAGGACCCCGTAGCACCAGAGGACCCCGTAGCGCCAGAGGCACTCGACGCCCCCGACGCCCCCGACCCGCTCTCGTCCCGCCCCGCCCCGGCGGAGCCACTCGCGTTCTGGGTGTACCAGGCAGGCGGCGCGTAGTCGATGGTGAACTCACCCGTGACCTCGTTCGCCGACTCCGCGTCGGGCTGGTCATCGCCGGGTGTGGCCCAGCCCCCGCGGATCCCGTCCCGATCGCTGCTCACAGTTCCTCCTGGTGTGGTCGAGCACCCCCATGCCGTGCCGGGGAGACCCTTGCTCGTCGTCCGAAGTCGTTCGAGGTCGTCCGTTTCGGTCGGCTCTCCCCCTGGGCCACCGACGCCCGGTCCACGGGTTCTGGCATCGCGCCCGGTCCCAGCCTAATCACCACAGCCATCACCCCGGCAGGCCCGTCCACCCCCGAGCAGCCGCCCACTGCGTCACAGCCTGCCCCGAAGTGCCGTACACAGCCGACCTATTGGTGAACAAACCGGACAGCACTCGTGAACAATCCGGAATGAAAGCGAAGCAAGCGACCAATTCACCCCGCGCAACCACCCCGCCGTACAAGGGAATTGGCGGCCGCGGGGAGCCACGAACCCGCACCCCCACGACCGCCTGAGAACCACCTGAGAACCACCTGACGACCGCCTGACGACCGCCTGTCGACCCGACGACCGCCCGTCGATCACTCCCCGTCAGAACCGCCGCTCCCCGGCGCCGGCTCCAGGTCGAACTCCCCGTCCCGCGCGCCCAGCACGAACGCCCGCCACTCGGCCTCCGTATAACGCAGCACCGTCTCCGGCTCCAGCGACGACCGCATCGCCACCGCCCCGCCGGGCAGCTGCGCGATCTCCACCCGCTCCTCGTGCGCCTCCGTGCCCGGCGCGCTCTGCCACTCCACGCCCGAGATGTCGAGGGCGTACAGCTCGTCGCGCTCCCGCTCCTTGCGCGCCTTGATCTCCGCTTCCGTCTCCGCCATGCCCAGCGACCCCTTCCAGACTTCCGGCGTACGGGTCCTTACGACGTACGCTTGATCGGCGCTCACCCTAGTGGGCCATTCCTCGCGATCAGGGCGGTTCAGGGACCCGTGCAAGGGCGCCCACCTCTGGCTGGTACCCTGAGTGACGGCCGTTTGTGTACGCACCCCCGGAGCGCTCGCTCTGGAGGCCGCGCCCAGCGGATCCCCGCCTCCCGAGTAACGGAAGCTCCCCCGAGACATAGACCGGGGGCACTCGGTGGCCACTCAGAGACTACGAGGAGTACGCGTGCCGCTCGACGCCGCTACGAAGAAGCAGATCATCAGCGAGTTCGGTCAGAAGGAGGGCGACACCGGCTCCCCCGAGGTCCAGGTCGCCATGCTCTCGCGCCGGATCTCGGACCTGACCGAGCACCTCAAGACCCACAAGCACGACCACCACTCCCGTCGTGGTCTGCTGATCCTGGTCGGTCAGCGTCGCCGCCTTCTCCAGTACCTGGCGAAGAAGGACATCCAGCGCTTCCGTGCGCTGGTCGACCGCCTCGGCATCCGCCGCGGTGCGGCGGGCGCCAAGTAAGACGCCGTGAAGGGGGCGGTTCCCGAAACGATCGGGGGCCGCTCCCTTTGCCGTACGTACGGAAACGTGCGGAGTGTCACACCCGCTTTGTAGTGTGGTAGCACAACGCAGTGGCACGAGGAGAAGTGCACCTCGCCGCCGCCGGTCCTCGGTAGTGGCCCCCGGGCAATGCGAACCCGGGTGCTTCGATCGAAGACCGGCCCGCAGAGCGCTTCTCCGCCCCCGTCCCCCCGCCACACGGGCGGATCGGGACAAAAGACGAAAAGTAATGGAGAAATTGCTAGTGGAGAACGAGACCCACTACGCCGAGGCCGTCATCGACAATGGCGCCTTCGGCACCCGCACCATCCGCTTCGAGACGGGCCGCCTGGCCAAGCAGGCCGCCGGTTCCGCCGTGGCGTACCTGGACGACGACACCATGGTGCTGTCGGCCACCACCGCCTCCAAGAACCCCAAGGACCAGCTCGACTTCTTCCCGCTGACGGTGGACGTCGAGGAGCGGATGTACGCCGCCGGCAAGATCCCCGGCAGCTTCTTCCGCCGTGAGGGCCGCCCCTCCGAGGACGCCATCCTCACCTGCCGGCTGATCGACCGCCCGCTGCGCCCGTCCTTCAAGAAGGGCCTGCGCAACGAGATCCAGGTCGTCGCCACGATCATGGCGCTCAACCCCGACCACCTGTACGACGTCGTGGCGATCAACGCCGCCTCCGCGTCCACCCAGCTGGCCGGTCTGCCCTTCTCCGGCCCGATCGGCGGCGTCCGCGTCGCGCTGATCCGCGGCCAGTGGGTGGCGTTCCCGACGCACACCGAGCTCGAGGACGCCGTCTTCGACATGGTCGTCGCGGGCCGCACCCTGGAGGACGGCGACGTCGCGATCATGATGGTCGAGGCCGAGGCCACGGAGAAGACCATCAAGCTGGTCGAGGTCGGCGCCGAGGCGCCGACTGAGGAGGTCGTCGCCGCCGGTCTGGACGCCGCGAAGCCCTTCATCAAGGTGCTCTGCAGGGCCCAGGCCGACCTCGCCGCCAAGGCCGCCAAGCCGACCGGCGAGTTCCCGGTCTTCCTGGACTACCAGGACGACGTCCTCGAGGCGCTCACCGCCGCCGTCAAGCCGGAGCTCGCCTCCGCGCTGACCATCGCCGGCAAGCAGGAGCGCGAGGCCGAGCTGGACCGCGTCAAGGCGCTCGCCGCCGAGAAGCTCCTGCCGGAGTTCGAGGGCCGCGAGAAGGAGATCTCCGCCGCGTACCGCTCGCTGACCAAGACCCTGGTCCGGGAGCGCGTCATCAAGGAGAAGAAGCGCATGGACGGCCGCGGTGTCACCGACATCCGCACCCTGGCCGCCGAGGTCGAGGCCATCCCGCGCGTGCACGGCTCCGCGGTCTTCGAGCGTGGCGAGACCCAGATCCTGGGCGTCACCACCCTCAACATGCTCCGCATGGAGCAGCAGCTGGACACCCTCTCCCCGGTGACCCGCAAGCGCTACATGCACAACTACAACTTCCCGCCGTACTCCACCGGCGAGACCGGCCGCGTCGGCTCCCCGAAGCGCCGCGAGATCGGCCACGGCGCCCTCGCCGAGCGCGCCCTCGTGCCGGTCCTGCCGACGCGCGAGGAGTTCCCCTACGCGATCCGCCAGGTCTCCGAGGCGCTGAGCTCCAACGGCTCGACGTCCATGGGCTCGGTCTGCGCCTCCACCATGTCGCTGCTGAACGCCGGTGTGCCGCTGAAGGCCCCCGTCGCCGGTATCGCCATGGGCCTGATCTCCCAGGAGATCGAGGGCGAGACGCACTACGTCACCCTCACCGACATCCTCGGTGCGGAGGACGCCTTCGGCGACATGGACTTCAAGGTCGCCGGCACCAAGGAGTTCGTGACCGCCCTCCAGCTCGACACCAAGCTGGACGGCATCCCGGCCTCCGTCCTGGCCGCGGCCCTCAAGCAGGCCCGCGACGCCCGCCTCCACATCCTCGACGTGATGATGGAAGCGATCGACACGCCGGACGAGATGTCCCCGAACGCCCCGCGGATCATCACCGTGAAGATCCCCGTGGACAAGATCGGTGAGGTCATCGGCCCCAAGGGCAAGATGATCAACCAGATCCAGGAGGACACCGGCGCCGAGATCACGATCGAGGACGACGGCACCATCTACATCGGTGCCCAGGTCGGCTCGCAGGCCGAGGCCGCCCGCGCCACGATCAACTCGATCGCCAACCCGACCATGCCGGAGGTCGGCGAGCGCTACCTGGGCACGGTCGTGAAGACGACCACCTTCGGCGCGTTCGTCTCGCTGCTCCCGGGCAAGGACGGCCTGCTGCACATCTCGCAGATCCGCAAGCTCGCCGGCGGCAAGCGCGTGGAGAACGTCGAGGACGTGCTCGCCGTGGGCTCCAAGGTCCAGGTCGAGATCGCCGAGATCGACTCCCGCGGCAAGCTCTCCCTCATCCCGGTGATCGAGGGCGAAGAGGCTTCCGAGGACACGAAGGACGACACCGACAAGTGACGTCGAGCACCTCCAGGACGACGGCCCGCACCTCCACGGAGGCGCGGGCCGTCGCCCGTACCCAAACGCTCATCAAGGGCGAGAACGGCATCGGCACGGTCCGTAAGACCACCCTCCCGGGCGGCCTGCGCATCGTCACCGAGACCCTGCCCTCGGTCCGCTCCGCGACCTTCGGCATCTGGGCGCACGTCGGCTCCCGCGACGAGACCCCGGCCCTGAACGGCGCCACGCACTACCTGGAGCACCTGCTCTTCAAGGGCACCCGGCGCCGCTCCGCCCTGGACATCTCCTCCGCCCTCGACGCCGTCGGCGGCGAGATGAACGCGTTCACGGCGAAGGAGTACACGTGCTACTACGCGCGTGTCCTCGACACCGACCTGCCGCTCGCCATCGACGTCGTCTGCGACATGCTCACGGGCTCGCTGATCCTGGAGGAGGACGTCAACGTCGAGCGCGGCGCGATCCTCGAGGAGATCGCGATGACCGAGGACGACCCGGGCGACTGCGTGCACGACCTGTTCGCGCACACGATGTTCGGCGACAACCCCCTCGGCCGCCCGGTCCTCGGCACGGTCGACACGGTCAACGCCCTCACCGCCGACCGCATCCGCCGCTTCTACAAGAAGCACTACGACCCGACCCACCTGGTCGTGGCCGCCGCGGGCAACATCGACCACAACAAGGTCGTACGGCAGGTCCGGGCCGCCTTCGAGAAGGCCGGCGCCCTGACGAACCTCGACGCCACGCCGATCGCCCCGCGCGGCGGCAGGCGCGCGCTGCGCACCGCGGGCCGCGTCGAGCTGATCGGCCGCAAGACCGAGCAGGCGCACGTCGTCCTGGGCATGCCGGGGCTCGCCCGCACCGACGAGCGCCGCTGGGCCCTGGGCGTGCTGAACACGGCCCTGGGCGGCGGGATGTCGTCCCGGCTCTTCCAGGAGGTCCGGGAGAAGCGCGGCCTGGCGTACAGCGTGTACTCGTACACCTCCGGCTTCGCCGACTGCGGCCTGTTCGGCGTCTACGCCGGCTGCCGGCCCTCGCAGGTGCACGACGTGCTGAAGATCTGCCGCGACGAACTCGACCATGTCGCCGAGCACGGCCTGTCCGACGACGAGATCGGCCGCGCCATCGGCCAGCTCCGGGGCTCCACCGTCCTCGGCCTGGAGGACACCGGCGCGCTGATGAACCGTATCGGCAAGAGCGAGCTGTGCTGGGGCGACCAGATGTCCGTGGACGACATGCTGGCCCGGATAGCCTCGGTCACCCCGGACGACGTCCGCTCGGTGGCCCGGGACGTCCTGGGACAGCGGCCCTCCCTGTCGGTCATCGGCCCGCTGAAGGACAAACAGGCGTCCCGTCTGCACGAAGCGGTCGCGTAAGCCTCTCCCGAAGGAAGCAAGAAGATGAGCAAGCTGCGAGTGGCGGTCCTCGGTGCCAAGGGCCGGATCGGTTCCGAGGCGGTCCGGGCCGTCGAGGCGGCCGACGACATGGAGCTGGTCGCCGCCCTGAGCCGGGGCGACACACTGGACACCCTGGCCGGGACCGGCGCCCAGGTCGCCGTCGAACTGACCACGCCGGACTCGGTGATGGACAACCTCGACTACTGCGTGCGCCACGGCATCCACGCGGTCGTCGGTACGACGGGCTGGACCGACGAGCGCCTCGCGCAGCTGAAGGGCTGGCTGGCCGAGTCCCCGGAGACGGGCGTGCTCATCGCGCCCAACTTCTCCATCGGGGCCGTCCTGACCATGAAGTTCGCGCAGATCGCCGCGCCCTGGTTCGAGTCGGTCGAGGTCGTCGAGCTGCACCACCCCAAGAAGGTGGACGCGCCCAGCGGCACCGCCACCCGCACCGCCCAGCTCATCGCCGAGGCCCGCGCCAAGGCCGGCTCGGCCCCCGCACCGGACGCCACGACCACCGCCCTGGACGGTGCGCGGGGCGCCAGCGTGGACGGGATCCCGGTCCACGCGATCCGGCTGCGTGGCCTGCTGGCCCACCAGGAGGTCCTGCTGGGCGGCGAGGGCGAGACCCTCACCGTCCGCCATGACTCCCTGCACCACAGCAGCTTCATGCCGGGCATCCTGCTCGGCGCCCGCCGCGTGGTGGCCACCCCCGGCCTCACCGTCGGCCTGGAAAACTTCCTGGACCTGGGCTGACCGACTCATGCGCGCGAAGATCTCCTACGCCGTCACGGCCGCCGTCCTGGTCGTCTACTTCGTCCTGGTCGGCAGCCGGGGCCTGATGCTCATCCAGGCCGGCACCCTGCTCACCGTCGCCTTCGGTGTCGCGGTGCTGATCCTGCCGCTGATCGGCCTGTGGTTCCTGTGGAAGAACACCGAGTTCGTCCGCAAGGCCAATAAGCTCGCCGCCGAACTCGACGCGGAGGGCGGCCTGCCCGTCGACGAGCTGAAGCGCACCCCCAGCGGGCGCATCGACCGTGACTCGGCCGACGAGGTCTTCGCCCGCCGCAAGGCCGAGACGGAGGACGCCCCGGACGACTGGCGCAGCTGGTTCCGCCTCGCCATCGCCTACCACGACGCCCGCGACACCCCCCGCGCAAGAAAGGCGATGCAGCGAGCCATCACACTCCGAGAAACAGCCCGCTGAAGCCAGCCCCCATAGGGGCGCGGGGAACGGCGCGACCAGCCCCCACCGGCCCGCAGACGGTCACGGCGCCCCAGGCGTCGATGGTGTCCGCGGCGGGGCCGAACGATCGCCCTGACAAGCGCGCCCCAAAGGGGCGCGGGGAACTGCGCGACCAGCCCCCACAGACCCGCGGATTGTCACGGCACCCCTAGCGGCGCGCCTCCGCACCCCAGGCCTCGATCGTGTCCGCAGCCCGGTCGAACGCCTCCGGCCGTGCCAGGAAGTCCGCGTTGTGCGTGGTCAGCAGCGGCGGCAGATCGTCCGCGCCCCGATCGGCGCGTACGAGGACCAGGGCCTGCCCCTGCAGAGTGCGCGGAAGCCCGAGCCAGCGCACCGGCCGCTGCACCGTGCGCACCGCGACGACCTGCTCCCAGGGCGTCGTACGCGTGACGAAGAACGCGACATGGCGCAGCCCCTGGGCACTCACCCACACGCCCATGCGCAGCAGCCGCAGCGCGACGGCGATCGCGGCCACGGCGACGCCGAAGACCACGCCGGCCTCGGCCGGTGTGCCGGTCAGCGCGATGATCACCGCCGCGAACAGCACGTAGGAGGCGAGCAGCAGCAAAAGCGCGGCCGCGCCCACCCGCCACGGGCCCGGGCGGTAGGGGCGTCGCCAGCGGTCACGGTCGTCGAAGGGCAGCGCGACATCGTCGGCTGTTTCGAAGGCTCGGTCGGCCGTCAGGAAGGGCAGGGGCACGGCTGGTCCTCACTCAATCCATGCTGGGCTGTGCCCGGTGAGGCTATCGACCTGTGTCCCGGCTCACCACCCTTGGGGGTCCGGATGGGTCGGTACCGGCCTCAGCGCCCGTCGGACGCCTGCGTCTGCTGCGTCTGCTGCGACGGCTGGTCGGCGGAGAGCGCCGGCATCCCGAGGACGAGCGAGCCCGCCAGCGCGGACACGATGGTGAGCCCGAGGAGCCAGCGCCCGGCTATCTCCCCGGCGGTGGCCCGCGCGCGGGGCGGGGGAGCGACATTGCTGCGGAACCGGTCCGATTCGGCAAGGAAGGCGAAGGGTACGGGCTCGCGCCGATGGAACATCGGAGGTCCTGCTCCTCTCGGGAGTCGAACGAATCACTGTCACCAACACAGACGAGCGGGTACCGGGAGAAGTGCCGGTCAACCGGGAAAAACTTCGCGCCTCGCCGCTGAGTAGAGTGGGCGCCGCCCGAGTGAAGTGATGGAAGGACCCTCCGCGTCGTGACCGACACCCCCGCCGACGACCTCAAGCCCAGCTTCCGCAGCGACGTCACCGTCGAGCTGGTCAAGCACAGCGCGGCCGACTCCGACGTGCTGTGGGCCGCCCGCGTCTCCACCGCCGGCGAGCAGTCCCTGGACGAGCTGAAGAAGGACCCCGAGCGCTCCAAGGGCCTCATCAACTACCTGATGCGGGACCGGCACGGCAGCCCCTTCGAGCACAACTCGATGACCTTCTTCATCAGCGCACCGATCTTCGTCTTCCGCGAGTTCATGCGGCACCGCGTCGGCTGGTCGTACAACGAGGAATCGGGCCGGTACCGGGAGCTCCAGCCGGTCTTCTACGTCCCCGCCGAGTCCCGCAAGCTCGTCCAGGAGGGCCGCCCGGGCAAGTACGTCTTCGTGGAGGGCACCCAGGCCCAGCAGGAGCTGGTCGGCCGCTCGATGGAGGACTCCTACCGCCGGTCGTACGAGGCGTACCAGGAGATGCTCGCCGCCGGCGTCGCCCGCGAGGTCGCCCGCGCGGTCCTCCCCGTCGGCCTGTTCTCCTCCATGTACGCCACCTGCAACGCGCGCTCGCTGATGCACTTCCTCGGCCTGCGCACCCAGCACGAGCTGGCCAAGGTCCCCTCCTTCCCGCAGCGGGAGATCGAGATGGTCGGCGAGAAGATGGAGGCGGAGTGGGCCAAGCTCATGCCGCTCACCTACGCCGCCTTCAATGCGAACGGACGTGTGGCGCCGTAGCGCATCCGAGTTCCCGGTCGGGCACAGATGTACGGGTCAGCCTCACGATGTGTCCGGATTGCGGCATTTAGCGAAGTTCATCTAGCCTGATCAAACGGACCCGGCACTGCTTGAACCCCCGAGCAGGCAGTGCCGGGCTCCTTCTTTGTCAGGACTTTTCCCGCACCCCTAGGGCAGACCGCGCCTTGAGCAACGAGTAGCGTGTAACCCATGGCTCCGACCTCCACTCCGCAGACCCCCTTCGGGCGGGTCCTCACCGCTATGGTCACGCCCTTCACGGCGGACGGCGCACTCGACCTCGACGGCGCGCAGCGGCTCGCCTCGCACCTGGTGGACGCAGGCAACGACGGCCTGATCATCAACGGCACCACAGGCGAGTCCCCCACCACCAGCGACGCGGAGAAAGCGGATCTCGTACGAGCCGTACTGGAGGCGGTGGGCGACCGCGCCCACGTCGTGGCCGGAGTCGGCACCAACGACACCCACCACAGCATGGAGCTCGCCCGCCAGGCCGAGAAGACCGGCGCCCACGGCCTGCTGATCGTCACGCCGTACTACAACAAGCCCCCGCAGGAGGGCCTGTACCGGCACTTCCGGACCATCGCCGACGCCACCGAGCTGCCGGTCATGCTCTACGACATCCCCGGCCGCAGTGGCGTCCCGATCAGCACCGAGACACTCGTCCGGCTCGCCGAGCACCCCCGGATCGTCGCCAACAAGGACGCCAAGGGCGACCTCGGCCGCGCCAGCTGGGCCATCGCCCGCTCCGGCCTCGCCTGGTACTCGGGCGACGACATGCTGAACCTGCCGCTCCTCTCCGTGGGCGCGGTCGGCTTCGTCTCCGTCGTCGGCCATGTCGTCACCCCGGAGCTGCGCGCCCTCGTCGACGCGTACACCAGCGGTGACGTCCAGAAGGCGACCGAGATCCACCAGAAGCTGCTGCCCGTCTACACGGGCATGTTCCGCACCCAGGGCGTCATGACCACCAAGGCCGCGCTCACCCTCCAGGGCCTGCCCGCCGGACCGCTGCGCGCCCCGATGGTCGAATGCTCGCCCGAGGAGATCGAACAGCTCAAGATCGATCTTGCCGCGGGCGGGGTAGAGCTCTAGCACGAGACTTCGCGCGGCCCGACCGCGCGCACCGACTTCACAACTGAATAGGCAGGCCACCGGTGCCTGCACCACAACGACAACTGCTTCTGCACGAACGTCATGCGCGCCACGTGCCCTACCGGTACGTGGCGCGCGTGGTTGAGGAGAGTCTTTTGAGTCATCCGCATCCTGAACTCAGCCCGCCCCCGCCGCTCCCCGAAGGCGGCCTGCGGGTCACCCCGCTCGGCGGCCTCGGCGAAATCGGCCGGAACATGACGGTCTTCGAATACGGCGGCCGCCTGCTGATCGTCGACTGCGGAGTGCTCTTCCCCGAGGAGGAGCAGCCCGGAATCGACCTGATCCTGCCGGACTTCTCGTCCATCAGGGACCGCCTCGACGACATCGAGGGCATCGTCCTCACCCACGGCCACGAGGACCACATCGGCGGCGTCCCCTTCCTGCTCCGCGAGAAGCCGGACATCCCGCTGATCGGCTCCAAGCTGACCCTCGCGCTCATCGAGGCCAAGCTCCAGGAGCACCGCATCCGCCCGTACACCCTTGAGGTGGCGGAGGGGAACCGCGAGCGCATCGGCCCCTTCGACTGCGAGTTCGTCGCCGTCAACCACTCCATCCCCGACGCCCTGGCCGTCGCCATCCGCACCCCCGCGGGCATGGTGGTCCACACGGGCGACTTCAAGATGGACCAGCTCCCGCTGGACAGCCGGCTCACCGACCTGCACGCGTTCGCACGCCTGAGCGAAGAGGGCATCGACCTTCTCCTCAGCGACTCGACGAACGCCGAGGTCCCGGGGTTCGTTCCGCCGGAGCGCGAGATCTCCAACGTCCTGCGCCAGGTCTTCGCCGGGGCCCGCAAGCGGATCATCGTGGCCAGCTTCGCCAGCCACGTCCACCGCATCCAGCAGATCCTGGACGCCGCTCACGAATACGGCCGCCGGGTCGCCTTCGTCGGCCGCTCGATGGTCCGCAACATGGGCATCGCCCGCGACCTGGGCTATCTGAAGGTCCCGCCGGGCCTGGTGGTGGACGTCAAGACGCTGGACGACCTGCCCGAGAGCGAGATCGTGCTGGTCTGCACGGGTTCCCAGGGCGAACCGATGGCCGCCCTGTCCCGCATGGCCAACCGCGACCACCAGATCCGCATCGTCGACGGCGACACGGTGATCCTGGCGTCGTCGCTGATCCCCGGTAACGAGAACGCGGTCTACCGCGTCATCAACGGTCTGACCCGCTGGGGCGCCAACGTCGTCCACAAGGGCAACGCCAAGGTGCACGTCTCGGGCCACGCGTCCGCGGGCGAGCTCCTGTACTTCTACAACATCTGCCGTCCGCGGAACCTGATGCCGGTCCACGGCGAATGGCGCCACCTGCGCGCCAACGCCGAGCTGGGCGCCATGACCGGCGTCCCGCACGACCGCATCGTCATCGCCGAGGACGGCGTGGCCGTCGACCTCATCGAGGGCAGGGCCAAGATCTCCGGCAAGGTCCAGGCGGGTTACGTCTACGTCGACGGCCTCTCCGTCGGCGATGTGGGCGAGCCGGCGCTGAAGGACCGCAAGATCCTCGGCGACGAGGGCATCATCTCGGTCTTCGTGGTCGTGGACTCGTCCACCGGCAAGATCACGGGCGGCCCGCACATCCAGGCCCGCGGCTCCGGCATCGAGGACTCCGCCTTCGGCGATGTCATCCCGAGGATCACGGAGGTGCTGGAGCGGTCGGCTCAGGACGGCGTCGTGGAGCCCCACCAGCTCCAGCAGCTGATCCGCCGCACCCTGGGCAAGTGGGTCTCCGACACCTATCGCCGCAGGCCGATGATCCTCCCTGTCGTGGTGGAGGTCTGACGGACCGTCGGCTCTCTGACGCGTGAACCTGGAGCGGGGGGGGGGGGGGGTGGTGGCGGGGGGGCGCCCCCCGCCGGTGAATGGGACGCC